>CAVAGP010000007.1:0-49687 GCA_963588175.1 Faecalibacillus sp. | reverse complement strand
GCAAAGATATTTAAATACTTGTTATGTAGATAAATATACTATCGAGGATTGAAATCCAACTATCGAAGATCCGGGCGATACGACCAATGTTATTACATCGGATGGATATAATATATGAACCCAAAAAGAGTGTTATAATAAAACAATAGATACCAAAAATATTACAACAAGTTATGACACTTGTTTGAGCGAAACTACTAAAAAGGCTTTGGAAAAATTTCAAAATAATTTAGGATATTGTTTTAATGCAATCGCCAAAGCCCCGTATAAGGCGTCCCTAAAAATCAAGCCAAATGTCGCATTATTAACTGGGCCGCTATGGTCAAATTTAGTTGAAAACGCAAAGTATAATATACTTATAGACGGCAATTCATTAGAAACTTTGACTTTTAATGAAAAAACCGGTTCCTTGAATAAAGACTCGGTATTAGTAGATAGTGTTTCTGGGGAATATAAAATCGAAAACAGGTATGTTCTTAAAAACTGCAATACCGCTAATTTATTTGACTATCAAACGCGCTCCATAAAATATCAAATGAGTGAAAAGAATTATCAAATTAGCGGCGCTATCTCTCGCAATGGGTCTGTTGATGAATATGGTAAAAACTATAATTTTAGGATAACCGCAGGATCTAATTCATCTTTAATGATTAATGGTAACACCGTGGGTACCTTATCTATTATTCGCAATTTTGCATCTTCTATGTTTAATGGCGTAGATGTTGGTTTTGTTGTAATTAAAATACAGGCTTATTATGACGGTGGAGGATCAAACGTTGCTCAACTTTGATGGGACTATGGGAAATCAGAAGATTGAGCGAATTGTAATACACACAAAAATAATGGCGGACCAATTTACTCGCTCTATTTAGCCTTTAAAGAAAACCTGGCCGGATATACTGGAATGAGACTAATTCCAATTAAGGGTTACTTGGGTATAAGCGAATCTACATATACCGAAAATATATCAAAGGTGTTTGATGCTTTTCAGAATAACGCAAAATATATTCAATGTACAATCGGTTCTGGAGAAGATTCCAAATGAAGTGGATATTTTATAACAATTGAAAAATCTGCAAGAAAACGTAATGCTGGCGAAACTGTCGATTTGAATATTGAAAACGATTTGCGTTTTAACAGTTTTTCTTATTTGGATATAAACATGTTGAAGGATAAATCGGTTTTTACCAATTTAATATCTAATAATAATTTAACTAATCCTAATGGAGAGATCGATTTGCCCGCAATTACAACTTCTGATGTAAAAACAAAAACTATTAATGTATCGGACGGTATTAAAACTACGCTTGAATCCGCTTTGGATAATTTCAATTCAATAGTTGAAAATAGAAATACGACAATTAATGGGCAACAAAATACATATGCAACAGACAGGATTTTAAGTAACCAGGATTATGATATTTTGGAATATTCCATAGTATCTACTAGTAGTACAACGCCACTAATCGCGATAACAAATCAGCTTAATAAAACATCTGGGAGCACGGTTAAGGCGAGTTTCTGGACAGAAGGACATCATAATTTTAATACTGTTGGCACCAAGCAATATGTTATAGCTTGGATAGATAATGATAGCGAAATAACTCTTAGTTAATTATGGAAGAAAATAAAATTACAATTAATTTTAACATAAAAACACATCCTCAAGAAGGTGATCTTACTACTAGTTATGGAGCATTAAGAAATCTATTGGATAGTGAAGATAAAGTAACAGAAATGAATGTCGATAGCGACAAATGAAGTATCGATTTATCAAAACCGCTAGATATTGAATGCCAACCTTCTTATGATGGGTCTGTTAATTTAATCATTAATGACGATAAAAACGCGCCTAAGATAATTAATACTCGATTTAGTAAGTTAGAAGACAATCGTTTCAAAGTTATCAATAGGAATCAAGTTAATCAGACAAATCTTTATGAAGAGAGTAATTTTGATAAAGACACTCGTTTGTTCCAAAATCTTTCTAAAATTCCAAAAATCGATCTTTATAATATGGCTAATAATGGTCAATTAATTGGAGGCAATTATACTTTTTACATTAGATTTGCTGATGAGGATTATAATAAAACAGATTTTGTAGCCGAATCAGGACAGGTTTCAATATTTAAAGGTCGTTTTGAAAAAATTTATTCAATATCAGGCACGCTCCAGGACGAAAGGACAGATAAATCTATAACGCTTAAAATTTCCAATATAGATAGGACATATTCTAAATTATATGTTTATTTTACTAGGGAAACAAGCGACACTAATGGTGTACGGCTTTCTAAAGCTGGAATGTTTAAAGAGCCATTTGATATTAAAGACGATGTTGCCTATATAAATTTAACTGGATACGAAGACATTGTTGATATCACAACAGATGATATCAATATTCAATATTATACAGTATCTGCTGCTAAAACACAGGCGCAAGTTCAGAATATGCTTTTTATGGGCAATATTCAATCCGACACGGTTGATATCAAGGATCTTCAAGCAATTTCTCACTACATTAAAGTTGAGTGTAGACAATCAGAGGATAGTGTCGGATATGTAAACCCAATGGATTATACTATTCAAGATAATGATTATGAATCACAATCTGAATATTACAATCCTTATAATATTTATTATAGGTTAGGTTATTGACCAGAAGAAATTTATCGATTAGGAATCGTTTATATATTAAATGATGATTCTTTGACCCCAGTATTTGCTTTACGCGGTTGTAAATTTGATAATATATTTACAGATAAGACGGAATCTAATGATGGCGCTAATAATGGCGCCAACAATGGCGCCGTAGACGGAGAGTTATTAGACGATGACGGAAATTTAAATTATTTACAACGAAACACCTATATAGATGGCGGGGTTCTAGCGAATACTTATGGAGTATTTAAAAATCCTTTTGTTGAAGTTATCGAGAACAATGAGGTTAAACCATTATATTATAAAATAACTTTAGGGACAAATGTTCTCGAACAATTAAAGAAAAGGAAAGTTAAAGGTTATTTTATTGTTCGACAAAAAAGAATCCCAACCATTTTATGTCAAGGTATGTCTATTGGTGTAGATACTATAAGTTATACGCCAATGCTTAAAGACGCAGAAGGGTGATTTTCTGAATCTTTTTTAAATAAAAATTGCTGCCTGTCCGAAGATTTTGGATCTAGAAAAATAATTACTAAAAACATTCAATGCTCAGGCCTGTTGTCTTTAGATGCTTGTGTTATACCATCTACTCAATCAATTCTTGACGGTAACGAGTTTTCTTTAAAATCATATAAATCAGCGGGCGATCTAAATAAAGATTCTTTAAATAATAGGCATTGATCTTTAAGTGGGGGCTCGTCTACGGAAGAAAGCAAAACTTTAGCGTCTGCTATTTTTGTTGATTCTGACACTTCTCTTAAATATGTAAACGGATATTCTTATGCAACAAAATGTGGATCCGCCGAAGATGTTAGTGGTTATTCATATTTTGCTAGAAGAGATCGAGATAAAACTAATTGAAAACTATTGCGCGGATTATTTACTCCTTTTATTGGTGTTGGAGCTAAATTAAAGGATAATACCATTTATAATATAATGATTCCTGGATATAACGAAAATTATACAAAGGATTATTTTAATATTCGTGCTAACGACAATTCTCCGTTTTATGCCATTTCTGATCGATACGAGTTACCTAAAGAAGAAACCTCAATAGATATTTATCGTGGCGACTGCTATTCAAACACAGTAACATTCAGAATGAATAGAAATTTTATTGATTCTGAAGTACCAATTAGCAATTCTATTGTCGACCAAGAAACTTGAAAGAAAAATTACGAAGGTGAAGCTTATATGGTTGCTAGTTCTGATGATGATACTCCTGAAAATTATGGAGATTATTCTAAAATTAATAGAGCTGATGTAAACGCAGTTCCTCTTGGCATGTGAGTTACTTTCAAATGTTTGTCTTCTTATAATTTAGGATTAAGAGCAATTGATCCTATGCATGAAGAAGAATATGCTTTAATGGGGTCGCCAAGGTCGTTTTATCCTGTTTGTGATATGACAACAAACGTATCGCATAAAATTGAAGACTCCTGATTATTGAATGCTGGTTATAGCGCAACGGTTGGATCAAAACGTAACTTTTCTGCACCAAATGTTCCTTATCAAAAGGATTTATTTGATAATAGGATTGTATTTAGTAAGGTCCAACAAAATGGCGGATTTGAAAATGCTTATAGAACCCTTGAGGGCTTATCTTATAAAGACATTGATAGACAATATGGGGCAATTGTAAAATTACTTCCATTCGAAAATAATCTTTTATGTATATTCGAGCACGGAATAGGATTGGTTCCAGTAAACGATAAGGCATTAATATCAACAGAAGGCGGTCAAAACGTTTACATGTACGGTGCCGGAGTTCTTCAGGATAGAGTCACATTAATTAGTCCTGATTATGGAAGTATTTGGCCGGAATCGATAATACAAACTCCTATTGGTATTTATGGCGTTGATACTTATGCGAAAAAAATTTGACGCTATAATAAAAGCGAGGGGCTAAAGACTATCTCAGACATGAAGATTCAACAATTCTTAAATAATCATATAAAATTATCGGAACGAGACACGAGTCTCATTATTGGTATTAAGAATGTGAAAACACATTATAATAACTTTAAGGGCGATGTAATGTTTACATTCTATAATGATGATAAAGAAGAAGTTTGAAATCTTTGTTTTAATGAGCGCCTCGATAAATGAGTAACACGATATTCTTGAACTCCTTTGTGCTCTGAAAATATTAATAATGTATTCTATAGTTTAGATAGAGATCGAGCAAAAACATTAGGTTATATTTATAATAATCAACATTGTGCAATCGGAATACATAATGGAAATCCTAAATGAGCTCTTCGTGATGGTGATTATAAATCAGTATTAAATACTATTGGTTATGAGGCCTTTTCGCCAGCATATGAATATACTATTACTAAAATAGAAACTAGTTATTTAAATGATTCGGAGGAAGAACAATTTGTATCTATTACAGATTCCGGTGAAATAGCCAAGCTGTTTTATATTGAAGAATTTGTTATTGAAAATACCGATATTAAAGGATTTAGATTAAAATCTAAATCATATAGTGATATTAAAAGCTATTTTAATTTGGATTATATTCCTTTGTATTATAACATTACAATAAAATCAACAATTACGATTAATTCTGCAACAAATAGTTTAACAGATATAATCGGCATTGTTGTTGATCCTACAAAAGCAGATAGCGAAAATAATTACGATGAAGAAATAAAGTTAAAAGATAAGTTCCTCAAAAATGGTTTTTATGTGCACGGTAAAGCAGGTATTTTTGACGAAATTGATTATGATGATTCGAATGAAACAAATGAAATTTTACCTACACATTGATACGATAGACAGGAGCCGTTTGAATTCGAGTTTGTTATAAACGATAAAGTTGGGCTTCATAAAATATTTGATAATCTCGTTATTATATCTAATAATGTTCAACCAAAAGAGCTTGAAGTAGAAATAGAAGGGGATGTTTATAATTTTAATAAAGCTGATATATACAGGCAAGAAAAATTTGGCGAAAATCTTTTAAAGAAAACGAATCCATCTAAACCAGGTTCAAAGAGTGGGCATTACGCAACTCAGAAATTACAAAATTGTAGAGTTGATTGGGATACCACTTTAAATAGTTATACACTTGTTGCCAATCAAGAGTGTAAGAATATTGAAGAATATGGTCGTAGACTTGGTAATATACAATACAAAGAAGATTCTTGATATATTACACTGGAGCCGATTAAATATACTGAAGCTTATTCTGACGATAAAACGACTCTTTCTGGTTATGGAAGACAAAAAGAAGCTAAACTTCGTGATAAATTTGCAAAGATTAGAGTTAAATACAAGGGGGACAGCCTTGTTATTATTACTGCTCTAAAAACATTATATACAGTTAGTTACGCATAATGGGATTATATTTTGATTCTATAATGACTCCAGAGCAGTTGAAACTCTCTTTTTTAAAAAATAAAGCAAATTCATCAACTGCTAATACAACGCAAGTTGGCGCTCAACAAGATTTTAGTGTGCCGATGTCTAGAGAAGAGCTTCAGCTTTCATTTTTAAACAATACAGCTAACGATAAACTCACCAAAATAGAGTCTCCTAGCTTTGAGCAGGCTATGGGAGTAAATCCAAATGCAACATTTGAGAATAATCGAAAGAAACATTTAAATGCAAATGAAAATGGCACAAAAGACCCTGGGGGATCTCCTGGTGTAGATCGCTCTTATCTGTTCGATTATGCGGGAAAAGCTATGGATATTGCATCCGGGCTTATTGATAGAAAACATGATGATACCGGATTTAATGAGCAACAACAAATAGGTAATTTACTTACACAGAGTAATAACCCGTATGCAAAATTAGCGGGAGTTGCTTATAAAGGATTATCTATGCTTGGCGAGGTTACTGGAACAAATAGTAGCAAATTAACGGATAAACAAGCTGATGCTATTGGTCTAAACGGCTTTGCTAAAACAATGAATAACATTGGGTCCTTTATTCCTATGGCAGGAATGTTTTCATCTGAAACTCCGGACGCAGAAATGTCAATGACCACCAAACAATACTCCGGTGCATATTCCGGCACTGCTAATGATATAAATACGGGTTCTTCTATGAGCGGAAAACGTTATTTATTTGGCTCAAACAGAACGTCTGATTTTATAAATGAAAACAATCGTAGAAACGAATTAATTACTCAAATTGGTAACGTAAATACATTGCGAAAATCTAATAGTTATACTCCAACTACAAATTATTCTGGAACCAATAATGTAACAGCTGTTGGTAAGCAGGGATTAAAACTTATGACTCTTGCCGAGGCTCATAAATTATTAGCATCTAGGCCTACTCAAAATACGTCGCAAACCGATATTACTAAGTTTAAAGACGGTGGTGTAATTGGCGTAGATTCTAATGTTCTTCCTGAAGGCGCACTGCATAAAGAGTTGAACCATATGGAAGATTATAACGAAAAGCTTGATAAAGAAATTACCGACAAGGGAATTGCTGTTGTAACTACCGATTCCGAAGGAAAGCCTAAACAAGTTGCAGAAATTGAATGCGAAGAATTAATATTTCGTAAGTCTGTAACAGAAAAACTTGAAGAACTTTGAAATAAGTGGAAAGACACGGAAGACGATTCAAAAAAAGCAGAATATGCACTAAAGGCTGGAATTTTACTATCTAAAGAAATCATAACAAACACTGACGATAATACAGGAGACTTTTTAGAAAATGGAGACAATTAAAATTAAAATCAACAATAAGAAGTACAATGTTCTTGCGGCGCGTACGGAAGATGAGCGAGAGCAAGGTCTTCAGGGAGTTATAGAAATGGATAAAGACGAAGGTTGTCTCTTTTTTCATCCAGAAGTTGAAGATGTTTATTATTGGATGCACGGAACAGATATTCCTTTAGATATAATCTTTATTGATAAAGATAAGGAAGTTATTTCTGCTAAAAAGGGAAAGCCTAATTCTGATGAACATATTTCAGAAAAGAATGTAAAATATGTTCTCGAATTAAATATTAACTCAAAAGTAGAACCTGGTGATGTTTTGGAAATTGATTCTGAAGACGATCTAGATGAAGAAGCAGACATGAATCTCGAGCCTAATAAAATGTATGTTATTGGTTCGGACGGAGCTCCACAGGCAGAATTAGAAGGCGGGGAAAGAATAATGTCTCGTAAATCTACAAGGGTTATTATTAGAAAAGCAAAAAAAGCATTTGAGACGAAATCTGAGGCTGATTATAAATCGTTAGGCAGATATGTTTTTAACGAACTTTCCGCTCAAGACGATAGAAAGCCAGAGTATGTAGAAATGAAACATTAACGCTATAAACGAAAAAAGCCCCACTATATCAGTGGGGCGTAGCGATAAAAATAATTTTTAACATCGTTTGCACACTATGCGCAGCGGTCATGCTCTGTTCAATGTTTCGCTACACAAATATAGGTAAAAAATATCTAATGGCAAAATTTAATTTGTTAAAATATAATTTGCATATTTAAAATAAAATTTGTATTTTTGCTACGAATAAATGGATTATTGTAAAATAATTACGATAATAAGTAGGAAGAAATCAGATTTACTGATTATATAGTTATTTTTATAAACGTTTTTAAAAGTATGAAAATTAAGACTTATGAAGAGCGCGTAAAGTACATGCAGGAAGGAGGTTCTGCTCCGGTTGCTCCCGCAGAAGGAGGCGCTCCCGTTGGTGGTGAAGACCAAGTAATGCAACAGTTGGCTCAAATGGCCCAAGAAATCATTTCACAGTTAGGGCCTGAAGCCGCAGCGATGCTTGCACAGGTAATTATGGAAATGGTGCAGGGCGCACAGCAGGGAGCTGGCGCTGAAGCCGAGCAGCAATTTATGCGCAAAGGAGGTAAGATCTGTAGGGGAGGTCGCGTTGCAAAGAAAGGTTGCGCATTAAAGAAGAAGTGCTAATAAAAGAAGATAATCACCAAGGAGGTTGAGGTCTTTCACCTCAATCTCCTTTTTAAGTATATATTTATGTCTCAAATTAGAAAATATCAAGGCGCTGGGTCTTTGCCAAAACAGGAAGAAGTTGCTGTTACAGAGCAGAAGCCAACGATAGTTACTACTCCTGAAGGTCGTTTTCGAATGGGAGGCAAGGAACTTGTTGGCCAGGCTGCAAGAGACGCAATTTTTAACTTATTTAGGGGCAAAGATCCTCGCTATGGAAGAATTGTTAGTAGTATCGATAAAGCAATTGCTGATGGCCAAACTGTTGATTTTGATCCATATGCACTTACTCCTACAATTACCGACGCTAGCGGGCAAAACATTACTGCAAATTATTTTCAAGACAATTTAGCAAAAACTAATGATTCTCAATTTTTGAAGGATTGGGGCGCCACTTTTAATACGCAAAAACATGCTGATCGTGAAGCATTTGATGCTCTGCGTGGTTTAAATATGAATCCAGAAGAAAAAGAGGAGACTCCCGCAGAAAGACAAAGAGCTCGTTGAGGTAGCGGTTGATTCCAGTTAAACGATGACGGTTCATACAATACAAATAGCGCTGTTAATGCAGATATACTTCAAATAGTTAAAGGTATCTATGATCAGGCAGGAACGGGAAGTTTTGAGGAAGATGACAAATACGTTTATGATGGAGGCACTAAAGCCGACAGGCAAAGTATTCTTGACCTTCGTGATAATTTTGGCGATGAATGGTATAACAATCTTGTAAATAAATTACAAAACGGCGAAGAATTAAGTCAAGACGATATCGCCATGCTAAAATACATGGGCCTTGAAAATAAAATAAACGAGGACAATGTTGATGATAAAGAAGTTAATCCTTATGAATTAGAAGGCGTTGATCCTGAAATAATGAAAACTTTAGGAATTTCTGGCATTCATTTAAATAAAGATGAAAATGGAAATGAATATTGGACTGTAGACGGAGACCAGTACGCCAATTCAACTTGGGATTTAAGTGGCTTTAATAACTATTTTGATAATACAATCTTTAAAAATGGTTGAATCCATAACGGTAGATTATATACAAATGGCCAGGAAAACACTTATGAACCACTAAGGCGAGCAACCCTTGCTTATAGAGGCAATAATGCTCCTACGTGGAACGAGTGATGGGATGCAGCAAATAAATCTGGTGTTAGATTTTACGGCGACGAAGCATCTGGTTCATCAAATCCGTTTGTGCAGTTTGATTATGGAACCATGTATGATAGCGTCTCTAATACAAATCCTTATGGTGGCGCTGTTTGGGATTTTGCTCGTAAACATAATCTATCAAGTATAGGCGTTCGCGATGTAACAGGAATGTATGGAAGAGGTAATTGGAACAAGCTCTATAGTTATGTAGATACTAAAGACAGAGACCCTCGCGGTCGCCCAATACAGAAATTCTTTAATGAAAGAGGCGAAGAAATTGCAGATCCGGGCGCAACGAACCCGACTCCTGGTACATATACCAACCCTGCGACTTTTAGTACTGTTGATACATCGGGAAGCGCGGTTAATGGAATGTTTGTACACGGTACATTTACTAATAAAATAGGCGGCCAAGGCGATATGACTATAATGCGCGACGCTTCTGGAAAATACTATGTATATAGAGCTGATCAATCTGGAAAAGCAATTAAACCTATATCTATTGATTCTACGAGATTTAATGATTTGATGGCTTATATTCGAAACGGCTGGACGTGATCTCAAATTGAAAGATTAAAGAAACCTATAAAATCATATAAAAGCGGCGGAACAATTGATTGGAATAAATTAAATAAACTTCAATATGGCGGCCCGATCAACGATATTGCAGTTAAAAGTCCAGTGATTAGCAATGAAAAGAAATCTGACATTACTAAAACCCATAATTTAAATGGATCCGATGGCGGTTTAACAGAAGGAGAAAAATGACAAATCGCCGGCGCAATCGCTGATTTAGGTGGCGTTGTCGCGTCTTTTGCTCCCGGTCCAGCAGGAGCCGCCGGAAGTATTGTTGGCGCAGGAGGATCTGCTGCAAAATTTATTGGAGATATTAAAAAGGACGGTTTTCAATGAAAAGATCTTGGGATGTTTGCGACAAATCTCGCATTTGATCTTGCTGCCATTCCAGCCTCTTTAGTTCCAGCGGCAGATAATGCAATTAGAACTTGCAAGCTTGTTAGAACAATTAAATCCGTTGGAAAACCTATTCTTAAATGGATGGGTACTATAGGTGCATCCGAAGCTCTTATAAATACTGCTAGTAAGATTATTAATGATGAAGAATATACTTCAGAGGATCTCATTGGTTTGGCGCAAGGATTATCTGGCGGAATTGTTGCCGGTAAACAATGGGCAAAACAGGTTGGTGACGCGAAATTAGCAAGTCGGTTATCAAAACGTGCAGCAGCCGGCGCGAGCAACGCTTTAGGAGATTCAGTTAAAATAGGTGACAAATCTCTTAAATATTCTGAGCTTGAAGAAATAGTTAAAAACGCCAAAGGCGACGCGAATCAAATTAAAACTATGATTCGCAACAAATTAAATCTTGGGACAGAAGCCGATATTAATCTCGATAATCTTGGCTTAAAACAAAATAGACAAGGAGTTTGGGGGTGAATTCGCGGTAAAGAAAAAACCTTATCTTATGAACAACCAAAAGCAGAAAGCGCACATTCTGCTTGATATTATTTTAGAAATAGCGGGAAACGTTCACATGCTCTTGGCGGCAACGGTATATTTGGCAAAAAGCAACAAAATTTACTTGATCAAGTAACGGTTCAAGAATACAATAAATTAATGAACACCAAGTCTGTCAAATATGATAATACTATTGCCGGAGCTTTACGTAGGGCAGCTATGAATAACCCTGATAGGTTTAAATTTAAATTTGATGGCGTTAGGAACATTAAGGCCCCATGACAATTTGGTTGAAAAGCGGAGGTTAGAAACGGTATAGTTCCCCATGGTTCGACTCCTTATTCTGCCCCGCAAATGTCAGTAAATGAAGTTTCACCTGCTTGGCAAAGAATACCTCATTCTACTCCGCAAACATATGTGGCTAATAATATCTCAAGAACTCCTATAAATTTAGGGCCTTCTAATAATATAGAACATATTGCAAGACAACTTGCGACAAACCATCGCGCCCGTCTTGAATCATTAGGAGCAAATGAAAATTTTAAAAAGTTTGCAGAGAATAATCCTGATGCGGCTCGGGCAATTATAAAGAGAATGGGTCTTAATTCTAAGCAAAGTGAATTCAATGCTCTTGTTGCAGAAATGAAGGCGAGATTTGGTTGAAATTTCAAGCAGGGCGGAATTATTCCTAAATTTAAAAATGGGGCTCCGGGTGGTATACCCGGTAAGGGATCAAAACTTTCTTCTTATGCAGATTTAGCTGATTTGGCAAATATGTTATATGCTAATAATGATATTACTAGGTCTTATGGCTATCAGCAAGCTGCTAATAATAAGCTGAAATCAAAATCTTATCAAACTCCAAGGTATGAATCATCTCCTTTAGACTTATCTCAAGTTAATCGCGCAAGAGAAACAGGCAAACAAGCATATACTGGAATAAGAACTGATAATTATTCTGATTCCAATCAAGTGATGGCGGCCGAATTGGCAAAAGCAAAAGCTATTCAACAGGTCGAAGACAACGCAAACGCCCTAGAATCCCAAGAGGTTTCTAAGCATAAAGACGAAGTTAAGGATGTTAGAAATACTCAAAGAAAGATTGATGCTGATGCGGCTAACGAGAAAATCAATAATGTTATTCAGGCTGACGCTAATTCAGACTTATTAAAATCAGCCGAATTGCAAGAACGTCATGCTCAGGTTATCGATCCTTATTCTTATCAAGTAAGACAAGCTTTGCGCACTAAAGAAGATAATATCAAAGCTTCTCAATTGGCTATGAAACAACAGGAGTTATCCGATGCTTATCAATCTGATTTAAAGAGTATGATTAAACAAGCTCTTTATAAAGATTATGTTGCTAGTAAGTCCCCGCTTGATTTTGAAACTTGATATACTACCGATCCTACTGCTTATACCAAATATAAGACTCTAACCGATTCTGATAGTTGAAAGAATAGGCAAAGTCAATACATGGTAGACTACCATAGTAATTTATTAAATTCTTATAAGAAGGGCGGTAATATGCGTCCAACTAATGAGCAAATGGCTATTGACGCCAGTAAAGAAGCAAAACGCGCTGTTCAAAAAATGAACAGCGATTTGATGAAAATATTTATGCAATTATTAAAATCTTAATATATGAAAATAAGATCGTTTGCGGGAGGAGGTATTTCGTATCTCCCAACAACATCAGGGACAAGAGAAGCGGCCGCTACGACCGCTTCTTCTGCCTCTTCTAAAACTAAAGTACCAGGATTTGCAGATAAAATAGTTGACATGATTAGAGAGAATGGAGTTGACAATGATGTAGCGGCCTTTTTAAGGCAGGTGAACACAACTCTCGATTTAGCCGGAGATCCAACTGGCGAAAATTTATCTTTAAGAGAAATTGTTTCTTTGGCCAATAAAGCAAATATTGTTAGGAATAATTATAAGTCATATGAAAATGCACAACAAGCACTAACTACTAAGAATGCCTGAGGAGAGCTTGCTCTCACGTCTACAGGCAGCTTATATGCTTATAATAATGAGAAACAATCTATCGAGGCTATATCTGCAGAAACTTATAGTAAGAATAGAGATAAATATATTCCTCTTACCAATGCCGATCTTTTAAATCAGAGAAGGTCTAATAATAGCTTAGCATATGATACTTCTATTCTCGATGATTTAAGTAATGTTGTGAGCACGGAAGATATTATGACCAATCTTCGCGATATTATTAACAATTTTAAAGATACGGAAGTACAGGGATATCTTGGTAAAAACGGAGCTAATATACAGTCTGGCCTTAGTCAAATAGTTAATAGTATGATGACTGGGGATAATGATATCTTAAAATCAATACAGGCTGGCCCCAATGGAGTTTATACAATTAATCAAAAATCAACATTTGTTGATAAAGATGTTTCTACGGCGTTAAATTTTCTTAAGGTATCCCTTCCTCCGCAGCACAGACGCGCTATTGAAGCCAAGGCCGCAGTTGAAGGATATGATCCAGATGCGATGTTGCTTACTATGCTTTGCTCTAACACTGCTAGAAAAATTACTGCCGATTATGAAGCTGCAACTAATAACGCTGCGGGATCTGGTTCAGGATCTTCTAATGCTATGGTGCAACATACTTTGGCGGAAGCGTATGCAGATGGCAGTGGCGCAAATCCAACAACTATGCTTAGTATCGTACCAAATGATTCTACATCCGGCTTGGTTGTCCCGGGCCAGAATTTTGGCCCAGTTCTTATGGATTCTAATGGTAATCCTGGAAACCCTATCGGGGTTGCTAGTGTAGCTCAAATTATTGAAAGTGCTTATGCTATTGGTCGTGATACAAAGGATATGACTGTTACATTTGGCGATCAACAAATTAGCAGAGAACAATTAGGCGGATTGGTATATACTGGTTCCGATATGTATCGCGTAGTGCTTCCTTGTAAAACAAGTGAAAATGGCCGAGATATTATTCCTGATTTTGAATTACAAAAGAAGCTTGATAACATTGTAACTACTGCCAAGAATCGCGGAGAAGATGATGAGGCAATTACTCGTTATATACAACAGGTTTGCTCCGGCGCTACATATAATGCAAAAACTGGAGGAATTGTTCTCCCTAAAAGTAGGTGTCACGCATTTTTAACATTTGAAGCTGTTGGTGCAGATAACTTTATTGATTTTGATAGTAAATCAGAATATTTAGTTAAAACAGAATGGAATCCAGATGCTTATGTAGAAGCCGCAAAATACGGTTATGCTAATCATAAGAAAAACGATGAAGCGCGAGTCGCTGGCTCTGCCTCAAAACACGGTTGATTCACTACTGTCAGAAAACATCTTTATCAAGGAAATGTGTTTATGCCAATTACAAGTAATATTGCCGGTGCGGTACAATATAATCAGGAATATATCCCTAAATCTCAATATACAAATATAACAGGCAGGGCCATAGAGTCCCAAAGACAAGCAGAAGTTCAAGAAAGACTTGCTGATAGAATAAATACAAATTGATAATATGGACGAAATAAAAGCAAATGATTTTTTTGCGACTTTAGTTAAAAACCCAGATTTGTCTATTACTGATCTTCGTGATAATGGAATCAATCCAAGTAATAGTGCAATGTTATCGGCCGATGAATATAAAAGTATGTCTCAAGTTCAAGAAGCATTTAAGGACGATAATGGGAAATTTGACGAGAAGAAATTCATGAACGCATATAATAGCGCCAAAGTACTTTATACTAACTTTGCTGAAGATGAATTATTCGACAATGTTATGACCAATTTTACTTATGGTCCCGACGCTTGATTTGCCCCTGAGGACGCTGTTCGTAGGGACGAACGTCCTATTATATTTACTGGACAGCGAGCATCTGATGTTTCTCAGGGAATTAAATATATTACTGAGGCAGTAGTTTCTCCGCAGGAATTAAGTATTCGTGAAATTGCTCAAAAAGAAAAAGTTGTCGATTCTGAAACAGGAGAAACTTTTGATTATTCTCCTAATGACAAAGCCGGATTCTTCAAACGACATGAATTACCGAATCTTGTTTTGGCTTCTTGAGACAAGGATGGTCAACATGATGAAGACGGAGTAACTGTACAGCACAAGAAGGGTGATTTGAGATTAAATAGTAATGGAAGGCCTTATTATGAAACTCTTGGGGATCGAGAAATTTATGATAAGGATGTTTTACGTTTATCCGACATACTTACCGTTGATGGTAGTGCATGAAATAAGATTGATATTTGGGATAGTGATGACGTAAGCAAACCTGGTTATAAAGTTGCCCTTGATTTAGTTGGCAAGGTTGCTCCAATGTTTATTCCTGTAGTTGGAGAAGTTTATGGATATCTTGGTGCGGCTAGCGCCTTAGTGAGAGTATTACCAACACTTGGTAAAGCTGTTAATGGTGCGCTTGGTGGAGCGGATAACGCAATTGATCGCTCTTTAAATAAATGAGAATCTTGGGCTTCTCGTTGGGATCCTACTCAATCCGATAAAGCTAGGGAAAATATAGTATCTTGGGAAGGCCTCGCCCAAATGGTTTCCGCAGTATCTGGACAATTATTCCAGCAAAAAGCAGTCTCAACAATTCCTGTTTTATTGGGTAAAGCAAGGAATTCTACTAATTTTGCCAAAATGGGGCAGGCTAGTAAAACTCTAGCATTTGGTTATATGGCTGCTACTTCTGCTCAAGATATCTATGGAGATTTTAAAAGAGCTGGCGCTTCTGATCAAATGGCTGGTATCGGTATGTTGGCTAGTGCTGCCGCTCTTTACAAGTTAATGAATATTGACTATTTTCGCGAAAACATCCTTAAAGATACATTTATGGATGAAAGCAAGGTTCGTGCCGCAGTTGCGGGGGCTTCAAAAGAAACTGCTGCAAAAATCGCTGGATCCGGAGCAATGAAACTGCCCATTAACAATAAAAAGGAAGCTGCAACTTTATTTAATAAAATCTCCAATTGGTATAAAAATAGCCTTCTTAGTGGTATGAATCAGAAGGGTGTTAAGGGTTTGGCTGCTCGTGGTCTTTCTGAAGGTGTTGAAGAAGTTATGGAAGAAGTATCTACCGACACCATCAAGGCAACTACGGAAGCTTTAAATGCTTTAGGAATTAATGTAACGGAAGAAGGTGAAAAACTTGATTTTGGTTGGAGCGGGCAAGACTTCTTGCAGAGGTATCTTACTTCATTTGGTGGCGGTTTTATTGGTGGCATGATTTTTGCCGGACAGGATCGCTATTCAAAATGATTGCATAATCTAAAATATAATATTACCGAAATGCCGGTTAATGATTGGCAGAAACTTGTTTATATGGTGGCTTCTGGCAATCGTGCAGATATTGATTATTATCTTGATAAATGGCACGAAAAAGGTATTCTTGGCAGTAAAGATTTAAGTATTGACGGTAAATCTGAAATTACAGCCGATGGTACCGAAAGATTTATTCCAGATTCAAAAGGAATGAGTCAAAATGATGCTGTATATTATACTATAAAAAATACCCTTGACTCTATAGAGAACGCTTTAACATACGAAGTAAAGGATATCCGCCATCTTATGACAGATGCTGGTATGGGTCAATTGCAAACTCTTGGTTATGATGTTAATAGTATTGTAGAAAATCCGAGACTGTTAACCGCTAGCGCAATCGCTGCGTTAGGGGATTATAGCAGCATGCAAGACGAGTTTGTTAAAACTTTAAGCGATATTGTCAAAAAGAAAAGTGAGCTTGAATCTAGAGTTAAGTCATTAAGTGAAGGGAAAAAATCTTCCACTGAAGAAGAACGAAAAATAGGCGCTAAAGAGATAGAGGAAGACGAAACTGTTAAAAAGCTTCAAGAAGAATTAAAGAAACTTCGTGAGAAGAAGGATCTGATTATTAGTGGCAACGAGAATGCTTATTATGCCGATCAAGCAATGTTCGCTGCCGATCAAGTCAAACAAAAACCGTTTGTTGACGTTTCTAAAGAAACTTATGCACGATTACTAAAAGGTGTTTCCTATGAATCTCTTAACGATGAGGCAAAAGCTGAAATTGATGAAGCATATAAGTTTTTTGAAGAAAAAGAAGGGCGCAAGAAAATCTATGCAGCTCACGATTTATATTTACAATTACAAAAAAAATATGCGCCGATTATTCAGGAACATGCCGACCAGCTAGAAAAACAATTCAAAGAAGGGAAAAAATCCGTTGAACAAATTCTTGGATATCCAGAATATATTGAAACTTCTAAAAAGTGGAAAGAGCTTAAAACTCAATTGTCCGAACTGGACGCCATTCCGGAAGAGGAGTTAACGGAAGACCAAAAAAACGAAAAGGAAAGGATAAAGACCGAAATGGCGGGGCTTAATAAAAGGTTTACTTTTATGTTCCGCAATCCAAAGCTCATGCTTGTCACTCCTAACGAGGGTACAAAAATTGATGCTTTTTCTGGTATTGTAGCAGAAACAAATCCAAAGTTATATTTAATGGATGATTATTCTATTGGATTGTCTGTAGCAAATGATAATACAGAGATAGTCGATCCGGAAATAATGGATAATATCGTTAAAACGTTGCGCGACGAATATAAGGGCAATATAACTAGAGGGGAATATCGTTTTGATGATCAAGAGTTATTAACTCTTTATAGAGGTATCGTTGCGTCATATGAGAAATCGGGCGGAGCAGAAGAAAGATTCAGACAGTATCAAAACAGTCTCACTAGTAGGTATACGGAAGCCGTTGAAGAAGAGGGAGAAATTTCTGAAATTATCCCAGATGAGGTCATGGCTAGATTCGAGGCTGTCCCTGGCGGTTTGTTTGGCGCCCCGAGATATTATCATGATTTAATTGGCGCGTTAAAAACCTTTACTAAAAACATTGGTATTGATAATACTGCCGCCCAGCGTGGTTACGATAGGTTTATTGAACTTATAAAGACAAATACAAAACTTTTTGAGCCGGGCAATGAAGAGGAGCTTAATATCTTCATGAAGACCATGATTCCGCATATAAACGGAGTCTCACTTGTCGATATAATGCATGAATTTGATGAATATAGAGACAAGATTCGCCGTTCCCCTATTTTTGATATTATGGCTCAAATGGGAACCGATGTAAAAGATGTAAATCTTTTACAACTTATTGATCAGGAAAGCAAACATTTGTCTACTGCATTAAGCGCTGAGGACTACTTAATTCGCAATGATGCAATTAAGAAAAGTTTTAGCGCAGAATCTTTAAAGAAAACGATTGGCGTAGCTATGGCTGTACTCGAAAGCGCCGCCGATGGCACTAACGATACGGTCAATAATTTCAAAATTAAGGATACCGATAAGAGCATTGGCAAACTTGCCACAATGTCCGATAAAGCATATAAAGTTATGCGTGAACATTGTGCTGCCATGTTAGACAGAATTGATTTTTTAAGAGCTATTTCTGAGGGTAATAATAATCGTAGTTTATCAACACATAAGAGAACCGCTATTAATATGCGCCCTAAATGAGTAAAAGCTATTGTTGGAATTGGCGAATTAAAGGACGGAGAAGGAAAAGTAGTTATTGATTTCCAAGAACTATGAAATAGCGTAACGGATGATATGCCTATTACCCCTAATGAGGATGATTTTGTTTCTTGGGAAAAAGCTTGCATTAAATTTGAGGATGCTATTTATGATGCCTTACACGAAAGAGAGGATTTACCGCAACTAATTACAAGCGCATTTGATACAAAAAGTCTTTATCGTTCTGGCAGTACAATGATTGGCGATGATGAAAGTATTGTTCCGTCCGCTAAAGATGTTGTGTATCATTTAGCAACCTTAGCCTCTATCCCTACTTCTAAATTCTATAGTGCATGATTTGCATCAGTAGATGCTTATAATGAAGAGGCTAAAACAAAAGGAACAAAACCTTTAGTGTCGATTTATGGGCAAGAATATGCTGGCAAACAAGTAATAGCGCAAGCGCTTAATCCGGGATTATTTAATAGTATCTTAAAAACCATTTCGGATAGTGCTGATATAGATGAACATTACCCGGTTGGAAGTAATAAAGATACAAATCCATATTTAAAGCACAAACCTAATCTTTATAATTTAGCAACTGTTTTAGGTAGCGCTGGTTCGGGTAAAACCGTTGGTGTTATTAGAATGACGCTTGCGGCTTTAGTCGGGGATTCATCTGACGTTAATATTACTTATTTAGCTAAAGAACAGGAACAAGCCGATAAGCTGGCTAAAAGCGCAGGGAGTCCGGTTGACGGGTATACTATTAATGAGTTCTTTGAAAAGGTTTATGGAATTACTACACCTGAATATATTTATCAAGAATCCGATGCAGATGAATCTACCACTTATCATTGAAGATTTAAAAATCCTGGAAAAGCTACTCCTGATAATGGGATTATTAATAAGGACGGTGTAAGGATTATAGTCATTGATGAAATTGAAACTTTAAATGAGCCTCAGTTAAAGAGAATTTGCGATTCCGCAAGACGCAATAATATATTTGTTATTGGTCTTGGCGATTTAAAACAGCCTGGTGAATTATTAAACGGAAAAAATCTTAAAGATTCTTCAGTTAGGCGCATGTCCGGTTTAGACGATTGTAATTTTATTACAACTCCAACCCTAACAACATCAATGCGTTCAGAGACTATTGCTCAGAGCGAAAATACTGTAACTCTTGCTAAACCACTTAAAACCATTCTTGAAAAACTTGGCGAAAATCCAGGATACAAGTTGAGTGATGCTGATAAAGATATTGCGTCTATAATATCAGACAATAATAAACTTGTTTATTACGAATCCGAAAGCGGCGAATTAGCCGGAACGATGGGAGTTAATTCCCAAGAAGGATTTGAGGAGAAAATTAAATCCTTGTCTAATCTTGATGGTACTGTTGCTATTATTACTGATGATACTACAGGAAAGTATAATCATTATGCTAAAGATGGAAAAGTTTTTGTTGTTGATTATAGTAAAAGGGCCGGAGGCGAATGGGATTATGTTTTAGTTGATGTTGATTTTAAGACAAAATGTAACGGTAGTACATATTTACTTACACAAGATTTTTATACTTTAACTCAACGTTCTCGTAGAGGAACTGTTATAAAAACTAGTGAAGCTACTGATACATATAATTTTGTTAGCGATCCGACCAAAGCGCAAAATATTGCTATTTCAGCTGAGCAAATTAAAGTTTATGACGAATGGCGCAGGCAAACATTTGATGGGGAAACATTTGATATTAATGCATTACAAGAATATTTAGATAAATCTTCATTAAGAACTAAAGTTCCGCCTGTAACAGAAACAGCTGTAACTCCCGAACCAACTGGTCCAGCTCCAACCGGTCCTTCTTCTGGTTCAGTCGTTCCGGAAGCTACAACCCCTTCTACTCCGGCACCTAGTTCTATGTCTAGCTCTGGAACGCCGACAACTACTTCTAGCGGCACGTCTTCATCGGCAACACCAGAACCACCTTCCGGGCCAACGTCTGGATCGACTAGCTCTAGCACAACTAGTTCTGAACCGTCGACTAGTTCCACTTCAACGAGTGAAAGCTTTGGTGGTTCTTCGATACCAGAACCATCTCCAGCTCCAGTTGTACCGTCAGAACCAACTCCGGAATCAACTAGTAGCAGCGCAAATGTATCCAGCTCTGCTGGCAATCCTGCAACTGATACTGCGAGAACCATTAAGGATTTTTTCTATAACGATAGTGGAATTCCTTTTAATAATCTTCGCCTTTTCAAGGATTTGCTTATTCAGTTATTCCCACAAGCAAAATTAGATAGGACAAACGCAAGCGGGCAAGCTATCTATGATTTGCCGTGATTAACGAAGATGGAGGATTATTTAAAGAACGATGTTATTAATTCTATCCGCGAAGAAATATTTAAAGTTTATGGACAACCAGGTTTAGATATATTTGAAACTATATTAAAGAATCCAGGTGGATTTAATAGTGTAGATGGCAAGAAGATATATGAAGCGGCTTTAACATTAAAACCTGTTTCAAAAGTTCCAACAACTAGTTCAAAATCGACTGTTGATACAAGTGGGCATAGGCGTCATTATGTGGATTGCAATACAACAGATTATTTTAATATGTTAGATACAAATTTTGATAATCTTTTTAATTGGTTGTTAGAACAGGAAAATCCAGACAATGGAATTTATCATGACATAAAAAGTCGTGGATATAGTAATAGTTTCTTTAAGGGGTTGATGAAATATGTCTCCGGACATATATTGCACGAAGGTGGCATTGAAGATGGAAGAGATTATTTAGTTGATTTCTGCGCATCGCAAGGCATAGAGCCAGAACTTTTTAATTGTTCAGGAGTAAATCCGGAACTTTGGCTTGTAAAACGCTCTCCGAGTGTGAAACAATCATTATTGGTTGCTAGATTTAATGGAGAAAATGGCGTTAAGTTTGATATTCCTATATTATTAGTAAATTCTGATGTAGTTGGACAATATACTGGAGTCATTAAGTTGAAAAAGAAATTGTCTTTTGAAATTGTAAAAGATTCCAAAGGGAATGAAACGTGAATGACTATTGACAAATTAAAAGCCGATAATCCAAACTTATCTTTTGTTAATACAATCGGTATTTTACTTTATGAAGGCGAGGACGATGAGCTTAGTGATTTGGATGAACCTAGTCAAAATTTTATAAAAAGAAAAAATACTAATGGTAAATTAGCAAATGTTGGAAAGCCGTTATTAGCTGTCACTGCAAATGACGCAACTCGAATTCATACTATTCAAAGTGCTCGCGCTTACGAAACTGAAAACGGTAAAACAATCAGAGATTATGGTAATGTTGCTTTAATTGGTATTCAATGCGCTGTTAGTTCGGAACAATTTTTAAGTCTATTAAACGAAGTTAGAGGAGACGTTTTAAATAGTACATCTGTAAATACAGAGAAACGAGTTGTTTCTAATGGGGAGAATAGACTTAATTATGATGAAAACACAATGACATCTGCTGCGGCGCAAAGTCACGATGTTAAACTAATAGAAAGATCTGCAGATAAAAATAATGGCGGATCGAATGAAACTTTATATAGACAAATTATTTCATATAATCATGCTGGCCAATTAATTGCTGGTTTATTATGTACGAATAATAATGCAGCTCAGGCGGCCCTTGTTTATTTAACACCGGATCAAAAAGAAATTCGTGGAATCGAAGTAAATGATGACAATAAAAAATCATCATTTACTATTAGCATTGTGGATGGGCATTATTTAGCGTTTGGAACTTTAGATAATACTGGATTTCACGAACAAAAAAATGGTCGCAGAATTGATGTAAATGATTCTAAATATCAAGGTAATTGAACACTTGTATTTAATGAACTTTGTGAAAGCAATGGATTGTTAAATCCTAGAATGAACTTTAAATTTGCTAGTCCGTGGAAAGGTCATAATGCATATTATATTGGGACTCCGGAAACTAATTATCAATTAGCCCTAGCTTTAAATAATGTCAAACGCGATGATCGTGTAAACGCCATTGATACGGCTAGAAAATCTATTGGCTGGATTAATGGTATCTATATGGACGATCACGCTGTTAGGCAAACAGTTGAAGGCGCTAATTCACATTATGGTATTCTTGAAACAGGCGGTCGCACATATGTTACCAATTATACTAAAGTAAATTATCCTGTGTATAGTTTATCGCTTGGTATAGATGATGTGACCCCCATGAGTGAACCTTCTCCTATAAATCCAACACCCAATCCAGTGAATACTAGCGTTGAACAAATCGCAGAGCCAATTAGTTCAAGTACAAAGCAATCGTTGCAAAGTTTCTTAGATTCTTATCATTTGGGGATCAAAGCGTCTACCATAGAAGAGGCTAATAAATTATTGAAAGGTAAATCCAATAATTGAATTTATAAATACATTGCGTTTGGCGGTGAAAAATATATATTAAAACAAACTATGGATGATGAAAAAGATATAAAAAATTGAATGTTTTATAATATTATCGATTCTCCGATTTACTTTAAAGGTGCACGTCTATCGTTTCATGATTGAGCTTGAGAAGATGTTTTGGCTGGGAAGTTTGACAAATATGGAATATTTGATATTGGCAAAATATGACACGAAGAAAATCCAGTAGCTATGAATTTTATATATTGTATAAAATTAAATGATAGTTATGGGTTTATAAGTCTTAATGACAAAACGGCCGATGTAATAGATGAATTACTAGAAATGGCGGCGGAGAATGATTATTATGGTTCATTGATAACAAAATATATCGGCGAGCGTTTATTCTCTAAAGAAACAACCGACATTATAGAATTATTAAAATTAAACACACCGTTTAGTTTGGATTTATCTGAAAAAATTGCTAACTTTGAGGAAGAATATACCAATGCATTTAAATGTTAAATTATGATTTGTGAATTTAATGAAAAAAAGAATTTAGTCAGAGCGGTTGCCGTTTACCAAAGAGCAATCAGAAAAATGCAGCAAGATCCATCAATAAATATAGATGCAGAATTTGCTGCAAACTTTTCTAATTGGCAAGAGGCGAAAGAAGCCACAGAAAGAGCAATAAATGGAATTAAGAAGGAGGGGACGACCTCTCCTTCTATTCCCGTTTCTAATATTGATACAACTGGCAATAATTACGCAACAGATATTTCTCTCGATAATGTTAGCGCTTGTTATGGCGGAGATCAAGCGTTGTATCAACAAATGCAAAATGCTTTTCAGCGTAGAATACTTGCCGCTAGTGTGCTCGAAATTTATGCTGACGGGTCTATGGAATATAGAGATCCAAGCATACGAGAAGGAAATGCTAAAATTGATAGATTATCTGCCCAAATAATAGCATATAAGAACGAACTCATTAACACCATCAGAAAAACTATTGGAGCAGCAGAAGGTTTGTTCCCAAGTATTACAGAAAATACATCTGATTTCGAATATCAAACAATAGTTAATTCTGCCTTAGAGAAATTTGCTGAATATTTTGAAAAGAATTCTAATGAAAAGTCCGCAAGAATTGGCGAGGGGTTTGATGCATATATGATTCTCAAGAATTTTGATGCATTGTTGACTAAGCTAATTCCATATGTGAAAATAGATCCTAGTTATGAAGCTAACAATTTAGAAGGTGTTAGGAAATACTCATTTCAGCCAACAGTAAAGCATAGGACTAACTTTTCTAAAGATGAACAATCTGATATTACAAAACAATTTGGCAATCTTGCAGAAACCATATTAAAAGTTATTCCAGATATTGATGAAAACGGAAACACTCTTTCGTCAAACGTTGGTGTTTCAGGTTTCAATGGCGCCATGCAAACCCTTAAAAGAGCTCTGATGACTCAAAGAATGTTTAGTCCTGAAGATAAAATAGGTTTTCGTAAATCTGTAATAAATGGGACAGGCTCTTTGCTCGATCCGAATAATAAATATAATTTGTCTAAATTAATTGATAAATTTATATACCTCCAATCCGGTAAAGCTAACTCGGGGACGGGCCTTGATGAATATCGTCAAACTTATTTATTTAATAAGTTACGCAGCATTAAAAAGTATTTGTTAAATCCTAAAACTCCAAACTATATAAAAAATATGTTTGTTCAGTTATTCTTAAAAACTGAAGATAGTAATTATCGGGTTTATAATTTTAATAAGGATATTGAACAGTTTGAAGGACATAGTTTAAAAACAAATATGTATTTGACTCAACAATATGCTTTTGAGGATATTATAAAAGGTGGAATTAAACAACTATTTGAGAGCTCTTCTAATGTTTTTGCGACCAATTTACTTTCTAAATACAATGTTTCATTTAACAGCGGCAGTAGAACTCTCACAATTGAAAAGGTTACCGAAAATGGTACTCCAGGTCCGCAAATGAGTATAGAATGTTCCGACGGCAATGTTTCTTCAGCAAAGTTCTCTGTAAGCAACCCTGATTTATTGGCAGACTTTATGTTAGATGCATATGGTTACTATATTCCGGATACTTATCCATCTTGTATTATTCTCAAGAATCAAGAAAAATGAGTTGATGATTTTGCGCCATACATAGCTCTTGCGGCAAAACTTGCAAAAAGTAAGGTTGACCCCGGCAATAACATTAGTTTATCATATGATATTTATCGAAATAGGAATATCTATTTGCGGTCACTAAAGGATACTACTACAAGAGTTGCTGAACGTCTTGGAACAATTTATGGGGAATCTATTAAAAGTACAATTAAAGGAGTAAATAGTAATTCACTTCCTTTATATGGTTTAACAAGTCTCCAATTTAATTGGAGGGGGTTATTAGATGAAATCCCTGTTAATAATTGACAAACCGAACAGGCATTTGGATTGTTTGCAGCAACAGACGAGCGGGGTTATCGCTCTAATGCTGATATGATTGGCCAACAAATAATTCGTAATGAAGTTCAAGTAAATGGCGTTATTAAAGACGCCAATAAAATGAACACTAACGAATTAAATAAATTAGCAATCATTGATGATTTCTGATTTCCTGCTAATGACAATTCTTCAAGCAAAACAGAGATTTTAATGCAGAACGCCACGTTTTCCGATAAAGGTCGTCAATTTTTAGTATCTTATGATATTAAAACAGAATTGAAGGGTGCTAGAATCCAACGATATTTACGAACTATATACGGTTTAAATCCTGGGCAAACGCTAACTGTGCAACAAATGATTGATATGGTTGCACACGGTGATCCAAATAATTCACTTTCGAGAGAAGAGGGGGAAATTCATTTTCGTGAATTTATCAGAAATATACGAAGAGACAAATATATTGCTGCAGCACTAAATGTACTTAAGGCATATAAAGACGCGGGTGTATTTTCTGGATATGATGCAGTCATTGCTAAAAAGCCTTTAAGCGGCGACGAATCTACCAGATCTCAAGACGATTATGCAGTATTAGTTGTTCAGCAGTTAAGGGAACTTGATAATTTTCTTGCTACTAATTTTAATGATATTCAAGAACTTCGCGACCGCTTTAAAAATGCTAATAACGGTATTGGCGTTGATTTTGTAGAGGAGACGTATGCATATGCTCCAAAAGCAAAAGGAAGAGGTAAAGTTAGAGTAAATGAAACTTTAATTTATTATTGTGATGTAGTATCCAATCGAGACGCATGAAATGATTTTATTATTAAAAACAAAAATAAGTTTGCCGATAATATCAGCAAGCTGGCATTAAGTGGAGTCGATACTGGATGTGGATCTCAGGTTAAAGCTTTATTGAGTGATAAAAAACTCGATCATAAAGGATTTTATAATTCTGCTACACAAGTATATAAACTTGTTAACAAAAACGGTAATTTACATTCAATAGCAAACGCTTATTTTTATTGCGATATATTATTTTCTCAAGAATTTAACTCATTAACTATTGGTGAAATTTGGGCACATCCAAATAAAAATAAGGATGGTGTCAGTGAAGAAAAATATCTTGAATATTCAGAAGCCAATCGTCTTGTTAATCAAATTAAGCGTTCTGTAATTTTTGGTTCAACTGTTCATTCATTTGGACAAGATATTCTTGATGATAGAGGATACAAATGTGGAGTAACACCAAACATCAATATTGCTATTATTGTGGATGCAGATGGTCCAGTTTTTACCATAAACGGAGTTGATTCTAAATGTGATCCACAGGATGGTTCTGGCTGATGCACGGCGTTGCAGTCGAATTTAGAAAATAATTCTTTATCCGATGCGGCGGTTGGTGATAACAAGAAAACTATTATACATAGCATTGATCCAAAAACGGGCACGCCAACTCTTCTTAAATGAGCTGTATATTCATTAACTAATTCTGTTCGAAGAAATGGTCAAGGTTCAAAGAGTAGTCCTGAAAACTTAGTAAGCAGGATGTACTCTCGCGCACTCAACCTTAATCCAAATCAATCTGTTGATTTAAATGAAATTTTAACTAAGGTTAATCAAAATAATTATTATATTTGAGACAATAAAACAGGAAAATATAGACAGCTTGTTGGGTTTAAAGAAATCGGCCATAATATTTTCACACAATTGTTTATTGATGGAGAAGGCAAAACAATAGAACTACGCACTTTATATGACGTTGACCAACTTTTTGGTGGAGCCTTTTCTTATAGACAAAATAATGATGGAACTTTCTCTGGCACAGAAGACAGTGTTTCTGCTCTTACAGAATTTGCGATCAAATATAATCAGCGAGACAAACAAATTGCTTATGCGGTAAACGCTAGTGCATGTAAGGTTGGTGCGACCAATGTAAATTCTAAAGAATATTGGGAAAATGGCGATTTACGTACTTATAATATTAGCATGCGATATGGAGGCGTTCTTATGAACGCTGACCATGATCTTGATGAGGCTGAAGTAACAGAAATGTCTCAGATGATTTCAGCCCTCATTGAGGACGGACATTATACTGAAGAAGTTCGTAATGCGTATGGATATATTGGTACAATTGCTTTAGAGAATCCTAAAATTAAAAAAGCAGTTGAAAATAGTTCTGTCGTAGCAAATTATAATTACGCTGTTAAAGACCTTGAAAGTGCTAAAGAGAAATTAAAAAGGCTTTCAAAAGGAACTCCTGAATATTCAAAGACAGAAGCAGAAATTTCCGCTGCAGAGAATAGGGCAAAAGTTGCTTTTGGACAACTTGTAGAAGCCAAACAAAAAATTAGAAAAATTGTTGGACAGGCTTTAATGGATACTTTTGATTCAGGAAAAGACGAAATTGGTCTGGCTCAGGCTTTCTGTAATAGAGCAAAGCGT
Organism: Faecalibacillus sp.; assembly: GCA_963588175.1. Classification (GTDB taxonomy): domain Bacteria; phylum Bacillota_I; class Bacilli_A; order RFN20; family CAG-826; genus UBA4951. Next base: position 21,660 of record CAVAGP010000007.1, on the reverse strand, counting down.
TTAGCAAAGTTCGAAGGAATCGAATTAAATATTCCATTTGATGACAGTACTTTATGGGGCGCTGTTATTTCAAGTCTCAATTCAAAACTCACAAAAGATGGAATTCGCCGTAAGCATCCTGGTTTTGCTGGAGTCTTAAATCCTTCACATAATATGATTATGTATTATGAAGGAGATGGCGGAGCTAAACTTTGGAAAGAATTTGAGGATGAGTGTAGGGAAAAATTACAGAATCTATCTGGAGCTGTAGATGCTTTTAATAAATGAGGTTCTTGGCAAAAGGTTGCTTTAAACGAAGACCTCGGCGGGCTCAATCCTTATTTTGAGAGAATATCAGATTGAAATAAAATTGATTTTGAAGATACAATTCGTGTTTGGAACGGTAATACTTGAGAGCCGGTTTATATTAATTCGTTTGATCTTTATGACAAAATTCGAAATCAAAAAATATATACTGGAATTCCAGCATATAAATTAAAGGCGGCTCCACGAAACTTAAGAGGTTGTGATACTTTAATTACGTTTGGAACTAAATATGGATTTAGGGAGATAAGTCTATATAATACGGACGAGGTTCGCGCTTTATTTTATATTTCGAAGGGAAAGAAAATGTCTGCATATCAACTAGAATTTCTTAAAAGAAATTTTGGATTTGATGAAACACAAATTTCGAACGACAAATATATAGCTACTCAAAAAGCAATATATACTAGCCGAATGCAGTTTTTACTGCATCAAGTTGAAATGTCTCATCAATCTACGATTGCGTCTAGACTAGATCCTAATAAGAAATCAATACAAATTAAGATTCCAGAATCTCTTGGGATGAACATTATTCAAACAGACGGATCTGTAACTTCGGAATATGCAATAGTATCTAATTATACAACTCGTCCAGCAGAAATTATAATGGGCCGGTACCAAATGGAAAAATTTGGTTTAAATAATCAAGATCATATTGCGAATATTAAGGATGAAACTTATTTTATTGATAAACTTAATAATACTTATGGTGATTTTACTAAAATAAGTAAAGAACTTGATATAGATGGCCGTAAGAAAGCTTATGATTATATTTTATTTAAAAATGGGGAACCTGTTTATGTAAAAGTAGGTGATTTAGATCCAAATATTAATGATAAAATTAGTAAACATAAGTTAGTTGAATATAATGTAGTAGGAGATGATCTAAGGATAGGTTCTGAAGTTGTTTTATCTAACACGGGAAAAGAGCCTTTCCCTGCCAACGATTTTCAATTTTATACAATTACGTCATCTTCTGAGCCTGTTACATATATAATGTGTAAAACGGACAAGGAATTAAATGCTTTAAAACATAGTGATTATTTCGATGATTTTCAATTAAAGAATGAATCAATCGAAGATAACTATATTAAACGTATAGCTCGCAATCGATATAAATCTTTTATTAAAGCGCTTGAATATGTAGGCGCACGTGTACCTACGCAAGCTATGCAATCTTTTATGCCATTCAAAGTGCTAGCATTTAGCGATAGCGAACAAAACGTTCTCTATGTGCCAAAAGCTAATACTTTTATAGAAGGAAGCGACTTTGATATTGACAAACTGTATTTACTAACTCGATCTTTCAATGAAATGGGCGAAATGCGAACCGGAACCGCAATACAACGTGAAATTGGTTTTGAGGCAGCTGTTAGACTCTCTAGAGCAGATGACCAAAAAATATTTGTAGAGGGGCCCGGTGGTTCTTTCCCATTAAATTCTAAGATATTAGAAGTTTGCGGGTTTAAACAAAGTAAAAGTGGCGATTGATATGTTAATTTAAATAGTGATATAAAGGTCGACAATTTTGTTTATATGTTTAATAAAATCTATGCAGATCCTTCTAGACAAATCACATTTGATAAGAGCGTAGACAATGCATTAAAGCAAAAAGTAATTAGTTTATTTAATCAACATTCTGAGACTTCTGATCATACTAAAAATTCAGAAGAGGCCTTAAAAATGAGAATGTTTGATGTTATTTATGATATTACTCGAAAAATTGAAAATCAACATAAAGCCCAAATTACGGTTGATACTTGTACTGAAGAATTAAAGGAAAGAACTAAAAATACTGCAAGCGGTAATGCCGAAAAGGAAATTACTCCATATAATCCTGCTAGTAAATTCATGATGCAGGAACAGAATCAACTTGGTAAAGCCGTAGTTGGTATTGGGGCGGTATCACTTAAAACGTATTTTATTCTTTCTACAAATTCAAATACTAAAGTATTGGAAGCATGCCAATTATTGGATCAAGATCCAAATAATATCGGTGCCGTTGCTGAAAAAATTAACTTAATTAAAATTTGGCGACCGGATATACATAGTTTGAATCTCGAATTAACGACTATAGCTAACACTAATTTAGATCCGTTAATTGATAGGTTAAAGAAACTTTCTTTAAATCCTGGCGATAAATATGATGAGCTTTTGCAAGATGTATTAACAATGAAAAAGAATACGGCAGCTATTAGCGCCCCAGAATTCTTATCCGGCATTATTTCGCTTGCTGCGGATAATGCAAAGGAATTGGCATTACCTAAATTAAATGCAACTTCTGATCTTGTTGACATTTATACTACCGCTGCAATGCTCGGATACTCGTTTAAGGAAATATCTGATATTATGTGTTCTCCGATCTTTAACTGATTAACAGAAGTTGGGGCACAAAATATATTTGACGAGACATCGCTAAGATCTAAAGTAAAGGATGCCATTGGTTTTGCCTCTTTAAGTAGCGATAAATTATATCCAAATAGTTTAATTGAAGCCGGTATAAATGCATATAATGGATGGGTTGCAAAAAGAACGCAATATTACGAAAGACGTTTGCGGGACCAAAACCTAAGCTTAAAGGAAAAAGAAGAAATCAAAAAAGAATATGATCAATTTATATCAGACTATAAAGCATATTGGAATGTTCGGCCTTGATTAGATGGTTTGTACCCCAATCTTATTGTACCAGATCCATCTATTTATTTAAAAGATAGGGATTTTCTTGATTCTATCATAAGGGCATTTGAATATGACAAACCTTATTTTTATTATAATGACAATGGTGTTATTCAAGAAGGAACACCTTTAATTCCTTCGGACCCTATTCGTAAAGGTGCATGAAGCGATGATGCTATTGAGGCGCAAGAACTTTCCTCCTTCGATGATGGCGAAAATTTTGGCGATGATGCCGGATATGCTCCTACTGTTTACGAGCAGGCCGATTATTATAAAATATATCGCGGATTTAAGGCTTATCAACAAAGATTGAACTTTTTGCCTGACGATAATTCACCGGGTTATGCTAGTTTAATATTCTTAAACGAACTCCTTAAATCGGTTGAGGAAATGAGTACTCTCGGCCAAGTTGGTAGTATTAATCAAGGTCTTAAAACAAACATTAATGATTTCTATACAGCTACCAGAAGAATTGATGATTTTTTAAGAAGAAGATTAACAGATGCTAAAAAACGCGATAAGAATTTGGTTCTTACAGGAAGCCTTATTAAATTAAGCAATGCTTTAGATGAAGGTACGTTTACGGATAGGTTTTTAACTGATGATGCATTTGCAGATGAAATGATATGGGCCCTTGAAGAAGATAGAAGAAACAAAAGAATCTTTTTTACTGGTTTCAATATTCTTGATGCTTTAAAAAATTCTCCAAATTTCCACGCAATGGCTAAAATTATGCCTGCCGCAGATATAATGTTAAGAGAAACAAGTGCCGTTTATCGCGTTTCATCACAACTTGCCGATAAATTTAAGGTGGATAAAAATATCAAAAGAAAACCCTCTGAAAATGATTTTAAATGCATTTCTAACTATGTCCAAGACTATAATATTTATAGTTTCATAGAGCAAGCTGGTATTAGATTAGATTTATCTGATTTTGGAGAAATAACTTGATATAAAGTTCCCAATGCTTTAGAGCATTCAGCACTTGATTCTCTGGATATAAAAGGAGCTAAGAGTATTGCTTCTTTTAAACATATATTTGAGAATTACATCGTTCCAATGTTACAAAAGAAATATGGAGACAATATCTTTTTAAGGAGTTTAATCCATAAATATGATACAAGAAATAAGACTGATGTTATCACGTTGCCAATCTCTTTGATGGAAGCGCAAAAGGATATTAGTTCTTCAACGCAATATGCTAATTATTTGCAGGCGTTCAATGCTATTGCTAATGAAAATTTCGCCGGAAATAAAATTGGGGATTTGTTCTTCTTATACAACTTAGTAACCTTTAAGAATAGTTTTGGTAGAAATTCTCTTACAAAAATGTTCGAAGGTGTTGTACAAGGGAAAAATGTTCCTCCTATTATTAACGCTTATTATGAGTTTATTGCCCAGCAATCTAAATCACTAAAGCTTAACGACAATATGATTAAAGAGGCGCAATGATATGTGAACCGCAATTCCGTATTCACGCAAATACCAGCACCGGCTGGTATTAATTCTCCGGAATTAACATCGGATTATACATTTATTTTGCCTATTACAGCCAAATTGAAGGATATTAGGACCCCGGAACAAGGAGCACGTGTTAGACGAGTTGAACCTAATCCCGAGAACAACCCTGTAAGAGGGGAGGGTATTAGTAAAATTTCAATGGATAATGTTTCTCCTCTAGAATTTATTGGTGAATTTGCAAATTATATTAATAGTAGAAGACCGGGCACTATTAGTGTATGAAGTGGTGGCGAAGACTTTAAAAATGTGCGAGGAATGGTTCAAAATGGCTATATTTATATTAATACAGATAAATTTACCGACGTTCCTTCTATTAGGGCCGTTGCTATGCATGAATTAGCACATATATTTTTAGCTTCAGTCAAAGCTAAGGATCCCGGAAAGTATTATAATTATATAGCTAAAATTGGTCAGGCTTCTGATTTTGATGAAATTGCTAAATATTATCCTAATAGTATTGGCACCGATTTACAAGAAGAAGTATTCTGTTGTAAACTTGAAAAAGTTTTAGCTGGATCATATAATCCTAATGATCAATTTGAAGTAGATTTTGCAAACAACATTGTTCCTCAGTTATTAAAGCGACTTGATAATTTTGCAGCTAGTTTTGCAGATAGAGGGGACGAATTTATTATGGCTATGAGACAAAATGCAAAATTGTCCGCATTAAAAACACGATTATATAATTCCAAAGATGATAAATGAAAATTGGAGCAAAATTGTAACGAATCCTTTTAATACATATGAAAATTTGTAATTGAGACTTAACTTGAGATGGAGAAATTTTTACAGGGCTTTCAAATATTGATTTGGATGTAGAACTATTTAAACGACTTAATCGTTTTAACCTTGATGGTGCTACATTCTATTCAAAAAGTCCGCAGGAAATAACTACATCTAAAGTTGAGGAATTGAAACATGAAATGGATCGTATCAAAAAGCCGTTAAAGGGCAGGGATTTTCCTGTCCTTGACGGCGAAGATCCAGAAGAGATTGATAGGTTCTATTTGCCGGATACGATAGGTACTACTCGAGCTATTTCTGAATTATTATTAGATGGCACAAAACCGTTAGTTACTGGATTGAAAATGGAAGATTTCCGGAATATGCGTATTGCCGCAATAAGAGATGGCGGCAAGGATAGTGTAGAACGTGCTGACGGGAAAAAATTTAGTGATATTGAAAAAGAATCTAGCGAGAGTTGGACTCCAGAACAATGGACCGATCTCGAAGTGTCTTCTTGGGATGTTCTTACTGAATATGGTACAAATGTTCATGCTGTATTTGAAGATATTTTCAATGGCAGAACTCCACATAATCCAGGTTTAGATACAAGTATTTTTAATGATTTAGTTAATCAGGTTAAGGAATTTAAAAATGAACTTGACACAAAATATCCGGATGCTAAATATTATTCAGAACTCTTAATAGAAGCGAAAGAGGATTCGTTGTCTGAAACGGCTAAAGTTGCGTTAAATAGCGCAAAGGGACACCCTAAAACAATTTCTGGTATTATTGACTTACTTGTTGTTGATAAAAACGGAAATGGCCATGTGTTTGATTTTAAGGTTTCTAGAAAAGAAATTGTACCCGAAGGAAAGTCTCCTTATGGAGATGCTTTAATTAGTGCTTGAAATATGATGGAGAATGTTAGAAATTCACATACATGACATAGTACTAAAAAGCTTTCTGCTGCTTATCAGACAGAAATTTACAAAAGAATGTGTGATCAATGGGGAATCCCAGTTGTCAGTACGGCTATTATTCCTATTAAACTTAATTTAAAATACGAAAATTCCAAAAATCCGTTATTAGCCACATCCATAGAAAGCATTAGGGTAGCAAAAACAGAAAAAGAATGAATTAAAAATCCAATTCAACAAGGAGGAAATAAAAGAGCAAAAATTAGTGGCATTTTTGTTCGCGAGGGTAGAGAAACCCCTGAGGAATTAGAGGCTGCCAGTAAACTTTATAATGAGTTCTTCCCTTTACAGGGATGGAATATGAAACGAGAGGAATTACGTAATAGTATTGATTTTTATAGAAAAAATACTAAATATGTAGATAAACTCTCTAAAGACAATCCTCATTATAAAAAATATATTGAGAAGGGAATGACTCACGTTATTAAATTTCCTGGTCAAAATCCAAAGTACTGTAAAGAGAATGAAATTAATGACATTCTTCAAGATTTTATTAGTAGGCGCTCTGATACTTCTGCCGAAAAATTTGTTGATTTAGCGAACGCTATTCATGATTACAAAGAGGGTGATGGGAGTATTGAAACTCTTGTCGGAGTAGTTGGTAAAACTAACGATGCATTTATTCGTAATGCCTTAAAGAAATATCTTGAAGATGATTCTTGAAGATTAATTTCCGATGATACTTGCCACGCAATTGGATTGCTTATATTTAGAAAAGGTTCTCGTAGTGAAATTGTCTGCTTGTCGGATAACCATTTAAGAGAGAATACAAAACTTTTATTAGGTACAAGTATTTTAGGTCAGACTAAAGCTGACAAAAATATTGATTTCCGTAAGACATTACCAGCGCTTAAAGGCAATCTTGCTATGATGCGAGCAATGATTTATGTATCTCAACATCAAGAGATGTTTAAAGAGGCTCCAATATCATCTATAAAAGCAATTGCTCCTTGGCACCATGGTATTCATGCTGTAAATAACGAATCTCTTATAAAGAATTATCAAGATCTTATTCGTGAACATCCTGGTAGTGGCGCTAAAAGGATTGAATATGACGTCTTTATGACTGATTATGAATCTATCATTGCGGAATGTCAGGATGAAATAGAAGGACTTGATTTATTAAAACCTGGAGAAAGATGATATACTGCAGAATGATTCTTGGATAAAATTAATTATATTAAACGTACTTATAGTAGCGAAATTAATACCGAGGATAATAAATATCAGCAAACTCCGGCTGGACACGTATTAGCTTTATTACAAGAAGGATATGCTTTAGCAAAAGGATTTAAGTCTCATACAGAGTTAGATAAAGATGATTGGACACCTGATCATTGATATGAATTAAACGGCTTAAAGATAGCTAGTCCCCAATATTCATCTTCTGTAAATATTCGTGAATTAGCTCAAGCTATTGATGAGTATGCAAAAGAGGTTCGTTTAAGAGTTTATAAAATTGGTTGACCAATGCAAGTTGCTTTTCAAAATCTTTATAAAAAGCATGGTGTTGGAGCGAAAGTTTTTAAATCTTGATTTGCCGACCCAAAGAAATTACTTCTTAAAGATCCTGATTGTGGTGATTTTGATGGTGATCCGGAGTCTAAAGAGGCTTTAAGGTTGTTTTTACGTACAATGTGTGAATTACGGCATCCGGAATTTACTACAGAAGAACAGTTTGAAACGGCTAAAACTACCGATGAATTATATTATGCAATTCCTTTACTCGAAGCTAAATTTTCTAGGCAGGTTAGTGGTACTAATTTATGAACGGCAATAAAGAATAAGTTTAAGCAAGCTAAGGCTATTACTGAAAACTTATTTGGCGAAGAAGTTGATCTTTATCTTCATAAAAATCAGGAAGTTTATAATAAATTTCAGTATGATAATATGGAGGCGAGAGAACAAATTCGGGAAGCCCACGAAGGGGCATTTGAAACAGATCTTGAATTAGTTATGAACGCCGCATTAGTTGCATTTTGTCGTACAAATGTTAGTCGTGAATACGCTCCAGTTATTGCTGCGCTTAAAGTTGGTTTGGATAGACTTGATGCTCTTGGAGGGGATAAAAATGTTAATATGAAAAATATTAAAGAAACCTTTGACAAGATTGTTAAAAGTAAATTCTATGGCGACACATTAATCCCCGAAAAACTCCAGCCTTTATATAGATGGTTAAATATGATTAAATCAATGTTTACAACATTGACTCTATCATTAAACTCAAGGTCTTTCTTGAGAGAATCTTTACAAGGAATTTATTCAGGCATTGCTCGAGCGGGATTTAAAATGTATCCCGGCATTAATGAAAAGGAGTATATTGATGCATTGACTTATGTTATTCAAGAGTCTCCAAAGAATTTTAGTAGTGTAAGTATGCTTCAACAGCTTAATGCTATTTATGGTATGGCTAACCAATCATTGTCTCAGCTAGCAAATCAAAGACGATTAAGTTGGGCTAATATCAAACATTGAGGAAAGGATACCTTGTTTATTACGGCGACAGCTCCGGATTTTATGCATAGAATGAGTATTCTCGTTGCTAAAATGAAGGCAGATAATTGTTTTGATGCACACTCTGTGGACGATAAAGGACAGCTTGTATACGACTTTAAAAAGGATGGTAGATTTCAACATTTCTTAAATGATGAATATGATCATTCAAACTATTTAAAGGAAAAATCATTATATGAAACAATGATTGATGGATTTACCCAAGAAGGTTTCAGAAACAAAGACGGTTCTTATCTAGATGCTAGTAAAAAGGATGCACTACCTCAAGCTTATACAAGAACTGAGGGCCAGAGTATTAAAAACTATGCGGACTTATTATATGGCCATTATGACGAAGAATCTAAATCTTTACTTTATGACACTTTCTTAGGATCGTTCTTCTTGCAGTATAAAACCTTCTTAACATCTCGTTTGGAACAATGGACAATTCACGAAGGACAATATAATGTTGCTAATTTAACTCAAATCAAAGATGCTAACGGCGATGAAATGTACATTAAATTCTATGAAGATGAAGACGGGACTCCGCATAAGGACATTCTTTTAAAAGGCGAATATGAAGCTTTATCTGAAGAAGAAAAGAAAACTTGCAGATTATACTATGATTATGAAGGTTTACCTCTTCAAGGAATGTTACAAGAGTCAACTAAAGTTTGGAAAGGTTTGGTGAGTCTTATTTGGGATAAAGATGGTGCAAAGAAACTTAAGGAAATCTGAAAAGACCCTACTACGCGAACAATGTTTAAATTACAAATGAACGATCTATGGATTTGTGCGTTCTTAACCTTCCTTGTGTCTTTCTTATTTGGTCTTGGCGAAGATGTCAACGAACCTCTTAATCCAAATAAAGTGAGGTCTGCAATGAAGAAAGCTGGTCCTATGGAAAGTTTTGCTTATAATGTAATTTCTGGTTCACTCGCTGATAGCCAATTGTTTAACGTGCTTGGCGGATTTACGGGAGACCCGCCAATGGTTACTGCATTGACTAGATTTGGCACTTCAACTTGAAAATTAATGACAGGAGATACAAATCTCGCTGGTTGAATGACTAGAAATATTGGCGCAATTGGAGATTTCCAAGGAATGGCCGAGAAATATATGGAACAAAAATAAAAAAAATAAGCCCCTATACCGGAGAAATCCAGTATAGGGGCTTTTGATTAGTCTTTATTAAACCATTGATTTAATTGTTTAATTATAGCTTCTTTAAATTGATTATAATCGTCTTCGCAATATTCATTTACAAAAACAGTAGTTAATACTCCAATGCAGAAAATAATAATGCTATTATTAAAAATATGAAAAACATATTATTTGATTGTTGGTAATATAACTTTCTTAATTACATTAAATAAATCGGCAAGCGTTCCATAATTGCAAATTACAGAATCAAATTTATTATTATTAACAAGGTCATTAACTTCTCTTTCACTAGCATGCTGTCCGCCACAATAACCTACCCTATCCACATAAAAGAGCATTCCTCCCCTCTTTCTGATTTCTTCCGCTTCAACTTTAAATCTTAAATCAGAAATAATAGTAGGTTTATCGTTGATTAATGTTAATAGAATTCATATCTTATCGCCATATTGAGCTCGCATTGTTGATGTCCCTCAACATTGCATTAATTGTCTCATTGTAATATATGAATCCTTAATTGTATTAAAATCATTTTTGTTTAAACAACGATTGAATTGATTGTCCTTTAAGATTAAATCAGGATTAGGATTATAAGTTATATGCATATCTGAAAAACGAATATATAATTCTTCTTTAAACTTTCGATTTTCGAATCATTCAACTTTCATGTTAAGCATTGCCGCAAGAGTTCTTTTTAGAGGATGTGCGAACGATGTTTTAACCCATTTATGGAGAAATAGTTTATGTAATACTTTATAACAAGTATAATTATGTAACATTTTAGGAGAGTTTAAAAGATACCTCAGCATATCAGCTGAAGTATCTTTGCCGACTCCTTTAAATCCGCCTATAGCTATTAAATTAGTCTTCAACACTATAATTAATCTTAAATCCAAAAATCTCAGGTATTTTAGTACTTATAACGTCATTATAGGCTTGCTTCATGTGTTCAAGAACGGCTGATTTAAACACTTCTTTACATAAATTTTTATCTTCATCTGTATAAGAATCAAAACTATCATTACTTGAAATGATATTATATAGTCTATATGGGAATTTAGCGAACCCTTTAAATTTTATAGTTTCAAGAACTTGTTTAACGCCAACTCCTGTCCATTCCGAAAGCTCGGCTAATGCTGGTCTTAAAGACAACATTGTTCTAATTGTTAATGGTGTTGCATTAGCATTAAAACCTATTAATAATTTTAATCCAAGAGCTTTTGATTCTCTGTCTGGGGAATCTAATAATTCACATACAGATTTAACGGTTTCTGGATCTAATGTATCATTTTTTGCGTTTATTGCAGAATCAAGTTCCGCATCAAATACTATATTTTTATAAGTTCCATCCATAATTTTAATAGCATCCTCTCCTTCTTTACATGCACAAATTGGACCTTTATATATTAAATTTAATTTAGTTCCGAAAAACGAATGATTCTTTTTAAGATAAGCTACAGGATCTTGGCTAAACTCCTTTGATTCTAATAAAGGCGTTTTATAATGTAAATTGTTATATGTCCCAAAAGGTAACAGATATACATATTTTTCGTCTTCAAGAATATAATGATCGCCACGATATTCGTCAAGATTAAATTTACCTAAAATAACGAAATTTGCTTTATCCAATTTAATGCATCTTTTAAAACCAGATTCCGCAAGTTTGAATCTTGGAAAATCAGAAGATTTTCCAAAATATAATATAGAATTTGGTTTTAATTCGACTTTTAATGAGTTAACCTTTTCTTTGAAAGTTTCTATTTTACATGGTAATAGCTCTCAAGAACTATATCTGCTATAACCATTTTTCCATAAGAACGAAGGGTCGTTTTTGTTAACTAAATTAACGCAACTACCAAATTGCAGGACTTTCTTACCGTTGTATTGCATTATTAGATAATTTTAGAACGTATTTTCTTATTAAGCATAAACTTATTAGTCTTTGCTGGATATTTACTAATAAGAGTTTTAATAATATTAAATAAGAAATCTTCTGAAAATAACATGCAACCAATATTATCCCCATTTGAATCAACTTCGTTTGGAGCGTCAATTAGTTGTAACAATCTATCCTGCACAACATCAGTCTTTGAACCGGCCTTACCAAAATAATATAAAGAATAATTAAGTAGTCTGGTGTGCAATATGGATGCGATTTCTGGACGATAAGACCCGTTTTCGTTATAAACGCAACTCTTGATTTGATTCTTAATAGTTCCTCATGGTTTAAGTAACATATCTTCTGGAGAAATAAGCTTATCTAATTTATTTGCAATAAAGGTTGTAAATAAACTGCCTACAAGATTATCCTCGTCATTGAAACATCCGGATGCTATTTGAAGAATTAAAGCAAGACTTTCTGCTTTAGACCAATCTTGAATACCGGAAATAGTATTTGCAAAAGTTGTATAAGAACGAGCGTTCATAATGTGAGTATGATTTTTATTTTCCATTAATTCCGGATAATATTCCAAAAGAAAATTAATTGCTCGTCCATCAATATTATTGTTTTCTGCTCAACTAGCCCAAGAATTTATATCAAATTTTACTTTAAAATTAATCATTCGAGTTCTTTGAGCTTCATCTAGAGATGAAGAAATATTATAATCTGCGCTATCTGGATTAGAGCTTAATAGTACAGTAGTCTTAGGCGGTAATTTAAAGCTCCAAAGTTCTTGCTTATAGATCAATTCCATTAATCCTTGTGCAATATGCGGCAAACACCTGGTCCAGTCGTCAAGATTGATAATTGTACCCTTAGAAGGGTCTATACGCTTGTATCACTCTGGCAATGCATAAGACATTTTAGTTTCGTCAGTAATAGTATAACCAGACTTAACGTAGCTATCAATTAATTCCGGAGAAATCCAATGACATTCATTATCTTTACATGCGTAGTGTAAACGAATAGGGAATCCAACGCAATCTCCCAATTCGCTAATTTGAGATAGAGATAGTTTTACATAATTATAGTCAAGTTCTTTAGCCAAGTCTTCTATAACACTTGACTTTCCAATTCCTGCTTCTGATTCAACACAGGCAGCAATGGGCATCTTCCCATTTTGTTGTAGATCTTCGTTATTTTTAATTATATATTTAAGAATATTTCGTACTTCTGTTAAAGTCAGTTCCATTATTTATTTTCTTTTGGTATATAAACAGCTTTTCCTGGATAATCTTGTTTGCTGCCATTAGATGTTATTACCCAAACAACATTTTGCGCCTTTAAATGATTAATACTTAGATAACCATCTGTGAAAACAACAAGAGTTGAATATGATTTATCTGTATTATATAATTTAAACACTTCTGTGGCATCAGTCCCCCCTCTTCCGTTGATGGGTATTTCTTTTGGCCCTTTATATCTAAACCTAGTATGAATTCTTGTATCAAATTCCACAACGTCAATTTGAACACCTGATTTATATAGATGTTGAATCTCTGTGAAGAAATCAGATAATTCCTTATCACTTACACTGCCCGATGTGTCTACTGCAACAAGTACTTTTGGTTTAGATTTTAAAATTGTTCCTGGAGAATCCGGAAATCTAACACTAGGCTTATATCTAGTGTTTTTTAAATACATTAATATAGAATTTCCTAATATTCGTCTAAAATAAGCTTTCCAATTAAATACAGGTTCCTTTTGTTTAAAAAGATTGTCTATATATTCTTTAAACTGCCCAGGGATATTACCACACATTTTTTGAACTTGTTCGGCAGTATGTTTTGCCAAAAAATCAGTTTGTTGTTCAATTAGTTCTTTTTCTGCTTCGCTAATATTCTGAAAGTCCTTTCAGGATGCGTGGCTGTCACTTGGATCTATTTGTGATTGTTGGTCGTCAGATTGATTTCCAGATTTGTCTGGATTTGGGCAATCGCTATTATTGTTATGAAAAGTTGAATCAGGCGAATGATCTGATATATCTATTTGTTCATAATAAGTTTTGGTGCCTAAATTATTTGCAAGATTAAATCCGGCTGGATATACTCAAGGTTTTTGTTGCAATAATGGTATATTGCTATTCACTTCACAATCAGCCGCGTAATTAAATCGTGTATGATTATCGAAGTTTTCAGACATTGTTATATGTTTAAAAAGAATATGACCAACTTCGTGTTTGATAATTGCTTCTCGCATTTCATCAGACTCTAAATTATTCCAAAATTCTTCATTAATACATAATGCAACATTAATACCATCACGGAAAACGCATGCTGTTTGGCACTTGTTCCCAAATTCTCTTCTTAGTCCCAAGAGGAAAATTCCATAGAATGGCTCTTTAATCAGTAATTTCTTTACGATCTGTTCTATTGTCGTCATTTTCTATAGTTTCGGCATCTGGTACAAAGTCCTTTGTAAAAGATAGATGCCAAAGAAAGTGATCTAACGCACCCTGCGGACCACCATATTTCCGCAGGTATGCATTGACCACATCTTGTTTAGATGCATTTTCTGGTACATCTAAATCTATTCCATATCTGGAATAGCTTAAAATATAATTCATTAAATTAAATTTAATAACTTAAATTCTTCCATAAGAGGCTTAGCTAATTCTTCGGCTTGTGGATGCGGCTTGCCAGTCTTGCCAAGCGCCCTCAAATCGAAGAAATGAACTCAATCCTCAATAAATCCAGTCATTACCAACTCTGTCTTTGCCGCTTTTGGTAATATTGCTGCAGCCTCTTGTGGCTTCCAATTATATTCGAGTAATCTAAAATAAGAATCCTCTATTGTTTGCAATTGATGAATAAATTCTTCTCTTGCTTTTATTGCTTTAATATTCTCTTTATTGATTGGATAGGTTTTATCGGTTAACCAACACGGCTCTATAAAAGCAAGTTCATGATTAAACTTCCCAAGAGAGTAATTGCAAAAGCGTGTGCTCTCCATTCCAAAACTCATTTTACGATGTCTTACAAATTCATGACTTACTTGTTGCGAGCAGGTAAATTTTACACTAATTCGCTTCTCGTGTCTTTCTTCTGGTTCGCAAAGTCATTTTAAATCATCGTATCGGTCATTTTCATGGATTACTCTAAAGTTAGTAGTGACATAATACGTATAATTGCCATTTTCATCTCTAACCATATTGCATTTGCTGTATTGATTGTTCTTATAAAAAGTAAATAGGGCAACCATATCACTATAATTTTCTTTAGATGGAAATTCTAATTTAAATTTTAAATATACTGTTCCGTGTTCTAACATTGCTCCATGATTGTGCTCGCAAAGATTTTTTACAAAATCTTCTGCTGTAAGATTTTCGTATAATGCACAATCATCAAAAGATTCTTCCCAAGTATGTCTTAGCAGGCTTTCAATATTAAGATTTATCGCTGAGTTTTTTATTGAAATATAATAAGCATCATCAAAAAAAGGACCTTCGTTTACTACCGCATCGGGGTCGCTTTTTAAAGCATTTACAAGTGCTAATAAATCGCCATTTAAACCCCCTTTTTCGAGCCTAAAATACCTTGTGCCAACACTCTTATAGCAAGTTCTTCCGGCCTCTTCTATGGCCCTAAAAATGCCCTTTAAAGAGAAATCTTGATTAAGTATTTGATAGGATTGCTTAACTAATCTCATTTAGTTCATCGATTTTAGATTGAATGTCTTTGTGAGTCATGAGACCAACATGCCGATACATTTCTTTGTCGCCATCCATAAAAATCAGCACAGGTATACCACGGATATTATGACTGAGCGTAAAATCGTCATTTTCCTCTGCATTAATCGGTTCTATTGCAACATTTATACCTTCAAGTTCTTTGGAGAGTTGTTTACAAGGTCCGCAATAATCTGCATATACTTTATACAGTTTTGTTATCATTTTCTTTATTTTTATTTTGTTCCCATTTTGCAATTTTATATTTCTTATAAACCCCGTCTGTAGCCTTTAGAAAGGCCTCTAATTCGGGCTTATAGAATTTTTCTGATACCTTGGTTAAATTATCGCTTGACGCGTCTAAAAAGGCCTTATAAACGGCTCCAACAACTTTATAATTTACAATTTTATGATGTTCTAAAATTTGATTATAAAGAGCTATCCTGGCATACATTTCTCCAAGGGCCTCTGGACAATTAGTGGCAAAAACATAACACTCTTTTTGTGCGGATAAACGCATTTTTAGAGGATTAGTTTCCATCATAATTTTTACATATTCCTTAATGACGTATTTTTTATTTAAGAAGGCGCAAATATAAGGTAGTATATCACAAGATTCTATTAATTCAAACCATGTTTTCATTGTATATATAATACCTTTTATCGATTCATCTAAAATAAAATCTTCGGCGTCATTATCAATTATCACTATATAAAAATCATCCCCTTCTACATTAAAAACGGGGGGCCCAACGTTATAAATGCCATAAACATTGAGGTCCCCTTTTAAATTTTCTAAAGTTTTATACATCCTTTATACCTCTAATTTGAAGTTCGCGAATACTTTTATAAATTATTCGACCAACTTTAGGGTTTGTATAATATTGGTTCTTTTTAACTTTCTTTATATTATGCATTGTCTTCAATATTTGATTCACCAGCGTCTAATTCAAGTTGTTCTCGATTAAGAAACGCGTAGGTCTTTAATTTCCAGGCCCTTGCGTGCATGTCTTCTTTCTTAATAACAATTCCTTCATGTGGAACCTTGTTATTACACTCAGGAGAATTGCATTCCATATAGAAATTTTTATCATTAGCTAATCTTTCCCAGAATTTTGTTGTCCAATCTTCATTAATAGGAATGTCTGGATAAAGATCCTTTGCAAATCCGTAATATAGTTCTGTAACAGGAATTAAACCGTTGTTCTTACACCATTGTTGAACCTCTTGTGTTGAGAATTCATGAACCAATCCATCCACATTAGTAAGAGTAATTCTATAAACTCGAACTTTAAAGTGCTTTTCGGAAACATAAACTCCCTCTTCGGTTGGAGGCTCGCATCCATAATCATAATTCTTTTGAATATATTTTCCGTTAGGAAGAAATCCTACAATTTCAGCATATACTGTCATACCCTTTATTAGATGTGGACGAATTACCTTATCTGCTTCAGCCCAGACATCGCATCCATAATATCCAACACCTGATGTAGTATTGTTTTTAATTACAGAGCGAGAAGCATATAAGTAGTCGTATTCCACAGGTTCTACACCAAACAGCGATAGGAACCAAGTTTTTAAAGAAGGCTTCTTTTTACACAATACATATGCTGAGATATGGCTCGTCCCATGTGCCTTAGTAGAAAATTGTATTCTATCATTTGGCTCAATTGCAAACGGATCCTTCTTTGCTAAAATAGTCAATTGTGTTAACATTAGGTCTTTTTATCCCTAATTTCTTATAATTTCTTATAAGTTCGGCGTACATTTTCATCCAAACATTGGATGTCGAGTACTCTTGGAGATATTATATTCTATTTATAGGTTCAATCTCTACGCTCTACAACGATTCTAACTTTTTAGTTTTAGAATTTGTCTCGGTATTAGCAATGATTTCTTTAAATTTTTCATATTTTCGTTTCAAACAAAATTCATCATTATATAACTTATTAAATATTTTGGGCAAATTTTTTATACTGTGAGTCCCCATTAATCAATTTCCTCTTTTTTCTTGATACAAAATGACATCAATACCTTCTAATTTAATAAAGTTTTGAATATCCTCAAGAATGGTTTTATCTTTTGATATAATAGTTCAATTCACATTTCAATTGTAATAATCTTTACCTTTAACAGTATGTTTTACTCTAGATGCAGAAATACAGCCATCTCCGTCGAAGTAACCTCTGATAAAATTCCACATATACTCTTTTGGAACAATGTTTGTAATGGTTTTAGAAAGATTTGTTTTATGATATCCGAGACCATAATCAATAAGTGTATTTACAATCTCTTTTGAAGAAATTGCTAATGTGACAAGTGGGTTGCTTTTTGCACCTTGTTTATTAATATATTCTTCGTGATAACAAAGATTTGAATGAGGGGATATACAATTTCTTATATGTTCTACAACATCTTGATCCTTTTTAGAAATAGTAAAAGATATTTTATTATCGCTTACATATCCATCCGCAACGTAAAAACCCAAAATATAAGCTGATTCTTTAGTTATATTTTTAAAATAATCTTGTTTAATACAATTAGATACATTATCACGTCTTGTTGACAAATCATATTTTTTAAAATATATCGTCAAAAGATAGTCTGAACAATTGTATTTTAAAAGCATATCTTGTCTGGATAATTTACCATTAAGATATGCAGAATAATCGTCCATATTGAACGAAGATTCCAAAATAGAAAGTTGTTTTTGTATTTCTTTTGTCATAATAAATTTTTATAAACTTTTTACAAAATTTACACAATTTATTTTAGAAATACAAGTATATTAATGAAAAATTAAAAATATTTTAGCCTTCACCGATTTTACTCGATTTTCATTAGCATATTACTACACTAAGCGACACTATACATATCGTAATGGAACCTAAATTGAGTATCTATTACTCTATTAAATCTTTTAACACTTCTTTTTCTTTTGGATCCATTTGAAACGGGATAAGATTTAACAGGAATAACATACTTTTTAGATATCCAAAATGACTTATTATTATAAGTAAATGTATCAAATTCAATATCTGTTACATCTTCTTCTGGAATAGTAATGTTAAGCGAATCTTGAATAAAAGAAATTAAGGCTTCATATGGGAGCAAAAATCCTTCAGATGGAGTTCCGCGAAGTTTAATTGCAGTTACTCGCCCATTATCTTCAAAGAAGCCTTTCTTGGTAGTATCCTTATTCTTTTCGCAATCTCTATAAAGATTACAATAGGAAAGAATATTTGGATTTATAGTAGAGTTTACTGGGAAGTAAACATAGAGTCCCGGTTGTTCATCAAGACCCATACAAACACTGTATCCATCCACATGCGCAATTTTCATTTTGTCTGCATTAGGATGAGGCGCAAACTGCTGTATATTAACTATCTTTGATAGATAATTAATATTAGCTTCTTTAGATTTTTCCCAAATCATATTAAATATTTAAATATTCGCACAATTCATCAAACGATATATTTACTTGTTCGAAGATATAATCTTCTATAAATTCGGATTTAGTTTCTCCGAATATATCAGCTAATAGTCTGTGGATTATTAAATTATAATTATTATAAAAATTAGGCTCTTTAGAATCCCAAATACGAATTCCGAACTTATTTTCAAGTTCAAATACATCGTTTTCGGTCTTTTTATAAAGAGTTATATGTTGTTTTAGTTCGTCTCTTGTCATATTATTATAAAGACTCTGCAAAACTTAATTAGATAGTTAGATCGTCTCGAATTGCAACAAACACCGGTAAATTTGGAATACCATATGGTGTATAATGAAAGAATCGCACATCGCCCGGTTTGCCGATAATGGTATCAATATTTTGGATATAATATTCTTTAATAGATAAATCTCCTTCAGGTTTCGCTTTAAAGGGTTTGTGATCTGGCGTTTCTAACACAAAACACATATCTTCAGCTCCACGCAGTCCTAGTTCATATCCAATAATTTTAAATGTGGTAGTATCCATTTCTTTAATCTTGAGCATTCGATTGTCGCGAGCATCACATTTATAATTTTGCTCGGGGTCCCGAATAACTAAACCTTCATAACCAAGAGATACGGCTCGACCGTGTTCTTTCATTATAGCATCTAATCCTTGTATAGGAACATGCTCTATAACTACAAGTTTAGTGTTATTTGGAGCGTTGTTGCGGATTTTAGCAAGAATTTTTAACCTGTCTTTGAACGGCATGTTTTCATCAACAATGTCATAACAGAAAAAAGATAATTCTTTGTGTTCGTCTATTAAATTAGTTAAACGGCATAAACCTGATATTCGATTGAGACCTCAACCGTGACGATAGATTTCTCCGTCAAGAATTAAATTAGGATTTTCTTTAAGTAGTTTATTAATATATTCATCTTGAAGAATATATGTTGCGGGGATATTATAATCTTTTCCTCCACGACTGGAAGTTTTTAGGATCCCATTATCATTATAAATTCAAGATCGAACCCCATCTAATTTAAAACTACCATACCATTGTTTGTCGGTGAGTTTTTTGTTATTTTTATCAAGTATTTTGCAGAGCATTGGTTTCCCAACACCTTTGGTGTCGGTATTTGATTTTGGATATACTTTATCGGGATCAAATTGATCAATACTGTCAAATCCAAAATCTATAATATTTTTATATCCTTTGTCTAGATAAGATTTAACATTGGAATTATACTCCAGAGTGGCTTGTTCTGTTATTGTTCTTTTTGCTTTTCCTTTGGCTATTTCTATATTCGGCGAAACAATCATTTTGCCTTTATATAGTCCTGATTGTCTAGTAATGACATACATTTGGAAAGCCTCGTTCCACTCGCAAGCAATATTTATTTGTCGAATTTTACCTTTAGAATCTCTAGATATTAGAGTATCTTTCATACTAATAGCGCTCATAGTATTGTTTTGCATACTCTTCAGTTTTCCCGGCTTCTAATCCTTGACAATAAGCATTATCAAGCAAGAAATCTACATAATCCTTTTGTTCTTTTGTTAAAGAACGATAAAATTCCTTTTTGCTCATAATTAAAATAAGCCGAGGTTAATTCCCCGGCTTTTATTTAAAATGTAAACAACTTTGTAACAATTTTACGTTTCTCAGGGTCGTCTTTAAAACGTTCATAAAGAATTGATACAAGCTGATTCTCTGTGATTCCTGGAGCCCAACGATCATCATTAGTCTTATGTGTAAACCTAAGAGTGATTGGATCGCAATCAACAAGCTTATCGCCTACGTTCACAAATAAAGCGTATGTTTGCGGGTTAACACTCAATACATCATCGCGAAGCCAGTAAGGCTTTGTTGCAACATTTTCTGTCTTGGGATCCGTTGATTCAAAAGCTGAAGTAACAACCGTTTTGGGTGTTTCATATGCCTTCTTCGGCTCTTTTGTAGGTGTAGTTGGTTCGGCTGTTGAATTGCGATTTTGTTCGTAATTGCAATTCTTCAACTTCGGTTCGCTACAAGTACCAACCCACTTATCCCATACGGAAGACTTTTTCTTGGGTTTATCGGAATTTGTTTCCTTTAAACTTTCGTTTAACTTATCAACACCATTTTCAATGTCGACAAGAGTCTTACCGTTTTCCTTAATCTTAATAGTAGTGTTCTTTAAAAGATCCGCATAATCTTTCTCCTGCAGATCAAAGAGAGATCCAAAATCTCTCAGTAAATTAATCATATCCATATATTATTTTCCAGTAGAACCGAAACCGCCTTTACGATCGGTCTCATCTAAAGATTTAATTTCATTCCATTCGATTTTATTTACTCTTTCAAGAAGAGCTTGGCATACTCGTTCGCCATTTTCTATATAAACATCTTCCTGCCCTAAATTTATTACAGGAATCATCAGTTCTCCTCTATAATCCTTGTGTGTTTACCTCCGAGCTCTTTATCTCAGACTCTAGAATTTCTTGAATTGAAAGTTTGTAACTTTCTAAAGTTATTTTTCTAGTTTGGACTATATAATCATCAACAATATTTTTAATTTTGTTGAGCAGGGCACTCGTGTCGGCATTACTATCCGGTTTTAGGACTCGGCCATTAGTCTCTGAACCTTCAAAAATGTTACCATTTTCGCTTGGCTGCTGATAAACCCCTTCGGGCCTTCCCAGCAATTCACCCTGTTTAAAGACTCCAATTAATTCATCTATTTTCTTTAATGCTAAAGCCTCATAATTATTATG
>CAVAGP010000006.1:457-77311 GCA_963588175.1 Faecalibacillus sp. | reverse complement strand
GATAAAGCCTCGGCATACGATCCGCCAAGGAGGCCCAAGCCCACTATTAACATTTTCTTAGGTAGTTGCATATGTTACCTCCATTCCCAATTCTTTTAATTTATCGAAGTAATCCGGATACGATTTGTTAATGCATTCGTAACCAGCAATCGTCACGTTTGTCTTTGCTGAATATAACGACAACGCCATGGCGATACGATGATCGTTATGAGAGTTAACTTCAAGTACATCAGGTATATCTTTAGACGGTTCAACAATCACCTTGTTCTCGCTGACTAAGACTTTGGCACCTGATTTCTCAAGTTCTTCCTTCATGGCCATTGCTCGATTGCTCTCTTTAAGCGCTAGCCTCTTGGTGTTGATGAACGCTGCGCCGTGAAGCAAGGAGGCCAAGGAGAACATAACGGGCGCGAGATCGATGCAGTTTTCGCAATCTATCACGCAATAACCATCCGATAGCTTTTTGAAGTTCTGCATAAAAACCTTGTCGCCTTGAAGCGAGTTTGGATTCAGTCCTTTAACATCAATGTTCCCTCCAAGGTAATTGAAAGATGATAAGAACGCTGCGTTAGAATAATCACCTTCATTTTCAATATTTAATGGTTTATATCGTTGATTGCCTTTGATGTGATATGTTGTGCCATCTTCTATTATCTCGATGCCAAATTTCTTTAGAACATCGATTGTCATATCAACATATGGTTTGCTATTTAATTCGCCATTTATCTTTAAAGTTGAATCACCATTTAATAACGGGAGGGCGAATAGCATGCCGGATATGTACTGGCTAGATTTACTCCCATCGATTACATAATCTTTCGGTACAAGTTTGCCTTTGGCCTGTAATCCGCAACATTCTTTGGTGAACGTAACAACGCCTTTAAGGCATTCTTCGTAGGCATCTACCCCTCTTTCGAGAAGACGAGACGTCATTTTGAATGTAGCAGTATCGAACTTGGTCATCGCAATTGGAATGAAGAATCTAAGTGTTGAACCCGATTCATTGCAATCGAATATTGGTTCGCTAGGAATAGAGCCATTCACAGTAATTGATGTTCCATCTTTTGAGTAAGCAACGCCATAAGCGTTTAAGCAATTGAGCGTGGCCAATACATCTTGGCTATAAGAAAGATTTCCGACTGTTGAGTTGCCGGATAACATTGCCCCGATGAGGTAACGATGCGCGTAACTCTTCGAAGGTGGCGCAAAAACTACGCCGCTTGGTTTTCCTTTCTTAAGCGTTAAATTCATTATTTATTCCCTAATAAAATATCAATGGCATGGAGATAGCCATTGAATCCTTCTCCAATAACCGAGGCTTTGCAAATGGGCCTTATATAACTAATCTGGCGGAATTCTTCTCTTTTGGTAACGTCTGAGATGTGAACTTCCACCGTTGGAATCGATACCGCTTTTAAAGCATCGAGCAAAGCTATGCTTGTGTGAGTGTATGCGCCAGGATTAATAACGATACCATCGACTTGGTCGAAGTAAGCTTGCTGGATTGCGTCCACTAAAGCGCCCTCATGGTTTGATTGATAGAAGGAGACGTCCACTCCTCTTTTATCGCAGTAATCTTTGATCAAAGTGAGAAGGTCATTATATGTTGAACTACCATAAATGCCCGGCTCTCTAATGCCAAGCATATTTAGATTAGGCCCATTTAACACCAATATCTTCATTTCTCTTCCTCCTTCTTAATTCTATTAACGACTCCAGCGACGCCTCTGCCCTTAGCCTCGACTATTACATCTGCGCAGCCGCAGTAGATGTTATACCTATCGCTGAACATCTTGGTTAAGGCATCCCTAGAGCTAGATAAAGGCCTGTCCGAGGCAACCTGCAAATTTGATAGAGGCCTGTCAATGAAATAGATGACACCATTTTGCCTAAGAGCATCGATGTTCTTTTCTCTAAGAATTGCTCCACCACCCGTAGCAATGATTGATCCACATTGTTTAGCGGATTCTTTAACAACCTCTGTCTCTAAATCTCTAAACTTCTGTTCGCCTTCCTTGTGAATGAAATCTGATATAGTTCCTTCAATCATCTTTAAAATCACCTCATCGGTGTCGATGAACTGTTTATTGAGAATTGATGACAACTTCTTGCCGGATGTGGATTTACCAGATGTAGGCATACCAATTAGCACGACATTTCTCTTTTTTTTGAGAATGTCTTTATAGATCGAATCAATCTTATTCGGATCAAGTTTCTTTCCTAAGAATTCTTGAGCACTATAAAAGGCTTGAGCCACTAGCATATAAAGTCCTGATTCAGCTGGAATGCCATGTTTCTTTGCTTCAATAACCAATTGCGTTCTTAAAGGATTGTAAACAACATCAATCACGCCTTTAAGATTGTGGAATCTATTAAGCGAAACAGCCTGTGTATAATTATTTGGATACATACCACATGGAGTTGTATTGATGATGATTTCAATGTCACTTGGAATATCATCGTACTTAACCGTTCCAGGCTTCCCACTACTGGATGCCACAATCAGCGATTTGCATCCGAGTTTCTTTACTACATATTGTGCGGTTTTTCTGGTACCACCGCTACCTAGGATAACGACGGTCTTGCCTTCGATTTCAACATTTGCGTGCTTTATTAAGACTTCTAGTCCGGTTGCATCGAAGTTATATCCATAGAGTTTTCCGTCTCTATTCACTATAGCGTTGCAAGCGCCAATCTCTTCTAATGCTTCGGATTTCCAATCGAGATATTTAATGACATCCTGTTTATATGGGATGGTAACATTGATCGCATTGAAATCTTTAGCAATCATGAAAGAGTCGAGATCTTGTCTAGCAATCTCTTTCAACTCATATTTGTAATCCGCAAGTTCCTCATGGATGTCTTTAGAATATGAGTGGCCTAATTTTTCTCCAATCAAACCGTATTTCATAATTATTTAACCAGGAAATTCCTTCCAAATTCCATTGACAATAAATCGGCGATGACAAATGAGGTAATGGCCCTTATGACAGGGCTAACTCTTCTCACGATTGCCGGGTCATGCCTTCCGATAATTGAAAGCTTTGAGTTTTCACCAGTGAACACATTGACTGTATTTTGTTCTTTTCCAATTGATGGGGTCGGCTTAATAGCACATCTAAAGATGATTGGCATGCCATTGGAGATGCCTCCATTAATGCCACCATTGTTGTTTGTGGTTGTTATAACTTTGCCATCATTTATCATGAATTGATCATTGACCTCAGACCCGCAAGCATTAGCAAAGCCAAATCCCAGACCGAATTCGACGCCTTTAACTCCACCGATGGAAAATAAGGCATTGGCAAGTTCTCCTTCTAAAGATGAGAACCATGGCTCTCCAACACCAACTGGTAAGCCAGAAACGGCACATTCAACAATTCCTCCAACGGAATCCATATCTTTTCCAGCGCTTTCCATTTCTTTTAGCATCGCATCCTGGACATCTTCAATTGTTGGGAATTGTTTGGCATTAACTAAATCAATTTCAGGATCTAGCGGATTAAACTTTGCATCTTTTACTGAACCGATTTGCTCAACATGAGTACCAATCTTGATTCCTTTGGATTCTAAAGCATCAAGCATTATTGTCCCAGATGCCACTATTGCAGCAGTGATTCTACCGGAAAAATGCCCTCCGCCGCGATAATCTTCAAAACCATTGTATTTTTTATGTGCGACATAATCTGCGTGAGAAGGTCTAGCCAAGCCTTTGTTAACATCATAATCGCTAGAATGAGTATCTTTATTAGGAATGAGGATGGCTATCGGCTCCCCGTTTGTGAATCCATTGAAAACGCCGGAGACAAGTGAGAATTCATCTTTCTCAACTCTAGATGTTTCTCCGTTATTTGATGGCCTCCTCTTTGCTAAGGCCGTCTTAATGTTATCTTCTGAGACCTTTATTCCGCCTGGAAGTCCATCAATAACTGCGCCGATTGCGCTGCCATGAGATTCACCGAATATTGTTAACGTGATATTGTGGCCTAACGTGTTTCTCATATCTCTTCTCCTTCCAAGATATTTTTAAGGGTTTCTACCGGGACTTTCTTGATATCAAATGTCCCGATTCGATTGCACAAAATCAAATCAACCGAGCCATTTGAGGCTTTCTTGTCGTGAACTATATACTTCATCAGTTCGCATGAATCTGCCTCACATGTCGTTGGAATATTGTATTTAATCAACAGCTTTTTGATTCTATCTTTAACCATACCTTCGGTAATATATAGCATTCCGATGCCAACGCATTCACCATGGAGAAGTTTCCCCCGAGAATACGCTTCAATGGCATGACCAATTGTATGGCCAAAGTTAAGAACTTTCCTGACTCCCGACTCTTTTGTATCTCTCTCAACAACATTTTTCTTGATTAATAGAGCGCCATAAATAATCGATTCAATATCATCTTGGATGTTGTTGGATTGTTCAATTTTATCAAAAAGCGCCTCATCAAACGTGGCCGCCATCTTTATGGCTTCCACTAAACCAGCGTGCAATTGCCTATCATCTAGCGTTGATAAAACATCTGGATCAATAAGGACTTTGGATGGCTGATAAAAAGTCCCAATTGAATTCTTATATCCTTCAAAATCTATTGCGGTTTTGCCGCCGATTGATGAATCCACCATCGAAAGCAAAGTGGTTGGAACATTGTAGAATTCTATTCCTCTCATGTAGATGCTAGCGGCAAATCCGCCTAAATCTCCACACACTCCGCCGCCAACGGCAACAATCGCATCTTTCCTCGAGAATTCATTATCTAGCATAAAAGATAGGATTCCCTGGAGACTATCCATGCATTTGCTCTGCTCCCCATGAGGGATTTCAAATACGTGTCCTTCTTTTGCGACATTTGAAATTGCCTGAGCATAGCAAAAAGGCACTCCATCATCAGTGAGAACCAAGACTTTTCTATCCAAATTCAAAAGGGAAGCGGCTTTTGCTAATGCACCCCTTTCCATAACGACATCATAAGATGGATTTGTCTCAACTCTCAAAATCATGATTAACGCTCCTTATGCGAATAATAAGTTCCGAGAACCTTTACCTTGTCGCATATTGTCTTCAATTCTAACAGCATATCTTCGCCATCAGGCGTATTGATATTGCCTTCGAGTTCGCAGAAGAAATAGTAATTCCACATCAATTCTTTCATCGGTCTAGAACGAAGGTTCTTCATGTTGAAATAATGTGAACCAATGATGTTTAATGCCTTGGCTAGAGAGCCTGCTTCGTTAACAACCGTGAAGACCAATACAAAATGTTCTCCTACAAGCGCATCTGGGGCTGGTTTAGCATAGGCTCTGGTGAATAGGGCGAACTTAGTCGTGTTGTTAGCAGCGGAATTGATTCCTTTTTCAAGAATCTCTAATCCATAGATTTCAGCGTTTTCAGGTGAAGCGATAACCGCTACGCCTTCTTCGTTAGATTCCACCAATTCCTTGCAAGCCATCGCCGTATTCGAGTGTTCTACCGTCATAAACCCATGTGAGCGGATGAATTCATCGCATTGCGATAAAGCCTGTGGATGGCTCCAGACTACTTTAACGTCTTCAATCTTTGTTCCTTTTTTTGTCAAAAGAGCATGGGTTATTTCGAGTTCTACAACCTGAGAGATGTATAAAGATCCTTGGAAGGCTAAGTCCATTACCGCGCCTACATCGCCGGCATAGCTGTTTTCAATTGGAAGAACTGCTCCGTCGCATTCTCCATCAAGGACGGAGTCGTAGGCTTTCTTGAATGAAGAGTAACTGATGAGATTATCAGGCCCTGCAAGTTTAGATGCCGCAAGATAAGCGTAGGCTCCAGGAACGCCACAATAAGCGATTGAAGCCCCGCAATTCAATCTCTTCTGATATTCCTTGGAAACCTTGAACATTGCGCGGAGATATTGCGTGTAATATTCACGGATAACGGGATCCTCCACTCTAGTCTGGTTCTTCTCAATCAACTCGGCTTCACGTTTGGAATCGGTGATTGGTAAACCGTGCTCTTTCTTGTACTGAGCAATCTCACTGGCAGCCTGCATTCTTTTCTCGAATAGCTTTGCCATTTCAATATCGATTTCGTTAATCGATTCTCTCGCTTTCTTCAACTCATCCATAAATGTGACCTAATTCTTTCAATAATTGAATAGAATTATCTCCTTTCGCCTTATTAAACTCCATCTTTTTAAGATGCCTGATAAAAATAAAATGCCGGCGTTTGCCAGCATTTACTCAATCATTTGTCTTATTTTTAATTGGGTCGCTGGCTAAATCTATCTAAAGTAAAAGTAGCTTCCGTAAAAGAAGGCAAAGCTTGAATAAACTTTAGAAGACATAGCGAGTTCCATGCCACACATTGTCCTAGAGTTGTTAAATATGTCAATGATTGTTTTTAACGTAAGGCCAACAATACAAAGATAAAGGAGGCATAGAGCCTATTTCAAATTGATATCGTAGGAGATGTCTTTTGAATAGCCCTCATCGCCTGGACAATTATCGATAATTGGGTATTCGCTTCCCCAATTTGCCTTATTTGAATAGAATTCATGCCAGGCTTTATAGCCTTCTTTGATATCAAGAAGTTTATAGTTTCCACACCTGTATGGATTCTTTGCAGGTACGCTGTCTAAGGCGAGAAGCTCTTGCCAATATTTCTCACACTCGTCAAGTGTGTCTGCTACTTCTTTTACATCGTGTTTGCCGTTTAAAACGAGGTAGAAACCGGTCAAACAGCCCATTGGACCCCAATATACCTTATCTTTTAATTTGGCAGTAAAGAATGTCGCCATAACGTGTTCAATCGTATGGGACTGGCATGGAGTTAGATAATCGCCTTTGTTTGGCATCTTAAAACGGAAGTCATAGGTCGTAACATAGTTAGAGCCATAATCCTTAACTTCGTGAAGATATAGACCTGGCTGTAATCTTGAATGGTCGATTTTAAATGAGATAACGTTGCTTTGCATAGGAATCTTCTCCTCTTGTTATTCATTATACAACAATGGATGGAAACGCTTTTTTGAATTTATTTGCTGTCTTTGAAATAAGAACACTTGTGTTTATATGAAAGACACAATATAGTAATTCTCATGTTTTATTCAACTAGAGATTCAAAATTACGCGTTACCGCTTCACAAGCAATATTAAAAGGATTAAGCGATGATGGAGGCTTATTCCTTCCAGAACGTATCCCAACTATCAACATCAGCAAACTGCTTGATCTTTCTTATCAAGAACTGGCGTGTTACGTCCTTTCTTTATACCTTGACGATTTCACTAAAGAAGAAATCAAAACGTGTGTATCTAAAGCATACGGAACATTCAATTTCCCTGATGGCCCGATTCAGATTCACAACGAAGATAAATTCTCGGTTCTGGAGTTGTTCCATGGCCCTACAACCACTTTCAAGGATATGGCCCTTTCTTTGTTGCCGCATCTTATGAGCGTTGCAAAGAAGAAAAACAACATCACAAAAAGAATTCAGATAGTCACCGCAACATCCGGAGATACAGGCTCAGCAGCATTATCTTCCTTCATCTCAAGCGATGATATCGCGGTTAAGGTCTTATATCCTCATGGCGGCATTTCCGCCTTCCAAGAGATGCAAATGCTTTTCTTCGCGTCTGGTAAATGCAGAGCTTACGCTTTAGATGAATCAAATTTCGACGATTGCCAAAACTTTGTTAAGAAAATGCTCAATGAAAAACATGACGACGTCATTGTCTCTAGCGCGAACTCCATCAACATTGGAAGATTAATCCCTCAGATTGTCTATTACATCAAGTCGTATATTGATTTAGTCAACTCAGGAAAGATTGCTTTAGGCGAGAAACTAGATGTAGTCGTTCCTACCGGTAATTTTGGCAATATCTTTGCCTCTTATCTTGCTAAAAAAATGGGTACACCTTTAGGGAAGATTGTTTGTGCGTCAAACGAAAATAGAGTCCTCACAGACTTCTTATCAACAGGCAAATACTCAATTGATAGAGCCTTTAAGAAAACAAACTCCCCATCCATGGATATTCTCATCTCCTCCAACCTAGAAAGGCTTCTTTATCTCTTATCAGAAAACGATGAGGAAGTTAAAGGTTATATGAGGGATCTTAAATCTGAGAAGAAGGGATATGAGGTCAGCGATTCCATGAAAGAGCAACTTAGAGAATTTGAGGCTTACTCGGTTAACGAAAAGGAAACGCTTGAAGGAATCAAGGAATGTTTTGAATCCCATAATTATTTAATAGACCCACACACGGCCGTGTCATATGTTGCATATACTCGTATGCACACAAGCAACAGAGTTCTTATTGTCTCCACCGCATCGCCATATAAATTCACCGAGGCCATCTTAAATGTCTTCGGCAAGAAGGAAGATGATGTTACAAAGGCAATGGCGATGATTGAAGAGCTGACCAACACAAAGATGCCTGTACAGCTCCAAAAGGTTTTATCAGTTAAGACACCTAGATATTTGCTCAAGAAATCAGAAGTTGAATCCGTATTATTCTCAAAGAAAGAAATAACGGTTACCGTCCCCGCGACCAGCGCAAATCTTGGACCATGTTTTGATGTGGCCGGTTTAGCCCTCAACTTATTCAACGAATTCACATTCAAACCATCAATTGAGGATAAAGTAACCGGGTTTAAGCCTGAATATACTGAAAACAATCTCGTACTCAAGGCATATAAACGTTTGTTCGCCAAAGGAAACGACAAGTATTTGCCTGTAGAAATCACATTGGCGCAAAATGATGTTCCAGAATCTAGAGGCCTTGGCAGCTCATCAACATGCATCGTAGCAGGACTCATGGCCGCTAACGAGATGTTAAATAGAAAATATTCAAAATTGGAATTGCTAGAACTTGCAACCGAACTCGAAGGACACCCAGATAACGCCGCCCCTGCAATCTACGGATCGCTTGTGGCAACATGGAACGATGGTGAATATCATCCGGTGCAATATAAAGTGTCCGAGGATCTGAAATTCATTTTAGCCATCCCGAATGTGCATCTTAAAACAAAGGATTCTAGGGGGGTTCTACCGAAAGAACTCTCTTATAAAGACATCCAGTTCAATTCGTCAAGAATCATGAATATGGCTAAAGCCTATATGGAGGGTGACATCGAATCATTATGCGGTTTGATTGAGGACAAGATTCATACACCTTATAGACTTGGCTTAATCCCAGACTCCGAAAAAATTAAGGAAATTGCAAAGGCAAATAATTGCCCTTTCACTATTTCAGGATCGGGTTCAACACTCCTCATCATCAGCAAAGACGATTCTATAATTGCAAAACTCGAATCTGAACATTATTCGGTTGAATACAAGTTTATGACTCTCACTGTTAATGAATGCGGTGCGACTGCCTCGGAGAAATAAAGATGGAAAATGAATATCTGCTGATAAACAAAAAGATTCTTCCTGATTTCTTTACTGACGTCTTGAAAGCCAAAAACATGGTGGACAACGAAAACAAATCCGTATCTGACGCTTGCAAGGAAGTGAATATATCTAGATCCACATATTATAAATATAAAGATTTCATTAGATATCCCGATGAGAAACCATCCAAAAAGGCAGTCTTGTCATTCAAAGTAGATGATATTCCCGGAATCCTTTCATTCATCCTTTCTAAAATCTACGAGTGCAAGGCTAACGTTTTGACAATCAGCCAAACCGCTCCAATTCAGGGAATCGCCTACATTACCATCACATTGACGATTGACAATATGCTAACAACAGTCGAGAAATTGACGTCAACTATCAGTGCAATGGATCACGTTCTCAGCGCAACGACGTTGAAATAACTTCTGAAAAAAGTGGAAAATTTTCTTAAAATAATTATTGAAATTTAAATAAATAAGGAATTTATCGAGAGAAAACGAATTTGAAAACGCTTTCTCTCTTTTTTTAAAACTAGTCATTGAAAATTATTGCTTTTCCTTTTAAATAAACGCAACAACGCGATTGAATTCGGACATGTTCTTGCATGACTAGCGTGAAGAGAGAGGCCCGGGAGATGGAAAGGGCTGACGAATAGATGCAAGGGTCTCACCGAATGAGCGGTTGGGTGAAATCGAAAGAAAGTAATACCAAACGGGTAAGCCCGTAATAGCTAAAAGAGGGTCACGCATAGTGATAAACAAGAGTGGTACCACAGGGATCTTAGACCTGTCTCTTGACTACTAAGAGGAGTTATTTTCAAGGGGGAATCACAAAAATGAAAACACTCAAACCATTTGCTGCTTCTGTCTTGGCCTTCTCATCAGTAGCTCTACTCGCTGCTTGCGGCGGAAAGAATTACACGGCCAACAACAAAGCAATCATGATCGGAAACTCCGGTCCATTAACAGGCACTTACGCCATTTACGGCATAGGTGTAGAAAACGCTATTAACATGGCAGTAGAGGAAATCAATACCGCTCAAGCAAAGAAAGATGGCGAAAATTTCACATTCAGCTACAAAGCAAAAGACGATCAAGCCGATGCTGAAATGGCAGCCCAGAACTTCAATACTCTTTATGAATCTGGCATGCAGGTCTCACTTGCCTGCGTCACATCTGGCGCATGCGTAGGTTTCGCTGGAGCCGATGAAGAAAACAACGTCTTCAAGCTAACACCTTCCGCAACAGCTGATGCAGTCTGCAAAGCAGGCGTCTATCAGATGTGCTTCTCTGATTCAGGTCAAGGTAAAGCCGCCGCAAAATACATTCAGGAAAAATATGCTGGCAAAAAAGTCGGCGTCTTATATAACTCATCACAAGACTATTCAAAGGGAATCTACCAGAATTTTGTCTCTGTATTCGGTGAAGAGAACTTAACCGCAAAGGCAACATTCACAGACGATAATGCTGCAAGCTTCGATGGACAGGTTTCAGCATTAAAAAACTGTGACCTCGTCTTCCTTCCTATTTATTACACGCCAGCGACAACCTTCATCAGAGCCGCCTATGGTCAGCTCCCAAACGATGCCATCTACTTCGGCGCTGACGGACTCGATGGCATTGACGGTGTCTCAGGATTCGACGTCAACTCCTTCCCACAAAAGATTTCAATGCTCTCACATTTCAATTCTGCATCCGAAGAAGAAGCGACAAAGAAATTCGTCGCTGCCTATACTGCAAAATATGATGCCTCATCGCTTAACCAATTTGCAGCATCCGCTTATGACTGTGTCTACGCTATCTATGGCATGATGGAACAGTATGAAGCTAAAGGAAATAAGATTCCTACCACAATCTCCGCAAAGGATTTAAACACAATCTTAACTGGCGAAATTGCAAATTACACATTCAATGGTGTCACTGGCTCCAACGTCAAATGGAACACAGACCACACAGTTGATAAGACTCCTGTTGAATATGAGATCAACAAGGACCGTGTATCTGCGTAATATAAATAATTTTATTATTTAGGAAGGTGACCCTAACCACGGTCACCTTTCTTCCGTTTTTAATAACTGGTTAGAAAGGACAAAACATATGCCTGAGTTTTTATCTCTTACATTGAGCGGGCTGGCCTTAGGCGGCGTATATGCACTCATCGCGTTAGGCTATACGATGGTCTATGGCATCGCCAAGATGCTTAACTTCGCCCATGGTGACATCATCATGGTCGGTGCTTACTCAATATTGGTCACATTCATGACATGCGGAATGCCGGTTTGGGTCTGCATGATCATAGCAATCGTATTCTGCACAATACTTGGAATAATAATTGAGAAAGTGGCTTATAAACCACTTAGAGGAGCTTCTCCACTTGCTATTCTCATTACCGCAATCGGTGTTTCTTATTTAATGGAGTCAATCGTTTACCTGATATTCGGCTCAGCGCCAAAAAACGTTGTCCTTTTCGAATCTTTGCAAGGCAACCAGACAGCCACAGCCCTTATAACATTAGGCGTTGCAGTCGCAATCATGGTAGCTTTAGTCTTATTCATCGACTTCACCAAAATCGGCAAAGCAATGCGTGCCGTATCTGAGGATAGAGGCGCAGCCCAATTAATGGGTATCAACGTTAACTTTGTCATCATGATAACATTTGCTATCGGCAGCGCTCTAGCCGCTGTTGCCGCAATCTTCTGGTTAATGAAGACACCACTTGTCACATACACAATGGGCTCACTGCCCGGCATCAAAGCATTCAGCGCTGCTGTTATCGGTGGCATCGGATCAATACCCGGAGCTATGATAGGCGGAATCCTTATGGGCCTCATCGAAACGTATTGTGATGCTGTTCCTGGCCTTTCAAGCTTCACAATGGCAGTTGAATTCGCAATCCTTGTCGTCATCCTCTTAGTTAGACCAAGCGGACTCTTAGGCAAGGCAAAAAGAGAGAAGGTATAAACTATGGAACAGGCGAAAAAAAGATCATACTTCTCTTATTTTAAAAAAGGCTTAACCATCAGAAACTACTGGATGTACACGTGTTTTGCTGCATTCATCATCGTAGGAATCATCCTTTCATCATTAAATGTGCCTAAGAGCTCAACATACCAATTATTTGAGCAAATCGGATACACAATCATCGCGGTTATATCTCTTTCATTAGTCGTTGGATTCTTGGGGGAATTATCGCTTGGACACGCGGGATTTATGTCTATCGGCGCATTCACCGGAATGTTCTTCCAGCAGGTTGTGCTAAATTCACTAGCCTCTAAAGACGGTTTCCCAGCCGTTGTCGCATTATTAATCTCAATGGTGGTTGGCGGAACAATCGCAGCCATATTCGGATTCATTATCGCATTGCCAGCCTTAAGGCTTAAAGGTGACTACCTTGCAATCGTCACATTGGCATTCGGCGAAATCGTTAAGATTGTCTTCCAGAATATCGACATTCAGTCAATCACCAATTCAAAAGGCTCGCCAGTTTGGTCAACAACAGGCGTCATCCACGACTTCCGTTTCAATTCCCATTGGCTCTATATCATAATATTTGCGGTAGCATTGCTATTCGTTGTCATGATTAGGAATTTACTAAAATCACCACATGGTAGAAACATCATGGCAATCCGTGATAACGAAATCGCCGCTAGAGCAATGGGCGTAAATGTCACATTCTACAAAATATTTGTCTTTGTCTTCTCGGCCTTTATCGCAGGTGTAGCCGGCGTTCTCTTCGGAGCATCGCAGTCCACAATCGCCGCTTCCAAGTTTGACTACAACTACTCCATCAACAACATACTTGTCATTGTCGTTTTAGGTGGAATGGGCAACCTTGAAGGCTCAGTTATAGCCGCATTGGTCGTCGCTATCTTAAACAACAGATTGCAAACAGTTCTTACGGGCGACCTCGCTTCATTGAAGAACATCATCTATGCTCTTATTCTTGTTCTTGTTGTTATTTATAACAATGCGCCATTCACCAAAGCATTCCGTGAGAAATATAACTTCAGAGTCTTGTGGAATATCATCAAGAAGAAAATCAGCAAACCTAAAGATCCAACAGATCCTGAAAAGGATAAAGACGACCCATCTTATAGCGCCGACTGGTCCAAGATTCCTACCAAGATACCAATGGATGCAATCATGACCACAGACGTAATCCCGGAACCAGAAAAAGACGAAACACCGATGGAGGAGGAAAAGTAACATGGCAGAACCAGTATTAAAAACAGTAGACCTCTCCATCCAGTTCGGAGGATTAAAAGCAGTCCAAAACTTCAATATTGAGGTCAAGAAGAATGAAATCTATGGTTTGATTGGCCCTAACGGCGCCGGCAAAACCACAGTCTTCAACATCATCACGGGCGTTTATAAACCTACATCGGGCAAGGTCTATCTTTGCGGGCAGGATGTCACGGGTTTGAAACAAAAAGACGTTGCTAGAGCAGGAATTTCCCGTACATTCCAGAATATCAGGCTCTTCAACAACATGTCCGTTATTCATAACGTCATGGTTTCCATGTCCTCTAGACCAGAATATAAGGTCAACCTATTCCAATCTTTCTTTCACACAAAACACTACTTTGACAACGAGAAAAAGATGAGAGATGAGGCAAAGGAATTATTAAAAGTCTTTGGTCTTTATGAATTGAGAAAAGAATTAGCGTCTTCCCTTCCTTACGGAAAACAAAGGAAGCTTGAAATCGCTAGAGCCTTAGCAACCAAACCAAAACTTCTCTTCCTGGATGAACCTGCTGCAGGCATGAATCCCGAAGAAACCCAAGAATTGATGGATACAATCAAATTAGTCCGCGACAAGTTCGATATGACAATCCTTTTGATTGAACACGATATGAAACTTGTCTCAGGTATCTGCGAAGAAGTTACTGTCTTAAGCTTTGGGCAGACCCTTACATCTGGAAACACAATGGAAGCATTATCCAATCCAGAAGTTATCAAAGCGTATTTAGGAGATGACGACGATGGCGATACTGGAAGTAAATAATCTACATGTCAGCTATGGCATGATCAAAGCCGTTAAAGGAATCAGCTTTGAGGTAAACGTAGGCGAGATCGTCGCTTTAATCGGCGCTAACGGTGCTGGCAAAACAACGACGATCCATGCGATTTCCGGACTTTTAAAGGCAAAAGAGGGCACAATCAAACTCATGGTTGCCAAAAAAGACAAAAAGACCGGAGAAGAAAAAACTGAACAAGTCGATTTAACCAAAACTCCTGCCAATAAGATTGTCTATTTGGGTTTAAGTCAAGTTCCAGAGGGACGTCACGTCTTCTCAGAATTAAGCGTTAAAGATAACCTTCTGATGGGAGCGTATTCTAGAAGCAACAAAAAAGAGATAGAAGAGACTCTAGCACATGTTTATGAGAAGTTCCCTATCCTTTTAGAAAGGTCTAAACAGACCGCAGGAACCTTATCTGGCGGAGAACAGCAAATGCTTGCGGTTGGGCGTGCAATGATGGCCCACCCAAAAGTGTTGCTCCTCGATGAACCATCAATGGGTCTTTCGCCTTTATATGTCGACATCATTTTCAAAACGATTAAGGAAATCAATAAGGAAGGTACAACAGTCGTCCTCGTTGAGCAAAACGCAAAGAAGGCCTTATCCATTGCCGACAGAGCCTATGTTATCGAAACCGGATTGATCACAAAAACCGGTACAGGTAAGGAATTGCTCGAAGATGAGGATG
Source organism: Faecalibacillus sp. (assembly GCA_963588175.1). Taxonomy (GTDB): domain Bacteria; phylum Bacillota_I; class Bacilli_A; order RFN20; family CAG-826; genus UBA4951. Next base: position 62,227 of record CAVAGP010000006.1, on the reverse strand, counting down.
TCAGAAAAGCCTATCTAGGAGCCTAAGAAATTAAGTCCGGAACATTGCTCCGGCTTTTTTTATGCTTAGGTAAAATTCATCAGTAACCATTCAATCTTTAACTGTTTTTATGGTTATGGATACACTTTTTGATATTTTTCAATTTGTGCAACGTTAAATGAGCCTTTGGCAATAAATAAAGGTATATACATTTTATAGCGCAGAAACGCAGACAACACACTTATCTAGTGGCTAATCAGTTTGGCTGCGTTTATAAAAATGGATGGTACTAAGAATAAGAGGGATGCGAAAGAGAGATTGCGGTTTCTGAATTAATTTCCCGAACATACAACTTATAAGGTTTCCGTCAAATTCTCTTCGATATCATTTTCTTGTGCCCTACTATTACCGAATGGCCTTATGGGATTGCCAACATTTTGTTTAATTTCATATACTTACGAGTATAATACTTATGAGTATATAGGAGGATTGAGCATGTTTTACGGTAGAACAGCAGAGCTTACAAAGCTAGAGAAGGAGTATCTTAAAGAAAATTCCTTCGCGGTCATCTATGGAACAAGAAGAATAGGGAAGACATCGATAATCAACGAGTTTGTGAAGGGCAAAAAATACATCATGTTCCAAGCAAAGGAACTCTCCAATGCGGACAATCTAAGATCCTTCTCCTTTAAGATACAAGAAAGTTTCGACCGTAAAGACGAGTATGTCTACCCCTCTTGGGAAAAGGCCTTCGATGCTGCAATATCTTTTTTCTCGGGTGAGAGGGGCGTGATTGTAATCGACGAATACCCATATCTTATCAAATCCTGTGAAGGTATCTCCTCGATTATCCAGGATGTCTATGACAACAAACTCAAAGGTACAGACATCATGCTAATCCTTTCGGGTTCAAACCTTCCCTTTATGGAAAAGGAAATCAACGATAAGCAATCGCCCCTTTACAAAAGGGCCACCCTGAAGATGAAAATTGGAAAAATGCCCTTCAACGAAGCCAAACTTTTCCTCAGCGGATATTCTAACGAGGACAAAGCCAAATTCCTGTGTATGTTTGGGGCATACCCGTTCTATCTCTCCAAGATTGATAAAAGCCTATCTTTTGATGACAACGTAAAGGAAATGCTCTTCAATGCAAACTCCATTCTTTTGGATTGTCCAAAGATGATGCTATCGAACTCAACTAGGGAGCAAAATTTCTACAATTCGATTCTGCTATATCTGGCGGGAAAAAGAAAAAGCCTAAGCGAGATAAGCAATCTGATGAAGGTGGAGGTCACGAAAATCAACAAATACATGAAAACTCTGCTGGATGCCGAAATCGTCACAAGGAAAGAGATGTACAACTCCTCAAGGCAGGTCTCTTACTATATCGAAGACCCAGTTTTGAGATTCTATTACCAGTACCTGCTCAGCAACATCGAGAAGATCGAGGCGGGATACGGCGAGCTTCTTTACGAAAGAATGAAAGAGGACATCAACTCCTTCATCTCCTATTCCTTTGAAGACGTCGCCATAAGTTATATGGAGGGTCTTTCAAGTGGAGGGAAACTGGATGGGATATATTACCCAATCCAAAAGTTGGTCATCGAAAAGTCGGAGTTGAACCGATCGATTGAAATTGACGGCATAGCCAAAGATGGAGACTCGCTCCTAGTCATCGAATGCAAGTTCACCAACAAGAAAAGAACCATGGCAGATTACAAAAGGATGGTCGAAAACACATCCATCAAGATGTTCTCCGGTATCAAAAGAATCCAATACTATATCATTTCCAAAAACGGATTCGATAATGGATTCTTATCGAACAAAAACAAGAATCTCCACCTAATCTCGTTAGATGATATGTTCAAGGAAGGCGAATGAACGAAACACACATTTCAGCCGCAAATTAAAGAAAAAAATGCAGGTTAAGGGTACTAAAAACGATAAAAATCAAAAAACAGTACCCTTAAATGCCATTTAACTATCAAAAAACGTCACCCGGTAATGGATGACGTTTTGAAATTTGTTATTTTAGATACCCTTGATAATCCTTAACATGAAGGATTGTTTCAGCCTTATCGATTAATTCTTGATTCGGAGATTCAACATCTCTCAGCTTATAAGGGATTCCATATTTCTCATATTTTGCAAGAGCGAATGAGTGGTAAGGCAAAACCTCGAATCTTTGAACATTATGAAGGCTTTTCGCGAATTCATTTGTCTTTTTGAGGAGTTCCTCATCATCCGTATAGCCAGGAACGAGAACGTATCTAATCCAAATAGGGAAGTTCACTTCATCAAGATATTTGAACATCTCTAAGCCGTTTTTTGAGGTGTGCCCAGTGATTTTTAGATGTGTCTCCTCATCAATGCCTTTGATATCAAGAAGGAACAAATCGATGTATTTAAGAAGCTCCTTGAATTTTGAGAAGAAAGGCTCTTCCTTTGTAAATGGCCCACCTGCCGTATCAATGGCTATGGTGTAGCCTTTTGCTTTGGCTTCTTTTGCAAGTTCAAGAACGAAATCCATCTGGGATAGAGGTTCTCCGCCTGAAATGGTTATGCCTCCATGATCCCTCCAATACATCGCGTACCTACTGAGCATTTTTAGGGCTTCTGAGGGAGAAATCGCATTGTCCTTTGTAAATGCCCAAGTTTCCGGATTATGGCAGTACAAACACCTAAAAGGGCAACCTTGCAAAAAGAGGACGGACCTGACACCAGGACCGTCCACTAAGGCAAATGATTCTATTGAATTGTAATATCCAACAGATGCCATTCGATTATAACCTCTCGTGGCAAGTTCTTGCGATGACGTCAAGCTGCTGCTCTTTTGTGAGGTCGATGAACTTGACTGCATAGCCAGAAACACGGATTGTGAAGTTTGCGTATTCTTCTTTCTCTGGGTGTTCCATCGCATCGATGAGTTTCTCTTTACCGAAGACATTGACGTTCAAGTGGTGAGCGCCCTGATCGAAGTAGCCATCTAAGACCTGAGCAAGGTTGACCTTTCTCTCGTCATCATTGTGGCCTAATGCGTCTGGGTGGATTGTCTGGGTATTGGAGATTCCGTCGAGTGCGTACTCATAAGGGAGTTTGGCAACTGAGTTAAGAGAAGCGAGTAAGCCGTTCTTTTCTGCACCGTATGCTGGGTTAGCGCCTGGTGAGAGTGGCTCGCCTTTCTTTCTTCCATCAGGAAGTGAACCTGTAGCTTTGCCGTAAACGACGTTGGATGTGATTGTGAGGATGGAGGTTGAAGGCTCAGAGTTTCTGTATGTGTGGTGTCTTGAGATCTTTCTCATGAAAGTCTTTAAGAGCCAAACTGCGACTTTGTCTGCTCTCTCATCGTCATTTCCGTAACGTGGGAAGTCACCAACTGTTTCGAAGTCAACAACCACGCCCTGCTCGTCTCTGATGCATTTGACTTTAGCGTATTTGATTGCGCATAAGGAATCAACAACGTGTGAAAATCCTGCAATACCGGTTGCGAATGTACGTCTGACATTGGTATCGATAAGCGCCATTTCAGCTGCTTCATAGTAATACTTGTCATGCATATAGTGGATAGCGTTCAATGTATTGACATAGATTTCCGCTAACCATTCCATCATCTGGGAATACTTTGGTAAGACTTTGTCGATATCGAGGTATTCGTCGGTAATTGGAGCATAAGATGGGCCAACCTGCTGGTGTGTGATTTCATCAACGCCGCCGTTGATCGCGTAGAGTAAGCATTTTGCAAGGTTTGCTCTAGCGCCGAAGAACTGCATCTCTTTGCCAGTCTGTGTTGCGGAAACGCAGCAGCAGATTGCATAGTCATCAGTCCAGATTGGACGCATGACACAGTCAGACTCGTACTGAACAGATGAAGTCTTGATTGAGATCAATGTAGCATACTTCTTGAAGTTCTCTGGAAGTCTTGATGACCAAAGGACTGTCATGTTAGGCTCTGGTGCTGGTCCCATGTTCTCAAGCGTATGTAAGAAACGGAAGTCATTCTTCGTGACAAGAGTTCTACCATCTGAACCCATGCCTGCGAGGTTTAAGGTTGCCCAAACTGGGTCACCGGAGAATAACTGGTTGTATGAAGGGATACGTGCGAACTTGACCATTCTGAACTTCATGACCATGTGGTCGACGAGTTCCTGGGCATCGCTTTCGGTGATTAAGCCTTTTTCCAAATCTCTTTCGATATAGCAATCAAGGAATGTTGAGATACGGCCGACTGACATAGCGGCACCGTTCTGGGTCTTGATAGCAGCGAGGTAGCCGAAATATAACCACTGGAATGCTTCGCGAGCGTTTTCAGCTGGTCTAGAGATATCGAATCCATAAGCAGCCGCCATTTCCTTCATGCCCTTAAGAGCACGGATCTGCTCAGCGACTTCTTCTCTTAATCTGACGACGTCTTCTGACATCTCACGGAGTCCAATGTGAGCTAAATCAACCTTCTTCTGGTCGATGATGTTGTCGATACCATAAAGAGCGATTCTACGATAATCACCGACAATTCTTCCTCTGCCATATGTGTCTGGGAGACCTGTGATGATTTTGTTATGACGGCATCTTAACATTTCGTCTGTATAGACATCGAAGACTCCATCATTGTGAGTTTTGTGATATTTTGTGAAGATCTCCATGATTTTTGGAGATGGTGTGTATCCGTATGTTGTGCAAGCCTGAGCAGCCATCTTGATGCCACCATAAGGCATAAATGCTCTCTTTAAAGGCTTGTCTGTCTGAAGACCGACGACTTTCTCTAAGTCCTTTGTGTCTTCGGAAATATATCCTGGACCATATGCGGTGAGTCCTGAGACCACTTCTGTCTCCATATCGAGAACTCCGCCTTTTGCTCTCTCCTCTTTCTGAAGGGCGCTTAATTTGCCCCAAAGAATTTTTGTAGCCTCTGTTGGTCCAGTTAAGAATGACTCATCACCTGTATATGGGTGATAGTTGTCTTGAATGAATTCGCGAACATCGATTTCATCCTGCCAAGCAAAGCCTTTGAATCCGTCCCAAGCTGTTTCTGGTTTTTTAATCATGCTAATTACCTTTCGTATAAATGGACAACAATTTGTTGTTATCGGGGGTATTAAACCACAATAAGCAGATTGTAGGAAAGCAAAACGCTTACAATTGCATGAATTGTTGTAAATTGCTCATAAATTGCCCATATATATTTCCAATAAACCTTGGAAATTAAAAATGTATGCTTTTGGCGCTGCAAACAGCCGAGTTATGAGGCAAACCTGAATTGACATTTCGCATTCCCTACCAAGCGAATCGAAAACAAGGAGGAAAAACACCTAATGTTTACTTAAGGAATGGGTCGTTTCTTAAGAAGGATGATGATAGAATTTAAAAGTTAGGAAAATGCGTTATGACATTGGCGGAAAAATATGGAGCGACGCCAGGCAATCAAAAAACCGGATTAGTAAAACATTGGAACGAAGTGATTGAAAAAGATATAGCAATGTTAATAAGGCAAAATGCATATTTAAGCGAAATAATTCCTATAGCTTTGTCGATGCTAAAGAGGAATCCATTGGATGGATATTATTATGATGGCGAATTGCTCTGCAGTTTCACTTATCTGAATTCAGAATTGCTCCCTTTCAAAAACGATTTAAATGCTGTGTTGAATGAAATAGGGAACAAATTGGACTCGATTCAGTTTGAAAACGATGACGATAAAAAGGAATTCGGAAATTGGATTGATGCAATCAGGAAGAAGATAACTTAATGGGTCAAAAGCGTATATGCATAAATCTATGTTTTACTTCTCAGGCTATTTTTAAGTAAAATTCTCATTGAGGAAATTATTATGATTATCGCTTTAACCGGATCTACAGGTTCCATGGGCAAGGAAACTTTAAAGTCCTTATCTGAGCTGAACGAGACGGTTCGTATTTTAATTAGGGATACAAAGAAAAATAGAAAATATGCCAAAAAGTCCAAGAAATTGTTCAACGGACGTTTGGAAATATTTTATGGTGACATCAAGAATTATGATGATTGCGTTAAATTCACAAAAAATGTCGATTATCTTTTACATTTAGCCGCGATTATACCTCCAAAAGCGGACCACGACGAAGAAAACGCAATCGCCACAAATTACAATGGCACGAAGAACTTGGTAGATGCTGTTATTGCTAACGGCAACACCACCAAATTTATTCATATATCCACTGTTGCTGTATACGGTAATAGAGACGAAAAGCACCCATATGGACGAGTTGGAGACCCGTTATTGGTGTCTATGTTCGATGTATACGGGACTTCAAAACTACACGGAGAACGTTATTTGCTTGAATCAGGCTTAAAAAATTGGGTAGTTTTAAGACAAACAGGAATCCTTTACGACAACCTTCTCATGAATAACATCAGCGATGGTCTTATGTTCCATACGCCATGGAACGTTCCTATCGAATGGGTGACCGCAAAAGATTCGGGAATCTTAATGAAAAACATCGTAAAAAAGGATATGGCAAATAAATGTCCAACATTCTGGAAACACGTTTACAATATCGGAGGCGGTGAAAAATGCCGTACAACCGGGTACGAAACGTTTAATGCGGGTTTCAAACTTATAGGCGGTTCGGTCAAGAAATTCTTTGAACCGCAATGGAACGCATATCAGAACTTCCACTGCTTCTGGTATTCGGATTCCGACATCTTAGAAGACATGTTCCACTTTAGAACCCAGGGATGCGATGAATTTTGGAGTTGGTTTGCTTCTAGGCATAGAATTTATGAAGCGGGAAGAATCCTCCCGTCTTCTTGGCTAAGAGCAATGGTAATCAAACCACTTTTAAAAAACAATAACGCGCCGATGTACTGGAAAAATAATGGCCTTATTGCTAGAACATATGCTATTTGGGATAAAAAAGAGATCTCGAACAAATGGGAAGATTTTGATTTACTCATGGAAAGAAAAAACTACCAGGAAATCAAGAAATGGAAAAAGGAATATGACCTTAACCATGGGTATGATGAAACTAAAGCAGACGATGAATTAGATATTAACGACATGAAACAGGCAGCAGTTTTCCGTGGAGGAGAATGTTTATCCGAATCCATGGTTAAGGGAGACCTCTATACAAAAATCAAATGGAGATGCCATGATGGGCACGAATTCATGTCTAGCCCATACACGATTTTAAAGGCCGGCCATTGGTGTCCGGAATGCTCTATGCCAAAGAAAGAATGGCAGTTCGATAGACTAGCAAAAACAAATCCGTTCTTCGCACAGATTTGGTATGACACCCACGATAAAGGCGAGGAAGTGACATACGAAATAACTGAGAATGGACCGGCAATGGAAAAGAAATAATGATTGGAATCTACGTTTTCTCCGCAACAGGAAATACATATAAATGCGCCTCTTATATCAAAGAGGTTCTTTCAAATGCGGGGCAAGAGTTGGAACTTAAGAGAATCGAGAATGGAAGCGAAACGTTAGATAAGCATTATGACACCCTTATCATTTGCTATCCAATCCACGGCTTCAATATGCCTACAAACGTTTATTCATTCTGCAAAAGCCTTAAAGATGGCAAAGGAACAAATGTGTATTTTGTCGAATCATCCGGCGAACCCCTTGAAGTTAACCACGCTTCTTCAAAGAAAGCGGAAAAAGTCCTGACGAAAAACGGCTTTAACTGTTTAGGTGATTACCACTACATCATGCCTTATAACATGATTTTCAAACATACCAATGAGATGGCCTCAAAAATGTGGGATGCCGCCCAAAGAAGAATTCGTGTGGATGCCCTAAATATGATTGAGACTAAGTCACATCATTTGAAGAGATCAGCTTGGACAAAATTCGTATGTTTTGTGGTAAGAATTGAGCAATGGGGCATGAGATTCAGCGGCCGTTTCTTCCATGTGAGAAAAAAGAGATGCATCAAGTGTATGGCCTGCGTGAGAAATTGCCCAATGAAAAACATCACATACGATGAAAGAAAAGATAAATTCAAATTCGGAGGCAAATGCCTCGGCTGTGAAAGGTGCGCATTCCAATGTCCTAAGGATGCTATTTTCTTCGGATTGATGGATTGGATGTCCGTAAATGGCCAGTACAACTTCAATGCAGATAAGGATAAAGCAGTCATTGGAAGGTATTGTCACAAAGCCTATGTCAAATACTTTAAAGAAACCGATGAACAATACCCAAATTAAAACGTCTCAGTTGTCTGAGACGTCATTGTTATTTTGTTAAGTGGTGCGCTTTGATGTATGACGCAGCTTGTTCTGTGACATCAATCCCAACCTTCTTAAGGATGCCTAATTCGGTATCGGTAAGAATGCATGATGCGTGAGCTTGGGCACCTTTTAGTTTTGGAATTTGCTTTAGCGCAGCGGCCGCAAGAGGATTGTTGTTTGACTGAATTGCCAAGGCAATTAACACTTCGGAATCGTTCATTCTCTTGGAAGATGAGATAAGATTTCTCTTCACCTCTTTAACCGAATTAACGACATTTGGAGAGATTAAATCGAATGAATCGTCAATCTTTGCCAATGCCTTAAGCGCGTTGATCAAGGCTGAGGCAGACGCGGTAAGAACATCTGATTTCTTGCCGACAACAATCTTTCCACTGTTCAGCTGAATGGCAACCGTATGAGTTCCTTTCTTAGCTTGAGCATCTAAGCAGGCCTTAACGCATTTTCTGTCGTCTGGAGTCGCTCCCACCTGGTTCATGAGGAATTCCGCTTTGGCAACGGCTTTGTCGTTGTATTTGCCTAAATAACGGGATTTTAAGGCGCCATAGTACCTTCTTATGATCTCATCTTTGGACGCTTGGCAAGCCGCCTCATCATTGACGATAGCAAAGCCAGCCATATTAACGCCCATGTCTGTTGGTGAGTAATAAGGCGTTGAACCATAGATTTTAGTGAAGATGCTCTTTAAGAGAGGAAAAGCTTCAACGTCGCGATTATAGTTGACGGCAAGTTTGCCGTATTTCTCTAAGTGATATGGGTCAATCATGTTGACGTCGTCAAGGTCAAGGGTCGCAGCCTCATATGCGAGATTGACCGGATGTTTTAAAGGAATTGACCAAATTGGGAATGTCTCGTATTTAGCGTATCCCGCTTTGATACCTCTCATTTCTGAGTTATAGACCTGCGATAAGCAAGTTGCCAATTTTCCTGATCCTGGTCCTGGGGCGGTGACGACTACCAAAGGTTTTGTGGTTTCAACAAATTCATTCTTGCCAAGGCCCTCATCACTTAAGATAAGAGGGATGTTCTGAGGGTAACCAGCAATCTTGTAATGCTTATATGTCTTGATGCCTTCGTTTGCGAGTTTAGCCATGAATTCCCTGGTAGAAGAGGTATCTTCGAACATAGATATGACAACTGAATTAACAAGAAGTCCGCAAGAGTTATAGATTTCGACTAAACGTTCCACTTCTGCCTGGTAAGATAATCCGGTATCGCCCCTAACCTTATTGGTGTTGATGTCTCTAGCATTAACAACGATGATGACTTCGGCGTTGTCCTTCAAAGAAAGCAGCAATTGGAGTTTTGCGTCTGGTTCAAATCCAGGCAATACTCTTGATGCGTGATAGTCATCAAAAAGCTTTCCTCCGAATTCCAAATAAAGTTTGGAGCCGAATTCACTGATTCTTTTGAGAATGTTCTCCTTTTGAATTTTCAAATACTGTTTAGTATCGAATGCCTTTTTCTTCGCCATACAAAAAATCCCCGTTGATAAAGTAGTTGTAGCGGGCTAGGGTTATGCTACCTTGCCTAGTATTATAGTCTACAATAAAGGCCGTGAGGCCATGAACGGAAAATTTAAGAAATCGATTACATTTCTGTAAAAAGCGAAAATACAGTGATGTCAATCATCATTTTGCTCATTTTGTTCATTTCCCCGTTTTAAAAATGAGCATTTATCAATGTGCTAACAATAAATCGGTAATTTGTTATTTGATATATGCAATGGATATAAAATGAATTAGTCATTAATTAAGGAGATATAAATATGGCAAATCGTTTCATGTTGAATGAGACTTCCTACCATGGACATGGGGCTATCGCAAACATCGTCCCAGAAATACAGGCAAGAGGTTTCAAAAATGTTTTAGTCTGCTCAGATGCGAGTTTGATCAAGTTCGGAGTCGCTGCAAAAGTCACTTCACTACTTGATGAAGCGGGAATCAAATACAGCATCTATTCGGACATCAAACCAAATCCAACAATCGAAAATGTTGTGAATGGCGTTGCAGCAGCTAAGGCTTGCAAGGCAGATTGCATCGTCGCTATCGGCGGCGGCTCATCAATGGATACTTCAAAAGCAATCGGCATCATCATCACAAACCCTGAATTCGCTGATGTCAGATCACTCGAAGGAGTTGCTCCAACAAAAAAACCATGCTTACCAATCATCGCAGTCCCAACCACTGCCGGCACAGCAGCTGAGGTCACAATCAACTACGTTATCACCGACGTTGAGAAAAAGAGAAAATTCGTCTGTGTTGACCCGCATGATATGCCAGTTGTCGCAGTCGTTGATCCAGATATGATGGCCTCAATGCCAAAAGGCTTAACCGCCTCAACCGGTATGGACGCCTTAACACACGCAATTGAAGGCTACATCACCAAAGCTGCTTGGGAACTCTCAGACATGTTCCACATCAAAGCAATTGAAATCATCTCTAAATCCCTCAGAAAAGCCGTTGCCAATGATCCAGATGGCCGCGAAGGCATGGCATTAGGCCAGTACATCGCCGGTATGGGATTCTCAAATGTCGGTTTAGGAATCGACCATTCAATGGCCCACACATTATCTGCCTACTATGATGTCCCACACGGAGTCGCATGCGCAATGCTTCTTCCTATCGCAATGGAATACAATGCTCCGGTCTCAGGCGAAAAGTATAGAGAAATCGCTAGAGCCATGGGCGTTAAAGGCGTTGATGAGATGTCACAGGATGAATACCGCTCAGCCGCCATCAATGCAGTCAAACATCTCTCAGAAGACGTTGGCATCCCAACCAAATGCGAAGCAATCAAGGAAGAAGACCTTGAGAACTTAGCAAAAGACGCTCTCGCTGATGCTTGCTGCCCAGGAAACCCAAGAACAGCAACAAAAGAAGACGTTCTTGCAATGTTCAGAAAGTTAATGTAACTTCACCTAACAAAACTAAAATGACCATCGAAAACCTATATGGTTAGTAGACGGTCTTTTTAATACGAAAAACAAGCCAAACGGCTTGCTTTTCCCGGTAATAATTAAAGATATTTATATTTTGATGACAGGGCGAACCCCATTTATAGAAGAATCAATGGAGGTACATGCATTACCGTCATAATCAATACAATGAACGCTATCGGATGCGCCAGAATATGGCGATCTAGTCCAGTAAAGTCCGTTATAAACCGTTGGCTCTTCCGAACAATCAACTCCAACAGCTCTTGCGTAATCGGTGGCCACTGCTTTCTTATAGGAATCAGGATAAATTGTCGAATCGTTTAATTCCTTGACACTAGGGAGATAAACACGGCCTTCTGAGTCTCCACAAGCGTTAGCGTTTGGTGTTTCACCGGTTGAGGTGGCGCTGTTATCAACTTGCACTTCTTGAAGCTTCAACGAAGCTCCAAAACGGAAAGCAGTATACACAAAAGTGTTATTGAGCCAATAACTAATATCTGATACGTCGTATTTGTTGCTATCGCCATCGTATTTCTTTCCATCAATTATGCTCTCGGTAACGAGGGAATACGAGCCATTGTCGGAGGATAGAATCTTCCATCTTATCTTCTCGCATTTGAACCAGTAGGTCACACCTGTTTCGATGGAATCACCATCTTCAAAGACATAACCAGCCTTGCCTCCTTCTGCATCGCTTCCTATAGTGTGTTGCTCATGCGGAGCGGCAACAACATGGGCATAGTATTCACCTTGGTAACAGCGCAAGCCAACGGCGTTTTCACCGGCAGCTTCCAATTTGGATATTATTGTCTCATCTTTGATTCTCGTCTGTGGGTAACAACCAAATGTCACGATATTATTGACGGTATCAATCTCTGGGTTAATCGCATAGCGTTTTGCTTGTTCTTCTTCAGTGATGAAACGGGCGGTCAAAGTTGGGGCTATTGAGGCGGAGCTCACAACATATTCATATTCATCCCACTGGAACATCCATTCATCTCCGTTATACCAGCCATCGAAGGCATAACCTTCATTTGGGGTGGCTTTGATGGTATAACGGATACTCCCATCAGTTGTCTCATTTATCGCAGTAATGTCGGCCTTTCCTTTTGTTAGGTCTTCACTTTCTACGGTTAAACCAGAAGATTCCCACGAAGCGTAAAGCGTAAGATCACTTGTCAGTTCATAGGTTCCAATGCTGTTGAAACTATCCCCATCTTTCGTTTTGAAGGTGCAGGTGTAGCCTAACTTGCTGTAAATAGAAGAGAAATCGTAGGAGGATTTGTAGGCGACGTCTTGTGTCTTTTGGCCGAGCCCAAATTTATCATCGATGAACGTCACCGTATAAGTAGCGTAGTCGTAATCCGCATAGAGGTCCAAATCGCCTAGGACTGGATAAGCGCTGAAAAGCCAGCGGTATCCGCCATCTTCATTGCACTTCCATCCTTTGATGTCATAGCCATCTTTTTTGATGTCTTTAGGTTCACTTACCCTTTCACCGTGTTCAACTTCAACGCTCTCTAATTTCTCGGAGTCCAAATAGAAGTTAACCTCGTGCTTTGTGGTATTCTTAATCACCCCAAGGTTTTTCTCGGTACCATCGCTAAAAATGCCGATAAGTTCGCCTTTATCATTGATTTTGGTTTCTGTGATGGAAACCCCGTTAGCGCCAGGTTCACCCTGTTCGCCTTTTATGTTACCTGTTTTCTCCCAGGCGGAGGAACTTTTTATATAAAGGTCGCCCGTAGATGTGTCTAGATAAAGGTCGCCTTCTTTGCCGGAATCGACGCTTGGCGCACCAACACCTGTCAAAATCGTGGAGCCATCTTTGCCGTCACTTCCTTTAAGGCCAGTTTCACCTTGATCACCCTTTTCGCCTTTTTCTCCCTGCACGGCTTCGCCACAACAGGCAATAAGCGACAGTGCAGCTAAACAAGATAACACGGCCAACATCTTTTTCTTCATAATTGTTCCTCCCTTAAATGGACTGAATCTAAAAATTTTGTAACGGAAAAATAGGGAATGCCTATTATTTTTGTTTCATTCATCTTATTGTCCTTTAAAACCTATTAGGTTCTAAAAAGGTTTTGTTAAAATATGCTCATGAAGAAAGTCAAAATCACCGCAATAAGAAGAAGTGTCTATCAAGACCTTATCGATAAATATGAGAACCCGATTGAGAATCCTTGCGATATTAGTGATGGCGATTCATTTATATCGATAAATGGGGAATGTCCAAAAGGATTTTGCCCTGAGGCTTGGAAATCGATGGAATATTTCGTTAAAGAATTGGCTAACGGAGGCGGAAACTTCTTCAATGGCTGGATGAAAGATGAGAAGTCAGCGATGGCGAGTTGCAATGATGGATTCCGTCCAGTTACCTTCTTGATAGAAGCAATTGATTAAATTTCCATAGATAACAAATTTTAAAGTGTTAAGATATTGCCAGGCTATGAAGGAAACAAAGTAGCGGGCACATAATCTTCTTTAGAGAGAATCCGGTTGGTGCAAGGATTAGAAGACGTGTTTGTGAATTACATTCCGGAGCTGCTTAATGCCGGGGCCGCCCGATACAGCGGATGTCTAATCACCATAGGTTAGATACTAAGGAGTTAGGTGCGAATCTAACTTAAATTGAGGTGGTAACACGAGAAATTCGTCCTCTAAATTAGGGGACGTTTTATTTTGTCCCAGAGAAGGAGAACACATATGGGTGTTTATGAAGAATTACAAGAACGTGGCTTAATCGCGCAGGTCACAGATGAGAAGGAAATCAGAGACCTCATCAACAGAGGCGGAGCAAAATTCTATATCGGATTCGACCCAACCGCAGACTCATTGCATGTCGGCCACTTTATGGCACTATGCTTAATGAGAAGATTGCAGTTAGCTGGCAACAAACCGGTTGTCTTAATCGGCGGAGGTACCGGATATATCGGCGATCCATCCGGTAGAACTGACATGAGAGCAATGCTCACTCCAGAGACAATCCAACACAACTGCGACTGTTTCTATAAACAGATGCAGAGATTCATCAAGTTCGGTCCTGACGATGCAATAATGGTCAATAATGCCGATTGGTTATTAGGATTAAAATACATTGATGTCTTAAGAGAAGTCGGCGCTTGCTTCAGCGTCAATAACATGCTTAGAGCGGAATGCTATAAGCAAAGAATGGAAAGAGGATTGTCTTTCTTAGAATTCAACTACATGATCATGCAGTCCTATGACTTCTACTACCTCCACGAGCATTACGGATGCAATATGGAGTTCGGCGGCGATGACCAGTGGTCAAATATGTTGGGCGGAACCGAATTAATCAGAAAGAAAACAGGTCATGATGCATATGCAATGACAATCACGCTTCTCCTCAATTCAGAAGGCAAGAAGATGGGCAAGACAGCATCAGGTGCCGTTTGGCTCGATCCAAATAAGACATCTCCATTTGAATTCTTCCAGTACTGGAGGAACATCGATGACGCGGATGTAACAAAATGCTTGAAGATGTTAACCTTCATTCCGCTCGATAAAATTAAAGAGATGGAAAGCTGGGACCCATCAAGAATCAATGAGAAGAAAGAGATTCTCGCTTATGAATTAACCGCACTCGTCCATGGCGAAGAAGAAGCAGCCAAGTCTAGAGACATGGCAAGATCGCTCTTTGCAGGTGGTGGCGACAACATGCCAACATTCGAGTTAACGGAGGCAAATCTCATTGACGGGAAGATTACGTTGATCGATTGCTTAGTCCTCTCAGGCCTCACAACGTCCAAAACCGAAGCAAGAAAGCTCATCCAAGGAAACGGTGTTGCTGTCAATGACGCAAAAGTCAGCGATATTGCATTAGCTTTCACTGCCGAAGAACTCAAACAAGGCGTCAAAATTAAGAAGGGTAAAAAAATCTTCGAAAAGGTTATTCTCAAATAAGGAATAGTAAGTATTAAGCGGGTTTGAAAGCCCGCTTTTTATTACGTTTATTGCATATATTGAACGAAAAACAGCAAAAGATGCGTTAAGAAAACAAAAATACTTAACTTAAGTTTTAATAATGGAAAGAGGACATCATTATGAAAAAATACGCACCATTAAAAATCTTATTTTCTTTACCACTTTTATGTATCGCTGCTTGTGGTACTAACAATTCCAGCTCAATTAGCGGTTCGGAATTTATCTTAAAAAGCGAGAAAAACGGTGGAACAATCGATTATATGAATGAAGTTGTTCAAGGCTATATGAACGCTTCATTTGAAGAATCGCTCACCTACATTAAAGAAAATGCCTACAGGAAGACAAAGAAAGCATATGATGGACAATGGGCACGTTTGGTTTGGGGAGGAGGAACCGCACCGTATACATGCAGAATCTCCACCTCTAGCGACATGTCAAATCCAAAGGAGAGAACAAGTGAGAGAAGATACTGTTTTCCTGGTAACCTCTACCCAAATACCGAATATTACTATCAAGTAGAAGATAGCCTTGGCAACAAAACGGAGGTAGGTCATTTTAAAACTGGAAACGGTCCTAGAATGATTACAGCAAGGCAAAACTACAACGAATTGGGAATTAACAATGTGAGAGACATGGGTGGCTGGGCAACAGAAGATGGCAAAACCGTAAAATACGACAAATTCTTTAGAGGCGGCCTTCTCACCGCCCCATCAACTCCATCTTATGAAATAAATGATTATGGAAAAGTGGTGATGAACGAGCTTCAAATAAAAACCGAGATCGATTTCCGCAAAATAGCAGAAAATGGTGGTCAAAGCGAATCATCATTAGATGGATGCAGTTACTATAACTTTGAGTATCTGCCATACGATGCGATATTTGACGGGTCTAAATATGATAACTCCACTTTGTTTGATCAAAGAGCGCCCAAAGTTATAAAGAAAACGTTCGATATGATGCAAGATGAAAATAACTACCCATTTTACATCCACTGCCACGCCGGTCAGGATAGAACGGGCACCATGGCATGGTTAATAAATGGAATGCTAGGAGTGTCTTACGAAGATCTTACTAGGGATTATGAATTAACCGCATTCTCTAAAGTCGGCGAAATGTGGAGAGGTACCAGTTTCACATATTCATACGTGAACGATGAAGGCGCAACGACCCTTACAACCGAGGAAGACACTTGGCAAAAAATGAATAATACGATGATGAACGTTTATGGTACAGGCGATTTAAAACTATCAAGTGCAATTAAGAACTACCTGAAAACGGAATGCAGCGTCACCGATGAAATGATAGCTAAAATTAAGGACATAATGCTTAAATAGAAATCTAGCTAAAAACAATTGTTGTCATCCGATCTAAAGTGCAAACGAAATTTGCGGTAATACCCAACTTATCAATCAAAAACTAAACTTTTTTACACTTTTCCTACGGTTTTAGACATCCAAAAAATACACTTTTCCTATATCGCTAAATATTCTCTGCACGCTAGTTAACTAAAAAACCGGCATAGAATCAAAAAACATAGTACGTGGAAACCCACCCTCTAGAATATAAGCTGTAAGTTCTGCTAAAGGATTAGAGTTAATCGCCTTCCCTAGAAATTTCTTCATGCCCTCATATTCCTCGAAACTCAGAGGGAATAATTCAAACTCGACGTAGCGCCCAGTTAATTTCGTGACAAGCTCACCGCTCAGAAGATAAGAATTGGATCCGGTAATGAAAATAGAATAGTTACCTTTAGATCTATACCCATTCAGTATCTTCTCAAAGCCGAGAACATTTTGAACCTCGTCGATGAAAATGTATTTCATCCCGCCTGTAACGCTCTTTGACTCAATCAACTTTTTGAGTTTGGCCGCGGTCTCAATGCCCTCATATTCATCCGAATCAAGATCCAAGTAAATAATTTGAGATTCATCTACCCACAGAATTCCTGAGCTCATTCGCAATCATCTGCATGAGACTCGATTTACCACATCGCCTTGACACCCGTTATGACTTTAATAAGGTCATCAGCGCTATAAAAGCCACGAATCTTCTTAAGGCAGTTTTCCCTGTAATAGAGTTCCATATTTCCGCCTCCGAGATAATTATACAAAATAATGGTTTTTAGCGAGTTAACGATGCCGTTTTTTAATTTTTTGCAAAATCGGCATCGTTAAGTTGATTTTATAGCCATATTTGAGGATAAAAAGACAGCCTCAGTTTTCGGTAATTTTGGTAATGAAGCCAAAATATACGTATGGTTACGCAATAGGTTCTTAATTAAAAGAAGGTTGTGTTTTAAAAATTATTTATCACTCATCACGAGTTCTTTTGCATATTCCAATTGTTTTTCTGTAACCTTGCCACCGGAAATCAAATGAGCAATTTCCGCTATTTTGCCATCCAAATCCAATTCTCTAACCGAAGTGTATGTACGACCAGACTTAACTTCTTTGCTGATTAAGATGTGATGGTCGCTTTTAGATGCGATCTGCGGCATATGGGTAATCGCGATGACTTGGCTTGAATAGGAGATTTCCTTAATCTTTTTTGCCACTGCCTCTGCGGCTTCTCCAGATATACCGGTATCAATTTCATCAAAAATGACAGTCGCAATCTTATTCGCTTTGACGAATATCGCTTTAAAGGCAAGCATAATACGGCTGGCCTCTCCGCCAGAAACGACCTTAGCAAGGCTCTTTAGGCCTTCGCCTACATTCGTCTCAATCAAGAAATCAACGGTGTCCAAGCCGTCTTCTTTAAATATTGAATCGTCTTTAGATTCGTTAGGAAGGAAAGAAACCTCAAACCTAGCCTTTAATAAAAGACTCGTAAGGTTACTTTCCACTTCTTTTTCAATTGATTTAGCAATCTTTGCCCTAATCTTGGAGAGGTCCAAACCTTTTTGATACGTTTTCTCAAATGCCTCATTAAGAGATTCTTTGGCCTTTTGGATATCTTCCTCGAACGCGGAATCCTTGCCTATCATCGTTGATAGTTCATCACGATACGCAATCATATCCTCAATGGATTTGTGATATTTTCTCTTGAGCGCATTTAAATCGCTTTGACGTTGTTGAAGAATATCCAGTCTTTCTGGATCATAATCGATATTCTTAAAGTTCTTCTTCAAGGTCTGGAATGTGTCATCAATTGAGTAGTATTGCTCATCTAATTGATCATGGATTTCCTTATATTGCGGTTGAACGTTGGAAAGTTTATCTAATATTTTATTGAGTTCGTAAAGGCGGTCGATAAAGTCTTCGCGTATGATTGAATCTGCCTCATGAGATAATTCGTAAATCTTATCGTAATTCTTTAAAAGAGACAGTTCTTGTTCAATCTCTTCCTCTTCACCTACTCTAAGACCGGCAACGTTTAATTCCTTATATTGGAACTCATAGAAATCTCGTGCTTCCTCTAATTTCTTTTTCTTATCTAATAAAACCTGCAATTCTTTCTTTTTATTGCGGTACACATCCAATAAATCAAGATAGTCTTTTTTGTAAGATGAGGTCATTTCATAAGAAAACCCATCGATAATTTCGAGGTAGTTCTCAGGATTTAAAATCTTCTCAAAGTCAAATTGGCTGTGAATATCCGCCAAATGCTTGGAGATTTTGTTAAGATCTTGAAGGGATAACGAGACTCCATTGGCTTTGATAACGTTTCTATTTTTCCCAATCACTCTTTCGATTTTAAGTTCGCCATCGATGAAGGGGATATCGAGTTTAGATAACACTGCTTCAAGTCTAGGATTATGGATATCAAAATAACCGATAATCGTAGCCTTCTCTTCTCCCTGCCTTATAAGCTCGGAAGAAGCTCTAGCACCCAATAGCAAAGATAAGGAATCGATAACAAGGCTTTTGCCCGCTCCGGTGCCACCGGTTAAAACAGTAAAGCCTTCGCGGAATTCCACGTTGATGTTTTCGATGATGGCAAGGTTATTGATGATTAAGCGTTTAAGCATGCCTTAATTATAAGGTGTACCACATAAAGTGCATCAAAGATTATCGATTTTCTTTATGCGTATTAAGAAAAGTGCCTCCCTTTCGAGAAGCACTTCTGAATTTAGTTTATATAAGGATTAATACTTATATTTGCCTTCAGCATGGATGGCAGCCTGAGCACAGGCAAGTCTTGCACCTGGAACACGGAATGGTGAGCAGGAAACATAATCGCATCCATACTTGTGGAAGAGTTCGATTGACTCTGGGTCACCGCCAGCTTCGCCGCAGATACCACACTGGAGTGCAGGATTTGCTTCTTTGCCAGCTTTGACTGACATAGCGATGAGTGCGCCAACACCTGCATCATCAAGGGTCTTGAATGGATCAAAGTCGATGAGGTTGTTTGAGAGGTACTCATTGATATATGTTGAGTAGTCGTTTCTTGAGAATCCGAATGTGAACTGTGTTAAGTCGTTAGTTCCGTATGAGAAGTAGCTAGCCTCTGGAGCGATTTCCCCAGCTGTAACTGCTGAACGTGGAGTTTCGATCATTGTGCCGACGACATATTCAAGTTCAGTGCCTGCTGCTTTGATGAGCTTGTCTGCTTCAGCAGAAACGATCTTCTTGCAGAACTTGAATTCACGAGCTGCGACGACCTGTGGGATCATCATGGAAGCTGTGACCTTTGTTCCGAGATCTTTCTGAGCACGGAGAGCTGCTTTGATGACAGCGCGTCCCTGCATAGCACCGATTTCTGGATATACGACGTCAAGACGGCAGCCACGGAGACCCATCATTGGGTTGGTCATGTGGAGCCACTGGATTCTTGCTTTAACCTTTTCAACTGGCTTACCAGCTGCTTTAGCTAATGCAACGATGTCTTCTTCCTTCTGTGGAAGGTATTCGTCTAGAGGTGGATCGAGTAAACGGACGTTGATGTTGATGTTCTTACCGCCTTTGTTGGCTGACATATACATGTTGTAGAAGTCTTCTTCCTGGAACTTCTCTAACATATCGAGATATTTGCATCTCTCTTCTGTTGTTTCGGAAAGAATCATCTGCTGCATGATGAAGAGTCTGTCTTTGCCACGGAACATGTGCTCTGTACGGCAAAGTCCAATCTTCTGAGCACCGAATCTGACTGCGTTAGCAACTTCTTCTGGTGTATCTGCGTTAGCATAGACGTGCATATGAGCATATTTGTCTGCCCAGTTAAGGATCTGGACAAAGTTCTCATTGTCTCCGCCTGCCTTTGTCTCAACGGCACCATCATAGATTTCGCCTGTTGAACCATTGATGGAGATAACATCACCTTCGTGATATGTATGTCCGCCAAGAACCATTGTCTTGTTGGCTTCATCAATCTTTGCTTCGCCACAGCCTGTGACACAGCACTTACCGATTTGTCTTGCAACAACTGCTGCGTGTGATGTCATACCACCACGCATTGTTAAGATACCAGCAGCGGCAACCATACCGCCGAGGTCTTCTGGAGATGTTTCTGCACGGACAAGGATTAACTGAGCTTTCTTGTCTTTTGCGATAGCCTTCTGAGCATCATCAGCTGAGAAGACGATGTGACCGACGCCTGCGCCAGGGCCTGCTGCGTTACCATGTCCGATGACAACGGCTTTCTTTAATGCTTCCTGAACGAAGGTTGGGTGTAATAACTGATCAAGTGATCTTGGATCGACTCTAAGAAGAGCTTCTTCTTCGCAGATTAAGCCTTCCTTGACAAGGTCTGTTGCAATCTGGAGACCTGCAACACCGGTTCTCTTACCGTTACGTGTCTGTAAGAAGTAGAGAACTCCATCTTCGACTGTGAACTCGAAGTCCTGCATATCCTTGTAGTGTTTCTCAAGGATTTTTGCGGATGAAACGAGCTGTTCGTAGATTTCTGGCTGCTGTTCCTTTAAGGCATCAATTCTCAAAGGTGTTCTGATACCAGCAACGACGTCTTCACCCTGAGCGTTGATAAGATACTCGGCGAAGATCTTGTTTGTACCATCAGTTGGCTGTCTTGTGAATCCGACGCCTGTGCCTGATGTGTCGCCCATGTTACCGAATGCCATTGACTGAACGTTGACAGCGGTTCCCCATGAATAAGGGATGTTGTTCATCTTTCTGTAAAGATTTGCTCTCTCATTATCCCATGAGTGGAAGACAGCCTTGACTGCTGTGATGAGTTGTTCTTCTGGATCGGTTGGGAATTCTTCACCGAATGTCTTCTTGTAGTAAGCTTTGTACTTTGCAACTAACTCCTTGAGGTCCTCAACTGGGACATCTTTATCTGTTGCATAGCCTTTCTTTTCCTTAACTTCATCAAGCATTGCGTCCATCTCAGTACGTGGATGTCCTTTGGCGATATTTGTGAACATAAGGATGAAACGTCTGAAGCAGTCATAAGCGAATCTTTCATTGCCAGACTTCTTAGCAAGAGCTGCGACTGTTTCGTCATTTAAACCAAGGTTAAGGATGGTGTCCATCATACCTGGCATAGAAACTCTAGCGCCTGAACGAACAGAGACTAAGAGTGGGTTTGGGCCGTGTCCGAATGACTTTCCTGTTCTGACTTGGAGATCAGCAACTGCGGCTTTGATTTCAGCGACGAGGTAATCTGGGAGTTCGTGTCCAGACTCGCTGTAGAGTGTGCATGCTTCTGTCGTGATTGTGAAACCATCTGGAATTCTGATTCCGATGTGAGTCATCTCAGCGAGGCCTGCGCCTTTTCCTCCGAGAAGAGGCTTACCTAATCCGTAAGCGTCTTTGAAGGCATAAACGTATGTTTTGTTTGACATATTGTCCTCCATAAATGCAATAAACATTACATTGCGGTTGTGATTTTATCACACGTGCTATAGATAGTGAAACGTTTTGTCTAGCAAAGAGCTGAAATAGATAAAAATATATCGATTACAAGACGAATGATAAAAGCCTCTTAGAGGCTTAACAATCATGTAATGCTATTGATTACACTCTTTTATATATGAATAAATTGAATTCCAACGTCATGAAAATGCTTTCAGTTGAGAAGAGGCGTTCTATCGCATCTTTATCGGTTTTAAAAGCGTATGGCGTCATCTCAAATAAATCCTTAATCTGCTGACTTGTGAGTTTAGCCTTATTCGCAATGGTCTTTTTACCGACCAACTCAAAACCTTCTAAAACTTCTTCTTTTGGCTCGTTCAATCTGACGTTTTCATAGAGTATTTCTTTCATATCAAAAAGATGGTTTTTTCCAGGTAACACTCGAATATATGTTGCATCTTTTCTAGCGATTCTAGCGAACTCTTTCTCATTGATTGGGGCAAAGCAATTAAGCATGCAATCAAACGATTCATCCATGAATGGTAGGTAATCTAAATTGCCAATAGAAAAATATATGTTGCTAAGTTTTTCAACATTCTTTCTGGTCGATGCTGAATTAATCGCGGCTTTAGATATATCAACGCCATATGTTTCAGCAGTGATTTCCTTATGGATTCCAGTCGTGTAATATCCCTCTCCACAGGCTAAATCACAGAACGTCTTTGGGTTAACGTTTTTAATGATAGAGATAAGTTCATCTCTTAGAAATGAGTATGCCCCACTGTTTAAAAATCTGGTTCTAGATTCAACAGAGTTCCTCTTGTCTCCTTCTTCAACGAAGTGATTCCCTTGATTTGCCAAAAGAAGATTCACATAACCTTTTTTGGCGATGTCGTATGAATGGTTCAGAGAGCATTTATATGTTTTGCCAGCTAAATGAAGCGGATTGTTGCAAACGGGGCATTTATAAATTTCCATGCCTAAATTATACAAAAAGATAAGCGATATTGCTCATAATCGCTTAATTTGATAGTAGAAACCACTTAGATTGCAAGTTTCAAAGATAATAATTGACATAAACCATCCCAAAAATATAATGGCGGCAAGCCCATAAAGAGACTATCTGCGCATTGATTCCCCTTAGAGAGGTGGCGGTTGGTGAAAGCCATTGAGGATGCTGCGCAAGTCCACCTCTTTGGCGAATCTAATCAATTCCGGGAGTTCCCGTTATAGGACAATCGAGCGAGGAATACCTAATTAGGGTGGCACCGCGGATAAAATTATTTATTCGTCCCTACTTACTTTTAGTGAGTGGGACTTTTTATTTCAGGGAGGAGAGAATATGGGACGTGTTTATAACTTCTCAGCGGGACCTGCAATGCTTCCAATAGTGGTCTTGAAGGACATCCAAAAAGAAATGCTGGATTATAACGGCACAGGGATGTCGGTTTTGGAGATGTCCCATCGATCTAAAGCGTTTGAAGATATATTGAACGAGGCAATCAAGGATTTGAGGGAATTGATGAATATTCCTAACAATTACAAAGTAATATTCGTCCAAGGCGGCGCTTCACAGCAATTCGCCGCAATCCCTATGAATCTCATGAAGAACAAGAAAGCGGATTATATCCTCACTGGGGAATTTTCCACCAAGGCATATAAGGAAGCGAAACTGTTTGGTGACGCCAAAGTGGTTGCATCGTCTGAGGATAAGCAATTCTCTTATATCCCGGATTGCAGCAATCTCCCAATTAGAGAAGATACAGATTACGTCTACATCTGTGAAAACAACACAATCTATGGAACCAAATTCCATCAACTGCCAAACACAAAAGGGAAGATTCTCGTTGCAGATCAATCATCCTGTTTCTTATCAGAACCAGTTGATGTCGTCAAATATGGAGTAATCTACGCCGGCGTCCAAAAGAACGTTGGCCCAGCGGGACTAGTCATCTTGATTATCAGAGAAGACCTAATTAGAGAGGATTTGGATATCGTTACGCCGACTATGCTCAAATGGAGCACGCAGGCTAAAGCCAATTCCTTATATAACACGCCTAACTGCTTCTCAATCTATGTCTGCGGCAAAGTTTTCAAGTGGCTGAAATCACTTGGAGGGTTAGAGACGATGAAGAAGATAAACGAGGAAAAAGCAAAATTGCTTTATGACTATCTCGACAATTCAAGATACATTGCAACCGCCGAAAAAGATTCTCGTTCAATGATGAATGTCACGTTCAGAACAGGAGATAAAGATTTAGATGCGTTATTCGTCCAAGAAGCGGCAAAGAAAGACCTTATCTCAATCAAAGGACACCGCGTTGTCGGTGGCATGAGGGCGAGCATTTATAACGCCATGCCAAAAGATGGAGTGGAAACCCTAATCGAATTCATGAAAGAGTTCGAGATCGAATATCTAAAATAGAGGATTATTTATGTATAAATACAGTTGTTTAAACGTAATGAAAGACGAAGCTTTAAGGCTTTTCACCAACGATTTTGAGAAAACACAAGGGCTTGATGCAGACATTCTACTTGTCAGATCCACAAATTTAAATGAAACGCCAACACTGCCACAAACGGTTAAATTTATCGGTAGAGCCGGCATTGGAGTTAATACAATTCCATATAAAGAATATGCAAAACAAGGAATTGTAGTCTGCAATACACCAGGCGGAAACGCAAACAGCGTTAAAGAGTTGACCGCTCTTGCTCTCGTCTTAGCCCAAAGAGATATATTTGGCGCAACAAATTGGGTTCGTTCCTTAGCCGACGATCCGAATATCGTTGAGATTATCGAAAAGAAAAAGACGATGTACACCGGCACGGAAATCAGCGGAAAGACGCTTGGTGTCATTGGCCTAGGCGCCATTGGCGGACTTGTAGCGAATATTGCAATCGAGCTTGGTATGGATGTTATTGGATACGACCCTTATATTTCAGTAGAGCACGCATGGGGATTATCAAAATTCATCAAAAAAGTTGATTCTTTGGATGAACTGTTTGCCGCTGCAGATATCATCACCGTCCACACTCCATTAAAAGAAGACACAAAATATATGCTCGACAAAGCAGCATTCGCCAAAATGAAAGATGGCGTTAAAGTCTTAAACCTTGCAAGAGCAGCATTAGTCAAAGATGACGATATGATTGAAGCGCTAGATAGCGGCAAGGTTGCTAAATACATCACCGACTTCCCAAATCCAAAATCGGTTAAGATGAAGAACACAATTGTCTTCCCGCATATCGGAGGCGCTTCTGATGAATCAGAAACAAAATGTTCCGCTATGGCGGTTAGACAAGCAATGGATTTCATCGAAAACGGCAATATCGTCCATTCAGTCAACTACCCAGACGTAAATGCGGGAAGATGCATGACAAAGCAAAGAATAACAATCTGTCACATGAATACTGCCGGCATGATTGGCGCATTCACGAATGCTCTAGCGGGAAATAACATCGCAAAAATGTTCAATAACTCGCTTGATGATATCGCTTATACGATCTTTGACTTAGATAACGAGGTCAACGATGATACGATTAAAGCAATCGAAAAAATCCCTAACGTTATTAGAGTAAGAAAACTCAAAGGACTTAATTAATGAAACTTGGAATACCAATCTTATATGAATATGACTCTTTAGAAGAAAATTTTAAATTGGCCAAAGAAATGGATTTGGATTTTGTTGAACTCAATTTGAATTTTGGGTATTGCCGCAAAGAAATGGAAGAAGGAAATGTTGGGGAACTACTGGGAAAATATAGTTTAGAAGCTACACTTCACTTCTATGATGAGGCAGACCTAGGAACATACGATGAAATCGTTGATGCATACTTGGTTTTACTGGACAAATACGCAAAATTGGGCAAAGGCTACATAAAGATGATTAACTTCCACAACAACGGGGGTCCAGTTGTGACAATATCAGGTACAAAATACTATATCTATCAAAAAGAATACTCCAGCTATCTTCCTAAGCTTTTAGGAAATTTGAAAAAGGCTCAAACCATTTGCAAAGATAACGGAATAGATATGGTCATTGAGAATGTGGATACCGCAAAAGGTGCTTCATTCTTAATAGATAACTTCAAAGCATTCAATAAAGAAGGATTTGGACTCAATTTAGATATAGGACACGATTCTATGACGGGTGGCGATTTCTTGAAACTAATTGAGAAAGAAAACCTTCCTTTAAAAGAGATGCATTTCCATGACGGTGATGGAACAAGATGCCATTTGGCCTTAGGCAAGGGCAATTTAGATTTAAGGCACCTTAAGAATTTAGCAATTAAAAACGATGCCTACGTCTTAGTGGAAGTCAAATCAAGCGACGACTTAAGGGAATCTATCCCATTCTTTAGAAATCTATAGCTTGGTGATAAAATCTACCGGCGATAGGTTTAACGATGAAGAAGACAAAGACACTTACTGAACCTCAAAAAATTGAAAGAACCTTAGATAAGGAATTCAGATACACAATCTGGAGAAGATTTACTGCCGCTCTCCAAGAATATGAGCTTGTGAACGAAGGAGATAAGGTTGCGGTCTGCATCTCGGGCGGTAAAGACTCAATGCTGATGGCGCTTCTCTTCAAACACCTAAAGAAATATTCTCCAGTCCATTTTGAACTGAAATATTTAGTCATGAATCCTGGATACAGCGAAAAAAATCTTGAGCAGATCAAAACAAATTTAAAGAAACTTGAAATACCCGCAACAATCGTATCCACCGATATATTCGATATCGCAAATAAGACATACAAATCACCTTGCTATTTATGCGCAAAAATGAGGCGCGGAGCCTTATATAGAATCGCTAAAGATTTCGGCTGCAACAAGATTGCTTTAGGCCATCATTACGATGATGTTATAGGTACAACCCTTATGAATATGCTTAATGCAGGCTCATTTCAGACAATGCTGCCTAAACTTCATTCAACTCATTATGCAAATATGGAGATAATCCGTCCGCTTTACTTTGTTAGAGAAGCGGACATCATCGCCTGGAAGGAAATGAATAATCTCACATTCATTGCCTGCGCTTGCAAATTAACCGAAAGCACTGCTCATGTTGGGTCCGAAGCGTCATTTAGGTTAAAAACTAAAGAATTAATCGCAGACTTGATGAAGAATTACTCTCCGTTTGTTGAAAAGAACATATTCAGTGCTGCCCAAAATGTCACATTGGATATGTGTCTTGGTTGGAACGATTCAAAAGGGGAGCATAACTATCTTGATACATATGAGGAAGATGGTAAAAGAATCAACGCGAAAATAGAAAATGAAGGAATTGAAAAAGCCGCTATCGAAAAGGCAGATCGCGAACACAAAGAATTCATAATCGACGAAAGCTTAAACTTTGAGAAAGACAAATGAAAACAGGGCTCGAACCCTGTTTTCATTTTATAAGGTGTGCGCTAACAAGTCATCGTAGCTTACTTCTGCGATATCCTTTGGCGCGATGTCGAACACAGTCTTGCACCCAACATCGCCACGTTTATTTAACCTATAAACTGCTCTAGCATAAGCAATTAGAATGCTGCCTGTGAACTCTGGGTTTGAATCAAGTTTGAGACTATATTCGATAACGTGATTGCATTCATCGGATGTGGAGCCACTTCTTATGACGAATCCACCATGCGGAATACCCGAATGGTTCTTTTTTAGTTCCTCTAATGTTATGAAATGAACCGTTGTGTCATAATCCGAGAAATAATTTGGCATCTCTTTGATTTCTTTCTCGATTCGAGCATGATCCCCTTCATTAGGGGCGACAACAAAGCATTCTCTTGTGTGTTTTTCTCTAGTCGTTAACTCTGGGTTTTCGCCATTTCTAACTCTTTCAAGTGCGCTTTCTACCGGAATTGTGTATTGCCTTGCATCAATAACGCCTTTGATTCTTCTTATGGCATCGCTATGGCCTTGGGAAACGCCTTTGCCCCAGAACGTATAATCCTTTCCGTTTGGAAGGATGGCTTCCATAATCGCTCTATTTAGCGAGAACATTCCTGGATCCCAACCCGTTGAGATTAGGGCTGTTGTCCCGCTTGCTTTTGACGCTTTATCGACGTTAGCAAAGTGTTCTTGGACTCTAGCATGCGTATCAAAGGAATCAACAACGCAGAAGTCTTTTGCTAAAGCCGGAGTCATCGTTGGCAAATCTGTTGCGGAACCTCCGCAAATGACCAAGACATCTATCTTATCTTTATAAGTAAGAACGTCTTTACCAGATACCGCTGCCGCTCCTTCGGTTTTGATTTTAACCGTTGACGGATCTCTTCGCGTAAAGACGGCGACAAGAGTCATGTCACCGTTCATTTTGATGGCTTGCTCAACGCCTCTAGCAAGGTTTCCATATCCATAAATACCAATTCTAATCATATAAAGCCCCTTATTGATGCCGAGATTATATCATGCAGGTTAATGCAGTCACTAAAAAAGGGGTGAAAACATTTTCATCTCCAATTTTCAAAAATGTTTATAAATTTTGCTTGCCTTTATTCGATATGGTGTTTAAATATGCCCAACGACATCGAAGAGGAAGAGTAGTCTCCGATCGCGTCCAGAGAGAGTCCCGGTAGCTGTGAAGGGATGACGGAAAAGAGATGAACATGGCCTCGGAGTTGGCAGGGTGATATGTAATCCTGTCCGGGTGAGCCCGTTAAAGCGAAAGAGTATGTTGGTACTCAATGAGGTCTAATCTAGCGATAGATTGGATGAAATAAGGTGGTAACACGGGAATTTGAGTCTCGTCCTTAGCAAAAATATTTGTTAGGGCGGGACTTTTTATATAAAAGGCGTCCTAGGAAGGGAGGACACCATGATCGAAATCAAAAACGTATCCAAAACATTCCATCTCAAATCCGGAGATGTTCAGGCTTTGAAGAATGTTTCACTTACAATCGAAGATGGCGAAATCTATGGCATCATCGGATATTCCGGTGCAGGAAAATCTACAATCGTGAGATGTATAAACCTGCTCGAAACTCCGGATGAAGGCAACATCAACGTCAACGGTGTGCAACTGACACGAATGCAGGGCAATCCTGCTAAATTAGTCAGAATCAAAGAAAAGGAATTGAGGAGAGTAAGGAAAGGCATCGGAATGATATTCCAGCACTTCAACTTACTCGATAGAGAAACGGTATTCGGGAATATCGCATATCCATTAAAACATTGTGGGCATAGTAAAGAAGAGATTGAAAATAGAGTGAATGAATTGCTCAAACTCGTTGGACTCGAAGATAAAAAAGATGTTTACCCATCCCAACTATCTGGCGGTCAAAAACAAAGGGTCGCGATCGCTAGAGCTCTTGCCAATAACCCGAAGGTTCTATTGAGTGATGAGGCGACATCCGCTCTCGATCCTGAAGCAACGGAATCAATTCTTCACTTGCTGAGGAAGCTCAATGTCCAATTAGGGATCACAATCGTTCTCATCACGCACGAGATGTCAGTCATCAAGAGCTGTTGTCACCGAGTCTCCGTCATGGAACATGGCGAAGTGGTAGAAACCGGGTCTGTCTATGACATATTCGCCAATCCACAAGCCCCAATCACTAAGAAGTTCGTCGAATCTTCTTCAAACTTAGGCAAATTGCAGAAGTTAATAAGAAACGATTCAGAACTAGTTAGAACTAAAAGCGGAGAGAAACTTGTCAAACTTCAGTTTGGTAAGGAATGCGTTGCCGATTCTCTCTTAACAAGAGTTTGTAGAGACTTCAACATCGACTTCAGCATTGTCCTCGCTAACGTCGAGGCAATACAGCAAGACGCGCTTGGTACAATCGTTGCTAAAGTAAGCGGAAAGCCTGAGGACGTTGAAAAAGGTCTTCAGACGTTCATCGATAACGGCGTCAAAGTGGAGGTGCTATAAATGGAATGGTTAAGTAAAATCGCACCAAATTTGGTTAATTATTGGAGCAAATTCCTGACCAATATCAGCGCCACCCTTCAGATGTTCTTCATATCCGGAATCATCGCATTCGTCTTAGGACTCGTAAATGGAACACTGCTTATAGTGTTTAAAGACGGTGGTGTAAAACCAAATAAGATTGTCTATACAGTCATATCAGTCATCATCAACATCTTCCGTTCCGTCCCGTTCATCATCTTACTCGTCGTGCTTATCCCGTTTACAAGAGTTGTGGTTGGAACTGCAATCGGAGTAAAAGGAGCGATTATCCCGCTTGTCTTCGGTACAGTCCCGTTCTTCTCTAGGCAAGTTGAAACGGTTTTAGAGAATGTGGACAAAGGAAAAATTGAAGCCGCCAAGAGCATGGGAAGCTCCCCAATTGGGCTCATCTTCAGAGTCTATCTCAGCGAATCAGTCCCAGAACTTGCGCGAGTCACCACGATTACCGCGATCTCACTCGTTGGCCTCACTGCTATGGCAGGCGCCGTTGGAGCCGGAGGATTAGGAGACTTCGCAATCAACTACGGACAAGGCCTTAACAATTGGGACATTGTTTGGGGATGCGTAATCGTCCTTCTAATATTGGTCTGCATCATCCAAGCTATAGGTTCACTCGTCGCTAAGCTTACAACTAATAGAAAATTGTTTGGTTCCTTTAAGAAACGCAATAAAGGGGAACTCATAGAAAAAACAAAATAACAAATAGAGGAAATAATCATGAAAATTCAGAAATTCTTACCAACTATTGCACTTTGTGCATTATCACTCGCAGGACTGGCTGCCTGCGGAACTACAAATGGTGCTGTCACTGTCAAAATCGGTGTGTGCGGAACTTCCAACGATCAATGGAAAGCCGCCCAGTACGTTTTGAATGAGCAAAACGCCAACATCAACATCAAATTGGTCGAATTCAGCAAATACAACATTCCTAACTCAGCCCTTAATTCAGGAGAAATCGATTTGAATGCTTTCCAACACAAAGCATATCTCAGCAACGATTGCACCGCTAACGGATACAAAGTCGAAAGTATCGGAGAATCCCTTATCGCTCCACTTACCCTTTATCCAAACACAACAAAGAGTTTCAAATCGCTTGACGATATCAAGAATGCTGTGGGTACACTCCCTGCGAACACAACTTCCCCGTCATCAAACGCATTGAAGATTGCAATCCCTAATGACGGAACCAACCAATGCCGTGGCATCAAGCTTCTTGAAACGGCAGGATTCATCACCGTTGACCCATCCGTTGGCTATTCACCAGAAATGAAAGATATTACTTCATATCTCTATGACATAGAGGTTTACCCAATCGATGCAAACACCTTAACATCGAATCTCTCAGATCCTAAGGTTGCTGGCGCAACAATCAATGGCACCTGGGCAACATCAGCAGGACTCGTTCCATCAAAAGATGGCATCTGTATCGAAAAACAAGATGAATCAGGCAACAACCCATATGTCAATATCATCTGCGCTAGAACAGCCGATAAAGACAACGAGACATACAAAAAAGTCGTTGAGGCATTCCGCACGCAAACAGTTGCAGAATACATGCTCACAAAGTACAACGAGACATACTTCCCAGCATTCGATTACACGGAATTCACCGCTGAAGAAGGCGCTGCACTTGTTGCTAAAGTTGACGCAGCTATCAAGTGGTAATTCTTGTATAGCGTTAAGGACGGGACTATCTTAAGGTAGTCCCTTTTCTAAAAGGAGGTCATAAGATGAAAGAAATCGAAGAATCACTGAAAAAAGACGTTCTTGCCGATCACCAGTATGTTGTTGATTTAAGAAGATATTTCCATTCTCATCCAGAACTATCTAAGCATGAATATAAAACAGCAGAGAGGATAGAGAAAGAACTTCACAAAATCGGATTGGAGACAAAAAGAGTTTCTGAGACTGGGGTTTATACCGAAATCAAAGGAAATTTGAAAGGCGATAAAGTCATCCTTTTAAGAGCGGATATCGATGCCCTCCCAATTCAGGAAGCAAGAGACACCCCTTATAAATCGCAGAAAGATGGCGTGATGCATGCTTGCGGACACGATGCCCATGCAGCTTCTCTTATCGGAGCGGCTAGAGTTCTTGTTAAAAACAAGGATAAGTTCGGTGGCAAAATCATCTTGAACTTCCAGCAAGGCGAAGAAATTGGATATGGCGCTAGACAGTTTATTGATCAAGGCTATGTTGACGAGGCTCAAAGAACGTTTGGCCTACACATGAAGCCAGATTATAAAGTTGGAGAAATCTGCCTTACTCCAGGACCAAACAATGCGTCTGTGGATTATTTCAAAATCACGGTACACGGCTTATCTTCCCATGTTTCAAAACCGGAAGCCGGAGTTGATGCACTTTATATCGCTTCCCAAATCGTTATTGGGATCCAAGCTCTCATCACAAGAAGAAACAATCCTATGGATAGCATACTCATCGGCATTGGCAAGATGAGCGCAGGAACATCCTACAACATCGTAGCAGGAGAGGCTGAGTTGGAGGGAACACTTCGTGCTTACTCAAGTGAGATTAGGCAAAAAACAATCGACCAAATTAAAGATTTAGCGGAGAAAACCGCCGCAATATATGGAGGAACCATTTCCTTCATCAGAAAAGATTTCACCTCGCCTCTAATTAACGATAAAGAATCAACCGAAGAGACTCAAAAGGTCGCGTTCCGCCTCTTTGGCAAAGAGAATGTCATAACCGATAGAAAGCCGGAATGTACTGGGGATGATATGGCAGAATACATCATCAAAAGACCTGGTTGTTATGCCTTTGTCGGCTCTAGAAACGACAATCGACCAGAGACCGCCGTTTCACTGCACAATGACCACTTTGATATTGATGAAGACGCGATGATTACCTCTGTTTTGATTCATTGCGCATACGCAATCGAATTCCTAAACGGAGAGATAGACTAAAGCAATCCATTCAAATGAACGGGGTAGTTAATCTATCCCGTTTTAAAAATGTCCTATGGATAGGCTTTCATATTTCTTTTAAGTGACATAGCTGAAACTAGATGTTTATATATCTTTATTCAAGCGAGGTTAGAATTATGAACAAAGCAATAATAACTGTGGTAGGTAAGGACCAAGTCGGCATCATCGCCAAGGTTTGTGCCTATTTATCATCCGTCCAAATCAATGTCGAAGACATTTCCCAGACAATCGTCCAAGGATACTTCAACATGATGATGGTTGCCGATATCAAAGACGCAACAAAAGAATTTAAGGACATCAAAGCCGACCTCAACCAACTCGGTGAAGATTTATCATGCATCATCAACATCCAAAAAGAAGAGATATTTGATGCAATGCACAGGATTTAATTATGATCACGATTAACGAAGTAATTGAAACGAACAAAATGATTCACGAGATGAATCTTGATGTGAGAACCATCACATTAGGCATCTCGCTTCTTGATTGCATCGACACAGATGTAGATAAAACAAACGAAAAAATATACAAAAAGATTACCAACCTCGCTAAAGATTTGGTGAAAACTGCTAACGATATCGGAAATGACTTCGGCATTCCTATCGTCAACAAGAGGATTGAAGTCACTCCAATCTCCATCATTGGCGCAGCCTGCTGCAAAACAATAGAAGACTATGTCTCAATTGCTAAGACGTTGGATAAATGCGCTTTGGATTGCGGAGTTAACTTCATTGGTGGATACACTGCTATTGTTCAAAAAGCAATGACCGCCAATGAAACGCTGTTTATCAACTCAATACCCGAAGCTTTAGCATCAACAGAAAGAGTATGTTCTTCAGTCAATCTCGCCTCCTCTAGAGTAGGCATAAATATGGACGCCGTAAACCTAATGGGTCAAAAAATCAAAGAGCTCGCCTATTTAACTAAAGATGCAGACTCAATCGGCTGTGCTAAATTGGTCGTATTCTGCAATGCTCCAGATGATAATCCATTCATGGCAGGCGCATTCCATGGCATCTCAGAGGGGGATAGTTGCATTAATGTAGGCGTTTCAGGGCCTGGCGTTGTTAAGAAAGCCTTGGAAGAGGTTAAGGGCGCAGACTTCGAAACGCTTTGCGAAGCAATTAAAAGAACCGCCTTTAAAATTACCCGTGTCGGACAGCTCGTGGCAAAAGAAGCCGCAAAGAGATTGAATATTCCATTTGGCATCGTTGATTTATCACTCGCGCCTACTCCGGCAATTGGAGATTCGATCGGTGAAATCTTCGAGACAATGGGCTTAGAAAAAGCCGGTGCTCCTGGTACAACCTGCGCATTGGCCATGTTAAACGACCAAGTCAAAAAGGGTGGAATCATGGCGTCATCTTCAGTTGGAGGATTAAGCGGAGCATTCATTCCTGTATCGGAAGACCATGCAATGATTGAAGCCGCCAAATGCGGTTCATTAAGCCTTGAGAAACTTGAAGCGATGACCTGTGTTTGCTCGGTGGGGTTAGATATGATCGCAATCCCTGGCGACACCAGCGCAGCCACTATTGCCGGCATAATCGCTGATGAAATGGCTATCGGTATGATCAATTCCAAGACCACTGCCGCTAGGCTA
Source organism: Faecalibacillus sp. (assembly GCA_963588175.1). Classification (GTDB taxonomy): domain Bacteria; phylum Bacillota_I; class Bacilli_A; order RFN20; family CAG-826; genus UBA4951. The sequence continues at coordinate 27,912 of CAVAGP010000006.1, read as the reverse complement.
ATTCCCGTTTACGGAAAAGGCGTTGGGGAAAAAGCAATTTTTGGAGGCTTGCTCGGTGAAGCACCAATTATGAAGGTTAATTCCTATGGTTGTGACGATTTCGTCTCTAGAAAAGGGAAAATCCCCGCTCCGATTCATTCATTTAAGAACTAAGGAAAAAGAGGACTCAAAAAATCGAGTCCTCTTTTCATTCAATCAATCCAACTTCAATTCACCCATCGCAATTAACTTTTGCGATTTTCTATCAAATAGGACTATCTCTTTGCCAACGATATTGACGTTTGCCTTGGCATTGACCTTGTAGTCAACACCGCCGAAGACAACCGATGTCACAATGTATTCTCCAACACGAAGTTTGACCGTTGTTTCCATGCCAGAAGGCATTGCGGAATAAACTTCCGTTTCAAGTTTTCCGTCGTCATCGATCCTTAAGAATTCAGGTCTGATGCCGATTACATAATCATCATCGGTGATTCCCTTACGGTCTTTCTCCTCGATTGTACCGTTAATTGTGGGAATATGATAATTGAAAGCTTTATCTTCGTTGCCTTTAACGACATAATGCTTATCCTGGAGTTTTTCAGCATAGGCCGCCTTAGCTTCTTCCTCTTCTTTATCGGCATTCGCTCTAAATTGTTTTAAATCAACATATGTGTTAGGGACAAATAAACCTTTGACCATTCCATCGAATAAGCTAACGTGAATGCCTCTTTCATCCTGTTTGGCTTTGACATTAACAAAGTTAATTGCCGGGTTTCCGACGAAGTCTGCGACAAAAATATTATTTGGTCTCTTATAGACATCCAACGGGGCATCATACTGCTGAATGACGCCATTATTGATTAAGCAGATGTGTGTGGCAAGTGTCATAGCCTCAAGCTGATCGTGAGTAACATATATGAATGTTGCGCCCGTATCATGGTGCAACCTCTTCAATTCGGATCTCATCTCAAGCCTTAACTTAGCATCAAGGTTTGACAATGGCTCATCCATGAAGAGGACTTTTGGCCCTGGGGCAAGGGTACGGGCAATAGCGACACGTTGCTGCTGACCGCCTGACAATTCATTCGGATATCTATCCATGAACTCTCCGACTTTTACTATGCGTGCCGAACGGCGAAGCCTCAAATCGATTTCCTCTTTGTCGAGTTTTCTCTTTTTGATGACTTTCTTTCCATCTTTAACAAGGTCAAAATCGGAATCCACTTCAAATCCTTTGGACTCAATCTTCTGAAGTTCAACGTCTGCCGCGAGTTTATACCTCTCAACGGATGCATCCAACTTAGCATTTATTTCTTCCAATTCACCTTTTGCTACCAAAGCATAAAGTTCTTTGGCGGAATACATGGAGATTTCAAGGTTGTCAATTAGGTTAAGAAGCGCCTTATCCTCAACGATTTTTCCATTCTTGTCTAATGCAGTTCTAACAAATTCGATTATTTTTGCCTTTTCTTTAACAACGTCAGACATCTTAAGGCATCTTTCGTATTCCGAAGCATGAACAGGCATTTCTTGGTCGACATTAGATAATCCGAACTGAATGTTCTTATATACCGTCATGTGCGGCCACAATGCGTAGTTCTGGAACAAGAAGCCAACGTGCCTGTTATTCGCGCTGACGTTGATTCCTTCTTCTGAGTCAAAGACGGTCTCGCCGTTGATGATAATCTTGCCGGTTGTAGGAGTCTCAAGACCGGCAATCATTCTTAAAGTTGTGGTTTTGCCACAGCCAGAAGGCCCTAATAAGGTGATGAATGATTCATCTGGAAGGACAAGGTTCATATTCTCTACGGCGTAGAAGTCGCCCCATCTCTTAGTAACATTTATTAATTCGATTTTTGGCATGATTATTTACCTCCAACTCCTTTGTCAATTGAAGCACCGGTGATGATATTGACCAACCAGTTAACGACAAGGATGATAACGACAAGGATCAAGTTTGCGGCATTCTCAAGCGCGGAAATGCCAGTATCCTCAAGCAAATACATGAATCTTGTAAGAAGCATCGTTTCTGAACCGATGAAGATGAACAGGTTAAGTTCTCGCATGCATGAAATGAATGGGAGGAGATAACCAGACAAGAATGCGCTTTTCTGGATTGGGAAGACAATCCGAAGCATTCTCTTCCACCATGGGACATTCTGGATGATGGCCGCTTCTTCAATTTCATTTGAAAGTTGCATCATGGCGTTCAAAGACGATCTAGACGCAAACGGAATGTACTTGATGAAGCCAAGTATTACGCACACAAGGAACGGCAATTTGTACAACCACTTTATCTGCAATGACAAAAGGAAGAAAATGGCAGACAGGGAAACGGATGGAATCAAATAAGGGAAGAAAGCCAATCCGTTTACGCCTTGAGCAAGTTTTGATTTGCGTTTCCTAGCCACAGCGTAGCCGATTAATAATCCAGCTGTACCAGCTAAAAGCGCACAAACGATTGATAAGAGAAATGAACCTTTTAAGGCCTCCCATAGCTTTGGCTCATGGAAGACGCCATGCAAATCGTTTCTAATGACTTCAGATGAGGTCCAATAATATGTTGTTAAGCCATTTGAATAATCGCCTGGATTTGGCAACATTGACTCGAATAAGAACGAAACCATTGGGCCGATGCAGAAGAAAAGGACGATGACAGAGAAGAGTATGCCGACAATCCATTTACCAGCCTTACCAAGATTGTTTTTTGAAACCTGTCCGGCTTTGCCAGAAACTGTAGTGTATTGTTTCCTACCGCCGGTAACTCTCTGATTGAAGACGAGAATCATGACACCCATCAAGATAAGAACGATCGAAACAATTGAACCTTGACCAACCATAGCTCCCGAACTGCCTTCAATCATTTTCTTCATTTGAACAGCAAGAACAAAATAGTTGACGGGCGTTCCTAATGTCTGGGCGATTGGGTAAGAAGAGATAGCAGCAGAGAAGACGAGTAATACTGTGGATAAGATGGCAGGAGTCAACATTGGGATTGTAACTTTGAAGAATGTCTTCCATTTTGGAATATTGAGAATCGTTGCGGCTTCTTCGAGGTTGGAGTCCATATTTCTTAGAACGCCACCCATCAAGATATATGCGAATGGGGCATAATGGAGACCCAAAACAACCGCGATAGGGAAGGCTCCAAATACCCACCACTGCGGCATAGCGATACCGGTAAGTTTTTGCAACTCGCCAACATATCCTAAAGCTCCGCAATTTGTTGAGATGAAGAAATTCTTCCAAAACAAGGCAAGTGTCCATTGGGGCATGATGTATGGGAAGATGAAAACCGTTGAGATAAACTTCTTGAATTTCATATTGGTTCTGCAAATCAAGAAGGCGGCGCCACCGCCAAACAAAATGGCAAAAGCACATGAGAGCACTGAAACTACTAGCGAGTTTCCAAGCGGTCTCCAGAAGAAACCCTCTGATGTCTCAGATGCGAATACTTCATACCAATGGTACCAAGTAAACGAACCCTCCGATAAACCTTCCCAATCTTGGGAATTAGCCGGTACGAATTCCATTTTGTGGACAGTGAATGCGTCTTTAATGACAGAGGCTATTGGAGCGACATTTAAAACAAGAAGTAAGATTCCGAAGAAAACCAAGATGGCATTTGCCGGATTTGAAAGAAACGTCCAAACAGTGTTGATTCCAACTCTGATTTTTCTTTGGAATTCATTTGGCTGTTTGGTTGATTCATTATCCATAGCTTTTTCTCCTTTCTGTTGTTTGTAAGACAAAGCAAGGTCGGAACGATATTGTCCCGACCCGCCAGTTAAAACATTGTTTTATTTTTTCTTTGAAATCTGTGTATTGATGAATCCAGCGACTCTGTTGTACATAGGTCCAATGAAGCTTGGGGTTTCAATAACAGCGTTGCCCTTTGTTGCATCGTTCCACCACGAAGATGTTGGGTCATTCAAACATGGGAAGACATTTTCGCCATCCGCGGACTGCGTGAAAGTGTAAACGCCCGATTCATCCGCTTCTGTTGCCAATGTTCCATGTCCGTTCTTTGTCCTATCAACATTGATGGATGCCATTGTTGGGTAGTCGCCAACGTCACTTGCCCAGTTCTTATATCCATTCTTTGTGGTTGAAAGGATGTTCAAGAAAGCGCATGTTGCATATGGTGCATCGCAGTTTGGCATCAGTGTCATATAGTGTTTGTACATGAATCCGCCAAATCCTGCGATCTTGGAGTTGCCGGGGTTTGATCCATCGGCATTATTCTCGCCTAAGGCCGCAATGACAATGTTCTTCTTAGAAGTCTCAGCCGTCTCTTTGACATTTTGTATTTTTGAATAAACTATCCATCCAAGCGAACCAGGGGTTTTTGCAAGAGCATCGACCGCTTTGCCATCATCTGCATAGAAAACTGAGTTCTCAATGAATTTGGCGATAAATGCATATGAATATTTAAGTTTCTCGCCATACTGAGCGTAGGCTGAAAGGTCAAGTGACTTATTGTCGTTTGAGTCCGCTTCAAATGCATTTTTTAAGCAATCTGCCCATTTTTCCTGCGTAAGCATGATGAGCCAGTCCATGTTAACGTTCTCGTTGGCTGGATCCATCGTGCAGATTTTGCCTTTATATTTTTCGGATGTGACATCCCAAACGTTGTCGATTGTGACGTCGTGATTCGCATTGTTGTACATCCATGTTTTGAAGTTATATTGAAGTGTGAATGGATTATCTGTTCCATTCTTATCGGTTGAGGCATCATCTGCCCATTCTTTTGGAATGTAATTCGTATACATTCCCTCATCGATGAACTTCTTTTGAAGCTGATATCCATCCTGAAGAATTGCACCCGTGTAATTCTTGACTCCAGATTCAACTTCTCCTGCGAGAACGGTATAGATTTTGCCGTCAACTGTTGATTCGTAATCAACTGGGGCATTTGCAGCTTTAGATGTGTCGAACGATCCGCCAACTGCATTTAGCTGCTCCATGAACTCAATTTTTGCCGAATCCTTGCCACCACGTGATGTGACAGCTAGCATCTTGACTTTCTTGCCGGCTTTAATTTCGTCTAAAGCCTTCTTCATTAAATCCGCACGAGATAGATTCTGTGCATCTTCAACTGCTGCAGCAACAGTTTCGTCAATGACATTCTTTGTTGCTTCGGTGTTATCCGATGAACCACCGCAAGCAGCAAGGGCAACTGTTGATAAAACAAGGCAACCAAGTTTAATAAACTTTTTCATATTTCCTCCTAAATTTGGTTTGTTTTTTATGGAGAATAACCTTCCCCGTTTGTGCCTTAACTATATGATGGTAACGCTTACAAGTCAAGATTTTCTTTACTTTCCTCATATGCTATAATGCGTTCCATAGATATGAAATGGCTAAATATTTGAGGTTTCTACCGATTTATTTTTTCAAATGGAGGAAAATATTTATGATAAAGTCAAGAAATTGTCAACTTATCAAAAAAATGATTCCTGTATATAAAGATTACATATGGGGTGGCGAAAATATCAAAACGAGATTGGGAAAAAATTCGCCTTATGCATGCACTGCCGAATCTTGGGAGGTTTCAACCCACAAAGACGGATTGTCGTTGTTGGAGGATGGCACTACCTTTAAATCATTTATAGAGTCTCAGGGCATAGATGTTCTTGGCAATAACTATAAGAAAGACGAACGCTTCCCCGTCCTTATTAAATACATCGATGCGAAAAACAACTTATCAATACAAGTTCATCCAGGCGATGAATATGCAAGAATCCATGAGAACGATAACGGCAAGAATGAGATGTGGTACATCGTTTCAACCGACCCAGGAGCATTTATTTATTTAGGTTTTAATAAAGATACGACTCGAGAAGAAGTCGAAAAAAGAATTAAAGAAAACACATTAGAAGAAATCCTGAATAAAGTAGAGGTGAAAGAGGGAGAGTCATACTTCATTAAGGCTGGAACCATTCACGCAATAGGCGCAGGATGCCTAATCGCCGAGATACAGCAAACATCAAATGTGACATATAGGTTATATGACTATGGAAGGCTTGGGAAAAATGGCAAGCCAAGAGAACTGCATATCCAAAAAGGCTTAGACGTCCTCAATTACAAAAAACAAGAGATGGAAACTCATAGTGGTTATGGTGTCCTGGCTATATGTCCATCATTTAAAGTTAGGAAACATGAGCTCTGGAGAAGCCATAAAATCAAAGGGACTGCAGAATCTTTCATAATCGCGATGATTGTCAAAGGCGAGGGAACAATAAACAAAGAAAAAACAAAAATTGGTGATACATGGTTTATCTCAAGCACACAAGATATTAAACTAATGGGTAATATGACGGTTCTAACCGTAACAATATAAATATGAACGCAAAAAATCTTTACAAGAAATGGGTTAAATGCCCAAACATGGACGAGGCACTGCTCAGCGAACTCAAAACCATGAATGCCGCTCAGATTGAGGATTCTTTTTATCGTGAGCTAGAATTCGGCACGGGCGGATTAAGAGGAATCATCGGTGCCGGCACCAACAGGATGAACATCTATACAGTCGGAAAGGCATCGCTTGGCTTAGCGAAGCATATTATCGCCACAGTTCCAGAGAACGAACGAAGCGTAGTCATCGGAAGAGACTCGAGAATCAATAGCGATTTATTTGCCAAAGTTGCAGCCGAAGTTTTCGCGTCCAATGGAATTAAAGTGCATTTCTATAAGGAGATTTTCCCAGTACCAACCGTTTCTTTTGCAACTAGATACCTCAAAGCTTCGTATGGCGTAATGATTACAGCCTCACACAATCCGTCAAAGTACAACGGTTATAAAGTGTATGGTCCAGACGGATGCCAAATCACAAATGAAACGGCGGACTCGATTCTTTCAAAGATAAACGCAGTCAACGCTTTGAAGTTACCGGAAAGAAAAACATTCGAAGAATACATGTCAGAAGGAATGATCAAATACATCAAAGATGAAGTTATCGAAAAATACATTCAAAATGTGAAGTCACAGTCATTACTCGGCGATGAAAAGATAGATAAGAATGTTTCCATCGTTTATTCTCCACTCAACGGAACGGGTCTTGTACCGGTTTTAAGAGTACTCAAAGAGTCGGGATACACAAATATCACAGTGGTTAAGGAACAAGAGCAACCAGATGGCAATTTCCCAACCTGCCCATATCCAAATCCTGAAATTAGAGAAACACTGGCTTTGGGTCTAGAATACTGCAAAGAAAACGATGCCGATTTGATGCTCGCAACAGACCCTGATTGCGATAGAGTTGGCATCGCAGTCAAAAACGCCGATGGCGAACATGTCTTATTGACAGGAAACGAAGTTGGACTTCTCCTCCTCAACTATATATGTGAAAGAAGAATCGCTTTAGGCGCAATGCCAGAACATCCGATTATGGTCAAATCAATCGTTTCCATGGACTTGGCGGATAAGATCGCGGAACATTACGGAGTGGAAACGATTAATGTCTTAACAGGCTTCAAATACATAGGCGAGCAAATCGGAAAACTCGAATCAGAAGGAAAAGAAAATTCCTATATCTTTGGGTTCGAGGAATCATATGGCTATCTAACAGGAACATATGTCAGAGATAAGGATGGCGTCAATGGGGCATCCATGATCGTTGAAATGTTCGCATATTACAAAACAAAAGGCATGTCTCTACTTGATAAATTGAATGAGATTTGGAAAGAATACGGCTATTGCATGAACACGCTCCACTCCTATCAATTCGATGGTGCGAAGGGCATGGAAAAAATGAATGGAATCGTAGATTCTTTCAAGAATATCAAAGATCGTTTCTGCAACCTTCCGGTTATTGAGAAGATCGATTATTCAAAAGGCATTAATGGCCTCCCAAAATCGAATGTTGTCAAGCTCTCACTAGTCGGTGGATACTCGCTTATCGTAAGACCATCCGGAACGGAACCTAAACTAAAGGTTTATATATCGATTAAAGTCGACACCAAGGAAAGAGCTCAGGTCATTGAAGCAAGACTCACCCAATTGATTAAAAACTATTTCAGTCAGGGAATTTAATTGTGAATGTTGAACCGATGCCCAGCTCAGATTCCAGTTGGATATCCAAATCGTAATAGTTGCAAATATGTTTTACGATGGCAAGCCCAAGACCTGTACCGCCATTTTTACGGGAACGAGCCTTGTCAACGCGGAAAAATCTCTCAAAGATTCGCGCTTGGTTTTCACTTGCAATCCCAATGCCTGTATCTTTAACTGAAACGGTTCTATCCGCACTTGAAATGGTGATGGTGATGAAACCATCTTCTTTGTTGTACTTTATAGCGTTTTCAACAACGTTCCTGATAAGTCTCTCAAAGTCATCTGGATTGATTTTAGTCGTGAATGAATCTCCTTCTTCGCGTATGGTGATTCCTCTTTCATCGGAAACTAACTTCAAAGATTCGACAACGGCATCCACGGATGAAGCGACGTCCACTTCTTCAATTGGCCTTAAGGATTCTTTTTCAAGAGATGATAGAGTGAGCATATCGGAGATGATCTTGTTCATGCGGTTGGAGTTGGCAACGCATTTATCAATTGTGGAATTGATCTCTTTCTCGCCTTTGATTGTTCCGTTCTCGATAAGTTGAAGATATCCGATTGTGGTTGTTAACGGGCTCTTCAATTCATGGCTTGCGTTGGCGAAAAATTCCTTCTTCATCTCGGATGAGTTGTAATCGTCAGTAATGTCGACCATCAAAAGCGAAGCACCGCTCTTATCTTCTTTGACAACAGATTTAGCCCATTGATAATGAATCGGGTTTATTACACATTGATAATAACGACTTCCGATTTTCTCGATGAAATCTATACCTTTGTTGGTTTGAATAACCATTGAGAAATTAGATACGATATTTTGGCTTAACGGTAATGTATCAAAATGCCTTCCTTGAATATCGCTCTTCTCCATCATAAATATGCCTAGAGCAGCCTCGTTTATCATAACGACTTTGTAGTTGCCATCAAGAACAACTAAGCCTTGGGAGAATGAGTCGAGGATAAAATCCAATTTCTGATTAGAAATCCTAGTCTCTTCCAACTGTTTAACTAGTTTATGACGCGAATCCCTAAGAATATAGGCAAGATATCCTATATCATCTTTGTATTTGCTTGGCGGACCAGTCTGAGTGATTGCCTGCAATTTAAGAACTTGTTGTTTTAAAGGAAGCAACGAACGTTTAAATTGAATATAGAAAAATACATAAAAGATAGAGGCCAGAGCAAAAACAACTATATTTCCGTAAATCATGAGTGTTTTTGACACTTTATATCCTAAAGATGTGGCCTTAGCTACTCTTATAACCAACGTTCTTTTCTTGCATTCCCTGTAAATTACAAAAGCGTTCGATTTTAGCGCCTCGTCCTGTTTCAAAACAACCGTATTTCTCGCATCGTTGAAATTCGGGTCCTCAGTCAACTCGGTAACATGGGTGTCGTGGGTAGGAGTGCTTATCCCAATGTCGTAGAATGTCACATGGAGGATATCGTTATCGTGCAAGGCTGAGCACATAGTGGATATGTCCTCGTTCCCATCGTCGAGACGAACAACGACATTTTCCGCTAACATCTTGCATTCAGATACGTCACTTTCCCCGGATGTACCGAAGAAAAATGATGTTGTCAAAAAGAACACCATGAATATGGCAAAGGCAATAAGAAAGTTTCTAATCAAGACATATTTTTTACTCATTACTCAATTCTGTAACCAGTGCTGAATACCGTTTTAATGAAAGTTCTATCCGTGTCTCCTATTTTCTCGCGAATGGCTTTGATGTGCATATCGATGGTTCTGTATTCTTTTTTCTGTTTATCAGGATCATCCGTCTCTCCATATAAAGCCAACGCAATATCGCTCTTCTTAATGATCTTGCCCTTGCCTATAAACAGCATTTCTGCAACCTTATATTCGCTAGGCGTTAAGCTAATCAATTTGCCTTTGTAATGAACTGTTTTGTTGTCAAAGTCCAAAGAACGTTCCCCGATTGCAATCAGATTATCATTGGATTCTAAATGCGATTTTATGTGCCTTCTATAGTGGGCGTTGATTCTAGAAACGAGTTCATTGATGTCAAATGGCTTGGCAATATAATCATCCGCGCCAGAATCGAGCCCATCAATTTTGTCGGAAACCATTGATTTGGCGGAGATGATAACAACCACCACATCTTTTAATGATTGATTCGCTCTTATTTTCTTAAGAACGTCCATGCCCTGAATGCCGGGGAGCATCAAATCCAAAAGCACCATATTTGGCTTCTTCAGTTTGACAGCACCCAAAAATTCCTCTCCAGATTCAAAAGTATAAACATCAAAGCCTTGCCCTTGCAAAGAAAGGGAGATGACTTCAGCTATCTCGGCATCATCTTCGACCGAGAAAATCGTATATCCTAAATTCATGTTTATATTATACATATTTACCGAGGCCTCAGTTACCAGACTTTGTCGGAGATTATTGATCTTTAATGCTAAAATTGCCGAAAGAGTGGTTAATAAAACGCTTTCAGCTCTTCAAACGTGCGTATGTGCGTGATAATGTAAGGTGCGCAAAAAAGTAGATTGGAGATACATAATGGCAAAACAGGAAATCCTCGTATTGGACTTTGGCAGCCAATACAATCAGTTGATTGCTAGACGTATCCGTGACCTCGGAGTGTTTTCCGAATTGGTTTCCTACGATATCAGCATCGAAGAAATCAAATCCAAAAACGTCATGGGTATCATTTTCAGTGGCGGTCCTAATAGTGTTTATGATGAAAAGTCATTCCGCTGCGACCCAAAAATTCTTGAGCTTGGAATCCCAGTGTTAGGAATTTGCTACGGAATGCAATACCTATCATATATCTCAGGTGGCAAGGTTGTTCCTAGTACAAACCGTGAATATGGCGGTAAAAACATCACATTCAAAGGCGGTGTCTTATTCAAGGGATTGCCAGAAACTTGGCAGGTTTGGATGAGCCACGGCGATTCGGTTGTAGAATTACCTGAAGGATATGAGGTGCTCGCTAGCACGGATGACTGCCCAATCGTTTCATTCCAGAACCTCGAAAAGAGATTATTCGGCGTTCAATTCCACCCAGAAGTCAACGACTCCATTTATGGAAAAGAGTTATTAAGAAACTTCATCTATGACGTCTGCGGATGTGAAAACTCATGGAATATGGATACATATATCCAGGAGAAGATCGAAGATATCAAGGCGACAGTCGGAGACAAGAAAGTACTTCTTGGCGTTTCCGGCGGAGTTGACTCAACTGTTGCAGCCGTTTTAATACATAAGGCAATCGGCAGCCAATTAACATGCATGTTCATCGATCATGGCCTTTTGAGAAAAGACGAAGGCAAGATCGTCATGGATAGATTTAACAAATTCCATATCAATGTCGTCCCGATTGACGCTTCTGAACTATTCTTATCTAGACTCGCTGGTGTGACAGATCCAGAACAAAAGAGGAAGATTATTGGAAATTCCTTTGTTGAAGTATTCGATAAGGAATCCTCAAAACTCGGTGAATTCGATTTCTTGGGACAAGGAACCTTATACACTGACGTCATCGAGTCAGGCACAAAAACCGCTCAGACAATCAAATCCCATCATAACGTTGGCGGACTTCCTAAATATATGAGAATGAAACTTCTCGAGCCGCTTAACAAATTATTCAAAGATGAGGTTAGAGAACTCGGAAGAAGACTTGGAGTCGATGAGGAACTCGTTTCCAGACAACCTTTCCCAGGACCTGGTCTTGCCATCCGTATCATCGGAGATATCACAAAAGAGAAAATCAAACTCGTCCAGGATTCAGATTTAATCCTAAGAGAAGAAATCAAGCGCGCAGGATTAGAAACAAAGATTTGGCAATACTTCACAGTTTTGACAAATGTCAGATCTGTTGGTGTCATGGGTGACCAAAGAACATACATGTACACCCTTGCGCTAAGACTTGTTAACTCAATCGATGGAATGTCTGCCGATTATTTCAAACTCCCATACGATGTCATAGATATCATATCAAGACGTATTGTCAATGAAGTTAAGGGCATCAATAGAGTTGTCCTCGATGTCACAAGCAAGCCTCCGGCAACAATCGAGTGGGAGTGATATTCGGAGGATCAACAAATGAAAGAAGTACAAAGAAAAATTCTTAAAGATGGCGTCATTATAAATAACGACATCCTTAAAGTTGATTCGTTCTTAAATCACCAGATCGACACGGCAATGGTGGTTAGAACATCTGCATATATTGCGGCACAATTCGAGGATATCGATAAGATTGTCACGGTAGAAACCTCAGGTATCGCATACGCAATCGCGGTTGCGATGGCATATGGTAATATACCTGTTGTCTTCGCCAAAAAGACCAAAAGCGCAATCATGGATTACTCCAACGCTTACCATGCGCCAGTCAAATCCTTTACCAGAGGAACTGTCTCAGAAATTTCTGTTGATAAGAGATTCCTCAAGAAAGGCGAGAGAGTCTTAATCGTTGATGACTTCCTCGCTGAAGGCAATGCATCCATCGGACTTGTCAATCTCTGCAAACAGGCGGGTGCCGAGGTACAGGGCGTTGCCGTCATCGTCGAGAAGAGATTCCAGGGCGGTAGAGATAGGCTTGAGGCCATGGGCATCAAAGTCGTTAGCTGCGCAAGCATCGCTAAGTTTGAAAACAACAAGCCAGTCTTCGTAGATTAACGGTTGCCACGCCTCATCTTAAGACAGTTTAAGGTACATTAAAATATTCGCAAAAGGATGTGATAGAAATCATGTCCTTTTTCTTATCTTTATCAAAATATTAAGTGTTATCAAATTGAGCCGAAAATCATGCTCTAAATGTACTTTTTTAACATTTTAGGCATTTTAGTGCAGTTAAAGACGGTAATTCACCACTACCGAATCTCTTTTAATTATACTTTTTCTTGTGCTTAAGAATTTCCTTAGGGTCAACAGGCGGTATCTTTGATTTAAAGTATTTCAATTCGTTATGTACGAGTTCTACGGTGATTGGGAACAAATCCGAAATCTCCCCATCAAGATTAACCCTAAGCCTAGGTTCCATATCAATTTCCACTTTGTGGCATAGATAATACTTAACAAGGTCTGTTTTATATAAATCGCCCTTCTGAAACTTCAAAAGCAAAGGAAGGATTCTCAGCTTGTTGAATTTGCGGATAACAGAGAATTCCATAATTCCATCATGCGGGTCGGATTTAAGGCTGAGAGGAAGCATTCCTCCACCCCAAATGCCATTTGTACAGTCAAACATGAACATATCTTGAGTATGTTCTTCCCCATCGTCGATTTTAAATTTAATCTTCTCAAATTTGCATTTGAAAATAGTATTCATCAAAGCGGCGTTATAGGAACGTTTATCCGAATACTTCTTGCGCATCTCGATTTCTTTTTCCAACAAGAGAATATCAAAACCAGAGCCAACGACATTGAAGGCTTTAAGATTGTTATTGACGATCATGTAATCCAAATATGTTGGTTCTTGCCCAATGATGTTGTCTAGGCACTGATCGATATCGATTGTTAAACCAAGCGTTCTAGCAAAGTCATTACCCGTTCCGGCAGGGATAAAGCCGATTGGAACTTTCTTTGTATCCATGCCATTGAGGACTTCGTAAAAAGTGCCATCTCCACCCATGACGATGATGGCCGTGCAATCGGCGGCTTCAGATGCTTCTCTAGCAAGCAATACAGAATGTCCTGCGTATTCTGAGACCATCAACTTATATTGGACTCCTCTTTCCTGCAGTTTCTTAATTAATGTTTCAATGGCGGTTTCGCCAATCTTGGATTTCTTCTTACCCGAAGCAATTACGTAATACATGTCGTGTTGATTATAAAGTGATTGGGCCTAATTTTTAATAATTAAGTTTCAAATGGACAATATTCTATGTATTAAATCTATAAAGGTTTAACCCTTTATAAGCCTTTAATGTAAAGAAATTAATTAAGACTTTCCCATCTAATAGGACTATATAGTTCCTCGAAATTCATTCGATTCCAGCTGATTCAGGCCATGACCGATACCAAAATTGGACGAATCATGGCTTTTTTCGTGCCTTTGTCTTGCAAAGAACATGAAAAAATCGACATAATGCCTCCGTTTTCATTGATGTATAGTCCTATTTATGATATAATAAGACTATATAAAATGAGGTGGACAGTATGCCGATACCAAAGGACATTCTTGAAGTCAAAAGGCCGAAGAACACGGTGGTCATGGCCTACGGGAAGAACAAGGACAAATACGCCGTGAAGCAGCGCATAGGATGCAAGAGGAAGGACGGGAGGAACGTCCCGTTAAACGGTCCGACCATCGGGCACATAGAGAACCATGCCTATGTCCCGTGCAGGAAGCTCGAGAGGGAATCGCCGGACCTCAAGGACTGGGCGAACGTCACCTACTGCGACAAGCTGTTCTCCGACATCATCGGCGAGCTGGACGGGCAGTACGAGCATAGGACATCCCTGCAGATATACTGCATCGCCATACTGAGGGTCTGCTACCCCGGGGTAAAGGACTGCGAGCTCAAGGAACAGTATGACACCTCCTTCCTGTCCGAGCTCTATCCCGGCGTCGCGCTGTCGAGGAACGTCGTGTCGGAACTCCACGAACGGCTCGGGAAGAGCGTTGCAAGGATCGTCGCCTTCATGAGGAAGAGGGTCGAGAGGATTGCTGACGGGGACCATCTGCTGGTCGACGGGACGCTCAAGGGCGACGAGAGCAGCGTCAACTCGCTGTCCGACTTCTCGAGGAAGGCGAGGAAGAGGAACAGCCGGGACATCTCTGTCGTCTATGCCTTCGATCTGGAAAAGAAGGAGCCCATATGCTCCCAGTGCTTCCCGGGAAACATGCTCGACGTGACCGGATATTCCGATTTCATCGAGAAAAACGGGATAAAGAAGGGGATCATCGTCGCCGACAAGGGCTTCCCGTCAAGCGCGGCGGCCGAGCATTTCGCCAGGAATCCGGGCCTCCACTTCCTGAACCCGGTGAAGAGGAACTCTAAGTTCTCCGCCACGCACGACATGTACTCGTACACGGGAGTGCTGAGGGGATACGAGGGGATACTGTACAAGAAGGAGAAGGTCAGCGGGCGGGAGAAGTGGCTCTATTCCTACCGTGACCAGAGGAAGGCCTCGAAGGAGGAATACGATTACATAAGGCGCAACGCAGACGGCTACTCGGACAGCGACTTCAGGGAAAGGCAGAGGACATTCGGGACCGTCCTCCTGGAATGCGACCTGGACCTGCCTCCGGAGGACATCTACTTCGCCTACTCGCAGAGATGGGAGATAGAGATCGTCATGAGATACTACAAGCAGGCATGCGAGTTCGACGAGACGAGGGTCCACGGCGACTATTCCGTCTACGGAAGCGAGTTCGTCAGCTTCCTTTCCAGCGTCCTGACCTACAGGATCCTGAACGACGCAGAGAAAAGGAAGGTGCTCGAGAGGTACACCTACGGAAAGATGATGTCGAAGCTGAAAAGGGCAAAGAAGATAACCCTGGACGGGAAGGAATGGAATCTGATCCGGATAAACCCGTCCGAGGAGGAGATGCTTGCCGACCTGGGACTGGTGCAGAAAGAGGTAACCCCGAAGAGAAGGCCGGGAAGACCGAAGAAAAACTCTATATAGTCCTAAAAGTTGGGAAAGTATTAATTAATCTTATTTAACTTAATATAAGCGATGATTTGGTTCTCTATATTTGGGCATTCTTAATTTGGGTTTTCAGCGCCTACTGACGCTGCATTAGTGAATAAACTTATGCCTATCATTTCTTTGATTTTAGGATTGAAAAATGCAAGTTTAAGTAGGAATCAAGATTTTTTGGAAGCGCTAACATAAGATTTAGCCAAACTTTTAATAAGGAATTATCAGGTCGCGTACTATATGTAGATTAAGGACGAGGCCTCTTAATTCATGAAATCATTTCATCGGGAGGAATTCAAAAAATATGAAACGATTCAAAAAAATTACCGTAGCCTTGCTCAGCTCTGCGCTAATGGCACCAGCGCTTCTTACAGCTTGCGGAAAGACTACAAATAGCGAAGATAACTCTTCGCAAGCAGCAGTTAAATGCAAGAGCATCGCCATCACAAAACAGCCTAATAAAGTCGATTACGAAACAGGCGATATCTTTGATCCGACAGGCATGGAGGTCACTGTAACAATGACCGATGGCTCAACATCCATTGTTACTGATTACTCTTATTCGAAGGCTGCTCTCACAACAAGCGACACAAAAGTCAAGATTACCTACAAAGGGAAAACGGCCTACGTAAATATCACCGTTAAATTCGTCAAGAAAGCGACAAGCATCAAGGTCGAAGATATGCCAACAAAAACAACATATGTCGTAGGCGAGAAATTCGATCCAACCGGAATGAAAGTCGTTGGAATGATGAATGACGGAACGAAAGAAGTCATTACTGATTATGATTATGACAAAAAAGACGCGTTAACCCTGAGCGACACAATTGTCACCATAACATATCAAAACCTGAAAGCGACAATTCTCATCAAGGTCGAAGAGGAAAAGATGTCCGCCATTGAAATTACCAAAAAACCTGCAAAACTCGCGTACATCACTGGCGAGAAATTCGACCCAACCGGCATGGAAATATCTGGTGTTACTCAATCAGGTAAAAAGACATCCATCGACATTAAAGACATAACAATTGATAAGACCGAGGCCTTAACAAAGGACGACACCGCAATCACTGTTACTTATCAAGAATTTACTGCAACGCTTAAAATATCCGTCTCCGATTCCAAATTAACCGGATTTGAAATTGATGCAACAAACGTCAAAACAACATATTGGGAAGGCGACAACTATGACCTAACGGGATTAGTTGCCACCGCTTCATATGAAGACGGCTCAACAAGAATGGTTGCCGATGAAGAACTTGAATTTGACAAGACTGTTGCGGCTAAAGGAGATACAGAAATTTCAATCTTCTTTGCAGGATACACAAAGACGATTGCCGTCACAGTCAAAGAAAAGATCACATCAGTCAATGTGGATGGAATTAAAACGGTTCGCATTGAAGCCGAACACCTTGACACATCTAAGGCGGCCCTTAGAGAAGACTTCATTGCTGCAGGAAGAACCTTCATTGAAAATGGCAAAGGCGCTTCAAATGGCCAGAACATTTGCGGTTACAATCCAGGCTCAATTTTCGAAATACCGGTAAACTCAGACAAAGACTGCGAAATATTGGTCACTTCAATCATGTCTGATACGGATCTCGATTATAAGATTAATGATGGCGTGGAATTCAAGATGGACGATACCGTGATGACCGCAGAAGACGTCACATTCGAGTATCGCGGACAAGGTGATTATTGGAACTGGAAAGACGTTGTTATCGGCAAGATTTCTCTTAAAGCAGGGACCCACACATTCTCAATCAAATCCAAAACAAGACGACCTAATTTAGATTGCTTTGACTTCGCTGTCATGAAATATGGTGACGAAGTAGCACAAAAGACAGTCAAAGAACTTAAAGTCACGACCCTACCGACAAAAACTGTCTATACCGCCGGAGAAACATTCGATCCAACCGGTATGGTTGTTGAGGCGAAATACAATGATTTAACTAGCGAGGTTGTTACAGATTACACGATCGATAAGACGGGCCCTCTTAAAGATGATGACGACAAAGTCACAATCTCTTACGGCGGACTAACGGTGGATGTTGCAATCCAGGTCGGCAAAAAATACGATGCGAAAATCAAAGACACGGGCACAATACTAGTTGAAGCCGAAGATCTTGATTTCTCCAACTTAATCCTTAGATCAGACATGCAGGCCGTTGGACTTACAAACTTCGCGATTGATAACGATAAGGCACATGGCGGAAAATCCATCGAACGTTACGATGTCGGCTCAAAACTCAATCTAGATATCTCAGTTGGTGAGACAGTCACAACGAAGTTTTCCCTCTTCGCTGCCGATACAAGTGGAAAGAACTTTGAGTCGATGGCTACTGTGAAACTTGACGATAATGTTATTACTTCAGACAACAATCCAGCGTTAAATTCGGCATCCGGCAATCAATACTACAATTGGACAGAAGTCGTATACACACTCGATAACCTAGCAGCTGGGGACCACACAATTACAATCGAATTCACTTCTGGTAAACCAAACTTGGACTACTTCACATTCAACACATCTAAGTATGGGGACAAGACCATCGCAAAAGAAGCAACCTCCATTGCTGTTAAAACCGCTCCTACAAAGACCGAATATACGATTGGTGAGACATTCGATCCAACCGGATTAACTATTGAACTTGTATATAACAACGGCGAGAAGGAAGAAATAAAAGATTACACACTCGATAAGAGTGGGGCCCTAACGAGAAATGACACGGTCGTTACAGTTTCATATCAAGACTTCACAACGACATTCACAATTGTCGTAAAAGGCATATCATCATTCACCGTTCCTGGAGAAGGCACAATTACTCAAGAAGCCGAAGATGCGGATTGGAGCAACCTCAAGGGCGATTCAAATGGCGTTGGCTCCGAAGATAACACATACTCATCTGGCGGAAAATCCATTGGACACGTTGCAGGCGGATATATTGAATATACATTCACGACAAGCGAAGAATTGAAATTATCCGTCACAACGGTAATTGCCAAATATGAATCCGTCACCGCATCAAGCCTAGTCAGTTTCGCGTTGGATGGTGACACGAAAACATTCACCGACGTCACTCTTGGAAGAACCGACGGCAATGATTGGTTCAACTTCAAAGATGTCGTTGTGGACTGTGGAACAATATCCGTTGGATCACATACATTCCGCATCAATCTCAACGGTGGAAATATCGACTGCTTCAAATTCGCATTTACAAAATAATCAATAACTAAAACATTTAAGGGAGAGGCAATTTGCCTCCCCCTTTAGAAAGGATTTAAAATGAAAAGAACTACTGCTATCGTATCTCTTTCAGCGATATGCTTAGTCGCTTCGATTCTATCCATTGCCAATTCTGTTGCCTTTAAATTCCAAGGCCAAATCGATCTCTATTTATCAAAATCAGACGCAACGTATGATGGCCAGAAAGTCACAGAATCATTAACGCAAGGAAAAGAACTCGCAGAAGAAATATGCCAAAACGGCAACGTTCTTCTGAAAAATGAAAACACTTTACCATTAGAAGTTGCTGATGATAAGAACAACTTCACCGCCAATATCTTTGGTTGGGGAGCATCGGATAACGGTTTCATGTATCAAGGTGGAGGCTCTTCTGAAGGCGGTTATTCAGCCGATAAGATTTCTCTATATGACGCATTTAGAAATTATGGTTTCGAAATCAATGAAACATTGGCCGCTAAATACAATGCTCTATCATATAGAAGAGAGGGTTCGCCCGACGCTAATCAGCACTCACTTTATTATCGTACGTATGAACCGGATGAGAGTTTCTATTCGGATGAGCTTATGTCCGAAGCAAAAGATTTCTCTGATGTCGCAATCGTCGTCTTGTCAAGACGCGCAACCGAAGGAGACGATCTGCCAAAATGCAACTACGACGAAAACGGCAATGCGGACAACACAAGAAACTATCTATCCCTATCCGCAAGAGAAGAAATAATGATGAGCAAGGTAACCGAACATTTTGATAAAGTTATCGTTCTTATCAACTCAAGCGCGCCAATGGAGATGGGATTCCTAAACAATCCAAAAATCGGCGCCGCACTCTATATTGGATATCCTGGATATTACGGAACTTTAGCAATCCCTGAAATCTTAGCCGGTGAAATTAATCCAAGCGGGCGTTTAACTGATACGGCCGCCTATAACTTAAAAACAAACCCGACTTATGTTAATTCCGGCCCAGATGCCACTATGGTTTATAGCGGAAAAGGCGGCAGATACAAGGATTACTGCGAAGGCATCTATTCCGGTTATAAATGGTATGAAACTGCTGATGCCGTAGGATACTGGAAAGACGAAACAAGAGAATCTTATGGTACGAGCCTCACAGGA
Organism: Faecalibacillus sp.; assembly: GCA_963588175.1. Taxonomy (GTDB): domain Bacteria; phylum Bacillota_I; class Bacilli_A; order RFN20; family CAG-826; genus UBA4951. The sequence continues at coordinate 7,894 of CAVAGP010000006.1, read as the reverse complement.
TATGATGCGGTTGTTCAATTCCCGTTTGGATACGGCCAATCATATACGACATTCGATTGGATTCTCAAATCAGTCACAGACTCCGAAGGTAAGGCTGTTACCGAGAATTCAACATTGAAAGTAGATGACACATTAACATTCAATGTTTGGGTTGAAAATACCGGAGAATGGGATGGAAAAGATGCTGTTCAACTCTATTTCTCCGCACCTTATACAGTTGGTGGCATCGAAAAATCCGCTGTCCAGTTAGCTGGATTTGCTAAAACTTCTCTTCTTGAGCCAGGGCTTGGACAAGAACTTGAAATCTCAGTGAAGGTCTCCGACATGGCCTCATACGACGCTTACGATTCCAATGACAACGGCTTCATGGGATACGAACTTGATGGAGGAAAATATACACTCTCATTAAGAACGGACGCCCATACAGTCAAAGAGTCATCTGGCAGCCAAATGAGCTACACCTATCAAGTTCCTGATGAAGGCTACAAGATTGAAAACGACACAACAACCGGTCATAAGGTTGAGAATCGTTTCACAACTTATAAGAATGAAAAATCCGGAGCAGAATCAACATGTTACGAACCTCAGTCCTTGTATAACATGTCCATCGATGGCAACGATTCAGACCCTGACTACAATCAAGGCATCAAATACTTAACACGTGCCGATTTTAAAGGTACATTCCCGGAAAGAACCGCTCAACGCAGTCTCTCTTCTAAGATGTATGATAACCTTTTTAAGGTCCATGACCCGTTAAGCGATCCAAAAGATGAAATGCCAACGGTTTCCTCAAAAGCAACATCTTGGACGCTCGATGACGTAAAAGGTCTTGCATATGAAGACGAAAAATGGAATCAGCTTATCTCCCAATTAAGCGTTGATGAAATGATTAAGCTAGTCTCCAATGGCGGTTTCGGAACCATTTCCATAAAAGAAATCAACAAAGGCAAATGCACTGACTCCGATGGTGGAACAGGCTTTACCAGCGGCATTTCCACCGGAAGCGAAGGACATGCTACAAAATATCCAGCCGCTAATGTCATTGCCTCAACGTGGGATTGGAAGGAGGCCTACAAATGGGGACATGCCATTGGCGAAGAAGGCAAAGCCTTAAATATCCAAGGCTGGTACGCTCCAGGATGTAACGTCCACCGTTCCCCATTAGGCGGAAGAAACTTCGAATATTTCTCAGAAGACCCATTGGTTTGCGGCGAATTTGTCGCTTACACAGTTAAGGGCTGCACCGAGAATGGCGTCTATGCCTATATGAAACACTTTGCTGGAAACGATACAGATGAAGGCCGTAACGGACAATTCATTTGGATGAATGAGCAATCCTTGCGTGAGAACTGGGCAAAGCCAGCTGAAATTGCCACAAAAGTTGGCAAGGCCAATGCAATGATGGTGTCAGTTGACCGCATTGGAGGAGTTAGAGCAACCGGTTCGTACGCTCTTCTTACATCTCTTCTCCGCGATGAATGGGGATTCAGAGGATCTTGCATCACTGACTATTATCAATCCGGCAACGTCAATGACCTTGATGAAGGCATCCGTGCCGGCAATGATCTTGCTTTGTTGCCTGGAACGGACAACGTCTTAATCCAAGACGCCAAGAACCCAAGCGCAACCACCGTGATTGCTTTGCAGAAATCTGCGCACAACATTCTCTATACCTATATTGATACCATCGATCGCACCGAAAAATACACCGGCATTGACATGAACGAGACTATCGGGCAAAGAACCGAAGACACGTCTGGAAGATGGTGGAGGCCTGTCCTTTATACATTTGATGGTGTTTTGGGAGCTGGGCTCCTTTGCTGGGCCGGCCTATGTGTCTACTTGACGTGGTTTAAGAAAAAGGAGGTTAAGTAATTATGAATAAATTGGCTGAAAACATCCGTTTGGGAATTCTAAGTGCAATTGCAACGGTGTTTGGAATCTTGTCTATTTCATTTACTTCTCTTCCGGCATATTTTGAAAATGGTCGCGATGACATGTCCATTATCAAAATGATGATGGGGGACGGGAGAACCGAATTCTCTCCGCTCATCATGTTCGGATTCATCATGGTTATTGTCGGAGTTGTGACGATTGCAGTTCTCACGATTCTCCATTTCACGAATAAATCAACGCCAGTTGTCACAACAATTCTTGGTGTCGCGGGAATTGTTCTTACGCTTGCGGGAATCATTATCCTCACATGCTCAATTTTCATCCTTGGCTTAGATAAAATGAATTCCGAATTGGGCTTCACTCAAGGCGCTTGGGGAATAAAAATAGGTGAGATTCTAGTGCCAGTGATGGGATTATTTGCAATTGGGTTCACTTATCCATCTGCGATGATAATCCCTCATCAGAAGGATGTTGCCGATAAAAATGCATCAGAAGGATAAGCCTACATATTCCGTTCTGAGAGAGGACCTCTATAATTGGAGGCCCTCTTTGAGCATTTTAAAAGAATCAATGCGATAAAGCTGTACAATTAAGTGGAGGGCAATTAATACCTGGTTATGATAAAAATTGCTATAGTTGAAGACGAGAAGAAAGAACAAGAAAAACTTGCTTCGTATTTCTCTCAGTTAGAGGAAGAAACGGGGTACGTGTATTCATTATCATTCTTTTTTAATGGGGATACATTCCTTTTCAATTTTACATACGGCCTATATGATTTGGTCTTGATGGATGTTGAATTATCCACCAGCGAGAATGGCATTAAAGTGTCAGAGAGATTGAGAAAAATAGACACAGACGTATTGCTCGTGTTTATGACAAATCTTGCTCAATATGCCATTGAGGGATATAAGGTTAACGCGATTGATTATATCGTTAAACCGATATCATATTTTGATTTTAAAAGCAGGCTTGCATCAATCAGTTCAGAAATCAATAACCGCCGCAAAGAAAAGACATTGCTTCAAACCGACGGAAAAAGGATTGTGGTCCTCCTTTCCGATATTTACTACGTTGAGACGGTCAGCCATGCGCTGGTATATCACACAAAAAACGGTAACTTTAAGACATATGGGACATTGAAAAATGTGCAGGCTGATTTAGGGAAGGCATGCTTTTCGATGTGCAACTCATGCTTCTTGGTGAATCTTGAATACGTTCAATCGGTCGATGGATTCACTGTTAAGGTTAATGGAGAGGATCTTGCTATATCTCACCCAAGAAAGAAACAATTCTTGCAAGAGCTTAGCTTGTACTTAGGAAAATGATTGAGAAATTGTACCCAATAAATAGTTTGTTTTTCTACAGGCTCATATTCATGGCTCAGCTTATCTTATGCGAGTCAATTTTTGTTTTGCGTTTGCCAAGGAAAAACAAGTTTGCCGTTAAAGCAGTCTTGCTCATTCTCTCCTGTTTTGTCTTTGCTCTAATATTCCCGATCCCAACGAATAACGCTTTCTATTCAATGATGATGTTTTTTCTATTTTTCGCGTACACCTACGGCGTAAGTCTTCTTCTTTTCAAAACGAATTGGAAAATGATTCTTTTTTGCCTGATTTGCGGATACACAACTGAACATATCGCCTATGAAATATATTCGTCTTTATCGAATTTCATTGTTGCGGGGGATATGGCAACGGGCGGTTTGTATAATTACGATTCTTTGGCAATATTTAACGGGCCGGTTGATGTAACCTTATATTTTGTTTCATTCGTCAATATCATATGGATCTTCTATTTTTCCTTTGCGGCCCGCATACAAAAAGGATCTGAGTTCGACAATAAAGACGGATTTAAAGTATTGCTGATGGGCTTCTTCTTCATCATTTTGGACATTGTTATCAATTCCACTGTCTCATATTATTCCGGGATTCATTTCGAAAAAAACTATTTAGGCGTCATTGCGTTGGTTAACGCTTTGGCGTGTTTATTGGGGATGCTGTTCATATTTGAGATGTATTACCGCTCATCGTTGCGTAGAGAATACGAGATCATGCAGGAGCTGCGGAAAGAAGAAAAGAAACAGTACATGGTCTCAAAGGAAACCATAGATATGATTAACATCAAATGCCATGATTTCCGCCACCAAATTAGACAATTAGGAAAAGAGGAGAACATCAATGAGGATCGCATCAAAGATATCAACAAACTCATCAAAATCTACGATTCATCGATAAAGACCTCAAACGAGACACTTAACGTCATTCTTTCGGAGAAATCTCTAACATGTTCTAAGTACGGGATTAATTTCTCCTGCATTGCCAATGGAGACCTCATCAATTTCATGTCTGAGGAAGATATCTACTCCTTATTTGGAAACATCGTTGATAACGCTATCGATGCAGTTAAGAACCTCCCAGAAGACAAACGTATCGTTAATCTCAAAATTAAATCCGTAGGAAACATGGTGTCTATTTCTGAATCAAACTACCTCAACGGCGAAATTAAATTGATAGATGGATTGCCAAAATCGACAAAGAACGATCACATTCATCATGGGTATGGCATGAAATCAATCAGAAGCATCACAGAAAGATACAATGGAACGATGGAAATATCCACTGCAGACAATAAATACACGATTACATTATTGTTTTTGAAATAGAGAAAGAAGACCGCATACCATTTAGCAACTCACACTATCTTTAAAAAAGGCGTTATTGCCAAAATGTCGATTTGAATATTGAATTCTACTTTTCTTTGGGATTTTGGAAAACCATTATTATAATATTTTCACCAATATTGTTGATTGGTACAAGACATGTGGGGCCGTTCCGGTTTTGACGGGGGGTCTGTCCGGCCTTGGTTGCAGCGGCGTGATGAGCCATAACATCAAAAAACAATAACTGACAACAATTCAGTAAAACCTTGGATGCTTGGTGCAAACCACGCAGCCTTCGCTCGCGCTTAATCTAGCCTCGAAATAGAGCCCGCCTTTTGTGGGGGAGCAAGTCATACTGTCATTTCTCGTCTATTGACGGATATGGCTTAATATCAAGACGATAAGCCCAAGTCATTGTTCGGTGGCCTAGGACGAAAACCTTACGAACGCCGTCAGGGGAAGACTGATCTTGCCGAATCTCTGACGTAAAAGGCAAGACCTAAGCTGTAGACGCCACCGTTGGGGGTCCTTCGGACAGGGGTTCGATTCCCCTCGACTCCACCATTTTAGTAAATTATGTCTAATACTTCGGTATTGGACATTTTTTATGCCTAAAAATAGTAAAATATGTCATATTTATAGTGCTTTTTGATAAAATCCATCATTTGAAGTAGTTCATGAAGTTACTCGATTAGGTGATTTTAGAACAAATTATCGTCATGAGTCTGACCACTTTACACGATTTGAGGCAAAGGGTGCTAAAAATTATTGGGGTGCTAAAATCGTATCAATATGTGACACTTACACCATTAAAGAAAAGTAGACATCTTGTGTCTAGTCACAAGATGTCTTTTTTATTATTCTTTATTTTTCTGTATTTTCTAAAGAAGTAAATATATATTAAATCAATTATAAAACATAAAGATCCTGTAATAAGAATATATATTTGAACTCCACCAATTTCTACACATCCCCAAATGGTTGGAGTAAGTGTTCCAATGCATTTACATATTGCACCAAGCAATGAGAAACCTTTAGTATTATTTCTTTTAAATAAATTAGTAAGAAATAATACTGACATTACGACATTTTGAGCAAATGCGGAATATATCGAAGCTTCAGTTGCACTATTACAATATAGATAGAATGCCAATTGCATACAAATACATACAATTAAAGCTAAAATAGTATAGGGAATAAAATATTTTTTTGCATTTTCAGGTAAATATTGTCTTCCAAATTTAATAAAACAAACTAAAATTGCTACATCGCACAATGCCCATGCTAAATCTGCAATATTTTGTACCATCATAAATTCTTTAGATATAAGGAATCCATCGATGGAATATAGAAATTCCCATGCTATATTTAATCCAAGTGCAAATATAGGCATTCCGCATGCTTTATCTTTAAATCCTATTCTAATTAGTTCTATATATACAATTGTCCAACATATACCACTAATAGAAACTAATATAAGACCAGTTGTATTCATATTTAATTACTTGAATATACCTACATATTCAATGTAGCAAAAACCGCTAACGCTTTTGCCACTACATGTACCACTTATTTCACTTGCAGCTTCATATTTAGAAATATATTCAGAAGCTATTTCTTGTTCAATTGGTTTTGGCACAACTTTCAATTTAGCATCAAGCTTTGGAATACAAATTAATAAATCAATTGGATAGTTTTGATTTGAGGTAGGACTTTTCCAAAATCTTTTACTTTTCTCCATAAATGGTTCAACTTCATAAATTTTTTGACTTCCGTCACTTGCCTGTTCAGTAGCCCATCCGCGAGATATATGTTTTGAAGGCCATGAAATTGACCACATAGATAATCTTTTTCCATTTGATAAATTTAAATCCATCCATGCCCAGTGTAGATCGCCATCACTTACAGGGCCTGGAGTTTGTTGCCATTGTCTATCAAACCAAGCATCTCCTGCTATTTTATATGTCTTACTATTAATTGAAAGAGTACCTGAAGGTGTAACTTTAGGCTTTGAATATTGGTGTACCTTAATTATTGCTAGGTTAAATTCTCCGTTTCCACCATTTAAAATGATATCTTTTTCAAAATCTAGATTAAGACTTAGACTTATTCCTTTATTAGAGGCTTCTACATGCATATGGTTTAAATCGCCTTCCATAGAACCCGTTGGATCTTTAATCTTAAAATGATCTGTTGCTATTTCAACCTTATTTAGAGGATAAAAATTATCCTCTCCGTAATGAAATCCTGTTGTTTCATCTGTAACTGAAAGAACAGAATTCATAACCTGACCATCATGTCCTGGCCAAATCATTTGATGGAATAGATAATTTAGTTTATGTCCTTCCGCTTCAAAATGTCCTATCACAAACCAAGAACTAGAATTATACTTCTTATTCCATATTAATTCCTTATTTGGATCATAAGCTTGTTTTTTACCATCAGTTAATCTAATCATCATTTTACTTAGTAATTTACTCATAATATCAACTCCTATTTTAATAGATACGTGTTGTTTATTTTACTCACGTCGGCTATAATATATATATTGATATGATAGTTTAATCAATCACTAAAAATTGATATATGTTTGATAAACAACATAATTATAAATTTATCTATTAAAAGGATGGAATCTATGAACAGCAATGATAGAAGATATGTTAGAACTAGAAGAAATATTAAAACTTCTTTTGCAAAATTACTAAAAGAAAAATCATTTGATAAGATCAATATTAATGAAATTTCAGAACTTGCAGATATAAATAGATCAACTTTCTATTTGCATTATATTGATAAATATGAACTTCTAGATGACTTTATTGATGATTTAGTTAAGGCTTTATATGATGAACAGGATTTATTACATAAAGTAGAGAAAG
>CAVAGP010000006.1:0-447 GCA_963588175.1 Faecalibacillus sp. | reverse complement strand
GATTTATATACATATAATAATGCAGATAAATTAGATTATGAATTTAATATTGAATTTAGAGTGTCAGCGATGATTGGAATAATTCAATGGTGGTTAACTAAAGGATTAAATCTAAGTGTTGAAAAGATGGCAAATAACATTTTTGATGTGTTTAAAAAACTTGATGATTGTTAGTTAATAATTTCAAGATGAGTATTTATTATCTTCAGAATATTAATGTTCTATTTCATATGATGTGAAATATACAAAAATTAATTGCAAAATAAATTGTGTAATTAAATTCAACGATTTTTATCGATGCTATCGGTATTTTTCTAAGGGTGCTAAACCTTTACACGATTTGATGTAAATTTTACACGATTTAAGCAAGGGGGCTAAATTGTATCAAAACCCTTCTACTTAGGCAGGGAACAAAAAGCCCAGGTTATCCTGGGCTTTCTTTTTAAC
>CAVAGP010000005.1:0-79883 GCA_963588175.1 Faecalibacillus sp. | reverse complement strand
CCTATCTATATAAACCGCTTGATAAGGCAAAAGACCAAACATACTTCCTTTGCGAGATCAACGAAGAACAAATAGCCAGTTGCCTTTTCCCAATGGAAGACATAACCAAAGTCGAATCTAGGGAAATCGCAAGAAAACTTGGCCTCAGTGAGGTTGCAGATAAACACGGCTCAACCGGAGTCTGCTTCATAGGAGAGAGAAACTTCCGGCAATTCCTGATGAATTACTTTCCGGCTCAAGACGGAGATATCATCGATATCGAGACCGGAAATAAGGTCGGAAGACATGTCGGAGTGCTTTATTACACTCTTGGTCAAAGAAAAGGACTTGGCATTGGGGGAATCAAGGACGGTCCGACCAAGCCGTGGTTTGTTTGCAAAAAAGATGTCAAAAACAATGTTTTATATGTCGCCAGCGGCAACGAAGATGAGCATTTGAATTCAGATGCTTCGCTGATCACCGACATCAACTGGATTGGACCAAAACCAAATGGGCCAATGCATGTCGGCGTGAAATTCCGCTATAGGCAGCAAGATTGTCCATGCATGCTGGAATGGGTCGGGGACGCAATCAAGCTAACGCACGATACCCCGTATAAAGCCGTCACACCCGGACAATACGCAGTGTTCTATACGTTAGATGACGGGAGAATGTTGGGTGGAGGAATAATCGACCAAACATTCTACAAAGGAAAAAGAGTGGATAAATAAAATGGGTAAGAACAAAGGAAAGCAAAAGCAACGTAGATTCAGAATGGCGAGCAGAAACTTCGCCATGATTTTCGTCTTGGCTCTTCAGCTCGTTTTGGCGGCTGGGGCCTTCCAGGCATTCCAGGTTTTCTACTATTATTGCAGTTCAAGCGAAACCATGGATACAGTCGCGGTTTATCTCCTGTATTTTGCGCTCACGATCCTGGTCTGGGTAGTCTCATATATCTTCTTGTTTAAAATCATATATTCTAGAGAAGACCCCGAATTCAAAATACCCTGGGTCGTATTGCTCTTGGCCATACCAGGAATTGGCATCGTAGTTTACCTTCTATTCAAGCAAAGGGGACTCCGTTATAAGCAAAGGAAGACTCTGGAAGGAATTAAAGCAGGCTACCAGCCTTATTTCCGCAAGAGAATAACCAAAGACGACTCATACAAGACATCGGAAAATCAACCAATCGCGTTTTTGGAAAATGTCGATGACTTCTCGGCACACAAAAACAACAAATTGGCTTACTACAAATGCGGTGAGGAATTTTTCCCCGATTTCATCGAGAAATTAAAAGAAGCCAAAGAGTTCATTTTCCTGGAATTCTTCATCGTCCGTGAAGGCAAGGAGTGGGGTCAAATCCATGAAATCCTAAAGCAAAAAGCCTCGGAAGGCGTGGAAGTAAGACTCCTATATGACGATTTCGGATGTTTCAAATATCTTCCTGCATCTTATGCGATGAAACTCAGAAAAGAAGGCATCAAAGCCTATAGATTCAATCGCGTTGGCATTCTCTTAAGAGGCAGCTACAACAACAGAAGCCACCGCAAAATCGCCGTCATCGACCACAAATACGGATTTACCGGAGGGATGAATCTCGGAGACGAATATGCAAACGACGTCACGGAATTCGGATACTGGAAAGATACCATGGTGAGAGTGGAGGGCAGCTGCATCAACAGCATGATTGCCTTATTTCTCTCAAACTACGATTTGAATCGAAGAGAGGTGTCCGACTACGCGAAATACATGGACCACAAATACGAGGAATACCCAGACGATTCCATCTGTCATTTCTTCGGAACGGGTCCAGAGAACGTGACTCCAATTAGAGAAGGCGAGCAAAACTACGTCAATATAATTGAATCTGCAAACAAAACGCTTTATATCTCTACCCCTTACTTAGTGCCTTCGATTGATTTGATGCATTCTCTTCAAAGAGCGGCTTATCGTGGGGTCGATGTCCATTTGATTGTTCCAGGCATCCCAGACAAGAAACTCGTTTATCTCGTCGCCCAATTCAACTTCCAGCCTCTACTGGAAGCAGGGGTCAAAATATACAAATATAATCCGGGTTTTAACCACATGAAATCCTGTTTGGCCGATGACAAAATCGCTTTCATTGGAACAATAAACATGGATTATAGAAGCCTCGTTCATCACTTCGAATGCGGAATGACGATAATTGGCGGGGACATAATGAATGACATCAAGGACGACTTCCATGAAATGGTTGATCAGTCAGCTTTGGTGCCAAATAACTTCCATCTCACCAAGAGAGAGAAGTTCAAATGCGCAATCCTCAGGCTCTTCATGCCTCTACTCTAAAAACGAATTGGCTCAAGCAAAATTGAGCCTTTTTTAATTCAAAAGTTGGCTTTAGATTGCTCTTAACCCCGATTTATTTATAATTGCCTAAGAAAAGAGGTTATTTATGGATTTTATTTTGTTACTGAAGAAAATACTTCTTGCCATAATTCAGGGCATAACCGAAATTCTTCCAATATCATCTTCAGGACATTTGCTCATTTTCGAGAATATCCTTCAAATGGACGCAAACGGATTGACATTCATCATCTTCCTTCATTTTGGATCGCTCGTTGCGATGATTGCCTACTATTGGAAAGATATTTGGGGAATACTCAAAGGGTTATGGTGTTTTCTTTTCAAACATGATAGGAGCGAGGAAACAAAATATTTTTGCCGTTTGTTCATCAACCTCGTTATAGCCTCAATCCCTGCAGGATTAGTCGGAATATTCCTCAACGATTACATCGAAACCTACCTCACAAGCCTATATTTTGTCTTCAGTTTCCTAATTGTTACCGGCGTTCTTTTATTAACCACGCGTTTCTTGCAAGGCGAGAAAACCTTGAAGGATATGAAGCCATGGGACGCTTTGGCAATCGGTTGTTTCCAAGGAGTGGGGGTGCTTCCCGGAATCTCTAGAAGTGGCTCCACAATCTTTGGTGGGCGTGTTATGCGCTTATCGAATGAGGAAGCCGCACATTTCTCTTTCCTGATGTTTTTGCCAGTCACCGCCGGAAGTTTCTTGATCGACGTCATCAAAGAAAGGGAATTGATATTTTCTCAAACTTGGGACATCATCTTAGGCGATGTAATTGCGATAATAATCGCCGGATTCGTCACATACTTCGCGGTTAAGTATCTTTTGAAGATAATAAAGAAAGGCAAACTCTGGTATTTCTCAATCTACTGTTTCGCCGTTGGCATAAGTGGCATAATCGTCTGTCTTTGCTGCCATTACGGATTCTAAGAGTTAGTCCTCCAAAATACGGAGGGCTTTTTCTTTTTCCTTATTCTTTTGCATTAACGCCTGCAAAATTAATATAATTACGTCAATGAAAAACAAGGCATTCATCTTACTACCAATATCCGCAATCGCATTAGTCAGTTGCAACATCACTTTCAATTTCCCAATCAAGAGCGATTCAAACGATCAAGTTAGCAGTTCTTATATTAATGATGGTTCCACTTCGAGTGAAGGCAGCCACAGTTGGATTACAACCTTATACGAGCCAAGTTGCGAAAAGGATGGTTATACCTTATATAAATGCATGATTTGCGGCACTGAAGAAAAAAGAGATATCGTTGACGCCCTAGGCCATTCTTGGGGAGATGGGACTCTCCTCAATGAGGGTGATTGCAGCCATAAATCAAAGTATTACCACGCATGCACAAGATGTGGCAAAGTCGAAGAATACGAGGGCGAATATGGCTCTCATGATTATGAGACCATAACCATCGAGCCAACTTGCACAGAGGATGGATATACATGCAGCAAGTGCAGCATATGCGGAGATATAGCCTCCAAAACCGACTTTACCCATGCTCTGGGCCACACATACGGCGATTGGATTGTAGAAAAAGAAGCCACAACCACAAATGAGGGCGAACGCTACAAAACCTGCACAAAATGCGGATATAAATACAGCGAGTCCATTCCGATGCTCGATGATGTCGAAGTGGATTATTCAAGCATGTCCACAATCACATTGGACAGCACAAATAACGATGGTCTTTCCGCGTCCTATTCAACCGGCTGCTACCAGTCGGTTAATATCGAGTCAAACACTTACAAATGCTATAGAACCTTTGGTTTATCAACTTCCGGATTTGTCAAACTAATCGGTCAAGACTATTCCCAATATTGCAATGTTCCTAATGCCACCTTAGGGGGTTCTTTTTCCAACTACAACGCCATTAAAGGCATCAAGAAAATCGAGATTGTTTATTCAACGAACAAGGACGCAAAACTCTATTATGGGGCAACTCCAAACCTCGTTACTTACGAAAAAATCAGTAGTAGCGCAACAAATGGAATGTTCGAATTCAAGGCAGATGATGTCAATTATTTTAGACTGGAATCAGGATCAGGGGATTGCAGCGTAACCTCAATAAAGATTTATTACAAAAATTCCGGAACGGTTATCGACTCAAATTATGGGTCTAGCGGTGCGGGTCTATATAGACTTAACCCAATGACCGTTAGTAGCACTCCAACCGATGGGGATAAGGTATCGGTTCCGATTGAAATAACGGTCAGCGGAAACTCTTACACGGTTACGAAGACCAAAGAATACACCTATTATTCCTACGAATATATCAGCAATCACAGCTCGTACGCCGATAGCGCCTCCTGGATAGAGCCAATGGATGTTGCCAATTATTTCTGTATCTTCAAAACTTACCCTGCAAACTATGTCCTTAAAAAGGATGCGTCGGAGGCAAAAACCATCTTTGGAGATAAGACAAGATGCGTCTCCAAATACTCAAGAACCGACGGTTATGCCCAGGCAGTTCCATATAAGGGAACGCCAACTTACTACGAATGCGATATCGATCTTAACGGGGAGTATTCAGCAAATAATAGAGGTGTGGGAAGGCTCGTTGTGTGGGCTACTGGTTACGATGCTAATAAAGGGGCAAACGGCTATGATTCCAATCCTGTTGCAGTTTTTACCGATGACCATTATTCAACATTCACCGAATATTACAACAACGGCACTTGGAGCAAAAGATATAACTCCTATTACTCTTCGGATGTCGGGCTATCTAACGTAACAAATTACATCTACGGGGCTCCAACGACCCTATAAACACATTCAGTTTCGAACTGGCTTTCTTTTTACTAGTAAATAGAAATGGTTGTGATAAACTAATTGCCGGTCGAAGTCTAGTCCATTTATAGAGAGGGCCTCATGATGGAAAAGCCCATTGGACGCGCTAACTTCGGAATAGCCAGCGGGCAATGCCGCCGCAGTTCTGCGTTATGGGACGAATCAAGAGCACCCGGTGAAGAAGGATGGTACCGCGCATCAGCGTTCCTTCAAATGAGGTGTTTTATTTTTTAGGAGGTCTCCAAAATGAAAAAACTTACAGGAGAGCAAATCAGAGAAACTTGGATTAAGTTCTTTGAGAAAAGAGGCCATACATGGCTCCCTGGCGTATCCCTTGTCCCGCAAGGCGACAAGTCTTTGCTTTGGGTCAACGCCGGAGTCACTGGCTTAAAGAAATATTTCGATGGAACGGAGATTCCACCAAATAGAAGAATCGTCAACATTCAGAAATCAATCAGAACCAACGATATCGAAAACGTTGGCCACACCGCTAGACACCACACATTCTTTGAGATGCTCGGCAACTTCTCAATCGGAGATTACTTCAGGAACGAAGTCATCCCGTGGGCAGTGGAATTGCTCACAACCGATGAAGGATTCGCCATCCCTAAAGAAAAGCTATACATAACCTATAACCCAGCCGACACTGATTCGCTTAATCTTTGGATTAAGTGCGGAATGTTAGCTAGCCATATGGTCCCGCTTGAAGGCAACTTCTGGGAAATCGGAGAAGGCCCATGCGGACCAGACACCGAGATTTTCTTCGATAGGGGCGAGAAATATGACCCGCAACATCTAGGCGAGAAACTCCTTAGAGAAGATATGGAAAACGATAGATACATCGAAATCTGGAACATCGTTTTCTCCCAATACAATTCAGTTGCCGGAGTGGCAAGGAAAGATTATAAAGAGCTTCCGAGCAAGAACATCGACACAGGCTCAGGCTTAGAGAGAATTGCCTGCATACTTCAAGATACTCCAACCAACTTCGAAACGGACTTCTTCATGCCGATCATCAAAAAAGCCGAAGAAATCTCTGGCGTTAAATATGAAGAACCAAACCTCATGTCCTTCCGTGTCATCGCCGACCACGCAAGATGCTTGACATTCGCTTTAAGCGATGGGGCGAATTTCTCCAATGAAGGCCGTGGTTATGTCTTAAGACGTATCATCCGCCGCGCGATGCGTTATGGTCAAAAGATCGGAATCAATCGCGCTTTCATGTACGAAATGGTCGATGTCATCGTCGAAAACTATAAATCGTTCTATCCATATCTAGTCGATAAGGCCGAAGAAGTCAAAGCCGATATCAAACTAGAAGAAGAAAGATTCTTGACAACCCTCACCTCAGGCGAGGCACTCTTAAGAAACATGATGGAGGGCAAGAAAACTTTATCCGGCGAGGATGTCTTCAAACTCTACGACACATACGGTTTCCCAGCCGATTTAACCTCTGAAATCGCAGAAGAGAATGGCCTCACAGTCGATATGGAAGGCTTCAAAGCTGAGATGGAGAAACAAAGGGAAAGAGCGAGGAACGCCCGTGGAGAAATCGAATCATTCCACAAGCAATCAAAGGATTTGATGGCTTTCAAGGATGAATCAGCATTCCATTATGACGAACCGTTAAATGGATATAAGACCACAGTCATCGGGACATTCAAAGATGGCGAAAAAGTCGATGCCGTCACCGATGAGGGCGACGTTATCCTCAAGGACACGATATTCTACGCCGAGATGGGCGGACAGGTCGCAGACAAGGGAACAATTGGCAATTCCATCGTAACCTCAGTCACCAAAGCCCCGCACGGACAGCATTTGCATCACATCAAAGTCACTTCCGGTTCAATCAAAGCGGGAGACGAGGTAATTATCTCGGTTGACAGTGAAAGAAGGCACAAAATCGAGAAAAACCACTCAGCAACCCATATTCTCCACGCTGCACTAAACGAAGTGCTCGGCGGACATGCCACTCAATCAGGCTCTTATGTTGACGACCAGTATCTGAGATTCGACTACTCCTCAAAAGTCAAGACCACAAAGGAACAGCTTGAGAAGATTGAGGAACTTGTTAACAAAAAGATTGAGGAATCAATCCCTGAGGTCACCGAAGAACTTCCGATCGAGGAAGCTAAGAAGCTAGGCGCTGAGATGACCTTCACCGATAAATACGGCGATGTCGTTAGAGTCGTCGAATTTGGGGATTTCTCCAGAGAATTCTGTGGTGGAACTCACGTCAAAAACTCAAGCGACATCAGATTATTCGTCATCGTTAGCGACGAATCAGTCGCAGCGGGCGTCAGGCGCATCACCGGCTTAACCGGAAGCGCAGCCTATAAGTATCTCAAAGAGAAAACAGCATTGCTCAATAGCGTTGAATCCAAATTAGGCGCATCGGATATCGATGTCATCAAGCACGTTGACCAAAACATCGATTCATTTAATGCATTAAAGGTGGAGAATAGCGAGCTAAAGGCGAAAGTTGCCGCGAATGAAGCGGGAAAAATCGCCGATTCTATCGAGAATATCAATGGAATCTCTTATGCCTTAATCGTCAAAGACGGGGCTACAAGAGAAGAATTGACAACCTTAGGCGACACTTTGAAAGCCAATAGAGACAATTACTTGTTCGTCCTTGTCGGCGGTTCTAACGGAGCATACCCAGTCATCGTCTTCACCAAAGGCGCAGCCACTTTAAAAGCCAAAGCCGGAGATGTCGTCAAGAAACTAGCCTCAACCTTAGGCGGTGGCGGTGGCGGACGTCCAGAGATGGCATCCGGTTCCCTCAAGTCAGTTGATAAGATAGAAGAGGCGATGTCTAGCGTCAAAGCGATGTTGTAAGGAGAGATACCCAATGATTGATATCACAGATAACACTATAATCATCACCCGTGAGGATGGAAGCGAAGATTCCTGGAAAATCCTCTTCTATTACCATAACGATGAGAGGGCAAAAGACTATTACTTCATCTATAAAGATGAGGACGAGGATTCGATAGTGGTCATGTCCTCAAGCGACGGGACTAGCCTCGAAGAATGTTCCGAAGAAGAACTCGAAGAGGCGGATGAAGTCCTTCAGGCATGGGAAGAAGACCCAAAAATCGGAGAGATTAAATAGTCTTTCACTTGTGAAGAGACCCAAATCCCCATATAATCTAGCGTTGATAGCAAAGGAGTAACAACCATGGCAGATGAAAAAATTGAAATGACACGTGAAGAATACGCTGAATTAGACAAGCGTTATCGTCACTTATTGGATGTTGAAAGACCAGCGGTCATCGAAGCGTTGCAAGCAGCTCGTGCACAGGGCGACTTATCAGAAAACGCCGACTATGATGCCGCAAGAAATAGACAGGCTGAAATCGAGGCGGAAATCAACCACATCGAAGGAATCAAAGACCGCATTATCGTCGTTGAATCAAAAGGCGACAAAATCAATGTCGGATTCACAGTCTCATATGTTGAGGTCAAAACAGGAAAAGAGAAAACCGTCAAGATGGTCTCAACCGTCTTGGCAAATCCTCTTGCCGATATCCCAGCGATCTCACAGGAGAGCGCAGTCGGAAGCGCCCTCATGGGACATGTAGTCGGCGATACCGTCACTGTCGAGGCCCCAAAAGCCAAATACGACATCAAGATCGTCAAAGTAGTGGCATAAGCCCAAAACTTAAAAAATTAGCCTCCTTTAGGAGGCTTTTTCTTTTTTCAAAAATTTTTGGTAAAAAAGAGGATTTTTCCGTCTATTAAATAGTAGGAGGTCTTCTTATGTACAAGACAATCATAATAGTCGTTGTCCTAACCATGGTGTTCATCATCGCGTTCTCGGGAGTGGAAGTCGTCTCGAATGCGATTGTGAACGGAAGTGATAACAACACGACAAGCTACGTCGCCTCGCAATCTTCCACAACCGTGCAGGTGACACTGACCGGAGAGGTAACAAGGACTGGAACCTACACGGTCCAAATAGGCTCAACTCTAGGCTCAGTGCTAGATGGAGCGGGCGGAACGACCACAAACGGAGACGAAAGATGCTACAACAGGAGTTTCGTCATCAGTGTCAAAAACTCATTCTACATCCCGCCAATCTACGACAACGAGGATGAATGTTCGCTTGATCCAATCAGCAAAATCTGCATAAACACCGCGACGCAAAGCCAACTCGAGGATTTGTCCGCTTTCTCAGTGACGGTAGCAGGAGCAATCATCACTTATAGAAACTCAAACGGCGACTTCCAGCAGCTTGAGGACTTGAAGAATGTGCCAGGCATCGGCTCTGCAACATTTGAAAAATGCAAAAACTACGTGACACTTTACGCGGTCTAAACATACCAAAAAGAAGTGTAACGTTCGCCCTAAGCGGTTTAATCATCGGTATCTCATTCTCATATTATTTGAAGACAATTAGTCTCCTAATCGTCTTATTTTGCTTATTGCTTGCCGGAATATGCGCTATCAAAAGAGATAAAAGGCTTTTGGCAGTCTATTCCCTGTTCCTAGTCATCGGCTTCTCATACCACTCCATCAATAAGTTTAAGAAACCGATTGAGGGCAATTCTACATTCTCTGGGTTTGTGGTGGAGGTCAAGAACAATTACTTCCTCTTCAAATCTGGAGGCGTGGAATATTACGTTTATGAGAAAACGACAAAGAGAGAGATGGGGGATTACCTGGAGATAAATGGATATAGCTCTAAATACGTCTCAACGGAATACGAGTCTTATTTCTCAATGGACGAATACCTCGCAAAAAAGGGCGTTGAGAACAAAATAAGCGCCAAATCGATTGAGGTAAAGTTTGAGATGCCCCTGCGTCTTAGAAGTAAGGAATTGAAGTTCTTATCGTATTTCGACTCAAATACCTCGGGATTGATAGATTCGCTTCTATTTGACCATAGGGATTACTCCTTATACTCCATCAGCCTCGCAAGCGAGATAGGGATGCTGTATTTCTTGTCGGCTTCAGGCTTGGTTTATGGAATTGTTTTAAGTGGGGTCGAAAAACTGCTATTCTTAAAACTAGATAATAAGAAAAGTAAGATATTTACGGAAATATTTGGTACCTTATTTTTGCCGTTCCTCATACTTAAGGCAGGGGTTGTCAGGGTGTGGCTAACAAGATTATTGAAGGTATTCTTACTATATTCAAAAGACGATTTTAAAGTCGACCACATAACCTGTGTTTCTCTCGTATCTTTGCTGATGGTTTTCTTCATGCCTTATCTAGCATTATCAGAAGGCTTTTTGGTTGCAATATTCATCTCCTGTGGTATGCAACTTTTAAGAGGAAGACTTGGAGAATGCAAGAAAGCAAAGAAAAAAGTAATTGGCGTCTTTTATAGCTTCACATTCGTTTTTCCAATGCTGATTAGCGGGAATGCGTTGCACGTATTCTCGCCTCTATATTCAACGATTGCGATACCTCTAGTTTATCCATTTTATTTGATGTCATGGGTATCCTTCATCACCGTACCGTTCAAAAGCGTTCTAAATTTCTATGGTTCGGTAATCGGTGAATTCCTAAACGTATTCAGCAAGGTTGATATTCAGATACCATTAGGTTATTGGAGCGCATTTCTAACAATGTGGTACTATGCATTGTTGCTGGGAATTTATTATTTCAGAGATAGCGGGTTAACCAATCTAAAGAACATATGCCTAACGATTTTATCCACGATGATGGTGTTAAACCCCTTACCGTTAGACATTCCTATCACAGAAGAAGTATCCTTTATCAATGTCGGGCAAGGAGACTCAATACTCATCATTTCTAATGGCAATGTTGTTATGATTGATACAGGCGGAAATACATCTTTTGATATAGCGACGAACGTTTTGATCCCATATCTAAGGAAAAAGAAAATCTACAAAATCGACTATCTAATCACAACCCATGATGATGAGGATCATAGCGGTGGCAAAGATAGTTTGATGAGTGATTATAAGGTAAAGAATTATATCGATGATTTCTCATATTTCCCTATAAGTATTGGTAATTTATATTTAACGAACCTGAATGTGTATGAGGATAGTTGGGAAGATGAGAACGACACAAGTTTAGTGATATATCTGGAGTTTATGGACAAGAAATGGCTTTTCATGGGCGATGCCCCACAAGAGATAGAGAAAAAGATAATTGAAGATAACCCAGATTTAGATTGCGACATCTTAAAGGTGGGCCATCACGGCTCTAAAACCTCCAGTGCGGATTCCTTTATTGCCGCGGTAACTCCTGAAGTTGGGATTATTTCAGTTGGTGCGAATAACAAATATGGGCACCCAAATGATGAAACAATTGAGACGCTCAACAAGTACAAGGTGAAGATAAGGAGAACGGACGATGAAGGCACGATCACTTACAAGAGATACGCATTCCCGCATTAATAAATAACAACAGATGCCAAATAATCGTTGCTAAATAATTAGCCCGAACTAGCGACAACTCTGATTATTTATTTTATAATACTTGCATGATTTACGTTGTATATGCCAGCCAATCCAAGATGCTGAAAGACGGTCTCAAGAAACTCCTTGATAACGAGATACCTGAACAAGATCCGATGAACACCATCTATATGGATATGGGCACGAGACGTCTTTTCGAATTATATGATGAAGCATCTTATTTACCACTTGGATATGACAAAAAAGCAGTGGTGGCCGAGAATTTTTATTACCTAGCAAAATTCAAAACAAAACCAAAAATCGCAAAAGATGACGATGTTGAAGGGCTAAATAGCTATTTTGAGAATCCGATGGACGAGATAACGCTTTTCATTCTTGTTTACTCCGATACTTTAGACGATAAATCCGATATGTATAAAGCCTTGGTGAAGGGCGGAGCCAAATTCATTCCTGTCTTGCCGTTCACCGATGAGAAATGGGACGCTTTCATTCCTAAGTATTTCGAGAATAGAGGCGTGGTGATCTATCCAGATGCGGCAGGCTTATTAAAAGAAAGAATATGCGGAGACTACTCCACGTTCATCAATGAGGCAACAAAACTCATCACTTACATCGATTGCGAGCCAATCACCATTGAGATGGTTGAAAAACTGGTTCCGGTGCCTCTAGAAGATGATGTCTACGCCTTGTCTAACGCTTTATGTCACGGTGATATTGGCCAGGCAATCTCCATTTACAGGGATTTAAAGGTGAAATCAACTGACCCAGTAACGCTCATTAGATTGCTTGCAACGCAATTTAGATTCCTCAATCAAATCTCTTATCTAAGAGATAGAGGCTACTCAATTGATGGAATGATGAGGGAACTGAATGCCAAATACGGAAGAGTTAAGATGAGCCTCAATAATCTCCGTTACATCGATTCCGATCAAATATCCGATATCTTAGAGGATTTATATAAATGTGAATTGGACATCTTCACAGGCAAAATAGACCAAGATATCGCTTTCCAAATGCTTTTGGCGAATTTCAAAGTATGAGAATAGTGGTTATATCCGACACGCATGGCGACGGTGATGCGGTTAGAAAAATATTCCTCCGCGAGGAGAAATCCGACGTGTTCCTACATGCCGGAGATGTTGTCTCGATGCCAAGCGAAATCGTTCCTTTTATCGCAGTCAGAGGAAACTGTGACATGTTTTATCCTCAATATCCATCGCATTTTGAGATGGAAACCGAATATGGAAAACTATATATACAGCATTATCCCAAATCGTTATCCGAATTAAATGATTTGAAAAAGAATGGGGTAAAAATCTTTATACACGGGCACACACACGTAAAAGAAATAAAGGAATATGATGGCATAACGATTTTATGTCCTGGCAGTGCCTCGAGGCCAAGAGATGATTATGAATCGTATATGGTCATAACCACCTATAAAGATAAGATAGATGTCCAAATCAAGAAAGCATGAAAAAAGCCCATTTGATTGGGCTTATTTTTTTCTTTCTGCTACTTATTCAATTAAGCAATAGCATTGACGACTTTAGCGAGGTGAGCTTTCTTTCTGTTGCTTGAGTTAACAGAGATGATGCCAGCCTGAGCAGCCTGATCAAGAAGGGAAGTTGCATTCTTGAGAGCTTCAGTTGCAGCAGCTTTGTCCTTAGCGGCAGCAAAAGTCTCGACTTTCTTGATAGCGGTTCTCAATTCGCTCTTAGCTGCTGAGTTCTTCTCATTTGCAGCTTTGTTTGTTGCGTCGCGTTTGATTTGGGATTTAATATTTGGCATTGTTAATCTTCCTTTTCAATAAAACTTTTTCAGCAATGGTGATTTTAGACTTATAGTCTATCTAAAACAACTATTTTTTGCTTTCATTTTCACCTTCGTGCCTAATTCTTAGTACTTCAGCGGTGAAATCACGGACGGAACCGAGTTTTCCAAGCTTTTCAGTTGGGATTTCAAGTTCCATTTGATCGCTGAGGTCGGAAACCATCGAGATGTAAGACATGGAGTCTCCGCCTAAATCGACGTTCCAGATGGCATCGGCATCAACATCTTCTTCTTTTAGCATAAGGGTTGAAGCGAATATCGATGTGATTTTTGCCATGACCTCTTTAACTTCGGTTGGGTCATACATATCGAGGTTTGCGATTTGCCTCTTTTCCTCAAAACCTGTGACGTCTTTTGAACCGCCGACAACGGCCTTTTTGATGAATGCGCGTTTGACCTTGATGCCATTTGCAAGAGGCATGTCTTTCTTGTAAACATAGAAATCAGCGACTTTCTTTTCGGATGGAAGGGTTGCGTTAACCTTATCAAGGGCTTCCTTGACTTCTTTTAATCCTTCGCTGGTAACCGCGTTATCAAGTTGGACAACGAGAGTAATTTTCTCTGTCGCGCCATCCTGTACCCCGAATATGACGAGATGAACAACATGCGGAATGTCTTTGAAGTAGTATTCAAGTTCATCTGGGAAGACATTCTCGCCGTTTGAAGCGATGATGACATCTTTGTTTCTTCCTTTGATGTAACACCTTTGGTCATCGTTGATGACTGCGATATCCCCAGTCTTGAAGAAACCATCTTCAGTGAATTCGGTTTCCTTATAGACTCCGCCGATGATTTCGGCTTTGTGAGTTGTGCCGGATTTTATGAGAAGTTCACCTTCGCCCTTAGTTGGGTTGCCATCATTATCGACGACTTTGAAGGCGAATCCAAAGAATGGCTTACCGATAGAGCCTAAGCATCTATCCGATACATTCGTGGACATCTCAACGCAGGCAACGCCGAGTTCTGTCATGCCATATCCATTATATAATGGGTATCCGATGCCATTAACCAACTCCAATGTGGCTGGGTTTAAGTATCCTCCGCCAGAAATGCAGTATTGAACTTGAGGTCCAAATACGCTCTTCTTAACGATTTTTTGGACAAGACCCGAAGCTCCTTTTCCGGCTTCCTTCTTATCGATTTTGCCTAAATTGTATTTAACGATATTGTCGAGGAGTTCTTCATATTTAGGGCCCTTAAGGGACATTGAACGTTTGACTGTCTGTGCGATTCCGTCCCAAAGCAATGGAACAGAGAAAATATGAGTGACTTTGCCTTTGCGAATTGCGTATAAGACATCCTTGGTTGAGGTTGAGGCAGGGTAGACAATGGATTTGCCATACCACGAGAACCAGAGGAAGACGGCAACGAATCCAAAGATGTGATGCAATGGAATCATGGCAAGGTTTCTGATTTTCCCTGGGTGAATCAAGGTTATTGAGCCATAATCAGGGATGTTGCCTGCAGCAAGAATCTGGTTAACGAGGTTTTCTCCATCCCAGATGAGAATCTTGGCATCCCCAGTGGTTCCTGATGAGCAGAATAGGACGTTATTTGCCCAATTCTCAACAAAAGATTCATTAGGTGCAGTGCCAGCGATATCGTTATATTTGATCAACGGCACATCGTATTGCTCAGCTTCGTTAGCGACGATAGCGACGGCTTTGCCTTGCTTTAAGAGGTTGGCGGTGTTTTCTTTTGCGAGTCTGGCATCAATCAAGAGCGGACGATGTCCTGTCATGACGATGGCCCAGAAAAGAAGCGGCCATTCAGGCGAATTCTTGTGTTTGAGAGCGACTACGGAATCAAATGGGGCTGAAATAAGAAGGGACGACAATCTCTTGGCTAAATCAGTGACTTTGCTGGCGTATTCGGCATATGTATAGTGTTTGATTTTTCCTTCATCATCGAAGTAGTAGCAGCAAACATTCTTTTTATTGTTTTCAATTATCTTGTAGTAGATAGTTTTGATTGTTTTATCCATGTCGAGGAGTCTTTTGGACTTATCCACGTATTCACGGATTTGTTCAACTTTATAGTGTTTTGCCATAGCGGTTCTCCATTTCGCGAACGTGGTAATACTACACCAACAAAGAGACTTTGCCACTAAAAAATGCGTCATTCTAAAAATTCGCCACATATTTTACCTACACTTATATATGGAGTATAATTGCCTAAAAAAGGAGGAGTGTTTATGAAATACGCCAGCCCAAAAGATGTGAAGGTGCTCTTCTTAGGCACCCCGGAAATAGCCGCCAAATCATTAAAAGCCATAATTAATGAGGGTTATGATGTTCTAGGCGTTGTTACGCAAGAAGACAAGGAAACAGGGCGAAATCACATATTGGAAATGCCTGAATGTAAGAAAGTTGGACTTTCTTATGGAGTGCCTGTATTCCAGCCTCATAGAATCAGAAAAGACTTCGAATTCGCCAAGTCAATGGATATAGATGTCATCGTCTGCATGGCCTATGGTCAACTCTTACCAGATGAATTCCTGAACCTAGCCAAAGTCGGTGCAATAAACCTGCATGGTTCCTTATTGCCTGAATATAGAGGTGCCGCCCCAATCCAAAGATCGATTATGGAAGGAAAGAAAGAGACAGGTATCACCCTCATGGAAATGGTTCATGAGATGGACGCCGGTGATGTGTATGACAAAGTCATAACCCCAATTGAGGACACGGACAATTACACAACGCTGAATGAAAAATTAGGCGTTGCAGCCGCTGAGATGATCAAAATCGACTTGCTTAAATATGCCAACGGAGAATTACAAGGCATACCGCAAGATATATCAAAGGTAACTTTTGCACAAAAAATCCTGCCAGAAGATGAAAAACTTCCTTTAAGAATAAATTGTTCAAATTTCGTCAATTTAATCCGCGGAATGTCTCTCACTCCAGGAGCATATGTTATGCTAGACAACAAGAAACTTAAGATTTATAGCGCCCACAAATTCAGCGGGGAGAAGATTAAAGATGTGGGGGAGATAGTCCCAAACAAGAAACTTCTCTTGGTACAACTTGAAGATGGGATAGTCTCGCTTGACTCAGTCCAATATGAAGGCAAGAAAAAAATGGATGGCACTTCATTTAAAAATGGCGCGCGTTTAACTGCTGGAGCGCATTTTGAATAGATGACATGGGTGGACAAAGGGAAATAACCTTATCGGTTCACCAGCTTGTCGATTTCCTGCTGCGTGAAGGCGATATAGACAACAGAATCTATAACTCTGACACAATGGCGATGGGCACAAAGCTCCATGCCGCTTTTCAACGCAAGCAAGGCAATGAATATTTATCTGAGGTTTACTTGAAAGAATCGTTCTCGGTGGATGACTATGTTGTCACGCTCGAGGGAAGAGCAGACGGAATCATCATCGGGAAAGAATGCCCAATCGTCGATGAAATCAAATCAACGGTCGCACCGCTAGAGCAATTCTTCAATGAGCAGAAGGAGTGGCATCTAGCCCAAGCCAAATGCTACGCTTTAATGTACTGCCATAAGAAGAAATTCAATAAAGCAATAGTCAGGCTTACCTATATCAGTCAAATCGATGACTCGAAAATGAGAAAGGAATTCACCTTCACAATCGATGAATTACTGCATGATATACTCGGTTTGATTGACGAATATATTTCTTTTCACAAAATGGAATTCAAACACATCGAGGAAAGAAATCAATCCGCTAAGAATCTAAGATTCCCATACAAAGATTTTAGGCCTGGTCAAAGAGAGATGGCTAAATATGCATATGGCGTGGCTAAGAATGGTGGGGTCTTTTTCTGCGAAGCCCCAACTGGCATTGGAAAAACCATGTCCACCTTGTACCCATCAATCTTGGCTTTTGCCTCAGCCAAGAATGAGAAAGTGTTCTATCTAACTGCCAAGGCATCCGGGCGTTTATCGGCATTTGACGCGATGACTAAGCTCCATGATGTCGGTTTTAAAGGACGCGACTCCCTTATCACCGCAAAGGATAAGATCTGTCCAAATCCTGGGGCATCGTGTAATCCCGATGAGTGCCCTTTGGCCAAAGGCTATTACTCAAAATTGCGCAAAGTCACCAAAGAAGCCTTAGAAGACAACAAAAGATTCTCGACTGACTATGTCAAAGAAATATCGGAAATCAACCAAATGTGTCCATTTGAGCTGCAGTTGGACCTCTCTTTATGGGCGGATGTCATCATCATGGACTACAACTATTTCTTCGATCCGATTGTTTATCTACAAAGATATTTCGACATATCCGTTGATTCATCCAAATTCGTCCTCTTGATCGATGAGGCGCACAATCTCATTGAAAGAGGCAGATCGGCATATTCTGAATCCATCGACACGGATTTAATCGACGATGTCAAAAAGAGCCTAAAGAAAACCAAAGCCCAAAAGATTAAAAATGCGTTAAATAAATTGAAGACGTCCTTGGAATTTAAGGACCTAGAACCCGGAGACTCAACTAGATTAACCGCGATTCCAAAGCCGGTTGTCAAAGCTTTGGAGTCAATGCAGAGAGCGCGCCTCGCCACGATGAAAGAACCGCACCCAAGCCTCGGAGAAACATATTCCGAACTTGGAAGAAGGTGCCACAGATTCTCTTTCATTGACGAAAATTTCTCAGAAAATACATCGCTATACGCTAGACGCACCGGAAACAACTATTCGCTAGAGCTTTATTGCGAGGATCCTAGCCCGATGCTTAGAGAAAGCCTCATGAAGGTTAAAGGCGCGGTTATCTTCTCGGCAACACTTCAGCCTATCGATTATTACATGGACGCTATTTTAGGGGACAAATCTTTCCCATACTTGATTTTGCCATCCCCGTTCCCGGAAGAGAATTTCGATTTGATGATTGCCCCGATGGTCTCTACCCGTTATAAAGACAGAGATAAAACATATGAGGAAGTGGCAGATTACCTCAAGGAATTCGTCTCCGCCAAAGTCGGAAACTACTTCATTTATTTCCCATCCTACGAATACCTCGAAAACATTAAACCTCATCTTACCTTTGACGGCGCGGATATCTATGAGCAGGAAAGGGACATGAATGACGATGAGAAGACCCTCTTCCTCTCAAGATTCCTTCCTAATCCGGAAAACACCACAATCGGGTTGCTCATAATCGGCGGTTCATTCTCTGAAGGAATTGATTTAGTCGATGATAGATTAATAGGTGTAGCAGTTGTGGGCATCGGACTCGCCCAGATTTGCTTTGAAAAAGAGATCATCCGCGAATTCTATGAGAAGAAAAACGGCAATGGTTTCGAATATTCCTACATGAACCCCGGCGTTAACAAAGTTATGCAGGCAGTTGGGCGTTTGATTCGTTCAGAATACGACCGCGGGGCCGCTCTATTAATCGATGACCGTTATACGAAAAGCGAGTACCGTGAACTCTTTGCCCGAACCTGGAAAGGCTACAATTTGGTCACGTCAGTGGAGGATGTGAAAGAAAATATTCATAATTTCTATAAGAAAAAATGAGTTTAATGTATAATGGCCGAGGAAAAACTTATGCCATTTGACAAACAACACATCAGAAACTTTAGCGTCATCGCTCATATCGACCACGGAAAATCCACTCTTTGCGACAGAATCCTAGAATCTACCGGCACCGTTGAAAAACGCGAGATGAAGGAACAGATACTCGACAACATGGATCTCGAAAGGGAACGTGGCATCACAATTAAGCTAAACGCTGTCACCGTATCTTATACAGCCAAAAACGGCGAGAAATACATCTTCAACCTCATCGACACCCCGGGGCATGTTGACTTCTCATACGAAGTATCACGTTCCTTAGCAGCTTGCGAAGGCGCGCTTTTGGTCGTTGATGCAACCCAAGGCGTTGAGGCCCAAACCCTCGCCAACGTTTATCTTGCAATCGATAACGACTTGATGGTAATTCCGGTCATCAACAAAATCGACTTGCCATCCGCTCAAATCGAAATGTGCAAGAAGGAAATCGAAACTAGAATCGGCCTATCTACAACCGATTGTTCTTTGGTATCAGCCAAAACCGGCGTCGGCATCCAGGATATGCTCGAGAAAGTTGTGGAGCTCATCCCGCCGCCATCCGGAGAAGACGATAAACCTCTTGAGGCTTTGATTTTTGACAGCTATTACGATTCATACCGCGGAGTAGTGGTCTTGATTCGAGTCAAAAACGGCACCGTTAAACCAGGAGATAAGATTCTCCTTATGGCCGCCAACAAAATATATACTGTAACCGAGGTCGGAATCAGAAACCCAAAAGAGGTCGCAACAACCGAACTCGATGCCGGAGAAGTTGGCTATTTAACCGCCACAATCAAGGATATCAAGGATGTTTTCCCTGGAGAAACCATCACCCTGGCGGACAATCCAGCCGCCAAGCCATTGCCTGGTTATAGGAAAATCAACCCAATGGTTTATTGCGGCTTGTATCCGGTTGACTCTCAAAAATACCAAGACCTGAAAGACGCGTTAGGCAAACTTTGCTTAAATGACGCTTCATTAACTTTTGAGCCCGAATCATCAAAAGCATTGGGGTTCGGTTTCCGCTGTGGATTCTTGGGACTTCTTCATATGGATGTCATCCAGGAGAGGCTTGAGAGAGAATACAACCTTAATCTCATTCTCACCGCCCCATCCGTCAAATACCAGATCGATTTGACCGATGGCACGACCATCATGATTGATAACCCGGCCGATATGCCTGACGTTCAAAGAATCAAAAACATCAAAGAACCATACGTCAAAGCGAATATCATGACCCCAAAGGATTTTGTGGGCCCAATCATGCAGCTTTGCCAAGATAGAAGAGGCATCTATATAGATCTCGAATATTTCGATGATACCAGAGTTATCGTAAAATATTACATCCCGTTGTCGGAAATCATCTTCAATTTCTTCGATAAGCTGAAATCGGCCACCAAAGGCTATGCGTCTCTTGATTATGAAATCGACGATTATAGACAGTCGGAACTCGCCAAGATGGATATCATGCTGAACGGCGAGATAATCGATGCTTTATCGGTCATCGTCTATAGGCCTGATGCTTACAAGAGAGGCATCGGAATCGTGCAAAAACTCAAGGAAATAATCCCTAAGCAGCAGTTCGAAGTCCCGGTTCAGGCTTGCATCGGAGGCAAAGTAATCGCCCGTGCCGACATCCGCTCCATGAGAAAAGACGTCTTGGCAAAGTGCTACGGCGGAGATATCTCAAGAAAAAAGAAGCTCCTCGAAAAGCAAAAAGAAGGCAAGAAGAGAATGAAAGCCATCGGATCTGTAGAAGTACCGCAGGAAGCCTTTATGTCGGTTCTCTCGCTCGACGATGATGATTAGTTGTTTTAGAGTTTAAACTCTACTAAGATTAAAATATGAAATTATCCGTTATATTTCCCGTTAAAAACCAATCGGAAAAGCTCTTTAGAAACATCAAAGAAAAAGCTCTTCCATATTTCAGTGCTTTAGGCATTCCTTTTGAATTCGTCATCGTCATCGATGCGAGTGACGAGGAAAACCAGAAGATTGCGGAATCCGAGATGAAGGGCATGCCGGAAAATGTTTTTATAACGCCTTATGAGAATCATCCAGGGAAAGGGCATAACGTTCAAAAGGGAATACTCGCCTCAAGCGGAGATTATTGCTTATTCATGGATGCGGATTTGGCAACGGATTTGAAGACGACGGAGAAAATGCTCGAAGTCATCGACAATTACGATTGCCAGATTGCCTCTAGGCATATGAAAGGGGCAACAATCGCGGTTAAGCAAACTGCGAAAAGAAGATTCGTCTCCTGGGGCTCTCGCGTACTAATCAGAATGATGTTCCATTTGGGCCTTCACGATACCCAATGCGGATTCAAGCTTTTCCGAACAGACGTCGCCAAAATGATGGCAAAGAAGCAAAAAATCGATGGTTTTGCATTCGACGTCGAATATTTATATTTCCTGAAGATGAACGGGTTCACCGTGAACGAAGTGCCTTGCTGCTGGAAAGACGATGAGGATTCAACAATCAAAAACGCCAGCAAAGCAAGTATCAATTTCTTCAAGGAAATGCTTAAAATCAAGAAGAATAAAAAGAATTACAAGCTAAGCGAAGAGGAAAAGAAAGGGGTAGCCAAATGCCATTAATTGATCACGTAACAATTGAAGTTAGAAGTGGCAAAGGTGGAGATGGCCATATCTCTTTTTTGCATGATAAAGTCTCGGAATTCGGCGGACCAGACGGCGGAAACGGTGGCCGTGGCGGCTCTATTTATCTAATCGCCTGCCACAATATCAACAACCTGTTCCGTTACCGCCATTCCTACTGCGCAATCGCAGAAGATGGCGAAGTCGGACATAAGAAAAACATGTACGGCAGAAACGCCAAAGACATTTACATCGAAGTGCCAGTCGGAACGGTGGCATATCTCCAAGAAGACCATAGATTAATCGCAGACCTCAAGAAAGAAGGGGATGTGGTCATGGTCGCCAAAGGCGGTCGTGGAGGCAGAGGAAACGCTTGCTTCAAATCCTCGAGAAACCGCGTTCCTAGAATCGCGGAAAACGGACACCCAGGTGAAGTAAAGAAACTCATTTTGGAACTCAAATCAATCGCCGACGCCGGAATCATCGGATTCCCGTCTGTAGGTAAATCAACATTCTTAAATGTTGTAACTAGAGCCAATGTTCAAGCGGCAGATTATTGGTTCACAACCAAAGTCCCAAACTTAGGAGTCGTTGATTTAGGGGATGGCCAATCTTTCGTCTTGGCGGATATGCCGGGATTAATCGAAGGGGCGCACGAAGGAAAAGGCTTGGGCCTTGAATTCCTACGTCACATCGAAAGATGCCGCGTCTTGATGCATTTCGTATCCATGTCCGGGGAAAGGGATCCATACGAAGATTACCAAATCATCAACGAAGAACTGAAAGGCTATGGCGCCAACCTTGACCAAAGGCCGCAGATAGTGGTTGCGACTAAAATGGATGAAGAAGGAGCAGAGGAAAGAAAAGAGGAATTCGACAAAAAGATCGGATTCAAATCCCTTCCACTTTCATCTCTCACCCATGCCGGCGTCCAAGAATTACTGGAAAAAACCAAGCATTTGATAGATAAAACCCCAGACTTCCCGCTTAAAGGGCAAACGGAAGATTCCGGAATCAAGGTTTATGACGCTCATCTCGATGGGACTCGTCACGAACATGAATTCGAAATCGTCTCCGAAGGGGCTAGACAATGGAGAATCATCGGTGAATCGGTCGTCAAAACTTATCGTCTCATCAACGTCTCAACCGATGCAGGCATCTCTAGGCTCGTAAAATATCTAGACAACCTCGGAATCGAAGAAGAACTCGATAGACTAGGAGCCAAAAACGGTGATACCGTCTATATCGATGACTTCGCATTCGAGTATTTCAACTAAAGGAGGAGCCTTTTAATGAACGAGAAAAACAAGGGATTCGTAATAGCGGCATTATCCTTATCCGGCAGTGCGCTTCTATCAATCGTCTTGTTGCTCGTCTTCTTCCTGGGCTAGTTAATTATGTACTATTATTTCAAAGGAAAAATCGTCTATGTCGGCGAAACAACCATCGCAATTGACGTAAACAACGTGGCATATGAGCTATTCGTCTCTAAACCGGAATCTTTTGTAACCGGGGAAGAGACAACGGTCTATTGCTATGAAGTGTACGGCGAGAATGACCATTATTTAGTCGGATTTAAGACTAAGGAGGAAAAAGACGCTTTCCTATCGCTGACTGGGGTAAAGGGCATCGGGCCAAAGACCGCTTTAAGCGCCCTTGGGGCCACAACCCCAGAGGAATTGTTCGCAGCAGTGGCAGGCAGTAACGTCTCATTCCTCAAGAAATTACCGGGAATCGGGCCTAAAGCCGCCAGCCAAATCATCCTCGATTTGAAGGGCAAGCTAACCGAAGCCAACACCAAAAAGAATAAGGCGGATGAGAGATTCGCCGACGTAAGAAGCGCACTCAAGCAATTGGGATTCAAAGTTAAGGATATAGATGATGTCCTAGCCAAGATCGACGCCACCGGAATGAGCGATCAAGACATCCTAAGAGCCGCTTTAAAAGCTCTCAGAAAGGGATAGAGAATGTCACGTTTGGTAGATGCCAAAAAAGAAGAAGAGGATATCCAAGAAGATTTGACTCTCCGTCCGCAAACCCTAAAGGACTATGTCGGGCAAAGTGAACTCAAAAGAAATCTCCGAATCTTCATCGGCGCAGCAAAAAACAGGGGCGAATCGCTAGACCACGTCCTTTTATACGGTCCGCCAGGCTTAGGTAAGACAACTTTGGCTTATGTAATCGCGAATGAGATGGGCGGTAAAATCAAGGTCGTCAACGGGCCTTCCATTGAAAAAGCCGGCGATTTAGCGGCGATTCTTAGTGAAATCGAGCCAGGAGACATTCTTTTCATTGACGAAATTCATAGACTTCCTAGACCAGTCGAAGAAGTGCTGTATGGCGCAATGGAAGACTACAAATTAACCATCATGATGAATAGAGACGGCAACGTCAAATCCATCACTTTGCCATTGCCTCCGTTCACTTTGGTAGGGGCCACAACCAGAGCAGGAGACCTCTCTTCCCCGCTCAGGGCTAGATTTGGAATCTCCGAGAAAATCAACTTCTATACGCAAGAGGAAATCGCAGGTATCATCGGAAGAACTTCCCGTGTTATGAATATGCCGATAACAGAGGGCGCAATCGAATTGTTGGCCAAGAGAAGTCGTGGGACGCCGCGTATCGCCAATCGTTTGTTTAAGCGTGTCAGGGATTTTGCATCATTTGAAGGATTGGACAAAATCGACGTTGAACTAGCCGCACATGCCCTTAATGCCCTTAAGATTGACGATTTAGGCTTGGATGACGTAGATATCCGTTACCT
The DNA here is from genome assembly GCA_963588175.1 of Faecalibacillus sp. GTDB lineage: Bacteria > Bacillota_I > Bacilli_A > RFN20 > CAG-826 > UBA4951. The sequence continues at coordinate 55,642 of CAVAGP010000005.1, read as the reverse complement.
AACAACAATAATCGAAAGGTTCCGTGGTGGGCCAGTCGGACTTGAATCAATCGCCTCTGCAATAGGCGAGGAAATCACCAACTTGGAGGACGTGTACGAGCCATATCTCATCATGATTGGCTTGATAGACAGAACCCCAAGAGGAAGAATGGCGACGCCTAAGGCTTATGCCCATTTGAAAAAACCGTATCAAGACACTCTCTTTTAGAGATTTCTTAAAATCATGCTTGTATAGGCGTGCTCGTATGCGTTAAAATCATTGACGCTTGCCAGCACGCCTTTTTTGGTGCAGGGCAATTTGCGGAGGCTGATATTATGCGTAGAAGACTAGCTTACATCTTATTGACCGCTGCCCTTATCGTAGGAGGAGCCGTCACAGTCGGCTCATGTATCACCGACCTTGATACAGACGTTACTTACGGATCGGGTAGAGATCTTTACTTTAAGATTCTTAAAGACGATGCAACAGACAACAAAACAACAGGCGTCTCACCTGATGCCTATTACGGAAACAACGATACCGGTTCAGGCACCGATTTAATCAATGCCGTTGCAGAGGAATTCGAATATAGACTTGAGAACTGGGGCGCTAACGCAACAGTAACAAAGCAGGGAACCGATACCCTCATCGTCTCAGTCAGGGGTCAAGGGGATGATGACACCGAATACAACTATTTGGCAAACTATTTGCCATTTAGCGGCGGTCATATCTCAGTCGGAGTCGGATGCGGCGATACCGAAACGGAAGAAAACGCTCCACGTGATGACTCTTATGACACGATGTTTGATGGTCATGAGGCTGACATCCGTTACGTAAATAACGTCCCGGTTGTCACAATCGAGGTCAACGAGCCAGGCGAAAACGGCAAAATGGCCGAACTCATCAACTATTGCAAAGAGAACACCAAGGAAGCGGACGAGGAATCCGGTACGGAAGCCCAGAATTGCTATGTCGTCCTTTGGTCAAATAGACAGGATACCGACACATTCGTCGCGGCAACCTCCACAAGCGAGGAAGACTACGACATCAACATGTCCAAACGTTTGGTCTTTGGCGAAGCCCCAACTCAGGCTTGGTACGACGACGATGATGACGATCTCGATTATAAGAGATTCCAAATTATCCCTAATTCAACCGCAATCCAGGACGATAAGTTCGATGAATCAAAAGCCGGTGCCGCATATTTAGCAGCCGTCTACTACAAATCCCTTCTAAACGCAAAAGACTATGCCGATATCGGAACTGGATGCGAAGTCTCTTACGCTTATTCCCACACAATCACCGCTTCAGTTGAAAATCTTTCAGAAGCTGGAGCATGGCACATCAACCCAGCCTTCAATCTCACAATGATCGCAACGCTTGTTGCCCTCGTTGCCGGAATCATCTTAATCGGCGTCTTCTATAGAATGAACACGCTCGCAATCTTAGCTAATGTCTCATTCACAGTCATTGGCACCCTCTTGCTCTTCGGATATTTCTCAGCTCAGTTCGGCATCGGCGCTTTAATCGGCATCGTCCTGGCAGTGGTGGCATCCGCATTCGGTGGAATCTATTTCTCCGCAAAGATGAAAGAGGAATTATACAAAGGCCGTACCATCAAAAAAGCCTATAGCGAAGCTATCAAGAAGACATTATGGCCTACAATCGATGTAGGATTAGTCTCCATCTTCACAGGACTATGCGTCTATGGCTTAGTTCCAGGCTCATTCTCCAAAATGGGCTTAATGCTCGTATTAGGCGGATTCTTCGGGATGGTCGCAAACCTCGTCTTATTGAGAATCGAGACATGGTTGCTCGCCAACGACAAAGACACGGAAAGCAAAATCTCATCATTCTACGGAGTCAATACCAGCAAGATTCCTAACCTCGCAAATGGCGAAAAGCAGACATTCTTCGGACCGCTTTACGAGAAAGATTACAGCAAAGCCAAGAAGCCTATGGCCATCATCGCTGCGGTCTTAGCAATCGCCTCAATCGCCGGAATTTCAGTCTTCTCAGCAATCAAAGGCAATCCTTATAACTACGCAAATACATACGTAGATACAACCGCAATCACTGTTGAATATCGTGTGGAAGATGGTACAAACGCCACATTGCTCTTGTCAACTAAGCAGCAATTAAGAGACGATTTGTTCGCTGTCATCAAATCAGGGGACAAGACACTCAACGATTATGTCGATGACATCATTCTTGAGGAAAGCTCCATCTACATGACAAACGATGAAGTCACATACGATGTCTATTACTTCAATGTCTCGCTCAATCAGCATTTCTCAACAGAAGCGACGGCAGAGCAGGTCTTCACTGTCGATGTTGATGGCGATACCAACAAATACTCGTTGCAAGACGCTTTGAAGCAGGCAAAAGACGCTGTCTACAACACAGACAAAATCTATATCCAGGCTCAGAATGTCGTCGCTAGCGAAGGCACTCCAACCCTTGGAACAGTCTATATCGCAACCGGCGTGTCCCTTGCCGTCTTACTCGTCTATTTCGCCTTAAGATTCAAACCTTCTAGAGCCGTTGCCTCAACTCTTGTAGCCGGAATATCAGGCGTCACAGTCGCCGGATTCTTCGCTCTTACAAGAATCGCAGTCACCCCAGTTGCCTCAATCGGCGTCATAACCACGACAATGATGGCTTATGTCTTATCCTTATTTATCTTTAATAAGGAGAAAGAAGTCGAAGCAGAATCTCACGAGAGAGATAAATCAACACGCGAATTCAAGATCACTTGTTTGAAGGAAGCCTCAAAGCAATCATCAGCCGACCTCTTGGTTGTGGCATTGATGGTATGCTTCATCTCCATACTCTATTACGGAATCGCTCCATCAACCTTCTCACCAGCCTTCTTGGGAATGGCAATCGGCTTAATAGTCTTAACCGCTTTATCAATCACAATCCTTGTCCCATCTACAGAGCTCTTCGCCAAGTGGTTCGAAATCCTAAAGAACTCACTTAAGAAAGCTAAGAAAGAGACAAAGAAGAAAGAAAACATCGGTAGAAAACATGGTGCTGAGCCTGAAGAGGCGATCATCATCGGTATCAACGACTAATGTCTATCCTAGAGAAACTATTAAAATTCTATAATCTCGGTATCGAGGAATACGGGCGTCTTAAAATGGCGCCCTCTTTTGACTCTATCCCTCGCATCGACGAGGCAGAATCCGTCAAAGCGGCAATCGCACGTTTATCACTTGCAAAGCAAAATAAGGAGAAAGTCCTCATTTACGGCGACTATGACACGGATGGCGTTATGTCCACATCAATCCTCGTAAGAGCCCTCAGAGAGTTTGGAAACATCGCAAACGGCTACCTTCCGTCAAGATACAAAGATGGATACGGCCTAAATGTTGCAAACGTCGAGAAAATCGCGTTAGGCGGATATAAGATCATCTTCACCTGCGATAACGGAATCAGCGCATTTGAGGCTATCAGCAGGGCAAAAGAATTGGGGCTTTATGTCATCGTTTTGGATCATCACACAATCGAAGAAAAACTCCCTAACGCCGATATCATCATCCATCCGACCCTTTTGAATTACGGGGAATACGGGATAAGCGCAGGGTTCTTGTCATTCCTGTTCTCAATCCCTTTATTAAATAAGAAGGATGACTATTTATTCACGTTAGGAGCAATCTCCACAATCTCTGATATGATGCCGTTAAAAGGATATAACAGAGTGACGGTACGTTTATTGAATGAGCACCTTGCCAATGTCAAATATCCGGAAATATACGCTTTGACGAGGAAAACGGTGGTGGACACCAAAGTGCTGCAGATGGAAATCATCCCGAAAATAAACGCCGTCGGACGAATGGAGAAAGAGCCTAAGTCAATCAACAGACTAATCGCTTATTTCGCCGAGAACGACATCAATAAGAAAGAGGCAATCGCAAATTTCTTAGAGAACATAAATGAGCATAGGAAGCAAGAAACCAAATTGGCGGCCGAATCTTTCGTAATCGAAGAGGGAGCTCCTGCAATAGTGGTGAAAGGCAACATACCAGAAGGATTGAATGGCCTAATCGCCAATAAACTGCTCCAGGAATATGCCTTGCCGAGCGTTGTTTTCTCTCCAGCCGATGCGAAACCCGGCATTTTAGTCGGTTCAATCCGCTCAAAGCCAGGATTCGACGTAATCGAATGTCTAACACACGTTAAGGTTGACGTCGTTGCCTATGGTGGTCATAGCTTTGCGGGAGGGGTGAGCATCAAAGAGGAGGATTTCGAGAAATTCAAAAAAGAATTCTCCTTCTTTGCCATAAAGCACAAACTAGAGAAGAAAAACGATGGCTTAATCGATATCTCTTTAGGGGACTGCAATATGAAAACATATGCTTTAATCGAGACTTTCGCGCCATTCGGTCAGGATTGGCCTGAGCCGAAATTCTTGCTGAAGAACATGAACACGAAGAATTTCACCTACACCAAAGACGGGAGATTCCTCTCTTATTACATTGGCAAAGACACCAAGTTGTTCTCTTTCTCAATTGGGGAAAACACCTTTCCGGAAGACGTTGTCACCGACCTCCAGATAACCTTTTCAGTTGACGAATTTAGAGGCAGGAAAAACCTTTCTCTTTTCGCCGAAAAACTATAGGGGAAAACGCTTACAGATGAAGGGATTAATCCCTTCTTTTTGTTGCTTACACACGCGTATTTGCACATAATATACGAGACTATGGGCAACGAAGAAGTAACTAAAAAGCCAATACTGCCTAATGGCGGATATCCGATGCACACGTTTGATGACCTCAAAACGCTGTATTTCACATACATCAAAGATGAGAAGGATAGAGAACTCATCCAAAAAGCCTATGACCTCGCCAACCTCAAACACGCAGGAGTCCTAAGAAAATCGGGCGAGCCATATATCGTTCACCCTATCGAGGTCGCATATATCTGTGCAGAAATGGGTACCGGACCCGCAACAATCGCCTCGGCGTTGCTCCATGACGTGGTGGAGGACACCGACGTCACGATTGAGGAGATAAAGGAGATGTTCGGAGAGGATGTCGCTTTGATAGTGGACGCCCTAACGAAGATTCAGAGAATGAAGCTATCGCACCGCACCGACGTAGATTTCGAGGCGGAAGACCACAAGAAGATTTTCCTTGGCATGGCAAAAGACGTGCGTGTCATCCTCGTCAAGTTGGCAGACCGTTTGCATAACCTCAGGACTCTTGACGCTTTGAAACCAGATAGGCAAATAGCGTTATCGCAGGAGACACTCGACGTCTTCACGCCTATCGCCCACAGACTTGGTTTGTACAAGATTCAGAGTGAGATGGAAGACCTTTGTTTGAAGTACACCAACCCGAACGCTTATAACAATATTCTTAAGTTGCTGAATGAAAGCACCGCGAATAGAACCGAATCATTAAACGCTTTAAAGAAGAGAATCGCCGATATTCTATATGAGCATAATATCCCGTTCAGAATGGAATCTCGCGTCAAATCCATCTATTCGATTTACCGCAAAATGTATCTCAAAGCCTATGAATTCGAGGATTTGTACGACGTCTTGGCTGTCAGAGTCATCACCGACACCGAACTTAACTGCTATGAAATCTTGGGATTGGTACACGCAACCTACAAACCATTGCCAGGCAGATTCAAGGATTACATCGCAATGCCAAAGCCGAATATGTATCAGTCTTTACACACCTCGATCATGTCAGGAGACGGCAACGTCTATGAAGTTCAAATAAGAACCGAGAAGATGGATGAGGTCGCAGAATCCGGCATCGCCGCCCACTGGAAATACAAAGAAGGCACGAATTACAATGCCAAAGAGGAGCAGAAAGACATCGAGAACAGCTTGGTCTGGTTCCGTGACTTCGTCTCCATGTCTTCAAAAGACGAGAACACAGAAGACGCTAAGGAGTACATGTCTTCCTTATCAAAAGACGTCTTCAATGCGAACGTCTACGTATTCACCCCTTTAGGAAAGGTAATCGACCTTCCTACAGGAGCAACGACCCTCGATTTCGCATATAGAGTCCACACCAAAGTCGGAGATTCGGCAGTTGGCGCTAAAGTCAACGGAGTATTCGTCCCATTAAACACGGTCCTAAAGACTGGGGACGTCTGCGAAATCAAGACTTCCAAGACCGCTTCAGGCCCGAACGATTCATGGCTCGAAATCGCTAAGACCAGCCAGGCAATCGGCCATATCAAACGCGCAATCGCGAAAAAACAAGCCGAGATGATGAAAGCCGACAACATCATACGCGGCAAAGAAATGCTGCTCGATGGCTTCAAATCCCAAGGAAAAGGCGAAGGCGAAATGTCTCAGATGGTCGAGAACAATCAGGACCTTTATGAGCATTTCCGCACGAAGGACATCGATGAATTCTATGCTTCCATCGGAAACAAGATAACCGCCGTCAACCTAGTAATTGATTACTTGGGAATTAGAGTCAGGAAATCAACCCTTAAACTTAAGAAGGGCACAATCAAAAACGAAGATAAATATCCGGTCTACATCAATGGGGCCACAAAAGTTGCGATGAGCCTAGCTAAATGCTGCCGCCCAATCCCGGGAGATGAAATCATCGGATACATAACAAAAGGCAAAGGCTTGGCCGTCCATAGAAAAAACTGCCCAAACTGCGCCGGAGCTGGGAACAGGCTCATCGAGGTCTTCTGGAAGGAGAACCTCGGAGTGGCCGTTTATCCAGCCGACTTATCAATCACCGCGGATGACCATGTCGGATTGCTTGCCGATGTGCTAGCCATGCTCTCGTCGAAAAACGTCAACTGCCGAGACCTGAGGGCCAAAACCATCCGCAACACCAAAACCGTGGTCATAACGGTATCAATCTACATCTCAGACGCTAGAACGCTTGAAGATGTATCAGCCGCGCTCAAAGGCGTCAAAGGCGTCTATGAAGTGCGAAGAATCATGCATTAATCAGGAGGAAATTATGGAATACGCACCAGTAAAAGGAACACACGACATATTCGGGAGCGAAGCCAAACAGCATAGCTACGTATCTTACGTTCTCAAATCCACGGCCGAACTCTATGGTTTCAAAGGACTTGAGACACCGGTCTTGGAGCACACCGAAGTGTTCGCACGCGGCACCGGAGAATCTTCCGATGTCGTCAGAAAAGAAATGTACACCTTCCTCGACAAGGGCAACCGCTCAGTCACAATGAGGCCGGAATTCACCGCCGGAATCGTGAGAAGCATCGTTTCCAACAAATATTACGCAACAGAGGATCTCCCAATCAAAGTCTTCTATCACGGGCCCGCGTTCCGTTATGAAAGGCCTCAGCTTGGAAGATACCGCCAATTCCACCAGTTCGGAGTCGAGGAAATCGGACTCGATAGCGCACAAGCAGACGCTGAGGTCATCATCATGGCGGTCCATATGATGCACAATCTCGGATTCAAGACAGTTAACCTCAAAATCAATTCAATCGGAGACGATGAATCTAGAAACGCATATAGAGCTGCGCTCATTGAATATTTCAGCCAACACATCGACAACATGTGCGAGGACTGCAAAGAAAGATTGAAGCTCAACCCATTGAGAATCCTTGACTGCAAAGTTCCAGGAGACCAGGAAATCGCTAAAGGCGCACCTAAGATGAAGGATTACCTATCCGAAGCCTCCGAAAAGAGATTCTATGAGACTTTATCAATCATCAACGACTTCGGAATCGAATACGAAATCGATGACGGGCTCGTTAGGGGCCTTGACTACTATTCGGAAGTCGTCTTTGAAATCCACGCCAAAAGCGATGAGGGGAAAGACTATGGCGCGCTAGGCGGAGGAGGCCACTACGGCGGACTCGTAAAAGCGCTCGGCGGACCAGATCTTCCAGGAGTTGGCTTTGCAATGGGTATGGAAAGAGTCGTCTCGGTCATGAGTGACAACCATCTCCTTGATGACATCACCGATGGAATCGACTTCTACGTCATGCCAATTGGCGCGGATATGCTTGAAGAAGCCTTCAACATGACGATGAGCGTCCGTTCTCTAGGGTATTCAGCAGAGACGCCTCTTGCCGCTAGCAAAATCGGCTCAATGTTCAAGAAGGCGGTCAAAAGAAAAGCCAAATTCGCAATCCTAGTCGGGCAAGACGAACTCGATAGAGGAGTGGTCAACGTCAAGAATCTAACCACTCAGGCGCAATTTGAGGTCTCGCTTGAAAATCTCGAAGACGAGTTGGACAAATTGTTCGATGAGGACGAGGCTTCCGAAACGGAATGCTGTGGCGGAGATAGTTGCGAATGCCAAAAAGAAAACGGTGGCGGAGGCTGCTGCTGCCACAAAAAAGACAACTAGCTGGGAGAAATAACTATGTTAAGAAACAAATACAATGGAGAGCTCCGACTCGAGAATGCCGGGGAGAAAGTCGAATTGGTGGGTTGGGTTTCCACAAGAAGAAATCTCGGCGCCATCGAATTCATCGACTTAAGAGACAATACCGGCATAGTCCAGTTGACAATCTTGGATTCCTCAAAAGTTCCGGATGTGAGAAGCGAATACGTCATCCACGTCACCGGAACCGTTCATAAGAAAGACGTTCCAAACAACAAAATCCCAACGGGAGACGTTGAGGTAATCGTTGATGCATTGGAAGTCATCAACAAATCCGACACAACCCCGTTCATCATCGCCGATAAGACCGATGCGCTTGAAGACACAAGGCTTCAGTATAGATACCTCGATCTCAGACGTCCTTGCATGCTCAAAAACTTGAGAACAAGGGCCAAAATCGTCAAAATCACCCACGAATACCTCGATGAGAACAGATTCCTCGAGGTGGAAACCCCAATCTTGAACTTAGCCACCCCAGAAGGCGCCAGAGATTATCTCGTCCCATCAAGATTGCATCATGGATCATTTTACGCACTCCCTCAGTCACCTCAGCTCTTCAAGCAGCTTTTGATGATTGGCGGAATCGAGAGATATTATCAGATCGCCAAATGCTTCCGTGACGAGGATTTGCGTGCTGACCGTCAGCCGGAATTCACCCAAATCGACGTTGAGACATCCTTCATGAACCAAGACGACGTTTTGTCCCTTGCCGAAGGCATGCTCAAGAGATACTTCAAGGAAATCGTCAATTACGACATCCAGTTGCCCCTTAGAAGAATGGATTTCTGGGAAGCGATGGACCGCTTCGGCTCAGATAAGCCAGATACCCGTTACGGACTTGAGCTCCACGATATCACCGACATCATGAAAAAGAGCGATTTCGAGCAATTCAAGACCGTCAAATACATCAAATGCTTGGTTATCCCGGGAAAAGGAAAAGAAACCTCAAGAAAGAAGATGGACGAACTCCAGCTCGAGGCGAACAAATTCCACATCAAGCCTTTGCTCAACGTTAAGGTCGAAAACGGAGCCCTTGCAGGCTCATTCACAAAATTCCTGAACGATGAGGTCAAAGCCGAGTTATTCAAAGCCTTGGATCTAAAAGAAGACGATCTCGTCTTATTCGCCGGATTAAACAACAGAAGATGGATTGATTTCGGACTTGGCGCAATCAGAACCAAATTCTCCAAAGAAATGGGTTTAGTCAAGCCGAACACTTACGATTTGCTTTGGGTTATCAACTTCCCGATGTTCGAATACGTCGAAGAAACCGGAAACTATTCCGCCGAACACCACCCATTCACCCGTCCACGCGATGAGGATCTCCCGTATTTGGATACAGATCCAGAGAAGGTACTCGCTTACGCATACGATATCGTCATCAACGGCTACGAGGCCGGCGGAGGCACTTTGAGAATCTATGACCACGACACCCAGTGGAAGATCTTCAGACTCCTAGGCTTAACAGATGAGGACGTTGCAAGAAAATTCGGGTGGTTCATCGATGCCTTCAAGTACGGTGTTCCGCCTCATGCGGGCTTTGCCCTCGGACTTGAGAGACTCTGCATGATCCTTTGCGGAACCGACAACATCAGAGACGTCATGGCCTTCCCAAAGAACCTCCAGGCGGTGGACCCAATGAGCAAAGCTCCAGGCGAAACAAGTCAAGAAGCTCTCGATGCCGTCGGAATCGAAATCAAGAAAGAATAATCCGACCCAATTTAAAATATCGTCATAGCAAGCTATGGCCATCCTAAATAAAATCCATGCGAACAATTAAGGAGCTAAGAATATGGAAATCAAGCCAATCGACACATTAAGCGTCGCCACGATTAGATCGCTCATCATCGATATAATCAACAAATCAAACAGCGGACACCCGGGTATGGCATTAGACGTCACGCCGGCCATGTATGTCCTTTTCAAGAACCACATCGTCGCCGATCCGAAGAACCCGCATTGGATCAATAGAGACCGTTTCGTCTTATCCAGCGGACACACATGCGCATGGCTATATTCCATGCTTCATATCTGCGGTTACAAGATTTCAATGGATGACTTAAAGAACTTCAGACAGCTCTATTCCAAAACCCCAGGCCACCCAGAAGTGGGCTGGACAGACGGAATCGATGCCTCCGCTGGACCTTTGGGACAAGGAATCGGGCAAGCTGTTGGCATGGCCATGGCAGAAACCCATATCGCCGCCTCATATCCTGACGGCTCATCGATCATGAACCATTACACATACTGCTTATGCGGTGACGGATGCCTTGAAGAAGGATTATCCCAAGAAGTCATCTCATTCGCAGGGCTCCAAAAATTAAACAAACTCATCCTCATTTACGATGAGAATGTCTCCACCCTCGATGGACCAACCTCCAACTCCATGAACGATGATGTGGCAATGCGTTTTAAATCAGTTCATTGGAACGTAATCGATGTTCCTAATGGCGAGGATATGGAGGCGCTTGATGAGGCATTCACCAAAGCTAAGCAATCTAAAGACGCCCCAACAGTCATCATCATGCACACAAAGATTGGCTATGGCACGTCATTAGAAGGAAAATCAAAATGCCATGGCGCGCCTCTAGGAAAAGAAATCGGAGATGAGGCTAAGGCAAATTACGGCTTCAACGAGCCTGAATTCACCGTCCCGCAGGAAGTCTATGACAACTTGAGAGGAACATATTCAGCTAGAGGCGCCAAAGCCTACGCTGCCTATGTTGAAACTAAGAAAGTTTGGGATGAAGCCCATCCAGAAGAGGCCAAGACCCTTGAGAACGCCTTCTCGAGAAACATCGCTCCTTATATCTCATGCTTAGATGAGGTGCCGGTTGATGAGAATAATTCAACCAGAAACGTCTCCGGCAACTGTGTTGCTAAGATTGCTTCTACCATCCCGTTCACTCTAGGCGGATCCGCCGATGTTGCCGGCTCAGTCAAAACTGCGATCAAAGGCGACCCTAATTATTCTCCGGAGCATCGAGAAGCCAAAAACGTCAACTACGGCATCAGGGAATTCGGCATGGCCACCATCAATAACGGCATGCTTCTTCATGGAGGTGTCATCACTTATGGTGGCTCATTCCTCGTTTTTGCCGACTATTTCAAGAACGCCATCCGCATGAGCGCTCTCCAGCGTTTGCCAGCCATCTATTTGCTCTCGCACGACTCGGTCGCCGTCGGAGAAGACGGACCGACCCACGAGCCAATCGAGCAATTGGCATCTTTGAGAACGACTCCAAATGTCCGCGTATATAGACCATGTGATTCTAGAGAGACCATCGCCTCTTGGAAGTGCGCCTTGGAGGAGAAGAGCCATGTCTCATGCCTCATTCTCTCGCGTCAGAACCTCCCATTAAACGCCAATTCAAGTGAAGAAGGAACTAGACACGGCGCATATGTCGTATCCGAATGCGAAAACGCAAACCTCGAATTAATTGCCGCCGGATCAGAAGTCTCCCTCGCCATGGCCGTTAAGCCGATGCTTGAGGAAAAAGGCTACAAAGTCAGAATCATCTCCATGCCGTGCTGCGAAGTGTTTGATAATGAGGATAAGGACTATAAGAGCAACATTCTTAATCTCCCTCGTTCGAAGAGAGTCGCAATCGAAATGGCGCACGGAGCCACCTGGTATAAATACGCGGACCACGTCATATCTTATGATAACTATGGCCTATCCGCTCCAGCTGCCAAAGCAATCGAAGCCATCGGTTTCACCCCTTCTAAAGTCGCAGAACGCATCTTAGAAGAACTCAAATAGTTGTTAGTTGCCAATCAAACTCATAAAATAACGTTATGGACGCCAATTACTATTATCTCAACAACTTCAAAAATAACGGATATATGGGCATATCCCGCCGCTGTTTCGAAGAAATAGCAACAATCGCCACTAACTCCATCTCTGATGTCAACGTCAAGAAGAAGGGAACCGGCTTTTTCTCTTTGGCAAATCCTGTTGTGACAACATTCAGGAAAGACGGGAAGGTCGATATCACAATCGACGTCGCCATCTCCAAAACCACCAATGCCAGCATGAAGGATATTTGCCTGAAAATACAGGAAACGGTCGCATCCAGCATTGCGATGATGTGTGAGGCGGTGCCATTCAAAATCAACGTCAAAGTCTCATCGGTATATTAATTATTAATATAAAGATATAATCCGGCGGAAACGCCGGTTTTCTTTTGCCTGGCAAATACCAGTTGCTTGTCAAAAGTCGGTTGAAAACGCTAAATTTGCCATTTGATATCCCATTTTGAAGTTCATTATGCTAAACTATTGCCGGCTTGAGCAAAGCTCAGCGATATTGATCTATGGAAACTACACGCGAAATGACAAGAAACCAAACCCAAAAGATAGCAGTCTTTGCCGTCTATGACGTCTTGACCTACGTCCACATGGGAAGGGAGGTTGATATTGAAGATATCATCTCCGGTTTAGCGGAAAGACCATACGAAGAATGCGACAACTACCTTAAGGAGGTTGTCCTTGAAGCGATAAAGCATATAAACGAGATAATACCCGTATTCAACAAAAATATGAATAAATGGACTTTCGACCGCCTAAATAGAGTCGAGCAAGCCGTTTTGCTTGTGGCTTATACCCAATTCCATTACGTTGAAAAAGACATCGATAAACGTATTGTAATCGACGTCGCCATCAAACACGCGAAGACATACTGCGACCCTTTGAAGGATTACAAATTCGTCAACGCGATTCTCGACAAGGTGCTGATCCGTGCAGAATAAGATTGAAAGACAATTCGTATCGGTCAAAGAACTGAACGAGGCCATAAAAGACAAAATAGAGGGTGATTTTACCCTAAGAAACCTCACCGTCAGAGGAGAAATATCTAATTGGAAGATATATCGCTCGGGTGTGTTTTTTGATTTAAAAGACGATACATCCGTCATTTCCTGCACAATGTGGGGCAACTCTTTATACGGATTAAGATTCAATCCAAAAGAAGGGGATGAGGTCTTAGCAACCGGCTCAGTGACGGTTTACGCGCCTAGAGGCCGTTACTCCTTAAGAGTGGACTCAATGGAACAATACGGCAAAGGCAATCTCTTATTGGAGTTAGAAAAACTCAAAAGAAAGCTTTATGAAGAGGGCTTGTTTGATGAATCGAGGAAAAGGGAGATTGTTCAATTCCCTCAGAATATCGGCATAATCGTGGGTAAGGATTCGGCGGCAGAAGCGGATTTAAGACGCAACATCGCAAGACGTTGGCCACTTGTTAACCTTCACATTTACTACTCATTGGTGCAAGGAACAGATGCTCCCAAGGATTTGCTTAAGGCCTTTAATAGAGCCCAAGAAGATGACTTAGACACCTTGATAATCGCCCGCGGAGGAGGCTCAATGGAGGACTTGTGGGCATTCAATGACGAGACCCTAGCTAGAGCAGTTGCCACTTCAAAAATGCCAGTCATATCCGCGATAGGCCATGAGATAGATTACACGCTCATCGACTATGTAGCTGATAAGAGGGTCTCAACCCCAACGGCCGCGGCAGAGCTTGCAACCCCAGACATTGAAGAGGTCCAATCATTCTTGATGGACATGGAAGAAAGGCTGCATTCCGGAATGTCCGATTACATAGATTCGATAAAAGAAAAAGTGAAGAATTTAAGCGAAAGGCCATTCTTCAAAAACCCGGCCACCCAGTATCTAAAAACCAAAGTGGAAGTGGAGGGGTATCAGACTAGACTCGATAACGCAATCAAGGTTTATATTGACAATAAATCAAACGCAATCAGCACTATAGAAAAAGAGTTGGATGCCCTTAATCCATATAAGGTATTACAAAGAGGATATTCACTCACAGAGACGGAAGATGGAAAGGTCGTCAAATCCATAAAGGATGTCAAACCGGGTCAGAAGATCAAAACGAAAATGAAGGACGGCATAGTCACTTCAACAGTTGATAAATAAGGAGATAAACATGAAAGAGAAGAAAGAAGCAACGTTTGAGGATAAGCTAACTAGACTCCAAGAAATCGTTAGGGCAGTAGAGGCTGGGACCCTCTCAATCGACGAATCGATGAAACTCTATGAAGAAGGGAAGAAACTCATCAAAGAACTCAACGAAACACTCGATGAGGCAAGCAAAACAATAGAAGAAGTGCAAATAGACAAGTAATAAATTAGTAGTTTTATAGTCGTTTCACAAACTTAATTACAATCGATTGTCAGTCACTTTGTTGAAAATGTGAAACTAAAACTTCTTTAGCGGTCACCACATAAATTAGACCGCTTTTCTTTTAAGTACTTCCGCATTGGGTCTTCTCCGGTTTGTTAACATAATATTTATAGAGTATAATGAGGTCATGAGCAAAATAATCATGCACATAGACCTCAACGCATTCTTTGCAACAGCCGAGGAAATACGCGATCCAAGCCTAATTGGCAAACCTGTCATTGTCGGGGGTCAAGGCTCGAGGTCGGTTGTCTCAACCTGCAACTATAAGGCAAGAGAATATGGGGTACATTCCGCTATGCCAATCTATCAGGCTAGGCAGCTTTGTCCAAACGGAATCTATCTCCCTGGCGACTATCATTATTACAGTATGCTGTCCAATTCTTTCTTTGCTTACCTGAGACAGTATTCAAACATTATAGAGAAGGCTTCCATTGACGAAGGTTTTGTTGACATGACTAAAACATTAAAAGGAGTGAAGGACCCAATCAAATATCTAACCGATTTGCAGAATGGATTACTCGAGCAAATCGGACTGAAGTGCTCAATTGGAATCGCGCCGACAAAGTTCTTAGCCAAAATGGCAAGCGACATGAAAAAGCCGATGGGCATAACCATCATCAGAAGAAAAGACATTGAGAATAAGATCTACCCATTAAAGATAGAAGACTTTTACGGAATCGGCAAAAAGACTGCTCCAAGATTAAGGGCCGTCGGCATCAACACCATCGGTGACCTCGCCAAACGAATTGACGAGAAGGACCCACTCATCGAGAGGATGTTCGGAAGCATGTATCCAACGATTAGCGATTGGATCCGCGGTTACGGCAGCGATGTCGTGGACACTGAGCCTTGGGACCCTAAATCCTGCGGCCACTCTGAGACGTTCGCCTATGACACCGATGATATGGATGAGGTTGAAGATAAGCTCAGAGAACTCGCAAAAGAGGTCTCAATCGACTGCAAAAAAGACGGCAAAATAGGCAAGACCGTACAGCTTGTGGTCAAAGATCAGGGGTTTAAGAGCCACAATAAATCCTTTTCCCTAAGGGAACCTTCAAACGATTTTGAGATTATTTACAACACCGCAGTCGATTTATATGAGAAATACTACTCCAAAACGATGGTCAGGCTGATTGGAGTCACTCTTCAGAATCTGTTCAACCCGAAAGATGAAGATATCCAGATGAGCCTATTCAATTATGAGGAATACGAGAAAGAAGATGAGACACGCCTTCTCATCAACGATCTAAACAGGAAAATGAAGAAACCCGCTTTAATGAGGGCCAAGGAGGCAAAGAAAGATGAAGGAAATCGACATAAGTGACGCCATCGATCTTTTCTTCCAACACCTAATCGTGGAGAAAAGCGTCGAGAAGACCACAATCGAGGATTACGAAGAAGATTTAAAGATGTTCTTCAAAATGCTTCCAGACGTCAAAGTGACCTCGGATTTATGCGTTAAGAACATCGAGGACTATATCAAATACGCCGACGGAGCAGGCTTATCGGCCGCAACCATCCTCAGGCGTATCAGCGTTATCCGTAATTTCTACACATTCCTATCCAGCGAAGGCTATATCGATGAAGAAGTTAAGAAGATAGACACACCTAAGATGCCAAAGAGGCTTCCAACCGTTTTAACCGTAGAGGAAGTGGAGACGCTATTGGAGATGCCGGATATCACAACGGATTCCGGAACTAGAGACAGGGCAATGCTTGAAACGATGTACGCAACAGGACTTCGTGTCTCTGAACTTTGCTCACTAAAAGTAAGCGAGGTCAACTTCCAATCAAAGCTCATCACCATCATCGGCAAAGGCAATAAGCAAAGAAGCGTCCCGGTTTCCGATTTCGCCCTTCAATATCTATCTAACTATGTCTATATGGTCAGAAGACGCAACCCAGGAAGGGATACCAAATATATTTTCCTTAATAGAGAAGGCAAACCGATATCCCGCCAATACTTCTTCAAGCAAGTGAAGAAATACGCTGAGATGGCCGGAATCGAAGATGACATATCTCCTCATACCCTTAGACACTGCTTCGCCACCCATCTTTTGGAAAGAGGGGCTGAGCTTAGGGCGGTCCAGGAGATGCTTGGCCACTCCAATTTATCGACGACTCAAATCTACACGGAGGTATCCACCAATAGAATCACCAGTGCTTATGATTTGTTAATGGGCAAGAAATAGACTATTATAAAGGGCGTTATAAATAACGCAGGGTTATTTTATGAATTACAAGAAATATAAAAGAGTATTCCTCATCGTAGCGGACTCGGCTGGCATCGGAGAAGAACCTGATGCTGCCCGTTTTGGCGATGAGGGGACAAACACATGGGTCCATACGGCGGAATCCGTTGGAGGACTTCACGTTCCATATATGGAATCGCTTGGCATTGGCGAACTGGCCGATATCCCAGGAGTTAAACCAGTTCACGAACACCCTCACGCGTTTTCAATGAGATTGCGCGAGATGAGCAATGGCAAAGACACAATGACGGGCCACTGGGAGATGATGGGCGTATATACAACAAAGCCATTTGTCACCTTCACTGATACGGGATTCCCAAAAGAATTGATGGATGAGCTAGAAGCCAAAACAGGCCATAAGCTTATCGGGAACTACGCTTCTAGCGGAACCGAGATTCTAGTTAAGTTGGGCGAGGAACAGAAAAGAGACAATTCCCTTATCGTTTACACATCGGCGGATTCTGTTCTCCAAATTGCTGCTCACGAAGAAACAACAGGTGTCAAAGAACTCTATAGATGCTGTGAAATCGCGAGAGAGATTTGCATGAAACCAGAATGGTATCTCGGACGTATCATCGCTAGACCATTCATAGGCAATGACAAGAACTCATTCAAGAGAACACCCAACAGACATGACTATGCCGTATCCCCACCGGTGAAAACCGATATGGATACATTAAAAGATAATGGATACATGACATCATGCATCGGAAAGATTTCTGATATCTTCAATGGCGCAGGAGTCACCAAGACAGTCAAAACGGTTTCCAACATGGATGGTATGGACAAGACCATCGAGCAAGTTAAGAATGAGGGATGGGAAGGCTTATGCTTCATCAACCTCGTCGAGTTCGATAGCGAGTATGGTCATAGAAGAAATCCGCAAGGATATGCAAAGGCCTTAGAGGAGTTCGACGTTAGAGTAGGGGAATTGATCAAAATCATGAGAGATGATGATTTGCTAATGATAACGGCAGACCACGGAAACGATCCAACCTACAAAGGCACCGATCATACAAGAGAGAAGGTCCCATTGCTCGTTTACTCGCCATCCATCAAAGACGGAAAGTATCTTGAAGAGCGTGCCAGCTTCGGCGATATCGGAGCGACTATCCTAGACAACTTTGGCCTGAAGAAAGAGCAGCATCTACTTGGCGCCGTCATCAATGAAATCAATGAATGATTAGCAGGGGCAACCATATCATAGTGGTGATTGCCAGGACGGCTTTCTGAACACGCGTCCAAAGAACAATTTAAGAGTTCAGAAAGAGAAACTGAACTGCCACAAAATATGTATATTTTTGTGAAAGCCAAAGAAAGAAAACACAAAAGAAAAAGACAGGCGGAAATGCTTGTCTTTTTTTGTGTCAATTTAATGTCCGTGAAATTAAAAACTTATAACTTTGAAAATGCAAATGATGTATGAAAATGATTCGCTTCGCAAAGAGGACAGATAAAGATTGAGAATGAATTGGTGAATATAAGGGGCAAGAGGATACAAGAACAACATCAGCATACGAATGACTGTTAGATGGGTAAAAGGAAGAGTGTCTCAATGAACCGACTATAGAGATTGAGAGGGTTGGGCAAGGCGATCGGAAACCGTAAAGTGACCAGGAATCAATGAGAATTCATACACAAAGGTTATACGCTCCGAGAAGGAAAAAAGATGAGACATCATTAAGCAATATGCAATCAAATTGATGAAGACTCAAAGATTAAGCAATTTTTAAAATAAGAAATATTAGTATCAAATTAGTAGTTTTTAAATATATGTGGAAAACTTCAAAATTCAGTGGAAATCGTTTGTTAATAAAATTATTGGTCAAAACTCAAATATCGATAAAAACACGCTTTTTTATTGGTTTAGTTAACATAATGGACATTATGCGAATATAACCTATTTTAAAGAAAAACACCAGAAGATGCTGGTGTCTAACTTGGAACTACTAACAAGATTTCTTGCTCTCGGCGTGGGCTACCACTCCTTGCAAGTCTATCTCTCTTCTCTTGTACTGGGTGAACAAATGAATTACCACATCTCCTTGGTCAATGATCACCCACTGCGACTCCGGTGTGCCTGTTATAGACTTAATCTCATATCCTTCTTTTGAGTATTCCTCATCTAAGGCGTCTGAGAATCCGTCAAGTGCTCTTTCGCTTGGACAGGTTGCGATGATGTAATAATCTGCAAACGGCGTGATGTTCTTGACGTTGATGACCTCAACCTCTTCTGCGCCTTTGCTATTAAGCAGTTTGACTCCGATGTTAACTTCTCTTGGGTATGCCATAATTCTCTCCTAAATAATATTTAATGCATTCTTTTGTCAATTCATTCTGTTTTCCTAGCGGCTTCTCATTAAGGAATTTCATGTTCTCTTTCAAGACGTATAAGAAGCCGGATTCATAGTCCTCTTCGCAGACTCTAATCATGTCGCTAGAATCGTATCCCCTAAGCGGTTCAATCTTGTCCGCTGAATAGACGATTTTCTCGAGTGACGACATATTCGCCCTACCTGTGCAATGATACTCAATCGCGTTCAGGATGTCCTCATCCTCAACCCCGAATATCTTCTCGGCCATGTAGCGGCCAGTCCACTGATGCAAGGCGTAAGACGGATAGTCTTTGTATTCAGGATAGTTATCTAAAACTATTGCCCTAGCCTCGTCTTCCTCCATCTTCTTGCCCAAGTCATGAAGGAGTCCGGTAATCAAGGCTTTCTCGCCCATCTCAAAGGAAATCTGCTTGGCGATGTTATAGGCCACCATTGCAACCGACTCTGAATGTCTCAGTCTCTTTGGCTTGATGTATTTCTCTAGTTCTTTGACGAAATAGAGATGATGGTCGATGATGTAGGAATACACACTGACGGGTATGTCCATAAAATTAAGACCACGCACGCGCGTGGAGGAAACGCTGCCGGATTCCAAAAAGTTAAGCGACTCCATATGGAACCTCTCAACGTTTTCCTTGTTTATATCAAAGCCTGGCCTATTCGAGAAGATGACAGTCGCAAGAGACGCTATCTCTTCGCAAGAACGCCATTTATCGAATTGATTGACTTGGTCGGCGCCGATTAAGAAATAAATCTTCCTTCCTGGATATAGGGAGCAGAATTCCCTAACAGTATCAATCGAATACGAGAAATCCCCTTCTCTATCTAGTTCGGTCCTTGAGACGGAGAATCTCGGGTTGTTTATCTCCTGAAGCGCTCTAAAGAGCATGTTGAGCCTATCTTCCTCAGATTCGTTCACCGTCTTCCATCTCGGAGTCTTGGCAACGACAAAAACAACATCCGCGTCATATTTGAGGGATGCGGCTTTGGCAATTCTTATATGCCCATTGTGAATTGGGTCGAAGGAACCTCCGAAGATAACTAAAGGCTTCATAAAGTTATTTTTGGGTGTTTTGGATTTCTTTTGAAGAGGATGATGACTCTTCCAATGATGGCGACGAGGTCAGACTCGGTAGCCTTAACGATTTCCTCAGCGAGTTCTTTAGCTTCCTCGCCCTGCGTGTTTAAAATACGGACCTTGATAAGCTCATGGGCTTCAAGTCCAGCGTTTATTGCTTCGATTGTGGTGTCTTTAAGTTCGCCTTTGCCAAGGATGACCGTTGGGCTAATCCCATTAGCGAGGCTTTTGAGAGTTGCTCTATTTTTTGGTGTCAGCATTTTTGTTTACCTTTGCTCTTGATCCATAGACGCCGATGCCTCTATAGACATAAATACGGAATGTCTGGTTGTTTCCTTTGAAGGAAATCCAGCCTAGGCCGGAGATTCCGATGTCTCTCATGCCGGTCTGTTCGATCTTGACGTCGAAAACGTCGAAATCCTTCAACCCCTCGATTTCCGGAAGTGTTGGTCTAATTGTCTTTTTCCTGATTCTCTCCAAGAAGTGTTTCTCAATGTGATGCCCGCCCTGGACATCCGCGTCGACCTTCTCGGCGCAATAGACATCGATGTCGGTTGATTTACCTTCGATCAAGTCGATGCGGCATAGACCGCCTAAGAATATGGATGAGCCTGTGGAGAGATGCCTTCTTCTCGCACGGAAGTCATCACGCGGGAAGAGATTCTTCCTGAAAGATTCATCGCCTTTAGATAAAAAGGAATTGGATTCGATGAACGGAACGGTTGAATAAATGCAGGTTGAAGAATCTAATGGGATTCTGGTGACCTCCATATCGGTTCCCTTGTATTTGTGGGTGACAACAGTCCTAGTGGACATGTTGACATAATCAGCCAAGAATTTTCTAGTGAAGGTGTTTAGAGGTGAGATTTCGCTTCCGATTAGATAAACGTCATGCCTTCTTCTCTTTTCATTGATTTTCTCTTTAATTGCCTTCATTGCTTCAACGCTGAAATCGGTGATCATGACATCATCACGCGTCACCTTGATACGATAGTTACGGAATTCATGGGCGATGTATTCTTCTTTATCGACCTTATTGGTCTGATTGAATTTGGCGATGTGGTTTTTGGCAAGGATCAAGATGTTCTGATGCTCGATGACATCGGCGACTTCGCTTGGAATCGAATATTCAAAGGAGAAGATGTCGATGAAATAGACGACGAGCGAGTCGGTGGCTCTGGCATCTTTCAGGATTTTGATCAAATCCTCCGATGCGTGGATGGTATTAGGAGATTTGGAATAATGGCAAGCCTTATAGCAGTCGTCGCAGAAGACGATGTCATTGAGGGATTTTCTTCTCAAGACAGCCGGGTCGATATAATGCTCTCCATTCGGGTCTTCGGTCTGAAGAACGGCGCCGCATCTTGAGCAACGGCTGACGGACGAGGTAATGATTGCTGTCATATAAGACTCCTTTCTTATAGTTTCTTGCTTAAGTTATATCTAGCGATGACTTTTCTTTTGCCTTTTTCGAAGAGGCGGTTGAATCTGGTCCATGGAGGATCCTCAGGCACCAATTTCTCGGTGAGGATGGTTCTGATGCCCGCTCCATTCCCAGCGATCACGTCGGTCATGACCTGGTCTCCGACAAGAACCGTTTTATCCTTATCTAAGCCTTCCTCTACAAGTATCTTCTTAAGCCTATTCGAGAACGGTTTCCTTAGGCCCGACAAGGCTTTGATCCCTAGTGTCGAGGCAAAACGTTGCACTCGCTTAGAAGTGTTGTTGCTAGCGATATAGAAAGCAATGCCATTGTCCTTAAGTCTATTGACTAAGGCAACGGTCCTCTCTTCGGCATCCTTACACTTATAAGAGGCAAGAGTGTTATCTAAATCCGACAAGACGACCTCGATGCCGAGCTCTTTGAGCTTTGCGGGGTCGAGGTCATATATCGTCTTTATCTGATAGGTGGGGATGAAGATTTTTCTCATCATCTCTTCTTTCCGGCAAATTCGTCACCGAACAAATCGATTTGCTCATATTCCTCATTTGGGGTCGCTTCATTCTTGATGGACTTATCAATGGCAGGCTTGATGACTGTGTCATTGACATCGGCATCGAAATGCGGAGTGTCCTTATTGACGATTAACGAGGCTTCGTTGGAGACGAAGAGGATTCTATCCCTTGCCGGGAATGTCTCCGGCCTCTTCGCGTATTTCTCCATCGGGGTTAGATAGAAGTCATGGAATGTGACTTCCTTCATCTGGTCGCCGTGGATGACGGTGTTGTATGTATATGGGGCTTCCTTGCCGCAGGCCTTATCAATGAAGATAAGCTTATGCGGCTCTTTCTGGAAGCAATTGAAGATGGTTGTAGTCTTAGCGATGCGGCCGGTCTTATCGATGTTCTTCAAATCGAAGACACGAGTGTGGCCTCTATCGGTGATGAAGAGAATCTTCCTATCCTTCTCATCAGGGCTGAAGCTCAAGATGCCAGCGATTTCTTTGCCTTTGAAGGAACCGATCTTCATGCCGCCGGTCTTTGGATTGGTGATGGCGACGGCATTCTCATTATAGAAAACAGCCTGCCCATCTACCGATGCGACGAACAAATCGGAATTGCCGCTTCCTAAAACGACACCGATAACCTCATCATTGTTGAGTTTGATGGCGGAGATTGGCTTAGAACGTCTAGCGGTTGGCAAAGACGAGAGCGTGACTCTCTTAATGAGGCCCTTCGCGGTGGCGAAGATGACGGTTAAATCATCTCTGAAGCCGTCGTCTGTGACAACGAAAGCGCTGACAATGCGCTCGCCAGGAGAAACTGGGACAAGGCTATTGACGTGGAAGCCTTCATCTAGCCATTTTCCGTCTTTGATCTGGTTGACCGCCAATAAGAGGTAATTGCCTTTGTTGGTGAAGCAAACCAAATGGTCGATGGTCTGGACTTGGGCATTGAAAACGAAGGAATCGCCTTCCTTAATGCCAGGCTTATCGCCTTTATGGCCTCCGGAACTCTTCCATGATTTGATGGATGAACGCTTGATATAGCATTCGCGTGTAACGACGACTCTAACGTCTTCCGGAATGATAAGGGAACGCTGATCGATAGCGGCAACGCTGGTCTCTTCTCTGATTTCAGTCTTTCTCTTATCGCCGTATTTCTTGACGATTTCATTGAGGTCTTTGATGATGGTGTCTTCTCTTTTCTCCTGAGAGGAAAGAATTGAATTCAATTCGGATATCTCATTCTCGAGGGATTTCTTCTCTTCCTCTAGAGTGGTCATGTCGGTATGGGACAATTTATATAAAGGCATATTCAAGATAGCCTCAGCCTGGTCAATTCCGAAATTGAAGTTGGCGATGAGGTTGCGCTTGGCATCGGCTTTGTCTTCTGAATGTCTGATGGTGTGGATGACGTCATCGAGGATTGAGACGGCCTTGATGAGGCCATCGACGATTGAAAGCCTTGCCTTGTCTTTGGTGAGGACGAAAGTCGTGCGTCTAGAGACAACCTCCAACTGATGCTGGATATAGCAATCACAGTAATCAGCGAGGTTCATGACATATGGGCGGTCATCGATGATCGCGACCATATGCGCGCTATAGGAAACGACCATTTTGGTCTTGTTCAATAAATATTTGAGGATGGCTTCACTATTGACGTCATCCCTTAAATCAATCGCGATTCTTAAACCGTGCTTATCGGATTCATCTCTAACCTCAACGATGCCAGGGATAATCTTATCGTGTCTGATCCTGTCGATTTCCTTGACCAAGTCGGATTTATTGACTCGATAAGGAATCTCGGTGATGATGATTTGCTTGGTGCCATCTTCCGCTTCGGTGCATTCGCACTTGGAGCCGTTCTTGATTTTTCCGGCGCCTTTTAAATAGACGTCCTTCAGGCTATCGCTCGAAAAGATGATGCCGCCTGTTGGGAAATCAGGTCCCGGCAAATATTTGAGCAAATCCTCGATTGAGCAATCAGGATGCTTAATACGGTATATGACGGTCTTGACGACTTCGCCCAAATTGTGGGGCGGGATGTTGGTGGAGATACCAACTGCGATACCCTCAGACCCGTTGACCAATAAGTTAGGGAATCTAGCAGGCAAGACGGTTGGCTCCCATTCGGTGTCATCGAATGTGAGTTCCATATCAACGGAATCTTTATCGATATCACGGATGAGCTCACCCGATAATGCCGACAATCTAGCTTCGGTATAACGGTAAGCAGCCGGGCCATCGCCATCGATGGAGCCGTTGTTGCCTTGGAAGTCGATCAAAGGCATTCTATAGGCCCATTTCTTGGACATGTTGACCAGGGCTTCGTAAATGGATGAATCGCCATGTGGGTGATATTTACCCATGACGTCTCCGACGATGTGAGCACATTTCTTGGTTGGCTTCTCGATGGTGTTGCCAGTGTTCCACATATCATAGATGATACGGCGCTGAACGGGTTTGAGTCCGTCTCTTGCGTCCGGAATAGCGCGGTCCTGAATGACTTCTTTGGCGTACTGGCCGAATCTATCGCCCATCAAATCGTCTAACGTGATCGGGGCGATATTCTCCTTGATGATAGGTTTTGGTGCTTCGTTTTTCTTTTTAGCCATTCTTCTTACCTCTCATCTCGTTTGTGTAATCATCTTCGCTTGCGGCAAAGGAAACGTTTTCCTGAATCCATTGCCATCTTGGCTCAGAATCCGAACCCATAAGGGTTGAGATTTTCTTCTCAACGATGATTGGGTTGTTGATGACGACCTGCAATAACTGGCGGGTCTTCTTGTTCATCGTGGTCTCCGCCAACTGGTCGGCGTTCATCTCACCAAGACCTTTGTAGCGGTTGATGCCATATCCGGAACCGATTTTCTCCTTGCCTTTGTTGAGCTCATCATCATTCCAGCAATAGACATGCTTAGATGGGTCACTCTTCTTATAGACTCTGTAGAGAGGAGGCTGGGCAATGTAGACCATGCCAGCATCGATTAACGGCTTCATGAAATTATAGAAGAACGTCAGTAACAAAGTCTGAATGTGGCTTCCGTCGTCATCAGCATCGGTCATGATGATGATTTTGCCGTATTTTGAATCCTTGACGTTGAAGTCCTGTCCGACACCGGCACCAATTGTGTTGATGAGGGTTGAGAATTCAAGGTTCTCGGAAATCTTCTGGATGGACACATCCTCTGTGTTAAGCGGTTTACCTCTTAAAGGCAAGATGGCTTGGTGCAATCTATCTCTTCCGGTCTTAGCGGAACCGCCTGCGGAATCACCCTCAACGATGAAGAGCTCGTTCTCGGCGTAATCTTTGGATTGGGCCGAGGCGAGTTTGTCGCTGATCATGAAATCGTTCTTGGATTGTTTCTTGGTGCCGCGGGCAAGCTCTTTGGCTTTACGGGCAGCTTCACGAGCATCACGGGCATCCGAACACTTTCTGATGAGTTCGATAGCAAAAGCGTTGTGCTCGTTAAGGAAATAAGTTAAAGACTTGGTGAGAACCGAGGAGACGGCTGGTCCGGCATCTGGAGAACCGAGTTTGCCTTTGGTCTGTCCTTCGAATTCGAGTTTGTTCTCCGGAATCTTCAAAGATATGACCGCAGTCAAACCTTCTCTGATATCTTCTCCGGCAATAGTCTGGTTGGGTTTGCAGACACCGTTGGCAACGGCCCAATCGTTAAGCGTCTTGGTGAGAGACGATTTGAATCCGACCTCATGGGTGCCGCCATCGGAGGTTCTGACCTCGTTAGCGTAGGACAAGATTGTCTCTTGATAGACTTTGAGACACCACTGCATGGCGATTTCCACTTTGATTCCGTTGACATCGTCGCTTATATCGATGATATCTCCTAAAGGAGTCTTGTTCTTGTTCATCGCACCGACATATTCTTTAAGACCATGTTCGCAGTAATACTCATTGGAGTTGCCTGTTGCCTCGTCCTTGATTATGAAGTGAATGCCTGTGCATAAATACGATCTCTCTTCGAGGCGGCTGGCAATTGTGTCATAGCTGAATTTTGTATTTGGGAAGATTTTTGGATCAGGCTTAAAACGGCAGGTTGTACCATGCTTGTTGGTTTTGCCTACCTGCGTGCAAGGCTGGTCGATCTTTCCGCCGTCTTTAAAACGGACGAAATATGAATATCCGCCTTTGTTGATTTTGACCTCGCACCATTCGCATAATGCGTTGGTGACGGTTGTGCCGACACCGTGCAAGCCGCCGGATGTCGCATAAGCCTTCGAATTGAATTTGCCGCCGGAATGCAAAACCGTGTATATGGTCTCAACTGCTGGTCTGCCGGTCTGGGACAAGACATCAACCGGGATTCCACGACCCTCATCCTCAACGGAGACTGAGCCGTCTTTCCACAATGTGACGGTTATCTTGTTGCCGTAACCGTTAACGGCCTCGTCGACTGCGTTGTCGAGAATTTCCCAAACCAAATGATGTAGACCCGTCAAATTAGTTGAGCCGATATACATGCCAGGGCGTTTTCTGACGCCTTCAAGTTCTGAGAGAATCTCGATGTCTTTGCCCGTATAGTCGTCTTCTACGGGTTTTTCGGCAACATTGTTGCCATTTTTCTTTTCTTCCAAGATTTCTTCCATAATAGTAAAATGCTTTTTGCAATTGGTCTCATTATAGCAAAATGAGAGAAAAAATTGCCACCTATTATTAATAATAGTTGCGAAAAGGGTACGGTTATGAATTCAATCTTGTTAAATTTGCTGCTTTTAGCCGGTGCTGGCCTCATCGGGTATCTCATCGGAAGTATTCCGTGGGGCGTGGTCATCGGAAAGGTGTTCTACGGGAAAGACCCTAGAGATTATGGCTCCCACAACTCAGGCGGAACCAACTGCGGACGCGTATTCGGGAAAAAGGCGGGATACTCGGTAATACTGCTTGATATGTCCAAGACGATTGTGACGTTCTGGCTCGTGTGGGGATTGATTATTCCTACCAAGTTATTCGGGTACGGTTTGGATAACCTATGGCTCAATGACCTTGGATGCCCAGGCGCATTGATTCCTTGGGTTGCCGTGGTCTTCTCCACGATTGGTCACTGCTGGTCAATATTCCTCAAAGGCTTCAAAGGCGGCAAGGCCGTTTCCTGCTTCAGCGGAAGCGTGGTCGCCACAAGCTGGTTTGAATTCGTTGTCGGATTCACGTTCTTCCTCTCCGTGTTCTTGCCAAAAAGAATCATGTCCATCGCAAGCATCGCAACCTCGATATTCATCACTCTCTTCCAATGGACAATGGCCATTCTAGTGCAGGTGTTCGGAGGCGCTGGAGTCATGGCAATCTTCACTTGGGGGTTCGGATCGTTCAACGCCGGATATGTCTTCGGCTGGTGGACCGCAATAGCGACCACATTCATGGCCGTTCTCCTCATCATCCGCCACTCACAAAACATCAAAAGACTCAAGGCCGGAGAAGAGAAACCACTTGTGTGGGAAAATAAATAATTAGTAGTTTTTTAGTTAATTTAGGATAACCGCATTCCTACGATAGGATGTGGTTTTTCTTTAGTTTTGTTCAAAAAGTGGGAAATTTTAAAAATGCCTATTTTGCAAAACTACTAATCGCTTAGTAGTACCACTTCTATTTGCTTGGAACGCCAATGGACGAAGTTGGGTTAAAATGGATTTACGACGGCGTTAAAAATATTGCCTGAACACTCCAAAGGCATGTACATTGAACGTGTTGAATAGTCTAATAGCTCTATGCAACATCAGTGACTCAGTTCTCCATTCAACCCCCTTATATATAAAATAAAGATGAGCAATCAAGGCAAAAGAAAAAGAGCCTCGACCGAGGCTCCGATTCTAAATGAATTATCTATTCTTCTCCATGCTCTTGAGAACCGCTCTTACCTGTGCCTCGGATGGCTTTCTTCCCATCTGTTGGAACATGGCGCGAATCATCTTTTCATTGACTGGCGGATTCTTCTTGAGCTCATATTTGAAGAGAGCTCTAGCTCCGAAGAAGCCTGCGACTCCACCTACGATCAAAGCGAGGATGAGATATAAGACAAATGCCCAAATCTGTACTGTCATGTTTAGGCCCTTCTCTCATATTTGCCGGTTGAGGTATCAACGAGCACTTTTTCACCCTTATCGATGAAAAGAGGGATTCTGATTTTGAGACCGGTCTCTAAGGTTGCATCCTTAGAACCTGAATTGGTGATGGTGTCTCCACGTACTCCTGGCTCGCAGTCAATGACTTCGAGAGCGACTTTCGCAGGAAGGTTGATATCAAGGACCTCATCCTCATAAGTGACGACATTGACCTCGCCGTTTGGAGCGAGGAATGGAATGATGTCTTCAAGCTGGGATTTGGCGATTTCAAGCTGCTCATAGCTCTTTGGATCCATGAAGACGAGCATATCTCCATTGTCATAAAGATATTGCATAGGCGATCTTGTGACTTCGACTAATTCGACATCATAACCGGAGTTACGAGCGATTTCGGTGACTGCACCGGTTCTTAGATTCTTGACTTTAACTTTAGCGACCATCTTTCTCATAGCGGTTTTGTTGAGAAGGATATCAATGACGAGATACAAGCAATTTTCATCTTCGAAATAGTTGCCTGGGCGTAATTCAGTAACGTTCATTTATTTTCTCCTTTGAATAATTGATGGGCTTAAAAAGCCCGCACGTGTGTTATTTTATCTTGATAGTGAGCCATATTCCACCATCAAATTATATTTGAGGAATAGAAAACGCCCCATAAGTACTGAGGCGTTTAAGATGTGCCTTATTTCTTGCTGACGGTGACTGTCATCGAGTCCTTGCTCATGGAATCGAATGTGATTTCATAAGGGAAGGTGTCTCCTTCAACCATGGTTGAGACGGCTTCTCCGTCTTTCTTTATGGCGTATTTGCCACTATCCCAAGTGAAAGTGTCGCCCTCATGCCACAAATCCTCGCTAGAAA
The DNA here is from genome assembly GCA_963588175.1 of Faecalibacillus sp. Taxonomy (GTDB): domain Bacteria; phylum Bacillota_I; class Bacilli_A; order RFN20; family CAG-826; genus UBA4951. The sequence goes on along the minus strand of CAVAGP010000005.1, from coordinate 26,546 downwards.
GGAGCGTTGAGTTCCTCTTCATATACTTGGATGGGTCCGTTTTGGAGACTAAAGACAGAAGAGGATAATCGTCATAATCGTCATCTCCGCCGTAATCTTTGCATGTTGCGGAATTGCAGGCAGCTGAGGCAACTGAGGCGAACCCATTTATCGGATATCCGTTCTTATCGAACAATTCATAGGCGTAACCTCTATTATCCAAGCCAAAGGCTTTGCCACAGACATGATATGCCCTGACCCCATAACTTCCTAAACCAGGGCCCGCTTTAAGAACGGTCCACGGAAGCTCGTTATTGCCTTTAGGAGAGAAGAGCTCGAACAAGAAGTACTCATCATATGGCGAGTTATTGAAATCGGAGTAATCAGCAGGAACCAATAAGCAATCCCCGCTTGTTGCGGCATCGCTTAAAGTAACGGTAACGCTGCCTTTTTCGCCGGTGATAACGGTTGGATTTGCCCATCCCGTCACCAGTTTTGAGAATGAATTCCAGTCGAACCAATTGGCGTCTTGCATATCCAACGAACCGAGGAAGTTGTAAGTGTTTTGACCGGTTGGGGCTTCTGAATAATCGTAATAATCCTCAAGGCCGAACATATGTCCCTGCTCATGGGTGCAGGTCTGGGCGTTTTCAAACTTTTCGATTGAGGATAAAGAATAGTTATCGGCGATGATGTAATCATCATTTGAGCGACGTGTCTGCCCTTGGTGTGGCCAAAGGCTTTCTCCCCAAGAAGCGCCGTTGTAATTGGAGATGAAATGACAGGAATCGAACAAACCATCGTTATTTAAATCGTACTGAGACCAGTCAATGTCAGGGTTATTTTTCTGAATGCTCATCAAAGCATCCTCAAATACATCATGCAAGGTGCCCAATGTGCTGTCGTTTAGAATCTTCTTGATTGATGTTGCGCTGCTCACTTTATAGGCTGAAGACACCTCTCCATCAATGGTTACCAAGCCACGGCTAGCGGTCTCATAATAATCTTTGAAGGTCCAATATCTATAAGATCCACCAATTACCGCGCCGACATCGCCCGTGCCGAAATACTGGGTATTGATAAAATCAATCTCCTCATCGCTCCAAGTGTCGAGATTATAAGATGAGGCATCGCTTGCAGTGCTTAAATCAATAGGAACGACCAAGACATGGACGTCGCCTTCATTCGGCGTGTAGGTATCCGAGAATGAGCTGATTTTGTATTTAAGAGGTCCGGTTACGTAACCGTCCCCATTTAATATAGGTTCGTTTTTGCTAGAAGAAACGCTTTGTTCTTCGGATGAACGTGATTCTTCCTTAGAAGATTGCTCACTAGAAGACTTTGACTCCTCTTCGGAAGTTTTTTGCGGTTCGTCTACACCGCTCGAGGCATTCTCGCTCGTGTTTGATGATTCTCCACCGCTAGATTTATCCGTGAAGGAGAAATCGATGTTGCCGCATGAGGCTAAAGCGGCAACGCTTAGAAGCAATAGATATTTCTTGGTTTTCATAGGAACCCTCCTTGGAAGAAAAGAATACCCAAATTCAGCGGGTATTCAATATCTTTTATCTTTATTTGAAATATGAGTTGAACTTTAGTTCATTCTCGATGGTCGTATCCTTGTCATGCCCTGGATAGACTTTCGTCTCCGGAGGAAGTCTCCTGAGTTTATTCAGGGATTGCCCCATATAACGTGGGCAGCCGCCTTTAAGATCGCTTCTGCCGACTCCAAGCCTAAACAAGGTGTCACCGCTGAAAAGGGTTTTCTCATCCTCTATATATAAGCAGATTGACCCTTTTGTGTGGAATGGAGTGTGGATGACCTTGACTATGACCCCGCCGACGTTGATTTCGTCTTCATCATCTAACTGATAGATATCCCAATCGTCCGTATTTATGGACATTCCTTCATCAAAGAAGGTAGTTGAGCAATTTAAATCCGGGTCGCTTAAGGCCTCTAAGTCATCGGAATGAATAAATAGAGTAGCTTTATGCTGAAGCGTTGCCAATCCGCCGATATGGTCGAAATGCCCATGGGTAAGGAAAATGCCAAGGACCTTCCCTGCGTGATGTTTATCGATATAGTTATCCAAATAGCCTTTGCTATTGCAGCCCGGGTCGATGATGAAGCATGGCTCCCCCTCCTCGCCGACCACATAGCAATTGCAATAATAGGAACCTGGATAAAGTTTGGTAACTTTCATTCGCTAGAATAAAAAAATAAGGCCAGAGCCTTATTTTGCTTCCTTGTGGAGGGTCATCTTATTGCATCTTGAGCAATATTTCATGATCTCTAACTTATTAGGATGAGTTTTCTTGTTACGTGAAGAGATGTAGTTTCTCTCTCCGCATTCAGAACACTTTAATGATGTATTTTCGCGCTTTCCTTTAGCCATGGTTAAATCACTCTCTTTCTTTTGCGTGCTCAATGTTACCACAGCCGTTTTTAATTATCTACAAATAATCTTTGATTTTTAGTAAAATAGGCTCATGAACACAAGAAAAATGACAAAAAAAGTTGCTGTAGGCAACATATCAATAGGCGGATCGGATAAGGTCCTCATTCAGAGCATGTGCTCAATCAAAACCTCCAAATACGAGGAAGTATCCGCCCAAATCAATAGATGCCACGCCTTAGGCGCGGATTTGATGAGGGTGTCCGTCCTTGATATGGAAGACGCTTACGCAATAAGGGAGATCAAGAAAAGAATCTCAATTCCATTGATCGCCGATATTCATATCGACTACAAACTCGCCTTAGCCTCTATCGAATCCGGGGTTGACGCGGTTCGCATCAATCCGGGAAACATCGGCTCAAATGAGAACGTCAAGGCGGTCGTTGAGGCCTGCAAGGCCCACAATGTCCCAATCCGCATCGGAGTCAATTCGGGATCGCTAGATAAGTCAATATACTTTGGAAAAGAGAAAATCAAAGCCCAGTGGCTAGTTGAAAGCGCAGCTAAGCACGTGAAGATTCTCGAGGATTTGGGTTTCTATAGCATCGTTATCTCCTTGAAGGGTTCCGATGCCTTAGAAACGATTGAAGCCTACAAGCTAGCAGCAGAGACATTCCCATATCCACTGCACGTCGGAATTACCGAGGCAGGTCCAAAGGATATCTCGCTTATCAGATCCTCCGCCGGCTTATCCCCTATTCTCTTGGCGGGAATCGGAGACACAATCCGTATCTCCATGACCGAGGAGCCGGAAGAGGAAATCAAAGCGGCATCAAGATTACTCCACGATTTGGGTCTCAAAAAAGATTACCCGACCTTCATTTCCTGCCCAACATGCGGAAGAACTCAAGTCAATCTCTTGCCTTTAGCGAAGAGAATTCAGCAATACGTCGAAGAGCATCGCGTCAATAAGACAATCGCCATCATGGGCTGCATCGTCAATGGGCCAGGCGAGGCTAGACATGCGGACTTAGGCGCAGCGGGAGGCAAAGGCGTCTGGGTCATCTTCAAGAAAGGCGAAATCCTGAGAAACGTGAAAGATGATGAAATCTACGATGCGCTGATCGAGGAAATAAACAAGCTCTAAAAAGGAAAACGGATAAGCATATCGGCCTATCCGTTTTTTTGTCATTTGAGGTTTTCTCTCCAGCCTTCTTCGAGTTCGCCAGCCCTCAGCATTTCGATTTCCTTCTTATACGGAGGAACCTTGTCTTTGGCGCCGACATCTACATATGGCGTCTCCAACACTTTTGGCATTCCATCAAGTCTAGGATTGTGGACCCAGGCGTTCAATGCATCAAATCCAATTGTGCCGTATCCGAGGTTATCATGCCTATCTTTATGGCTGCCTTGCGGATTTTTGGAATCGTTCACGTGGATGATTTTAAGTCTATCGAGTCCTATGACTCTATCGAATTCATCAAGAACCCCATCAACATCTTTGACATCGTAGCCATAATCATTTATGTGGCATGTGTCTAGGCAAACACCGAGCCTTTCTTTATGACTAACCCCGTTCATGATTGCGGCCAGTTGCTCAAATGTTCTGCCGATTTCCGAGCCTTTGCCCGCCATCGTCTCTAGGCAGATGGTGACGTTTGTGGCATCTTTATCAAGCACCTCATTCAAGCCTTCGATAATTGATTGAATGCCGAACTCAGCCGGCATGCCAACGCTGCTGCCCGGATGCAAAACGAGAAGCGAACATCCAAAGTCCTGAACCCTTTTGAGTTCTTGGCTGAGGAACGATTTGGCAAGCTCATATGTATCGATGTTATTCTTGTTTCCCAAGTTGATGATATAAGGGGCGTGAACGACGATTTTTGATTCATCGATGCCATTCTCCTTAAGCAAAGCCCTGCCTTCCTCGATATGGAGGGTGCTGGTTGGGGCACGTCTCGTATTCTGCGGAGCCCCGGTATAGAACATGAACGTGTTCTCGCCCCACTCTAGAGCAAGCCTAACCGTCCCTAGATAATAATCCGGGGCGCTTAATGGCATATGGGAGCCTAAATACAATCCTGACATAATCAATCCTCCCCGTTATGGGCCTTGCGTTTGGCTTTGGCCTCATTCTCAAGCTGTTTCCTGACCGAACGCTGAATGGCTTTCCTCTTGTATTTTCTCTTGACCTTCTCAATCGCGAACTGAGTCTTTTTCTTGTGCATAGGCTCAACGTGGTCTTTTTTGGTCTTTGCTTTGGCGATCTTTATCTCTTTTAGCTCATCTTCGGAGAATTCCGCTTTCTTTCTGAGTTTGGTCTTTGGGGCCAGTCCGATTGGGTCATCGACCAACTGCCCGGCCTTCAGGGAATGGAAGGTGAATTTGACCCCGCTGTCATAGAGTTCTCTAGGCTTGGTCTCGGTGTCGCTATTATAAAATACCCAGGAGTCTCCGCTCTTGCCGAATCTTCCGGTTCTTCCGGCCCTATGGTGATAGAACTCCAAATCATTTGGCAAATCTACTGATATGACGTCGGTGACATCAGGGATATCCATGCCTCTAGCCAATAAATCGGAGGCAACGATGATGGAATGGGTGTTGGCTTTGATTTCTCTTAACGCCCTTCTGCGGCTTCTCTCATCGAGTGAGCCGGAGAAATAGATGGAATCGATGTTGTTATCGAGCAACGCCTGGTGAATCTCATTGACCTTATCCTTGGTCGAACAGAAGACGATGCAAAGATATGGATTCCTCAATTTCAGGAATTGGATCAAGGCTGAGGCTTCTCCTACGTGCTTGATATTGACCAAGTGGTGTCTGACGTTTGAAGAGGTCTGGACCTTATCGCTTTCGAATTCGAAATCGGAGCGGACGAACTTCAAGAGCTCATCTTTGAGATTTTGCTTAAGGGTGGCGGAGAAGACCATCGTCTGAGGTTCCTTCAGGGAAGCGAACAGCGCCTCGATATCCTCAAAGTACCCCAAATCAAGAAGCATATCCGCCTCATCGAGGACGACCGTCTTGACGTTAGAGAGGATAAACAGTTCTTTATCAACAAGCAGTTGCTTAACGCGACCTGGAGTGCCGATGATCAGCTGAGGGGCGACATTAGAGCCCTCCTCGTTCTGAGTGACATCAGCCTCGGATGTGAAGAGCCTCACTTTGAGTTTCGGGAAGAAGCGTTGGAACTCGCGAGCAAATTCATAGACTTGTCTTGAGAGCTCGCGGGTTGGGGTGATGACGATGGCCTGAGGCCTATTTAGATTCATATCGATTTTCTCAATGATGGGGATTAGATACGAATGGGTCTTGCCTGAACCAGTTTCAGATTGGGCGAGAAGCGATGTTCCCCTCAAAGCCTTAGGTATTACGACCTTTTGGACCGGTGAGGGGTTAATATAGCCAAGCTTAGTCAAGGCATTGACCATAGTTGGGGAGAGTGAGAAACCATTGAAACTCATAATTAGATAACCTCCGGTAAACGTTCGTGGTCGACTTGGACAACATTAAGTGTTTGGTCGAAATTTAGTAGTATATTAGTCATTGTCGGAATGAAGATTCTTTCGATTTCATGTGGCAAATCAAGATAATTGTAGTGATTTAGGACAATTTCCCGTCTTCCATGATGTGGGCAGTCGCCTGAGACATAGATGTCGTAGCCTTCCTGCATGGCGTTTATGTATTCATGCCAGCCACCGCCACCGATGATGGCAACGCTAGAGATATTCTTCTTGCCCTCATTGATCAACAGGCCATAAGAGACCCCTAATTTCTCTTTGGCGTATTTGGCGAATTCATGGACTTCCATCTCATGAGGGAGTTTGCCTCCTAATGCCATTGGGGCGGTTTCAAGTCTCTTGATATCCGTTAGCCCCAAGGCCGCAGTCAAAGCGAAATTCATGCCTCCATCCCCCATATCGAAGTTCGTGTGATAGGAAATGATTGGGGTATCGATTTCCACCATCTTCTCATACAAGGCTTTTTTGACCGGATCGCTTTCAAGAACCTTTTTGAGCTTCCCGAAAATGAAAGGGTGATGAGTGATGATTAGGTCTGGGCTTTCCTTAAGCACGATATCGTAAACCTCATCATCAAAATCCAGACATACGAGAATCTTGCTCACCTCTTCAGGGAGGCGTCCCACTTGAAGGCCCGGATGGTCATACCATTCCGCGAGTCTTTTGGGGAATTGTTTTGAGAGTTTCCTCAATAACGCTTTAGTTTTCATTCAAAGCCTCCTTTATCATCTCCACTGTTTTGGAGTATTCTTTCCGTTTATTTTCCGGGAGATTACTTGACTCCAATATCTTAGAAAGCCTGCCCTCTTCCTTCTTCCAGAATCTAACCCAGGCCTCATGTTTGTTCTTTAGGTTTAGAGGTCCAAATAACGATTCTTCAGGGGTATATGGAACCTCTTTTGCCTCTTTTACCCACTTCATGACGTCATAGGAGACATTTTCCTCCTCGATAAAGGAATTGGAGGCCAGAGAGTAACCAAGCCCTCTAAGAGGTTCAAATAAGAGTTCTCTTTCATTATGGGCATCCAAGATGATGGTCTTGACGTTGGATAGTTTCTCCTTGTGGTTCTCTAGAATCGAGAGGATGAGCCTTGCCCCCATGCCCGCAATAACAAGCGTGTCCACTTCCGGGAGGAGCTTCTCGATGCCACTGGACAAGGATGGATATGATTGCTCTAGATATCCGGCTTCTTCTAAGGCCTTAACCATTCTGGAATACGGGCCTATCTTATTCTCGACCGTCATCGCATGCTCAATCACGCCGTTCTCGTATAGATAGATTGGCAGCGTTGCGTGGTCAGAGCCGATGTCGGCGATGAAGGAGCCTCTAGCAACAAAAGAGGCAACAGTTTCTAGTCGATACGAAATCTTCATTCACTTTGCCTCCTTTGTTATTGCTTATTTGTTGTGGGTATCTGGACCCGAAGTGTTGATGGCATCCCTATAATCGCCAAGTCTCTTTGCACGAGTTGGATGGCGGAGTTTGCGGATGGCCTTAGCCTCGATCTGACGGATACGCTCGCGAGTGACGCCGAATTCTTTTCCGACTTCCTCAAGCGTGCGTGGTCTGTTGTCGTCTAGTCCGTAACGGAGTCTCAAGACTCTCTCTTCACGGTCGGTCAAATCCTTCATGATGTCATATAATTCATCTTTAAGAAGGGATTTGGTCGTGTATTCTAGAGGAGACTGAGTGTCCTTATCTTCAACGAAATCGCCTAAGTGAGAATCATCTTCCTCGCCGATTGGTGTCTCTAGTGAGACTGGTTCGAGAGCGATTCTTTGGATTTCACGGATTCTATCCGCGCTCAATTCGCCATTCATCGCCTCGGATATTTCCTCTGGTGTCGGGTCTCTGCCGTATTCCTGGACCAACTGACGCTGGACACGGGTCATCTTGTTGATGGTCTCGACCATGTGGACCGGGATACGGATTGTTCTAGCCTGGTCCGCGATTGCTCTTGTGATGGCCTGGCGAATCCACCATGTGGCGTAGGTTGAGAACTTGAATCCTTTGGTGTAATCGAATTTCTCGACGGCTTTGATGAGGCCCATGTTGCCCTCTTCGATCAAATCGAGGAAATGCATGCCTCTTCCGACATAGTGCTTCGCGATCGAGATGACTAGACGCAGGTTCGCGTTGATGAGTTCATCTTTGGCGTCCTGGTCGCCTTCTGCGATGCGTTTTGCGAGCTCGGTCTCTTCTTTTGCGGAAAGCAAATGGAAGGCTCCGATGTCCTTGAGGTACATCTTGACGGAGTCATTGACCTTGACGTCTCCTGATTGGATTTTGGAGAAGTCTTCGATATCCGCGACCTCTGCCGCCTCTTCAGAATCGACGTCGGCGTCATCGAAGTCATCTTCGTCTTCTCCGCCTTTCATCATCTCCTCTTCGCTTGGGCCCTCAGGATCAACGTCTAAGTTATCCTCTTCTTCTCCGACGACCTGGATTCCGTTCTCCTTGAAGTAATTCATGATTTCGTCCATGACGTCGTCAGATAAATCGAACTTCTGGAAAGCCTCGAATACGTCATCCATATCCATGTGGTTTCCGTTTTTCTTGGCCTTAGCCAAAAGGTCTTTCTTTATGTCTTCGTAGGCGTTAGCGATATCCTCATCGCTATCCTCAATCGCGATTTCTCCGAGTTCCTCGTCCTCATCCTCTTCGTCTTTTTGGGCTTTTGTTACTTTCTTCACTTCCTTAGCGGCCTTTTTGGATTTCTTTTCCTCAAGTTCCTCATCGGCAACTGCTGCGCTCTTTGATTTTCTTCCCATTGTTTGGACCTCCCTTTATCTCAATAATTTTTTAAGTTATTTCTTTTTGCTCTTCTTTGCGTTTCTCGCCTTTTGCCTCAGAGCATACGAGGCAAGCAAGGCTTTCTGTTCTTCAAGATCCTTGCCGGAGAGGGCTTCTTCAGTCTTCTTTTTGTCATGGATCTTCTCTTTCTCCTCTTTGATTGCAATCGCGCAGTCATCGAAGAGTTTCGTGTCCCCCTCCACCAAAGGTGGGTGGATGTTGTCTCCTGAAACCTCGGAGACTTTGGATATCAGCTCATCGATGTCATCTCCGCCCTTATTGGAGATTTCACCGATTAGAGACGATACGTTCACGCTCTTTTGATTCTCATCGACATATTCCACGATGAAATTGGCGATGGAGTTGTAGACCGGATAATAGAATGAGTCGATGTTCTTCTCGAAATACTTGACGGCTTCTACGCTGCTAAGCATGTAATAGAGCATCTCCCTTTCCGCCTTAAGAAGGCGTTTCTTGACAATTTGCTCAGGGTGGAGAATCTCAAACTCAGTCTGCTCAACCGAGATTGTGGCCTCCTCCTCTTCCTGAACGCTTCTTCTTCTCACATTGGCCTTGTCTCTAATAAGAGACATCTCGAATCCGGTGGCCTTGGACAACTTAGCGATATAGTTGTCTCTTATTAGCCCCGGCTCCATATCCTTGAGGAATTCGAGGAAATAATAGAGAACCTTCTTCTTGTCCTCCGCGGTCTTCAAAGGCTTGGTGTTCGTGTAATAATTCAGTTGGAAATCGAAGGAATCAACTAGATTGTCCATCCTTGCGAGCAATGCTTCCTTGCCGCTTTCCTGGAGGATATCGTCAGGATCTCTTAAGTCATCTCCATAGGAGACTAATCTGAACGGGATGTCGGCCTTATTGAGAAGGGTCGTGATTTTCATCATGCCTTCCTGGCCTGGTGCATCTCCATCTAGGCAGACTCTAACCTCGCATCCAAGACGTCTTAGCATCTTGATGTGCTCAGAGGTGAGAGACGTTCCCATCAACGCAACAGCGGATGTGATGCCAGCTTTCTCTAGCGCCATTACATCCATGAAGCCTTCTAGAAGATAGACGTATCCATCTTTTCTAGCGCTTCTTTTGGCCTCGGAATAGTTATAAAGAAGGCTTCCTTTATGGAAGATTGGCGTCTCCGGTGAATTTATGTATTTGGCGGTGTCGTCTTTTTTTATTCGTCTGGCGGAGAACCCCACCACTTGCCCATCAGCGTTCCTTAGAGGGAACATGACGCGCCCGGCGTTGGAGTCAGAGACATTCTCGGCACTTCTCACCAAGGTGATTCCGATTCCCTCAATCGTGTGCAGGGAATGGCCTTTGGCTCTTAGGTACTGAATGGTTTTCTTGCCATCAAGCGGGGAATATCCGATGCCGTATTTGGCGATTTGGTTGGCGTCGATGTTTCTGGAGGCGAGGTAATCCATGGCCTCTTTGCCTTCGGCAATGGTTAAGCCATATTGGTAATATTGCTCCAAATCATTGATGCAGGCATAATATGGCTTAAGCGATGGGTCGATTGTTTCGGCCCTGCTCTTTTTGTTGAGTCTTTCGTCTGTTAAGCCAATCATCTCAGCGACTTTCCTAGCCGCTTCATCGAAGCTTATCTTCTCGTATTGCTGAACGAATGTTATTGAATTGCCTGAGGTGTTGCAGACAAAGCATTTGAATATTTGCTTATCCTTCGAGATCGACATCGAAGGATGCTTGTCATCATGGAATGGGCAGAGGGCGACATAGCCCCTGCCTTTATTGATGACGGGTATATAAGCGGAGATGGTAGTCACGATGTCAGCTTCGTGAAGTATCTTGTCCACTAAATCCTTATCCATGAATACCCCTCCTTTCTCATTTAAATAATAGGTTGCCGATTAATAAGCGCACTTCTCATCTAGCCAAGCGACTAGTTCGCTGATTGGAAGACGAATCTGCTCCATGGTGTCTCTATCTCTGATGGTGACGGTGTTGTCCTCTGGAGTCTCAAAATCAACGGTGATGCAATATGGGGTGCCGATTTCATCCTGTCTTCTGTATCTCTTGCCGATAGAGCCCGTAACATCGCTGGTGATGGAGAATTTCTTGTTCAAGAGCGATACGACTTCATCCGCCTTGTCGCTTAATTTTTTGGAAAGCGGCAATACGGCGGCTTTATATGGGGCTAGAGATGGCAATAGATGCATGACTGTGCGTGAATCTCCGCCCTCCAATTCCTGCTCATCATAAGCGTCGACCATCGTCATGAGCATAAGTCTTTCAACGCCCATTGATGGTTCGATGACATATGGGATATATCTCTCGTTGGTCTCAGGATCGAAATAAGTCAAATCCTGCTTTGAGTATTCCTGGTGGCGTCCTAAGTCATAGTCGGTTCTATCCGCCACGCCGAGGATTTCGCCCCAACCTAGGTTAGGGAAATCGTATTCAACATCGGTTGTTGCCTTGGAATAGAAGGCAAGCTCTGCCGGCTCATGGTCTCTGAATCTGAGGTTCTCGGCTTTAGGGCCAAGAGATTCAACGAACTTTAAGCAGAAATCTTTCCAGTAAGCGAACCACTCTAAATCAGTGCCTGGCTTGCAGAAGAATTCCATCTCCATCTGCTCGAATTCACGAACGCGGAATATGAAGTTCCCTGGGGTGATCTCATTTCTGAAGGATTTGCCCATGTTGCAGATGCCGAATGGGAGCTTCTTGCGGGTTGAGCGCTGAACGTTCTTGAAGTTCGTGAAAACACCCTGCGCGGTCTCTGGTCTAAGATAGACAAGGGATGATGAGTCATCGGTAACGCCGATATGGGTCTTGAACATCATGTTGAATTTGCGGATAGGAGTGAATTCCTTCTTGCCGCAGACTGGGCAGACCATGTCGTGGGATTGGATGAATTCATCCATCTGCTCAAATGTCATGCCATCGGTATCGACATCCGGATACTGGCCTTTGATGAGGTTATCTGCGCGGTGTCTTGCTTTGCAAGCCTTGCAGTCGCACATAGGGTCGTTGAAGGTTGAGACGTGGCCCGTTGCTTCCCAAACCCTTGGATTCATGAGAATCGCGGCGTCTATACCGACGTTGGTCGGGGATTCCTGAACGAATCTCTTCCACCATGCGTTCTTGATGTTTTTCTTGAGTTCCGAACCCAAAGGACCAAAGTCCCAGGTGTTGGACAATCCGCCATAGATTTCTGAGCCAGGATAAACGTATCCCGTCTGAATAAGATGCGAAGTAATCTTGTCGAATGAATACTTGCTTGCCATTTAAATTTCCTCCCGATTTTAGAAAAAATAAGCACGGCTTTAAATGTCCTAAAGCGTGCCCTTTCTCAAAACACCGCATAATATTATTATGAGGTAAAATGATTGTCAACCAATTATAAGGGTACTACACTTTTGATAACAAAAGCAATGAATTGAGTTTTGTGTTAGTCAAGGTTTCGAGGTGGTCCGCCATCTCTCTGATGAGGGATAAGCACTCCTTCTTCTCGAAGGCGATTCTCGTGTAGTTCTCAGGGCCAACCATGAAGGCGTATCTGATGATTTTAAGTTCTCTTGGCGTCTTCTTGTGGTAGGCGGAATCCAAATGCTGTTTGCAGAGGAACCCGCCATCTTTGAAGGAGAAGCCGACGATGTTATGTTTTTCGCCGCACACCGCGCATCCATCGACGTTTGGACCATAGCCTTCTACGTTCAGTAAACCCGCAAAATAAAGCATGCAAATAGTTAAAGGGTCAAAATCGAGGTTAAGAGCCTTGATTGCACCGTCTAACAACAAGAATTTCTGATGATGCTCCTCGCCTTCGACCATCTTTTGGGTGAGCTCTAAGATAAATGAGATGGCAGATAACCTGGTGAAATCGCTTTTGCCATCGACATATGTGATTGGCATGCTCTCTTTTAAAGAGGCACCGCCATTTTCTTTTACGCTTAAAGAGAATCTCGAATAAGAGAGGGCTCTAGTGCTTCCTAGATTTTTGCTATTGTGTTTTTCAATCCCGTGGGCTGAAAAAGAACGGACTCCGTCACTGGTGAGCACCGTGACCATCGCATCGTTTTCTTTGTAGGGAGAAATGCGTATTACGTATCCCTCAATCGTCTCAATCTTCGTCTTGCTCGTCGCCATATCCGAGTTTCATCAATTTGTTAGGTGAATTTCTCCAATCCGGCATGCACTCAACCTCGCACAATAGGGTGACGTGCTTCTTCCACATCTTCTCGAGGTCATGGCGGGCGGCCATGGAGATTTTCTTGATCATGTCGCCACTCTTTCCGATGACGATGGCTTTCTGCTTCTCTTTTTCGGTAACGATGGTCGCTTCAATCTTGAGGCCATTATTGCCATTTTCTTCGAAATTAGTAATCAAAACAGCGCATTGATGAGGGACTTCCTGCTTAAGGAAATGAAGAAGTTTTTCTCTAATGACTTCTTTAGCCATAAATTTTGGATCTTTATCGGTCAGCTGATCATCAGGGAAGAAGGCTGGGCCCTCCACCAAATGAGAGGCCACCGCATCTTTGATGTCCTTCAATCCGAAATTCGTCAAAGCGGAGATCTGAAGCTGCTTATATGTTGGGAATGTTTCGGCATAGTGTTTCATCAACGCTTCCATCTCCGGGGCTCTGACCTCATCGATTTTGTTGAAGACGATATAAATAGGCCTATCCGTTTTGATGGAGGATAGGATCTTGTCATCATGCTCATAGTCTTTGATTGCGGAATCGATGAGATACAAAACGACATCGATATCCGAGATGGAGCGCCGAGCGGATTTGTTCATTATCTTATAAAGAGCTTCTTGCCCTTCAAACATCCCCGGGGTGTCGATGAAAACGATCTGAAGTCCTCTCTCGTTATATATTCCCATGATGTCATCACGGGTGGTTTGGGCTTTAGGAGCAACGATGGATACTTTCTTAGAAAGTAAAGCGTTGATTAATGTTGATTTGCCGACATTTGGGCGGCCAAGTATTGCGCAGAATCCTGATTTCATAAATCTTCTCCGTCGAATGCAAAAGGCAAGAGTTCGGCGATGGTGGTTTCCTTGATATCGCCTTCAAGGTTTCCAAGATAAATTGGAGCGTCCTCCGGAAAGAGTTCGCTCAAGACCTGGCGGCAGGCACCGCATGGGCTGCATGGGCCTTCGGAATCCGCCACGATTGCCAGAGCCACAAAGTCATCCTTTGTTTTTCCGTCCATCATCGCGTTGTATAAGGCGTTTCTCTCACCGCACATGCACAAAGGAAACGAGGCATTCTCGATATTCGCGCCTTCATAAACGCTGCCATCGGAGCAAACTAACGCGGCCCCTACGGCAAAATGGGAGTAAGGGGAATATGAGAGTCTTCTTGCATCCTTGGCGATTTTAAGTAATTCTTCTTTGCTCATTTCTTCTCTCCTATCGCTGCGCTCAATATTTTCTCCTGCAATGGGAACATGATTTCCTCGTCTTCTTTCTTCATGTGGTCATAGCCCAAAAGGTGCAAAAGACCATGGGTGAACAAGAAAGACAGTTCCCTTTCTTTGCTATTGCCGATTTCAGCGGCTTGCCTGATGGCCTGGGGAAGAGAGATTAATATCTCTCCAAGCATGACCTGGGTATCATCGCCATTGATCGCGTTCTTTGGGTCTTTGTCATCGTTGAAGGCGAAGGAGATGACATCCGTCACCCTATCCACCCCGCGATAGTCCCTATTGATTTCGTGAATCGTCTCATCATCAACCAAAGACACGTCAATCTCGTAGTTCTTCTTGATGCCAAGCATCTCAAAGGCGGTTTTAGCGATGACTGAGTATCTTTCTTCCAACCAGTCGTATTCTTCTCCAAAAGGAGAATCAAAAATAATTTCCATGCGGTTAGTATATCATTTCTTGATGAAATTAAGGAAGTAATCCTTATTCTTCTGCCTATCCCTCATTCTCAGGTGGTATTCGCTTACCTCATGAATTGACGAATTTAGAGCGCTCAAGGAGAAGAAATGCAGAAGGTAGAAATTGAGGCTGAACGTTTCTTGGGCAACAAACGGTATCAAAGACAAGAGAAGAACGATTATCGTCTCGATTATCTTGCCAAAATCCATCTGCGAGGAGATTGAATAGGCCTTGTCCTGAATCGATGTGATTCTCTCAAATGCCTTGTCCTTATCCTTGATACCGCCCCTTTCTTCCTCTTCTAAATCCCTTTCGTCTTTCTTGATATTCCTCTCCAAAAAGACGGTGGAGATGATGCGGTAGGATATCAGTCCCGCCATTGAGATAAAGAATGACGGGGAGTTGATTCCGATCAAGACTCCTAATGCCACCACTATTAATAGCGAGGCGGACATAATGACGAAATCCGAGAATACATCTTTCTTATATAATTGATAGAACCGGAAATCCTCTTCGATCGTGGAACCATCCGACCCTTTTAGATAAGGGAGACACCTCCTATCGAATTCTTTCATGAAATAAAGTGCCAATCTCCTTCTCAAGATTTCCGTCAGGGCATAAAGAGTAAACATGATGACCGGAACCAAAAAGTTGCCATCCTGATTGAGGAAGTAGAAACCAACCCCTAGCGAGGCTATCCCAATGGTGAGCAAGAGCAAGGACGTAATGTAAAACCAGGCATTTGGCTTATCGGGCTTTTTATCCTCGCATGGTTTATCGTCAAACACCTCTCCATCTCCGAAAATGCCAGTCCACTTATTGATGATCTCGTCCTTTTTAATCCATTCCTTTCCGCGGGCGGGATCGTAAATAAGAAACTTCTTCTTGCTACTCTTTTTCAAAAGAGCCATGTGGTCCTGCTCATTTCCTTTTAGCACAAGCAAAAGAGGAAAAGCGGTGTTGTTCTTTAGGCTTTCAACGCTTTCGGCCTTTTTCCAGCTTAAATCCACCCCGCATCTCTTGGCGAGGTTTTGGAGAGCTGAAAGACTATAAGGGGGCCTATCCCCTATTCGAAGGTATCGGAAGCTCCTATCCTTCTTCTTCAACATAATGAACATTCTTGCACAGGCGTAGCCGCAGCTATGTTCGTCGCCTTGAAAAATAAAATCCCTCATACTAATTCATAGACGAGTTTTTTAGATTTTTTCCCAAAAATTTATAAAAAAGTGATAAAAAGTGCTAATTTTCTCATTTTGGGCAAGAAAAAAGCCCCCAAGTTACTGGAGGCTGGTTTTTACCACTTTTTGCGGCGAGCCATTTCTGACTTCTGTTTTCTCTTAAGTCCTGTCTTTAAGAAGAACTCACGTTTGCGGCATTCAAGAAGCACGCCGCTCTTATTGACAGAGCGTTTCCATCTCTTTAAGCCGTCATCGAGGGATTCACCTTCGCGGAGAACAGTTTTAATTGCCATGGATAATCACTTCCTTCCTGCAAACAGCGTGTATATTTTAGGTATTGAGAGACCCTTTTGCAAATAGATAATGCAAGTTTTTGAGAAAAAGGGGTTTCTGTACCCCTAATAATCGAATCAATCGTTACTTTTTCTTGTCTTCAGAAAGTTCTTCCATGATTTTCACGGATGCGGATGCCCCGATTCTAGAAGCACCGTTATCGATCATGGCCATCATATCCTCTTTAGTGTGGATGCCGCCGCTTGCCTTGACTCCGATATATGGGCCAACCGTCTCTCTCATAAGCTTGATATCTTCCGGCTTAGCGCCGCCTTTTCCGAATCCGGTTGAGGTCTTGACGAAATTGGCCCCGCCTCTTACCGCGGCGATGCATGAGCATTTAATCTCTTGCTCATTAAGATAACAGGTCTCCAAGATGACTTTCAGGAGATGGTTTCTCCCAACGGCTTTCTTAACCGCAGCGACTTCTTTTTCGATAAAATCGAAGTCCCCGGATTTAGCCATGGCAACATTCTGAACCATATCCACCTCATCCGCTCCCATCGAAACGGCATCTGCGGCTTCCATCGCTTTGGCGGATGGGGTCATCTGCCCAAGGGGGAATCCAACGACCGTGCATACCTTGACAGGCGTTCCTTCCAATAACTTCTTAGCTACAGGCACATAAAACGGATTAACGCAAACGGACCAGAATTCGTACTTCTTGGCCTCATCGCAAAGCTTCTTGATTTCCTCCAGCGTTGCGTCGGCTTTGAGCAATGTGTGGTCAAAATATTGATTGTAGTTCATAGTTTTTACCTCGCCGTTATTTTAAAATAAAATCCATCGTTTGCAAACTATATCGAAGCCGAGCAAAAAAGACCGCCTGATGGCAGTCTTGATTTGTTCAATTAGATTAGTCAGCTTTCTTCATGTGGAGGACGTCTTTTCCGTCATAATATCCACATTCTGGGCAAACACGGTGCGATCTGATGAGAGCGCCGCAGTGTGAGCATGTAACTAAACCTGTGACTGAGAGTTTGAAGTGTGTTCTTCTTAATCTCTTAGCTGTTTTTGAAGTTCTTCTCTGAGGGACTGCCATTGTTACAAGTTTCCTTTCTTTTCAACGTGGGTATTATACATTGGTGGTTTCTAGAGTCAATCTATCTTCATACATTGTCTAAAAAAACACTATTTTGTTCGATAGATTCTTAATCCGCTTTATTTGACATAGTATAAATGATGGGCTTAATCTCGCCATGCAGGGAATGGTCGGAATCCACTTCTACCAATAGGTAGTTGCCTGTATGGCCACGTGCTTTATGCCTCTTCTCGTCATAATCCTCGAACAATACTTCAAGAGATTGTCCGAAGAATTTGGATTCGTACTCCGCCCTGAGTTCTTTGGATAACTCCAATAGGCGATGCACTCTATCGCGCTTGACATCTGGCGGAGTGTCTTTCATCCTAGCGGCCGGTGTGCCTTTCCTGGCGGAGAATGGGAAGACGTGAATCTCGGCAAAGGCAGCCTTCTTGCAGAATTCCATGGTCTCTAAGAACTCTTCCTCGGTTTCTCCAGGGAAACCTACGATGACATCGGTAGTTATCGCGATATCTGGCCTAGCTTCTCTAATCTTGTTGAGCGTATTCAAGAAGTATTCCGTATCGTATTTGCGGTTCATTCTCTTAAGTACTCGGTCAGAGCCGGATTGAAGAGGCATATGAAGATGAGAGACAATGGTCTTGTTGTTTCTTAATAAAGAGAGCATCTTGTCATCGATTTCCGAATCCTCGATCGAAGAAATCCTAAGGCGATATAAATCCGGGCAGGCTTTGATGATGTCCTCAAGCAAATCGCCCATGCGGTAGGAGCCGTCTCCCAAATCTTTGCCATAGGCGGAGATATGGACTCCGGTGATGACTATTTCCTTATAGCCTCTCTCGACCATGCGGATAGCCTCGTGGATCGTATTCTCTGGGTCTCTGCTTCTGGAATTGCCTCTTAAAGAAGGGATGATGCAATATGTGCAGTAGTTATCGCATCCGTCTTGGACTTTTAGATAAGCGCGGGTATTTTCCCCGGCACTAACTTGCCCCATTTCCTCAAAGAGTTCGTTTCTAACGCTGTTTTTGATGTCGACAATCGGCTCTTTGTTGATAAGGAAAGTGTCGATGTATTCTGGAATTTTCTTTCTATTTGTGGTGCCAAGAACAATATTAGCCCCGCATTCCAGCGTCTCTTGGGCGTGAGCGTAAGAATAGCAGCCCATAACCACTAAAACCGCATTGGGATTCAAGGTTCTAAAATGTCTAGCGTGCTGTCTAGATTTCTTATCGGCCATGCCGGTGACGGAACACGTGTTTAAAACGATGACATCGGCAATTGATGGGTCATCCACTGCCACATCGCCTCTTTTACTCAAGGCGTCTCGGAGCTGGTCATTCTCATAGGAATTGACCTTGCAGCCTAAAGAAAACGTGTAGAATTTGAGCATTGCTTACTTGATCTCCTCTGCTAGAAGAGAATGTACGGAGGCAGCAAAAATAGAGGCGGTCTCCGCCCTGAGGATTCTCTTGCCTAAAGACACGAATGTGAAGCCACAACTTTTGGCGAGTTCCACTTCTTCTGGGGAAAATCCGCCTTCCGGTCCAATGACCACCAACGTGGTTTCTCCTTTTTTCAGGTCTTTTAGAGCATATTTCATGCTGATTGCCGTGTGAGATTCATTCTCATAGGCAAAGAGCTTGTGGTCGGCATTGATCGATAAGATATTCTTGAACGTTGAGATCGGATAAACCTCCGGCACTACCGTTCTGCGGGATTGCTCAGATGCGCCTTTAACGATTTTGCTTGCCCTTTCGAGTTTCTTTTCCTTGTCTTTCTCTTTCGGGAGTTCGATTATCGTGCGCCTAGAAAGAAACGGGACAAAAGATGAAACGCCTAATTCCGTACCCTTCATATAGACGAGTTCATCATGTCCGCCTTTAAGGAGGGCGAATGCCAAAACCAAATCGCAGGGAAGTTCAGAGTCATCCTGAATTATCTCGATGACATCGATGCTAAGAGGTTTAATTGATGTAATTTCGCATTTATAGGTATCACCCGCATAGACAACATCTATTTGGTCACCGACTTTGCGTCTCATAACATTAAAAAGATGGTGGAGTTCTCCATCACCTAGTATCGCTTTGTTGTTTTTTATTTCACCGAAGAATCTCATCAGATCAAGAGTTCTCCATCCGCGCCTTTGATATCCGCCTTAAGGAAATATTTGAACGAATATGCAAAGTGGTATAAGAATACGAGCAGGAACGGAATGATGAATCCCAATGGCTTGAGGCTTGGGAAGATAAAGAACAATGCCGTTCCGAGGCCACCGACCAAAAGGACGGTGATGATGATTGAGACGATTCCCTTCATCTTGAATCCTAGGTAAAATGAGGCAACACCGAAAATCCCAAGGAACATCTCCAATATTCCCGCGGTCTTCTTGGATTTACTCTTATAAAGAGGCTCTCCAGAGACTGGGTCGATGAAAGATGTTATATCTTTGGTTTTGTATTTGACATCAATAGGATCTTTCTCGCCGCAGTAAGGGCAGATATCGAAATCCTGATTTGTGATTTTGCGACCACAATATTTGCAAACTGGCATTGTTAATTCTCCATCGCGTAGGATAAGCGACTAGAAGAACGCTAGGTTCTTCCTTTAATTAAGTTTATCAAATAGTATATTTTTAGACTAGATATCTTTAGCGTTTTTTGCTTTTGCCTCTCACTTCGGCCCTATATTGCTCAAGAAGTTCTTTTTGGGTTCTAGTCATTTTCTCCGGAGTCTTAAGCTTCATGTGAAGATACATGTCGCCTGGGGCTTTACTCCTTAAGTTCTTGACGCCTTTGCCTTTGAGTTTGAGGATGGCATCCGGCTGGGTGCCTGAAGGAATCTGCACAGATACCGGTCCGTAAACCGTATCAACCTGGATTTCATCGCCTAAAGCCGCATCGATGAACGACATTGTGACATCCATGTGGATATCATCGCCATCACGCCTGAAGGTTGGGTGGTCTTTGACATTGATCTCAACATATAAGTCGCCGTTCTCACCGCCATTGACGCCACGTTCTCCTTTTCCGGAGATACGGACTTGCTGTCCATCGTTAATGCCAGCTGGAATCGAGACTTCGATGTCTTTGTGAACTCTCTTGTAGCCACTGCCGCCGCACTCATGGCATCTATTGGTGATTTTCTTGCCGGTACCGTTGCAGTCAGGGCACGTTCCTTCGGATTCCATCGCGCCGAAGATTGTTCTTTGGGTAGTTCTGATGGTTCCTGTGCCGCGACATCTAGAACATGTGCAAACATCGCTAGGATTCTCAGCACCGCTGCCATTGCAGTGCGGGCAGGTCTCGTCATAAGTTAGAGGAATCGTGATCTTTTTGCCATTGATTGCATCCATGAAGTCGATGCGGACTCGATAAAGAGTATCGTTTCCTTTTCTAGGCCCTGTCGATCTTCTGCTGGATTGTCTAGCCCCACCTCCGAAGAAACTGGAGAAAATATCTCCGAGGTCATCGGCCGAGAAGCCTTGGCCAGAGAATCCGCCAGCCCCTCCATAAGGGTTTCCGCCAGCGCCTTGCTCGAAGGCCGCATGGCCAAACTGGTCATATTTCGCTCTTTTGTCTTTGTCTTTCAAGACATCGTATGCTTCCTGAATCTCCTCGAATTTGGCTGGAGCCTCAGGGCTTTTGTTAATATCAGGGTGCCATTGCTTGGCTAATTTACGATAGGCCGATTTAATCTCATCATCTGTTGCGTTTTTAGAAACTCCGAGCACTTCGTAATAATCTCTTTTAGTTGCCATAGTTCCCCTCCTTATATCCATAAAGACCAAATGGAGCTAGTTTAGCTAGCCCCATAAGGTTTCTAAATCAGTGTTGCTGATTAAGCGTTTTTGTCTGTGAAGTCAGCATCGACCACATCGTCATCTTTCTTGGTTGATGACTGATCGCTTCCAGATGTTGGGCCGCCTTGAGCACCCTGATACTGGGATGCCTGAGCCGCTGCATCTTCGAGCTTGCCAACGATTTCTTTCAATTTCTCGATGTTGTCGGTCTTTAAAGCGCCGTCAGCCTCGTCTCTTAATGTCTCAAGCTGCTTCTTCTGATCTGGAGTGAGCTTTCCGCCATCTTCGCTGAGGGTTCTGTTGATCTGATCCACATACCCCTGAGCTTTGTTCTTGACTTCGATGTCGTTCTTTCTCTTCTCATCAGCCTCTTTATTGGCTTCAGCTTCTTTGACCATTCTGTCGATGTCTTCTTTAGAAAGACCATTGGAGCCAGAGATTGTGATATCAGCGACTTTCTGGGTCTTCAAGTCTTTTGCGGAGACTTTGACGATACCGTTGACGTCGATGTTGAAGGTGACTTCGATCTGAGGTTCACCGCGTCTGGCTGGTTCGATGCCGCTTAACTGGAAGTGGCCGAGGAGCTTGTTGTCGTGGGCCATTGGACGCTCGCCCTGATAGACCATGATGTCAACTGCTGGCTGATTATCGGCTGCGGTTGAGAAGACCTGTGATTTTGTGGTTGGGATGGTCGTGTTACGTGAGATGAGAGGTGTCATGACTCCGCCGAGGGTCTCAATACCTAAGGTCAATGGAGTGACATCAAGGAGTAAGACGTCCTTAACGTCTCCTGACAAGACACCGCCCTGGATAGCAGCACCGATTGAGACTGCTTCATCTGGGTTGATTTCGAAATTGAGCTTCTTGCCGGTGATCTTTGCGACGAATTCCTGAACGGCTGGCATACGGATGGAGCCGCCGATCATCAAGACCTGTCCGATATCGTTATATGATAAGCCAGCGTCTCTCATGGCGTTCTCCATAGGAGCTCTGCATCTTTCGAGTAAGTTTCTGGTCAAATCCTGGAATTTTGCTCTTGAGAGCTTGCCTTCCCATGAGATAGGGCCATTTGCGGACATGCCGATGAATGGAAGCGAGATTGTGGTCTCAAGGGATGATGAGAGTTCAATCTTGGCTTTTTCTGCGGCATCGATGAATCTCTGCTGAGCCATCTTGTCGGTTAATTTTGCGCCTGTGTCAATCTGGATTTGAGCCTGAATCCAATCAGCGACGGCCTTATCCCAGTCATCGCCGCCGAGCTTTGTGTCGCCGTTTGTGGCGAGGACTTCGAATGTTCCATCACCGACATCGAGGATGGAGACATCGAATGTGCCGCCTCCTAAGTCGAAGACGAGGACCTTTTCGGATTTATCGGAATTTAAGCCGTATGCCAAGCATGATGCGGTAGGCTCATTGATGATACGGACGACCTCAAGTCCAGCGATTGTGCCGGCGTCTTTAGTTGCCTGACGCTGAGCATCGTTGAAGTAGGCTGGAACGGTGATGACGGCTTTGTGGATTTCCTGTCCGAGGGATTTCTCGGCATAGCTCTTCATGTATGATAGGACTTTAGCGGAGATTTCCTGTGGGGTGAAATCCTTGTTTAAGCAGCCGATGTGGAACTTTTCTGAAGTTCCGATCGCACGTTTTGCGGATTTGACTGTGTCTGGGTTGGTGATCATCTGACGCTTTGCGGCGTTGCCGACGATTTCCTCGCCGCTAGCCTTGAATGCGACAACCGATGGGCAGGTATTCGTGCCCTCTGGGTTTGGGATGACCTTAACCTTGCCATCTGCCTGAAGATATGAGATGACTGAGTTTGTAGTACCTAAGTCGATACCGACGATAATTTCTTTTGCCATAATTAATGTTCTCCTTTAGGCGTTGTGCGCCTCTATTTTAGTATCTTTAGCAGATTCCTCTGCTTTTTTCGTTTTGTGTTTGCTGACGATAACCATCGTGGCTTTCACTAGCCTATCGTGAAGTTTGTAGCCTTTGCTTGCAACCTTGACGACGATGTTCTCTTTCTCGTTATCCTCAACTTCGACTATGTCGACTGCCTGCATCAAGTTAGGATCGAATTCGTCTCCGATCTTTGGCTCAATCTCGGTCACGCCTTCGCTATCAAGCGCGCTTTTCAGCTGATTGTAGATGTACTGGAAGCCCATCTGGTAGTTCTTGGCCTCATCCGAATTCGGAGTTGGCTGCAAGGCGTAATAGAAGCAATCGAGCGCCGGAATGAGATTCTCTAGGAATCCCTCAGCCCTATACTTGATGGCATTTTGGTGGTCGGCCGCCAAGGATCGTCTGAGATTCTGGGTGTCGGCATATGCCGTATAGTACTGATTCTTCCATTTTTCCGCTTCTTCTTTCTGAAGTTTTTGATCGGCGAGCATCTTCTCGTAATCCTTCTTCAGAATGTGGACGTATTTATCTTCTTTTTCATCCTCTTTTTTATTAGAAGTATCACCATCTTCAGGCTTTACTTCTTCTTTGAGGTCGTTTTCTTTGCTGTCTTTCTTTTTGTCGAACACGATTTGTCTCCTTTCTCTCCCTGGGCGAAGTATTCTCCTAATTGCTCAGCGAAGTATTTCATGGTGGACACGACTTTGTCGTAATCCATACGTGTTGGCCCAAGCACCGTGATGATGGCGTTTGGAACCCCTGGGACATCAACTTTAGTGGATACTAAGGCTAGGTCTCCGGTTTCATCTTGGCCTTTCATTCCAATCTGGAGGGAAACGTTCCCGTTATCCTGGAAGTTGGCGTTCTTGAGAATGTCTCGGACTTTTTCCTTATCGTCGAGGAATGAGAGCAATGCTCTCAATTTATCGGCGTCATTGGCGAATTCCGGTTGATTATAGAGGGATTCTTTGCCATAGACGGACATTCTTTCGTGGGCAAATTTTGAGAAGACGGCGATGATGGCTTGGTAGATTAATTCCTGCCCCATCATGTAATCGTTCAAGGCTGGCTTCATCGCTTCCATCTTGGTCACGATGCTCGAGATTGAGGTGCCGCAGAGACGGTCGTTCAATAACTTGACTGTCTTAACAACATCTGACATCTTCGATTTCTTGTCGATGAGGAATGTCTTGTTCTCAACGTATCCTTTATCGGTTACGAAGACCGCGGTGGCGGTTGTCTCGCTGATAGGGATGATTTGGATTGAGACAAGTTTTTCTTCTTCAACGTCCTGTCCGATGACGGCGGATGCTAGGTGAGTCATGTCAGATAGAATCTCGCATGATTCTCTTAGGACTTCCTCAATGGATTTGGACTTCTCAGACAAGAGTGTTTGAAGCGCGTTCTTGGCTTCTTCATCAACTCCACCGCTTCTGAGATTCTCAACGTAGTACTGATAGCCTTTCTCGGATGGGACACGGCCACTTGATGTGTGTGTCTTTTCGAGGAAGCCATCTCTTTCCAGGGCGAGCATCTCGTTTCTTATGGTCGCGGAGCTCACATCAAGCGAATAGGCTTCCATGAGCGTCTTTGATCCAACAGGTTGGGCGGTTTTGATGAAGTACTCGACTATTAGTTTCAATATTTCGTCGCGTCTTGTCATATTGCCTCCTTTTTAGCAGTCTTACTATCCGGCTGCTAACCAAAATTATAGGTAAAGTTTTAGCACTGTCAAGGGGGAGAGTGCTAAAAAATGCAAAATTTTTCACTATATTAATATATTTCATAGACGCGCGTGGATAGGGTTGGATTTGAGCCCACTAATTCTTTTTAATGGTTCTAGAATTGACGAATGAGGTTTTCCCAAACATTATCCCAATATCCCGATTTCTTGCTCTTATAGAATGCACAAGCAATAAGTTAAACCAACATCAAAATATTTCGATAAAACAACTTAATTTTAAAGGATGCGCTATCATGAAAGCAGCCAATCGATTAAATTTAAAGATTTGATGCCATCGTATGAAATTATGTAGTTTCTATCCAATGATAAAACTATTTTTTCGTAATTATCATGCAACATTCTAAGCGGCTTTAATTCGCGTTCTCTAGTGTCTTCCGACAGCATGCTTTCCGTTACTTGAATGTATATCTTCTCATTTGGTTTTTCAGCGATGAAATCGATCTCGGTATCCCCTGCCTTGCCGATGTAAACGCGATAATCTCGTCTGATCAATTCCAAAAACACAACATTTTCCAAAATGTGTCCTCTATCCGCATCGCGATAGCCAAGCAGCATATTGCGAAAGCCTATATCGACAATATAGTTCTTCTCTAGAGTCTTCAAGAGCTGTTTGCCCTTAATATCGTATCTTCCCACCGAATAAAAAATAAAAGCGTTTCGGAGCATGTCAATATACCTGGATACGGTTTTACCGGCTATATTCTTTTCTTTTTTCATATTGCCTTCGTTGGATAAGACATTACCAATGTTGTTCGGGGATGTGATGCGGCCAATGTTTGAAGAGAGAAACATTACGATTTTTTGCAAGGTTAGCTGGTCTAGCTGGTTGTTTCGCTGCAAAATATCCTTTAGCACGACGGTAGAATATATCCCTTCAAGAGCTTGGTTGCTTCTAGCCTCGTTGAACCGATATTCGCTTAAGATTGGCATTCCGCCAAACTGCAAGTATTTTTGAAACTTATCATCAAGGCTTGCATCTTTCTCAAAATCATAAAAATCCAAGAATTCCTTGAAGGATAATGGCAGCATGCGAATTTCGACATATCTTCCCGATAAAAGAGTCGAGAACTCCGTTGAAAGCATGTATGCGTTTGAGCCAGTTATATATACGTCGACGTCGAAATCAAGGCGAAATGATTCAATCGCCTTCTCCCAATGCTCGACAACCTGCAGTTCATCAAAAATCAAATAAGTTTTGCCTTTGTTGGGCATGAGTTTGCTGACATAGTCATAAAACCGCAGATAATCCGAAAGGTCTCGATATCGAAGGGATTCTAGGTTCATGTGAATGATATTGTCGTCTGGAATGCCATTTTGTAAAAGATATTGGTGGAATAAATCCAATAGCGAAGACTTCCCGCACCTGCGGATTCCTGTGATGATTTTAACCAAATCGACGTCTTTGTTCTGCACAAGCTGTTTAAGATATTCAGGACGATTTATTAGTTCAGACATGGCAGGACCTCCTTTTGCTTTACCAAAAGTGTATCTTATAGAGCCAAATAGTCAAGACTTTCGGAATTCAAAGTCCGAAACTATCTTTTAATATTAACTTTCTGACTTTGAAGTTAGAAACTTTTACAAGATATGAGGTTAGGGAACCTTGATTAATCGCAAGGATCAAACGCATCATAGTCTCTTTGCAAGAAGTAAATAGATACACAAAACATCTGTTTAACCACTTAAATTACAAAATATGTCACTATCCCTCTTTCATGCCAAAATTTAGCGGTGAAATTGTTTCTTTTATGGTATAAATTGATTGCTTGCATTATTCATAATGCAAAGAATGTGCCACTATTGTGCCACTTTTGAGTGGCATATTCACCGACACATTCCATTTTCCACTACTTGTTAACCTTCCAATAACCCGATCTATTGTTCCCAACCCTCTCAATTTTATTCATTTTCTTCAAATCGCCGATTATTTGGTTAACGCGAGTCCTTCCGAGTTTGGAAAGTTCGGTCAGCTCCTTTAAGG
>CAVAGP010000004.1:0-92922 GCA_963588175.1 Faecalibacillus sp. | reverse complement strand
ATATATAAGTAGGTAATATAGTAGAAAACTTAAGTAGTTAGAGAAATAAAATATTTTATTATGAGATTCTTTGTCTTTTCTTTGGCCGCTTTCTTTTCTATTTCTCATCTCAAGAATCTTTTACAAACCAAACTGACAATTTTTGTTCAAAAACACCAAAAAATCTTTTGTCGCCTGATTCATTTGAAAATAGGGATATGGATATCTACCCTCTTTACCCACAATGCGCGCGCCGAGCTCGTCTCTACAAAAACGGAGATAAGTATCATAAGAAATTCCCAATACTCTTGCCGGCAACACATTCCACGACCCTTGAAGTCCCGTCCATTCAATCTCTTCATTGTCGAAGTTCGGTCGCAACATATAATTTTTTCGGTTTAATGGAGTTTCATCCAAAACAAAATAAACATTCATGCTACAATCTCCTTTTTCAATAAATTGATATCAGCTAACTCTTGCTCTGATAAAGAGCAATGACTTCCTAGCTCTCCACCTGTCCAATCTACTTCGTATGCGGCCGGTGGCAAATGCGCAGGATCGAACACATATTCCTTCTCTTCTAGCTTGAAGCCGGGTTCTACGTGCCGCTTGACGGTCGCGGCAGAAATACCCATTGCTTTAGCCACCTGTGAATAGACACCTAGCTGCGCATAGAGAATGTTGATTTGTTTATGTTGTTCCTCTGTTATTCTAGCCATATTTTCCTTATCCTTTCCTCACTTTCTATATATATTATAGCAAAAAATTTTCAAATTTTCAAATTATAGTCTGAAAATTTGAAAAGAAAAAAGAAAACTGCTATAATAAAGAGAGAATATAAAGAGGTGAAATAAATGACTGCAGATGAATATAATAGATACGATAAGATTATTGCTCAAGTCATAGAATATCTTGGTAAACGAAAAATTGGTAAAAATGATATTTATCTTAAAGATATAGATATCAATTCTGAAAGCCAACTTTGTCTTATTAGTTTAATAAAAATTTTTAGCGATGTATTTGGGGTAGATACTTATGTTAATATGCCATTTTTCCAATTTAGAAAATTACGGAAATTAACTGCTCCATTCGAGCATTTAAATAAAACAAAGAATAAGCAAGCGTCTTATCTTTCTTTATCTCAACTAGTAAAAGATATAGAAAAAGAACTTTCTGTGAGTTCTTTAACTTTAGGCTTTATCTATTGTCTCTATTATAAAAGGAGTAAATAAATGCAAACCTATATTATTAATGGACATCCTCGGTCGGGAAAAGACACTTTTGTAGATTTTTGTCGCGGAGCTATCGGAGAAGAATATGTGTGCGAAGTTTCCACTATCGATTGTGTTAAGCAAATCGCTAAAATGACAGGATGGAATGGAACGAAGGATAACCGTAGTCGTAAATTTCTTAGTGATTTGAAAGACCTCTTTACAGAATATAACGGTTTCCCAATGGAAGAAACGATTAAAAAAATTGATGAATTTGAACGAGAATTACGATATTACGGTGTCGATTCTAAGGGAGTCGTTTTTGTTCACTGCCGCGAGCCGAGAGAGATCGCAGATTTAGTTTCTATTCTAAATGCAAAGACAGTACTCATTGAGCGTGACTCCGTAAAAAATATCGACTTCTCTAATCACGCAGACGAAGAAGTAAATAACTATGATTATGATATCATTATTTCTAATAACGGCACTCTTAAAGATTTTAAAGATAGTGCATATCAATTTTGTAAGGAGCAAGGTTTATGGCTTTAACTTGGGGAATATGGGTGATTGTGGCAGAGTTAGCTATACTAATCGTTACTCTTCTTTTTGACCCAAATCTTGACGATTACTAACTTTTTATTTGACTAGATAAAAAAAATAAAGTATAATATATTTATAGAAAGGAGAGTTGTGCAAAATGAACAAAAAAGATTATAAAATTCTTAAACTGGAAAATCGAATTCAGTTACTTGAAAGCCGGCAGCCGGCAAAAGAAAACTATCGTATCGTTATCAAACTGAAGCGCAAATTAAAACATTTAAAGGAAGATTGAGTATGCAAGGGTATATTGATGGTGTTAATTTTCATGATTTAGAAGCTATGAAATACTATGCGCCGCCTGCGTCTTGGAGCGATGAAAAAAAGAAAGAGATGGCCGTTAGCCGCATCTTCAGTAATCAATGGATAGGTGCAGTAAAAAGAGACGGCGCATTCTATAAGTTCGTTAAAGATGAAAATGGTAAAATGGAACTTCTCGGGCGTTCAAAGGGCGTAAATGGTGACTATCTCAATAAAATTGAATGGCTGCCTCAATTAACGTCTTTCTTTAATAGCTTGCCAATTGGAACTTGTTTACTAGGAGAGGTTGTTGCCCCTGGAGTGGAGCGATCAACCGAAACCACTAAAATTATGGGGTGCGCATTGGACAAGGCGATTGCTCGTCAGAAGAAGAATGGTTATGCTAAGTATTACATCTTCGATATTTTAGCTTGGGGAAATGAATCCTTTATTAACGTTCCTATTTCTAGTCGGGCCGATTTTCTAGACGAATATTTACGTAAAGCGTATAAAAGTAATGAATACATTGAAGTTGCTCGATATTATCAGGGAGAAACACTTTGGGGTATTTTACAGACTGTTCTTGCCACCGGCGGCGAAGGTATAGTAATTACAAGAAACGATTGCCCCTATCGGCCAGGTAAACGCTCTATTAAAGATACCTTAAAAGTTAAAAAAGAGTTAAGAGAAACCATCGACTGTGTTATTATTGGTGCTGAACCTCCCGCCAAAGTTTATACGGGTAAAAATTTACAAAAGTGGCCTTATTGGGTAAATGCGAAGACTAACGAGAAGCTAAAGTTGGATAAAATGGTTTCCTTCGCAGAAGTAGGATGTGTAACAGAAGGGTATAAACGATACAATGAGGGTGAACCGCTTATTCCTATTACTAAGACTTACTTCCTGGGTGCCGCAGGCTCTTTAAAGATTGGCCTATATAAAGATGGGAAGATAAAACAGTTAGGAACTGTCAGCGGAATAGAAGAAGACGTGCTTCTCCATTGGAAGGACTATCTCGGTCGTGTCGCTGAAATTAGTGCAATGGAAATTATGGACGATAGTTTACGTCACCCTCGTTTGCTCCGTATTCGAGAAGTAAATGAAAAATCCGCAAAGGAGTGCGACTGGTCGCAGTTATACAATAATGTCTAAAGGTGAAGAGAAAATAGCAAAATTACTAAAACAAGCGCAGATAGATTATGAAAGAGAGCGAAGTTTTCAAGACTTGCGGCACAAAAAGTATAGGTATGATTTCTATCTTCCTGTCCAAAACATTATCATTGAATTTCATGGTCAGCAGCATTATCAATATACTAGTTACTTCTATAGGTCGCAGACGGACTTTAAAGCGGCTTGTGAGAGAGATAGAAAAAAAATTTCATATGCTCTCGCCAATCATAAGCCCATTTATATCATTCCCTACTATGATCTCGATAAAATTACTTGTGCCGCCGACCTATTTAATCCTCTTTACCTGGCCAAGTCTCGTTGGCATGTAGACGATGATCGTCGGCGACACAATTGGTTATAAAATAAAAGAGAGGTCTTCTTGTTTTGCTACTTAAAATCGGAGCAAACAAGGAGGCCTTTTATGTTTGATGACGTCTATAATTGGATAATTATTGCAGCGGCACTGGTGGTGGCAATAACGAATATTTTAAAGCCAATAATGAATGCAACTAAATGGGGAAGAAAGAAGGAACAAGAACGAATAGAGAAGATTGTTAATGAACTTTATACTACTATGTTAAAAGAACATTTTGATGCTATGAGTCTAGGTATGCAGAATGTACTTCGAGCCAACATTTTAGAGTTCTATGATGCGCACTGCGATGATAAAATAATTACTATGGCAGAAAAGCAAACTCTTGACCAAGAATTTGCGGCCTATGTTAAATTGGGTGGCAATGGTACAGTCAAAGAGCTAAAAGAAGAAGTAATGGATAAGTGGAAAGTTATAATTTGAAGGAGAGCAGGAGTTAAAATTTGACTTCTGCTCTTTTTTCATGTAAAATAAAATAAGGATAAATTATAACTTTCAGGAGAAAGGAGTTATGTATTACTTTTTATTTATAGTTATCTTTGCTTTAATTATTGCTGTCATAGTGCTTTCTGCGCGGACTAGTAAAATTGCACAAAATAAATTTGAAAGATATATTGAAGATAGACAAAAAGAAATTAAAAATGCTTGTCAACACCAGGTAAAAGCAGAGCAAGAAAAAATCCGAGAATTAGATGCGAAGTTGGCGCATCTTCAAGCTCTTGAGGAAGAACGAGAAACCCACTTAAGAAAATCGCTTTCTGAGACTCAATCTCGTTTAGATGAGCAAACTAAATTACTTCTCGATAAGCAGGCCGCAGAAATAGATGGTGCTTATCAAAAGAAGACTTTCGAAGAACAAAAAAAGTTTGAAGATAAAGTGACTGAGTTAGAACAACTAATTGCTAATGAAATGCTTAACCTAGGGGCGACAAAAGAAAAATGCGCAAATGAAAAAGCTAAAATCCAAGCTGAGCTAGATGATTTCGCTAAACAACAAGAAGCAGTCAATCAAGAGATTCTTCGTCGAAAAGAAATCGAAGAGCACGAAAGTTTTTATTGCATAAATGTGAGCGAGACCGATCGAGAAGACATTCAATCGCTCGAAGCTATTAAACCGCGACTGCATAATCAGGAAGCATTCAACAAACTAATATATGACGTATTCATTAAGCGGCCGCTCGATGAAATGATTAAACGAGTACTCAAAGGAAGTGCGCCGGCTGGTATATACAAGATTACATATCGACCAACAGGAGAGTTTTATTTAGGGCGAAGTACCAACATTAAAAATCGATGGAATGAGCACGCTAAAACTACTTTTGGCTTAAAGGGGTGCGCGCACTCCACTCTCCATACTTTTATGGCAGAGAAAGGAATTTGGAACTTTAGTTTTGAAGTGATTGAAGAGTGCGAGAAATCCAAGCTGAGTGAGCGAGAAAAATTCTATATCGATTTATATGGAGCACAACAATTGTTGAATATGAAGAGTGGTGGTTAAGCGAAAATGATTGAATATAGTGCAAAGCAAGAAGAAATAATTAATGCCACAGAAGAAAAAGTAGTTGTGGTGGCCTGTGCGAGCAGTGGAAAAACTGCAACAATGATAGGTAGAATACAGTATTTACTAGATAGGGGAGTAAGTCCTACAGAAATAGTAGTTATTACTTTCACTAATATGGCAGCATCCGAAATTCAAAGTCGACTTAGTCGTCCACCTGGACTATTCACGGGGACAATTCATGCTTACGCTTCTTCTCTTCTAACTAAAGGAGGCTTTCAGAGAGAGGTCAATAAAATTCTTAAAGAAGAACAGTTCAACAAATTGTTTGAATTAGTGGATGAACACCCTGAAGTGACAGTGCCTGTTACTTATCTTCTGCTTGATGAAGCTCAAGATACCTCTCGTAAGCAGTATGACTTTATCTTCAATCATGTGCGGCCTGCAAATTGGATGATTTTTGGAGATTATCGCCAATCTCTTTACAGTTGGAATGGTGCGGATCCTCATTTGATGATTGACCTCTCTAAAGAAAGAGGAGTAACTACTTATGATTTAGATGAGAACTATCGCAATTCTAAAAAAGTCCTACAATATGCAAAAAGAATTATTGCGCCACTTGGCATGGATTATTCAGATTTGTCTATCGCGATGAGAGATGAATGGGGCAAGGTAGACTCGATAAATTTAGATTATAATGAACTACTGCAATTAATATTGAAAGAAAATGAATTGCATCATCGAGAATGGAGAGATTGGTTTATTTGCTGTCGAACCAATGCTCAAGTAAACGAAATGTTGAGGTTCTTAAATGCACATTCTATTCCCTGTGAAAATTTTCACCCTACGGATTTGACACTTGATGCTCTTTCTGCTCTTCGAAGAAACAACACTTTAAAAGTTATCACCATTCACTCTTCAAAAGGATTGGAATCTCCTTGTGTCGCAGTTATTGGCGCACGATTTTATAATGAAGAAGAGCGTTGCGCGGGGTATGTTGCAGCAACTCGTGCGAGAGATTATTTGATTTGGTGTAAAGGGAAAAAGAAAAAGAAAAAAGTCGTTATGTGGGGATAAAAAAAGGAGGCACTAAATGTGTCTCCTTTTATTCTTCCACTATTACTTCTTCGTCAGGAGGATAGTTTGCTGTGTCTGCTATTAGATGATGTCCGTCAGAAGCTAACTTATATCCATAGAAACCGTACATAAAGTCGACCCCGTAAATTACACTACTTACTCTGTTGTTGCCGACATAGATAGGGCGAGTAATTGGTAGCATAGGTTCATTACCTTTATAGATTTTTGCATCAATAATCATGCAATATAGACCAGTGTCTGAAGATACTTGACCGAAACCCCCACCAGTGCCAGAAACGCCATCATAAACCCAGTTAACAGCATAATCTGGCGTCGTATTGCTCTTATCCATATATCCCCAAACGCAAGCCATAGTTGGATCAGTTATAATGCAATTAAGAGTGTTGGAAACGTTGCTAGGAAGCGTAGTAAAACGAGATAATCCTACCACTCGAGAAGAATCGAGCTCGGTTACGATTTCCATATTTTCATAAAATTCGATATCCTTTTCAACTGGTTCAAAATATACATTTGTTGGCCAGTTTGCTCGTCTATTTGCGGTATTGTCTATTACGGCAACTGATAAATATGGCAGCTCATACTGCCAATTAACGGCCACGTATATCTGCGTTACTTGCACGTTCCAGCGCGATAGAGTTGTCTTTCTATGACATTGCGCCCAAACCTGAGGATTTGATGGCAAAGAATTTGCAGAGACAGAAATGCTTAGTTCCGCTTCTGTTTCAGTATGGTCTACTCGATCATTCTTTGATATAGATACCTGACTAGCGGTGAACGAATGACCCCCCATTGAGTATCCATACTGAAAATATCCTGGCCCGACAATATTAAAGTCTGCCTGATGATTTGCATGAATCTCTACGCTTGTAATTGTATAATCTTTGGAAGGAATCGTTCCACTATATAATCCCAAGCCAAAAGTAGAGGTGCAATCATTGGTAGAGTTTGTATAAATTTTTGTTTCGGGGTCGTCATCTGCAACTGACTGCCATGCAGGGCTTGTTGAGGCGCTATGATTGATAGAAATATCTGAATTAGGTCGTAAGTAATACGTTCCCGTTACTATTTTTCCCATACTAGTGCTCCTTATGATGTAACTACAAAAGTAATCAGATTCTCCGGAGCGGCCTGCGGTGCAGCGGAAGTCACAGTAAACTCATATCCTCCGGCGTCAGAAGTATAGACTGTTTCACTAGGGAGAGTAACTGTTTTTTCATTCATGGCAGTAATATGGCCAGTAACATCTGAAATAGACTGAGTAATTGAAAAACTTTCTCCAAAATTGGGAGACTGATTGGTAGTTGGTACACCAGTGCGCGCAGTATAAGTTGGATGTGAATAAGCGTTCGCATTAGCTGCAATACCATCTAATTTGGCTTTATCTGTCGTACTCATTAGGCCGGCCGCGGAAGTTGACGCATTCCCTGGGGTACCTTTTAAATCACTATAAGCTCCTGTATTCGCCACAGTAGCTAACCCCTCAAAAAGGGTATTTACCCAACTCTTAATTTTTGTAATTGCATAGGCCAAAGCTTTACCTTTTACGATATTATCATCATAGCTAGCCATTAAATCACCACCTTAGATTGAAGTGGGCGACGTGTGCCGCCCACCTAAAATTTTACGCGAACATAGAATCAACGTCTGTATTCGTAATATATTCAAATGTATAAATAGTGCCTAAGTTATCCCAAGCAGTACCATTCCAAGCATAGTTCATGCCCGTGTCTTCAACATTATATACGAAACCGGTCGTTTGATCGGTCAGAGCTTCCAATGCTGCCAAATTGGCAACAGAACCCTTATAGATGTAAACGTTAGTAAGGTCGCTCTTTAAGGCATAATTGCCAGCATCTGTCAATTCAGCAACGGTAGTTGGTACCTGAATGTCTACGCTCTTACTAGTAATAGTCTGAGCAGTGCCATTGACTTTAATACTATTAATTTTATTGGCTGCGTCGATATCATCTGTAATGTCAGATAATTTAGTAGGCACAGTAATGTCAACAGCTTTAGCAGCGTCTGGAGAAAGAGCAGAACCGTTAACTTTAATGGCTTCAATAATGTTAGCTTCAGCATTTTCTTCGACGTTCGCCAGTTTTGTTTTGATAGTGCTAATATCACTTTCATTTGTACTAACTCTAGAAGTTAATGCTGTGACATCGGCTTTATCAGCTTTTTTAGACAAATCAATATTAACAACTTTACCCGTTGCTGTTAATGCAGCGCCGTCCACCTTAATAGTTTCAATTACGTTCGCGGCACTAATATCGTCGGTCAAATCAGATAATTTAGACGGGACATCTGTTTTATTAGCTTTGCTAGTTTCAAGTGCATCAATTTCACTTTCAAGCTGTTTACCCTGTTTGGCGGACAGCGCGGCAGTAGCACTCTCAGAGGTCAAATTATCTACGATAGTAGTTTTATTTGCGCCCTCTTCTAATCCGGCCAGTTTTACAGCTTGTGCGTCCGTTAATAAACCACCTTTTGTAGCAGTAGCTTCTGGATAGGTGGTATCCTTAGCAGCGAAGGCGATGCTGTCGGCAGTAGCATCTGCTGTCAAAGTAACGTTGTCTCCGGCCACAAAGGTAATGGTATCCTTTTTAGCATCGGCGGCAACCGTAATATTTCCTACCAAGAAGTTAGAGAAAGCATCCTGGTTTACTTCAGCTTTCTCTTCAATGCCGGCCAGCTTGGTTTTTTCTGCTGTTGTATAGTCATTTGTGGACAAACCTTTGCCAGTTTCTTTGTCTACTTTCTCATCTAAATCTGTGGCGGTAGCAAAATAAGAAGCAGGATGTCCTTCTAAAGCAGATGAGTTATCTACAACGCCATCTTTGTTGGTGTCGTAAGTTGCTTTAAGCATATCTCCATAGCCTAAATCACTCATGCTGTCACTCAAAGCCTTAATTTTTTCATCAAGAGTTTTACCTTGATTTGCAGAGAGTGCGGAAGTAGGAGAAGTGCTTGTCAAATTATCTACAACAGTAGTGTTTTCAAGTCCGGCAAGTTTAGTTTTTTCAGCAGTCGTATAGTCATTTGTAGACAGACCCTTTCCAGTCTCTTTGTCGACTTTTCCATCTGTAATAGTTTTCAACTTAGAGATGGCATAGGCCAACTGCTGACCTCGAACTAATTTTTCGTCATAAGTCGCCATATTCGAATCACTCCTTTAATATAATCCAATGAACATCATATCGATATCATCATTTGTTACGCTAGAGTCGGCAGGCTCATCCTCATCGAGGAATTTTACCCAGTTTTCACCAGTATAAAAATAGGTGTCTTTGGTCTTTTGTACATAAGCAAAAGTACCAGGGTCTGGTGTCAAGTTATCTAATTTCTCCACCGAAGCAACAACCAGTTCGTAAGCATATTCTTTATCGTCTGAAAATCCTTGTCCATTTCTGACTTCAAAGGTTGAAGTTGTACCATCTGTCAAAGTTACGGTGATGATATTTATGCCGCTACTTTCCGACGAAGTTGTTGTTTGTTTTATGCTTTCTATACCGATGTATCTATCGTAGTAGAGAATTTTCTCTAGATTTTCTACGTCGATCGGAGAGGCTGAAGCTATTGGAACCGTTATGGCATTTTTGCTTAAATTACGAATTACTCGACGTTCCATTTTCATCAACTCCATCGAAAAGGGTGGGCTGAACCCTAAAAGAAACAATTTCTGTTTCTGGAATTTGGCCGTCCTTTAAAACAATTCTTGTATCCATATAAATCAATCCATTGGCCGGAAAGAGAATTGTCTCCTCTCTTGAGAAGACTATCGAATAAAAGCCGAGTTCAGAATCGTATTGCACTTCGCCGGAACCGTCAGAAAAATAAGACTTCTCTGAGATGGCATCAGCGCTAGATTCTTTTTTTGTTTTAAAAATGAAGTCGATGTGGTCTATAATAGAATTATCGACATCAATATGAATAAGTTTTGTTTCAGAACAACCTTTTTTCATTGCTCAGCCTCCTTAGATTCTTTTCCTTAGACAAGTAAGGAATTAAACCTTGCTCTCGATTAAACTAAGATGTCACGAAAAATATATAAATTTCGTGACAAGAATTGACAAAGTAGAAAAAAAATGATATAATTTTTTTAGATTGGAAAGAAAGGAAGGTTGATGCCTATGAGTTATAATGCAGATTCAATACAAATAAAAGATTTTCGAACTGCTTGCCGCACCACTCCTGGGATGTACATCGGTACAGACGGTCAAGATGCAGCATTCAATTGTTTTTTAGAAGTCCTAAATAATAGTGCAGATGAGGCAATGATGGGCCGAGGAAAAGTCATCGAAATTGAGTTATCTTCGGATGGTGACACAATTACTTGTACAGATGAAGGAGCGGGAGTGCCACACGGGCCGAACAAGGATACCCATGAGGTGTTGATTGAACTTTTCACAAGCGCGCACAGCAGTGGCAAATTTGATACCTCTAATTATAAAAAGGTAAGAGGTTGTCATGGAATTGGGACGAGCGCAGTTTGTGTGTGCTCGACCTCTTTTGAAGTATGGTCAAGAAGAGACGGCGCAGAATATTATTTGAACTTTAAAGACGGCATTCCTCAATTGGAAGAAGCTAAGTTTATTAAAGAAACGGATAAAACCGGTTCTACTTTTAGATTTACGCCTGATAAATCTATCTTCTCTATTGAAGGACCGAGCTTCGATTATCAGAGATTAAAAGAAGAGCTTGAACTTACCTCCTACTTTATTCCAGGTATCATCTTTAAATTAAAGTGCGGAAATAAACAAGAAGAGTTTCTGTCTAAGAATGGGCTTAAAGACTTTGCAAAAGCAAAAATCACCAATCCTCTTCACAAATCTTATATCTATGGATATAAAGAGTTTGACGATGAGGTTGAAATTGAAGTATTTGCTCAGTGGACTGGCGAAAAAGAAAAAAGCTATATCTTTTCTAATGGAGCACTCAATGTCGATGGCGGCACGCCTGAAACGGGAGCAAAAACTGCATTCACTAGAACTATCAATTCCTTATCTAAAGGAGAATTTAATGCTGATATGATTAGAAAGGGATTGGTTTATATCGTTAATGTGCGCCACCCCCATCCTATCTATCAAAACCAAACAAAATCAAAAATACAAAATAGTGAATTAAGAGGCTATACCCAGACTGTATTTACTGAAGCTATTAAGAATTTTGTTGTTCGGCATAAAGATGAGTTCAAAAAGATTGTTGAGATTTTAACAAAAGAAAAGAAAGCCGAAGCGGCAGCAGAAAGAGCAAGACAAGCCATTCTTAATCACGAAAAAGAGCAGAAAGCCAATGAAAAAAAGAAACTATTGAATTATGATAAATTGAGAGATGCAAGAAAATTAGGTCAAGATAGTATATTGCTGTGCACAGAAGGCTTGAGCGCAGGAGGTTCTATGTCAATTGGTCGCGATCCTGACAAATATGGTATCTTGATGTTTAGAGGAAAAGCAAAAAACCTTTTGAAGGCTTCAATTGAAGAAGGACTAGATAACGAGGAAGTTAAACTTCTCCTTCAAGCGTTGGGGTTGACGTATGGTAAGCCATATCGACCTGAGAAACTTAGATATGGTCGTGTGGCCCTTGCCGTCGATGGAGACTTTGACGGCAGTCATATTGGATTACTTCTGATGTCTATGCTACAAGTTCTTGCTCCTCAATTCTTAAAAGAAAATCGTCTTTATTGGTTGCGCGCACCCACCTGCAAAGTTGAAACAAAAACAAAAACGTATTACTATTATAGCGAAGAAGAATTTCGCAGTCATCCTAAAGGTAATATTACTTTCTTTAAGGGACTTGGTCAAATGACAGATAAGGATTTAAAAAATTCTATGTTTAGTCCAGAGTGGCAACATCTAGAGCCTATCTCATACAGTGAAGATGGTATTCAAACTCTTCTAGACTTAATGAGTGAAGATGTTACGCCGAGAAAAGAGTTCGTATTTAATAATATTGATTTTTCTAAGTTTGAGGTAGAATAAGTGGCAGATATTAAAAAAATAGTTGAAGATAGTTTTACTCGTTATGCGGGTAATGTAATTTTAAATCGCGCCATTTGTGATGCGAGAGATATGCTAAAGCCTTCTGCAAGGATGCTCATGTATAGTCAAATGGCAGTAACAAAAAATATTCCATCGAAGCCTTTTGTTAAAAGTGCGCGAGTTGTCGGAGATGCTCTTGGACATTACTACGAGCATGGCGACTCAAGTTGTTATGGTACTTATATGAGAATGAGCAAACCTTTTGCTATGCGCTATCCTCTCGAAGATTGTCAGGGAAATAATGGCACCTTAAACAGCACGAATGACGAGGCCTCTATGCGTTATACTGAACTCCGTTTAAATCCTCTTGGATATGGATTGTTTAATGACATCGACAAAGATACTATTCGCGAGTGGAGTGAAAACTTTGACGAAACAGAAAAATACCCTAAAGTTGCTCCATCAAAAGGCTACTACAATATTTGTAATGGCACTGTAGGGTTAGGTATTGCAGTTTCTAGTGCAATTCCTCAATTTAATTTGAGAGAAGTGAATGAAGCTCTTATTAAACTTCTTTGGAATCCCGATATTTCTTTTGAAGAAATCTGTGTTATGCCGGATTATGCAACTGGTGCGATTCTTCTAAATGGAGAGGAAGTAAAGAAAAGTCTAGAAGAGGGAACTGGCGCGGCAGCAAGGCTTCGATCAGTAATTGAGTATGACAAAAATAAACGAGCTTTAATCGTGCGCGAGCTGCCTTATGGAGTATATACGCAGACCATTAGTGAACAAATTCAAAAGCTATTAGAAAAAAGTCCTGATTGCGGGATTGATAATGTTAATGATGCTTCTCATAAAAAGCCAGATTACGAAATTTATTTGACTAAGAGCGCATCTCCTGATAAAGTTTTGAAGTTGTTGTATAAAGAAACTTCATTAGAGAGCTTTAGCGGAATAAATATGACTGTGCTTGTAGATGGGAAGAAGCCTGCAGTATTAGGATTAAAAAAACTTTTTCAATTACATCTTGACCACGAAAAAGACGTATATCAGAGAGGTTTTCAATATGACTTAAAAAAGATTGAAAGTCGCTTACACATCATTGACGCTTTACTGATTTGTTTAGCATCGATCGATGATGTAGTTCAAACTATCAAGACTTCTTCTTCAGGCGCCGCCGCTAGTGAGGCTCTCCAAAAAAAGTTTCTCCTCGATGAAATTCAGACAAAAGCAATCCTCGATATGAAGCTCTCTCGCTTGGCTAGGTTGGAAGTTAAAAAAATTGAGAACGAAAAAGAAGGATTAGAAAAAGAAAAAGCAAGAATTAAAGCTATCTTGAACGATGAGGATTTATTGAAGAGAGAGATTGAAAAAGGGTTGCGCGAAGTCGCTAATAGTTTTGGAGACGCGCGGCGCACAAAAATCTTAGATATTGCGAGCGAAGATGAGGAGCCGACAGAAATTCGACAACTTCTTATCAACCTTACCAACAAAAATAACGTTTTCATTTCCGAGACTTCTACTCTTTATACCACTCGTCGCAATACAATCGGCGCAAAATTTAAGCTAGACAAGGGCGAGTATATCATTCACACGGCCATAGTAAAGACGACAGACACCTTGCTTTTCTTTTCTAAAGAAGGAAATTATTTTTACTGTTTTGGCTCTTCACTTCCCGTTGGAGAAAAAGTTGCAATTGAATCAATTATTAATTGCGACGGTGAATCTATCTGCGGAGTAACCGCCTATAATAAAAATAGCGCAAAAAAATACGTTATCTTTTCTACCAAGAAGGGATATTTGAAGAAATCTCTCTTATCTGATTATAATACAAAGAGGAAGGGCGGCGTAAAGGCATTAGCTTTGGAAAGTGGAGACGAAATTTGTAGTATTTCTTTTGTAGATGAAGAAAAGTTGACAATGTTGACCGCCCAAGGTCAGTTTCTTATTGTCGACACTAAAGATATTAGAGCTATTGGTAGAACAAGCAGAGGAATAAAAGGAATAAAACTAAATGAATCGGATTTACTTCTGCGCGCGGCGCCTCTGGGGGACGACGTGAAGGAGATCGTTACTTGTACGGGAGGTGGCATGATTAAACGAACAGACATCAGTGAGTTTTCTGTACAAGGAACAAACACCAGGGGGCGTAAGATACAAAAATTAAAAGAAAGCGATTTTATGGTTGATTTTCTTCCTCTTCGAGACGAAAAAGAATTTGTTCTAGTTTCTAAGACCAATTGCCTAAAATTATCTGTAAGTGATATTCCTCTCCTTGGAGCCGGAGCTCAGGGGGTACACTCTGCAAAATTAAAAGCTGATTCAAAAATAGTCGGGTTAAATTTTGACTAAATAATTAAAATCTGCTATAATATATAAGGAAGTTAAGGAGAGCGAAAAACTCTCCTAACTCTCAAAAATATTATATACGAAGCACTTTAAATTTTGACAACTAAATAAAAATCGTATATAATATAATCAAGAAATAAATAGGAAAGGCCTATTTATCTAATAAAAATTTATTTAATTTAAAGGAGAAAACATTATGCAGTTAACTGAAAAATCCAATGAAGTATTTGAACTTGTAAAGGCCAACAATGGTAAGATTTCTACTGGTGCTCTGGAAGATGCTACTGGCAGAACTGCTCGTTCTATTTCCGCAAACGTAACTGACCTTCAGAAGAAGGGTCTGGTAATCCGTAACAAGGTTGACGAAGGCGAAGGCGAAGATGCCAAGACCGTAACCTATGTTTGCATCACCGAAGCTGGTGAAAACTTCGTTCCTTCTGACGAAGACTAATTGATAGGAGGGGTAGAGATACCCCTCCATTTTACAACAGAAAAGAAATCAAAATAGGATTATTTATCTAAGGAGAAAATAATGTTACAGCAAGCAGACAATAGTGTATATATCGAAGGTATTTTGAACGAAATCGACCTTGACCCAAATGCAACTTATACGAACAAAGTTACTGGTAAGAAAGTGGAGTGTATTAGAGGTAAAATTATTGTACGCGTAGATACAATGGTTAATGGACAAAAAGTTGTTTGTTACATTCCTATTCCAGTATTTCAGAATAAATATAAGAAGGACGGCACTCCGAATCCGGCATACGATAGTGTTAAGTCCGTCCTGACTATGAACTCCGTCGCCGCCGTTGGCGAAACGGACGCAGACGGTATCAGAGTTTCTGGTGCTTCTCTGTCCACTAACTCTTATGTTAGTCGGCGCACTGGTAAGGTAGTTACTTATCCATCTATTAGAGCTTCTTTCTTCAACAAGAAAGACCGTACTCTGTTGAAGCCGACCGCAGAATTTAATTGCACTTGCGTTGTAGCTAGTCAGGGCTACATTACTGATAAAGACGGCATTGAAACTGACAAATATAGAGTTAAAGGTATTATTCCTGGTTGGGGCGGCAATATCGATGTGGTTGATTTTGTTACTACTAACAAGGATGGTATCGACTTTATTTCTACTAACTGGTCCAATGGAGACACTGTTAATGTAAACGGTCGTTTGCATTTTACTTCTACTACTAAAGTTGAAAAAATCCCGCAGGATTTTGGCGAACCGCTTGAAAGAACTCGCACTATCAATGTTAGTGATTTAGTTATTACTAGTGGTTCTCAGGCCACCACAGCTTATGATATGGATGAAATTAATGAAGCCCTTGCGACGCGTAA
Source organism: Faecalibacillus sp. (assembly GCA_963588175.1). Classification (GTDB taxonomy): domain Bacteria; phylum Bacillota_I; class Bacilli_A; order RFN20; family CAG-826; genus UBA4951. Next base: position 77,088 of record CAVAGP010000004.1, on the reverse strand, counting down.
AGCCAGAATGGACCAAATGGAGCAGGCTTCTAAACAGGAGAGTGCTACTCCGCCGGCGCAGAGATCCGCAACAGATTTTAGTAGCTTCGGATTTTAAGGAGGTAGTATAGTATGGGAATCGATATTTTAAATCTTCCTACTACGACCGTCTCCAGAGATCTTGCTAATAAGTTCATCCTCATTTACGGAGAGTCTAGATAACCTTGGACATTCGGCTAAAAGTCGTCTAAATTAGAGTAAAAACTGGAAGCCTAAACCGAAAGGTCGGTAATCAGAGCGGAAGGGGTCGTGCAAAAGTGGCCCCACGCGCAACGCATAGAAAACTTAAACATTAAAGGGGTTGTTCGGTGTGAAGAACTATTTTACAGAGAGTCAAGAAAGAAAAATAATTGAGCTGTATACGAAAGAACATAGAGGGCAACTTTATTGTGCAAAAGCAGTGGGGTCAACAAATGTTCAAGAAATAAAAAAGGTTTTAAAAAAGAATAATATTCGTATTCGTAATTTTTCTGAAGCAGCAACCGAATCGAATAAAAATCGAGCATTAGGGAAAGACGTTTCTTTCTTTAAAACGGAGACGCCGGATATGGCTTGGGTGTTAGGATTTTTAGCTGCTGATGGATGCATCGGTAAAAATAATAATAAAATTATGATTGGACTTCAGCAACAGGACGCTGAAGTATTATATCATATTCGAGAATTATTAAAAATCGAAAATGAAGTAAAATATTACACTAACAAAGAAAGATACGATATCGCTAAGCTACAATGGACCTGTGAAGAACATAAAAAAGATTTGGCGAATTATTCTATTATTCCAGAGAAAACTTTTTTGCTTAAACCTCCATATAATTTAGATAAAAAATATTGGATAGATTATATTCGAGGATATTTTGACGGAAACGGAAGTGTAAATCTTATATCAAAGAGCGCACTTCGTTGGCAAGTTTGTTCTGCAACTTCAGAAATCTTAGATTTTATTATGGACTATTTTGAAGAATTAGGAATCCCAAAAGTGTCTATTCAGATTAGAGAAAAAAGGGGATATTCGCCTTTATATTATATCCAATATTCAAACGTAGCAGCAAGAAGAATTTATGATTTTCTTTATACTCCAAACTCAATTTTCTTAAAACGTAAAAAATCTCATTATGAAAAAATCTTAAATGAGGTAAAACCTTTAATGAAATAATTTTCCACGAGACTCTATTCTGTCGGTGTGACAGAAAAAAGATATGCTGAACTTATAGGAAATTAACTATAAGAAGTATGGGATAAAAAGCCTATACGATAACAATATTGAAGGTGGGGAAAACCTCTTTTGCCGCAAAAATTCCTGATAGTTTATTGCTTGCTTTTGAAATTGGCTATCACGCCATTCCTGGCTTAAAAGCAGTAGACATCGATAAATGGGCTACTTTTAAATTAGTTCTGAAGCAGTTAGAGAAACCCGATGCAAAAAAGATGTATAAGAGCGTTATTATTGACACTGCCACGATTGCATATGATTACTGCGAACAGTATATCTGTATGCAGAATGGAGTAGATCGTATCGGGGACATCCCCTACGGCGGGGGGTATTCTGCTTGTAAGACTGAATTTGCTAATGCTTTTCGCAAATTAAGTCAGCTTGGTTATGGTATCGTATTTATTAGCCATGCGGAAAAAAGAATTATTAAAGACGAAAAAGATAGTGAAATCAAGATTCTTTGTCCAGATTTGCAGAAGCGCGCGGCGCAAGTTATCGAGCCGATGGTTGATGTAATTGGCATGATTGATTGTGTCGTAAAAGAAGACGGAAGTAGTGAACGTTGGCTGTATACTAGAAAGACACCAACAATCATGGCTGGCTCTCGATGGCAATATCTCGATCCAAAGATTCCATTTGGATATGAAGAATTGGTTGATGCAATCGGCCGCGCCATCGAAAAAGAGGTAGAACGAGGAGCAAAGGTTAGTGATGTAACAACCTCTATACAAGAAGAGGACATTAGTTACTCTGATATCCTTGAAGAAGCTCGTAAATTATGGTCGCTTTTCGGAGAAGATCAAAAACGGAAAGTAATGGAAAAGTCGTCCGAAATTTTTGGACATACAGTAAAATTGTCTGAGATTCCGGAATCACAGAAAGATCTTTTCTATTTACTTTTAGTAGAAATGCGAGATATGTAATAATAAATGGGGCTCACCTTAGGTGAGCCTCTTTTTAAATTTGACGAAAAAAGAAAAAAGTAGTATAATATAAGTATAGAAAGAATAGAGGTGATAGTATGCCTAAAGAGACTCCCGTGCATTGCCGTATCTGTAAAAGAGAGATTTATAGAAGCGAAGGCATTGAGGGTCAAGATTGGTTTATGAGAAAAAAGAACTGGTATTTTCATTGTAAATGTTATCAAAAATGGGCAAAGGAAACCAGTTCAATTACTTCTGCCACCCTCGACGAAGAGATGTGGAAGGATGCGACCTATCAATATCTTCGTTATAAGGTTCGGATGGATGTAAATTTCTCTAAATTCGACCATCAATGGAAAATGCTATTAAAAAAAAATAGAACTCCAAAAGGTATTTTTTTCTGTACTAAATATGCTTACGATGTCAAGCACCTTGACCCTGAAAAAGCTGAGGGCGGAATAGGCATTGTCGGCTACATCTATACGGAATCTTGCACATATTGGGCACAAAGAGAATATAAAGAGCAAGGCATCTTAAACCAAATTGAAAAGCAAATCCGACAGGCGGCAGCCCAGGAAGTAATAGTTGTACACAAAAAGAAAAATGAACCGAAAAGAAAGCAAATTGATTTGGCTGCAATTGCAGAGATGGAGGATGATTGATGGTAGATAAAACTTGTAATCAACAAGTTCTTGGAGGCTTAATGCAGCATCCTCAGTATTTTAGCGAGATAGACAAATACAATTTGAGCTTAAGTGATTTTTCTACTCGCTTTGAAAGATACGTATTTTCTGCGCTTCAAGGACTATATTATAGTGGGGCGAAGCAGATAAATCCGATTGATGTCGTTAATTATTTGAAGACTGATACGGCCGCCACCTCTACTTTTGAGAGTCAGAATGGAATTGAATATCTTCAAGACCTCCAAGATTTTACTTCACCTGATAATTTTGATTATTACTACTCTAAATTAAAGAAGTTGAATTTGTTGAGGGACTTAAGGAAAAGCGGTTTTGATACAAGTCAATTTTATGAAGAGAATCTCGTTGACCCCAAAGCTCTTGATATCAACAAAAAATTTGAATCTCTAACGTGTAATGATATCACTTCCACTCTAAAGTCTAAACTGCTGAGATTAGAGAGTGCTTACACGAAAAGCGAAGAAAATGAAACCAGATCCGCCGCCGACGGTTTAGACGACCTTGTTGCTAACTTAAAAGAGGGAGAAGATTTGGGGCTCTCTATCCAGGGGGACATCTTAAATCAAGTTTTAGGAGGTGCGCGCAGGGGAACAATGACCGTTCGATCCAGTGGATCGGGTGTGGGTAAGGCATTGCCGAATAGCACTCTTATCCCTACGCCAAGAGGCTACAAAAGAGTTGATGAAATTCAAGTCGGAGATTATCTCTTTGATGCTTTTGGAAGACCAACAAAAGTATTGGGAGTTTATCCGCAAGGAAAAAAAGAAGTAAAATATGTTAAATTTAAAGACGGCCGAATTGTTAAGTGCTGTGAAGAGCATTTGTGGAGTTACTGTACCACAGGGCAAAAAGATGAAAGTAAGCAACAGCGAAATTTTTATACAAAAACCTTTAAGGAAATCAATAAATTACACTTACAAAATGAAAAAGGAGCGTATCAGATTTTAGTTCCCAACTCTTATGCCGTTCAATATTCAAAAAAAGATTATTTTATTCCTCCTTACGTCTTTGGATTGGCTTTAGGAGATAGTTCTTTTCGACAGCACGAGTCTAACAAAGCATTTCAATACTCTAGCGAAGATGAATATCTTCCCTCTTTAATCGCAAAAGAAATGGATTGGAATTTAAAAAAGAACAGTAAAAAGAACTACACTTGGCACTTTTCCACCAAGAAGAACACCCAAGAAAGAAAAGAAAATATTTGGGTTCAAGATTTTTTAATTGAATATCCTCAATTAATAAATTGCAAATCTGAAGATAAATTTATCCCAGAAAAATATCTTTGCGGAGACATTGAGCAGCGTTTTGATCTTTTAAATGGACTACTAGACAGCGATGGATCTGTTGATGAGAAAGGAAGAGTTAGCTTCTTTACTACCAGTTCTCAGCTTAAAGACGGTGTCGTTGAACTGTGTCGGAGCCTCGGATTCTCTGCTACCGTCGCGATAGACAGTCATAAAGAGACAAATATCGGATATGTCGTTCATATAAAAGGTCGCCCTTCTGATAAAAATAAATTATTTAAACTGCCAAGAAAAAGAAAAAGAATGCAAGACTGGTATGATACCAGCAAGCGTAAAGAAAAAAATGATTTTATTCCGATTATTGAACTAGGTTCTCTAGGATATGAGGAAGAAATGACTTGTTTTTATGTTGACAATGAAGAGCACCTCTTTCTGACAGAGGGGTATATCGTGACACATAATACCCGCGGCGCCGTCGCCGATGCCTGTCACTTAGCTTATCCCATTCGTTATGATAGTTCGACTGGAAAATGGATAATAGACGGATACAATGAGAAGGTTTTGCTCATTATCACAGAGCAAAGCTTTGAAGAAGTTCAAAAGATGATTCTCGCTTATATATCTGATATTAATGAAGGACGTTTTAGATATGGAGATTTCAGTTCTGAAGAAAATGACATTCTGTTCCAATCGATAAAATTGATAAAACAGTTCAAAGATAATTTGACTATTTTGCGAATGCCAGAACCCACGGTAGAGGGGCTCAAAGCCATGGTAAGAGAGCAATACGTATTAAAGGATATTGGTTATCTGTTTATGGACTACATTTTTGTTTCTCCCTCCTTGCTGCGAGAGTTTAAGGATTTTCATTTGCGGAACGATGAAGCACTTCTATTATTGTCAACGGCGTTAAAGGATTTAGCAGTTGAGCTAAATATATGTGTATTTACATCTACTCAAGTCAATGCGAACGCCGATAACAATATTGGTATACGAAATGAAGGTTCTATTGCCGGCGCCCGCTCGATTATTAACAAAAGTGACAATGGTCTTATTATGTCTCGTCCAACAAAAGATGAAACAGACCTTTTGCGGCCACTTATTGAATCAAAAGGATTGCCAGAACCAAATCTTGTATCTGACGTGTTCAAAGTCCGGTCTGGCCAGTGGACACAAGTCAAGATCTGGAGCTATATGAATTTAGGAACAATGAAGAGAAGAGACCTGTTTATTACGGATGCAAATCTAAATGCCCTTCAAGATTTTCACCTGTATACATCTGCGCGAGTCCTAAATTTTGAAGATGAAGAATTTAAAAGTTTAAACCAAATTGTGGAAGGGTTGAATAGCCATGATTGATTATCAGGAAATTATTAAGGAACTTAATGATGACAGAGTAAAGGACTTACTTGATAGGCTCGAAGTTCCCTACCAAGACAAGGGACAATATCTCATATGTAAGACAGCTTGTCATCATGCAGATGTTGACGAAGCTTCGTGGAAATTATATTTCTACAAGAATACAAAAGTTTTTGTTTGTTACAGTTCTTGTCAGACAATGTCCATATTTAAGTTTTTAAAGCACTATTATGAAGCCAGAGATATTGATTATAATTGGGTTGAAGATATTTATAATGTTGTCCTTGATTGTTCTAATTATTCCAAGAAAGGGTTTGCACCCAAGAAATATAGAAGTATAAAAGAAGACTATCAAAGAAAGAGAGAAGCCATAGAACTTCCAACCTACTCAGATAGAGTTCTTGAGAGCTTTGAAAAATTCTACCCCCCAGAATGGTTGGAAGATGGAATCACACCGGCCGCAATGGACAAATTTGATATACTTTACTCGGTTACTCAAAATAAAATTATTATTCCACATAGAAATACGGAAGGTTTATTAGTCGGCATTCGAGGCCGCGCGCTAGATGAGTGGGAAGTAGAGAATGTCGGTAAGTATATGCCAATTAGAGTAAATCAACAATGGTATAGCCATCCTCTTGGTATGAATTTGTATGGTTTATACGAAAATAAGAGTAATATAAAAGAGAAGGGAGTTGTTTATCTAGCAGAAGGAGAGAAGTCAGTTCTCCAAGCAGAATCTTTTTCTTCTCCAAACTGCACGGTTGCAGTATGCGGTTCTAATTTTAGCAAATGGACGCTAAACCTATTAATGCAAGAGTGTCAGCCAAAAGAAATCATCATTTGCTTCGACAAAGAAGATAACACTGGCGGTCGCTACTTCAACAAGCTATATAATTTGTGCAAAAAGTATGATAACTATAGCAACTTTAGCTTTATTTTTGATAGAAATAACCAATTAAAATTAAAAGATTCGCCTTTCGACAAAGGAGAAGAAGTATTTTTGTCTCTTCTAAAGAAGAGAGTAAGAGTAAGATAAAAGGACAGTGATTAAAACGCGAGTAAATTTAGTAAATCCGAATTATAAAACAAACTACTTAGAAAGCCTGTTGAGGTTTAGAGGAGTAGAAGATATACAGCAGTATCTTTATCCGAGTGACGAACTTTTGAATCCGCCGACTCACCTTGATAATATTGATGAGGGGTATCGATTATTGACGCGAGTTGCCTGGGCCGGCAACCCGATTCTTCTTATCGTCGATGCTGACGTAGACGGATACACGAGCTCAGCTATTATGTATCAATACATTAAACAATTGAATGAGGATGTAGAAGTTCATTACCTGATACATGAACGAAAAGCGCATGGATTATCAGACTGCATTGATGAGATACTTCTGTCTGATACTCATTATGGTTTAGTTATTTGCCCCGATAGCTCCTCTAATGATTTCGAGCAGCATGAACAGTTGAAAGAGATTGGTGTACCTGTTCTTGTTCTTGACCACCACTTAGTTGATAGAGAAATTAGCACCAATACAGTCCTCATTAATAACCAATCTTCTATTCATTATACCAATAAAGAGCTAACTGGCGCAGGAGTTGTTTGGCAATTTTGCCGCTATTGTGACGAACAATTAGGAACAAACTATGCCTGGTCATATCTAGATCTCGCGGCCCTCGGTATTTGCTCTGACATGGGCAGCGCACTCACTATGGAGAATAGATTTATTTTTGAATATGGGTTTAATCACTTAGAGAATGAATTTTTACACACTCTAATTGAGAAACAGTCTTACTCTATGGGCGGAGAAGTGAACTATATGAGTGTTGCTTTCTACATCACTCCTTTGTTAAACGCTCTAATTCGTGTTGGTACCATGGAAGAGAAAACTCGTCTCTTTCAATCTTTTATTACACCAGACACACTAGTACCGAGCGGAAAAAGAGGAGAAAAAGGAGCTCCTGTAAAAGTTTGTACTGAGAGTGCGAGAGAATGCACTAACGCTCGCGCACGACAGAATAAAATGTGCGAGCAAGCAATGGGAGAACTAGAAGTAAAGATATTTAAATATGATTTGCTTGAAGACAAAATTTTAATTATTAAATTAGATGAAGATAATGATTTTCCTGCGGATTTAAACGGTTTGTTAGCAATGAAATTATCAAAGAAGTTTAAACGGCCGACCTTGGTTCTAAGAGAATGTCCCGATGGTGTTCTAAAGGGCAGCGGCCGCGGCTTGGACAATTGCGCACTAACCTCTCTCAAAGACTTCCTTTCAGATAGCGAAATTACTGAATACGCGCAAGGCCACGCACAGGCCTTCGGATGCGGCATAAAAGAAGATAAATTATCTACTTTTGTTCATTATGCTGATGATAAATTACGAGATATTGATTTCGGCGAAGGAGTTTATGACGTCAATTTCTCTCGAGTTGCAATGGATGATGACTTGTCTAGCTTGATCGAAGACTTAAGCCGCTATAAAGAGATTTGGGGTCAGAAAAATAAAACGCCCCTTATCTATGTTAGCGACATTAATATCCATAAAAAAGATATTCAGGTTATGGGACGCAACAAAGACACTATTAAAATTGTCAAGAATGGCATTGCCTATATGAAATTCTTCGCCAAAGACCTCGTGGAAGAACTAGAATCTTATCCACAAGACCTTAAAATTAATATTGTCGGCGAACCAAATTTAAATTTTTGGGGAGGAAACGTTACTCCACAAATTTTCTGCCAAGCCATTGAACTCTTAGCGGACGACGGCTTTTAAAGTTGATTTTAGAAGAAAAAAATGATATAATAAATATAGAATAAAGAAGAAAGGAGAATTGAATGGAATTAAAAAATTGTCCAAGAATGGAAATTCACAGCCATAGCCATTTCAGCAATATTCGACTACTTGATTCTATAAATAAACCAAAAGACTTAATTCTGAAAGCATATGAATTAGGTCTTTCAGGCATTACATTGACTGATCATGAAACAGTTGCTGGGTCTGTAGAATGGCTTCAACTGGAGAAACAATTTAAAGAAGAAGGGAAAATTCCTTTTGATTTTAAATGCGCGCTTGGTAACGAAATTTACTTAATCAATAATCGAGGAGAAAATACTCGATATTGGCATTTCATTCTAATTGCGAAGGATACAATTGGATGGCACGCTCTTTGTCGTCTGTCGTCTATTGCTTGGCAAAATTCTTTTAGTAAGAAAGGCATGACTAGAGTACCGACCGAAAAAAAGGAATTTAAAGAAGTGCTTGAGCCAGTAAAGGGTCATGTCATCGCGTCAACAGCCTGTATCGGATCAGAGTTTGCAGGGTTAACGCTCTCTCTCGTTGAACTAGAGAACGAAAAAAACTACGATGCCGCCGCGCTAAAGAAACAAGAGATTGTAGATTTTATTTCTTTTTGTCAAGAAGTAATTGGCAAAGACGATTTTTATATTGAAATGGCACCGAGTCAATCGCCTGACCAAATTAAATATAATAAGAAAGCAAAAGAAATTGCAAAAGCATTGGGAATAAAAGTTGTTTTAGGTGGAGATGCTCATTATTTAACAGCAGAAGACCGACCTCGCCACAAGGCTTACCTAAATTCTAAAGAAGGTGAGCGAGAAGTTGACGCTTTTTACTATTATGCGCATTTAATGGATAATGAAGAAGCTTTTAACAATCTAGAAGACGTATTCACAGAAGAAGAGTTCCGAGAAGTTTGCGCGAACTCTATGGAAATATACGAAAAGATAGACAAGTATGATATATTTCATAAACCTATTATTCCCCGCGTGAGTGTCCCTTATCGTCCGAAATCTAAAGTTGACGATAATTTCAGAGAACGTTATCCTGTTCTTGCTCGACTGATCGAAGGCGGAAATGACCAAGAGCGATATTGGGTGAATTATTGTGTAGATGAACTCCGCAACAGAAAACTTTGGAATGAAATCTATCTCCAAAGATTGGAAACAGAAGCCGATGTTATTGATACGATTGGCTCTAAATTAGAGAATTGTTTGTTTGAATATTTTAATACATTCCAACATTACATTGATCTGTTTTGGGAATGTGGCAGTTTAAGTGGGCCGGGGCGAGGTTCTTCCGTATGCTTCTTATCCAATTATCTTTTAGGGATTACACAACTTGACCCTGTGAAGTGGAATTTACCTTATTGGCGTTTCCTTAATAAAGAAAGACTTGAACTCCCAGATATCGACACTGATTTGTCCCCCTCCAAACGCAAGCTTATCTTCAAAAAAATTAGAGAAGAAAGAGGAGAATTAAATTTAGTCCAAGTTGCAACTTTTGCAACAGAAGGCACTCGGTCAGCAATCCTTGCCAGTTGCAGAGGATATCGAAGTAAAGATTTTCCGAATGGAATTGATGTTGATGTCGGCCAATATATGACCAGTTTAATTCCACAAGAGAGAGGCTTTTTATGGTCAATGCATGATGTTGTATATGGAAATGAGGAAAAAGGGCGAAAACCTATCCAAGCATTCTTGAATGAAGTACAAAGGTATCCAGGTCTACTCGAAAATATCATGTCTATTGAAGGGCTGATTTGCCGTCGCGGGCAGCACGCCTCAGGAGTTATGTTATATAATAATTCTCCTTTTGAAACGACAGCTATTATGAGAAGTCCTAATGGCGATTTAACAACTCAATTTTCTTTACATGAGAGTGAAGCACTGGGAGATACAAAATTTGATTTCTTGGTAACAGAAATCTGTGATAAAATTACAAACTGCATTAACCTTTTAAAAGAAGACGGTTATTTTAGTGATTGTTCAACTCTGAGAGAGATATATGAAGGGTATTTCCATCCGTCTAAATTAGACTTGGAAGATAACCGTATTTGGAGGTCTCTCGCCGCGGGAGATACCATGGATATATTTCAGTTTAACAGCGATGTAGGGCTACAGGCTGCAAAAGCTATTCGTCCTGAAAATCCCATTGAAATGACAATGGCAAATGCTCTTATGCGACTTATGGGAGAAAAAGGGCAAGAACGGCCGCTTGATCGATACGTTCGTTTAAAAAATGATGTTGATTTATGGTATCAAGAAGTAAGGAGTGTCGGGCTATCTGAAGAAGAAATCAATGTATTGGAGAAGTATTATTTGCCAAGATATGGAGTACCGGCGACGCAAGAAGACTTAATGATGGTCTGCATGGATAAAGAAATTGCGCACTTTACATTAAAAGAAGCGAATGCTGCGAGGAAGATCGTAGCAAAGAAAAAAATGGAGCAAGTAGAAGAATTAAAAGATAAATTTATTTCTCAATGTTCAAATCCAATATTAGGCAAATATGTATGGGCAACTACTATGGGACCACAAATGGGTTATTCTTTTGCGCTCCCCCATGCTTTAGCCTATAGTTTTGTTGGCATTCAAACACTTGTCTTAGCAAATGAATATCCTAAAATTTATTGGAATACTGCTTGTCTTATCACAAACAGCGGAGGCAATGAGGAATCTGACGAAATAGATGAAGAGGAAGAAGCTGAAACTGGGAAGAAAAAGATTAAGAATGCAAACTACGGTAAAGTTGCTTCTGCGATTGGGCAGATGTCTAAAGCCGGCATAAAAGTTTCTCCACCAGATATAAATCTTTCATCTTACACCTTTAAACCGCTCGCAAAAGAAAATCGAATCATCTATGGGTTAAAAGGAATTACAAGGGTTGGCGCAGATGTAATTGATGAAATTATGAGCAATCGGCCATATAAGAGCATTGATGATTTTCTCTCTAAAGTAAAAGTGAATAAAACTCAAATGGTCAATTTAATCAAGAGTGGAGCTTTTGACAGCTTTGGAGATAGGGAAGAACTTATGCACGAATATATCTATTCTATCGCGGACATCAAAAAACGTTTAACTTTACAGAACTGTCAGATGTTAATCAGTTACAATCTAATTCCGATTGAATACGATTTTCAAATTAGAGTATTCAATTACAATAAATACTTGAAGAAGTTAAAGAGTGGCATCTATTTCAACCTTGATAATATTGCTATACACTTTTATCAAAACTACTTTGATATGGATTTATTAGAGTCGGGAAGCAGTGAAAGTGGCTTCATCATTAAACAAACTTCCTGGAAGAAAATTTACGATGGCGAGATGGCAAAAATCCGCACTTATATCAAGAATAATAATCAAGAGTTATTGACGACTATGAATAATATGATTGTTCAAGATATATGGAAAAAGTATTGTCTTGGTTCTCTTAGTAAATGGGAGATGGATAGTGTCTCTTTCTACTCCCATCCTCATGAGCTCGCTAATATTGATAACAGTCTCTATAATTTTGCAAACTTCTTTTCTCTGCCGCCGCAACCAGTAGTCGATAGATTTATTCCTATCAAAGGTCAGCAAATTCCTCTCTACAAAATTGAGCGATTGGCAGGTACAGTTCTCGATAAAAATAAAAATAAAAACTCAGTTACTCTTCTGACAACAGATGGAGTAGTTACAGTTAAAATTTTTGGCCCCATTTTTGCAAACTATGACAAGCAAATCAGCGAAAAGCAAACAGATGGTACAAAAAAGGTTATTGAGAAATCATGGTTTACTCGCGGCAATAAAATTATTGTTTGCGGAGTGCGGCGAGATGACCAATTCCTGGCCAAAAAGTATAAGAATACGCCCCACCATCTTGTTGAACTAATTACCGATATTCACGAAGATGGCAGCTTGGAGGTTCAAGGAGAGAGATGTAGTTGAGTGTAGGAATGTTTGATGGAGACATTTATGTTTATGGCATTAATGCTCCCAATTTAGAGCTGATGAAATTATCAACCTATTATAAAAAGAGAAGAGAGATTGTGGTTTTTACGACCACTTTTTCTCCTCAGATGTATACTAAATTTATTTATCGGAAAGATATTCCAGATGGAAAATTTGTACCTAATGTCGGTGCTTATCAGAATGTTGAATTTGGCGGCCGTGCCTTTACTCAAGGAAGCTACCGGCCGCTAAAAGAAGAGATAGAGATGCTGAAACCTGATATGACTTTATATCAGAAGTTTTATGCCGACCTGTTGCTCGGACAAAAAGATCTAGACTATATAAAAATGATACAGAACAGTTATCCTTTTCGGATGTCGATCGATGGCAAAGAAATTAATCCTCGCTACAGAGAAGCTATTGAGTTAGATTATAAGGCTAAAAGTTTGATGGTTTACGATGATAACATTGCTTCTTTGCCAGGCGCGCGGCCCGAATTAGAGACTCTACTAAATTTGGCGCGCGTGCAAAAAATTTCTTTTCTTTATCCTCCAAACACTCATACTTTAGAAGAGTTAGTTGATTGGTTATCACTTCCTATCCATTCGCAGAGCTTTATTCGCTATAATGGAGTGTTATCCAACTCAGAATTTGCTGAACTTGCGACGGGGACTGGTCGAAAAATTGCTCGTCTACAATATAATGTAGGCTATAATATAGATTCAGAACAAGATTTTGTGGAGAACCATTTGCCCGAAATTTTGGAACAAATAGTCTTCTGTCGTACGAAAGGCTATAAAATTTCACTTATTTATGGACGCAATTTTGAATTAAGCGAAGAGATACGAACTTTTCTAAATTTCTTAAATTATTATGTCGCTCAAAGCAGAGAATTTATCTCAATTATTGACCAATTTAGGAAAAGTCGCAATAATCAAAGCCTTCTCCGATGGATGCAACAAGTCGGTCGCGCGCTCGACTATTTGAAAGAAAATTACTATGAGGTTTTTTGTCTTTGCTACAGCATTAATTGCGTAACTATAAAAGGAGGTACACTATGCGCAGTATCGAAATAAAAGAAAAGATTGACAGCAATAACAAAATTATTCAGCAGTTAATGAGTCCGAACACTTTTACGTTGAATAATACTATTGCAGAGCTATTGAAAGAAAATGCCACGTTACAGGCACAGTGCAATCATATCTATGAAGATGGTTATTGTATCTGGTGTTACAAGGAGGAGCCGCATGATTGATTCTTCTCTCTTTGAAGGGCAAACCGCTACAAAAAAAGAAATTATAGATTTTTTCTCTAATTCTAAGATGCCTTTCACAGACAACACACCAATCCCTCTTCATTATCTCATTCAAGCTCTTTATCCGAAAGCGTATCAAAATCTTTTAGATAACTTTGAAAATCAATATATGAAAGGTTATCTTCAAGGAAAGGAGGATGCCGCGAGTGAAGATTCCTAATTTAGATACGACTCTTGCGCGGAAAATTTTTGCCGACTATTATCACCACGGACTTCTCTATATTGAACAGATAGAAGAGAGAGATATCGATTATTCAATTCGCGATATGATAAAGAATGCAGAATATTACCCAGTCGATGATTTGGAATGGCGAAGCTATAGTAAACCTTCTTATTATTTTGCCCTTAAACGGACTATAGAGGATATTATAGACGAGGAGGTCGAAAACATAAAGTGATAACAACGATTGTTAAAAGAGATGGTTTAGTAGTTAGCTTTGACAAGAATAAAATTGTTGAAGCAATTCGCAAGGCCATGGAAGAAGTTAATGATGTCGATTTAGATGTCGCAGAACAGATAGCCGAGGAAATTGAAATTGAAGGGAATTCTTCTTTGGCTTATGACGTTGAAGAGATTCAAGACCTTGTAGAAGATAAGCTGATCGAATATCAGTGTAAAGAAGTAGCAAAAGCCTATATTCGATATCGAGATCGTCGCTCTCAGGCGCGCGGCAATACTACAGACTCTACCGTTATCGAGCTATTGCAAGGCGCTAACGAATATTGGAGTACCGAAAACTCCAACAAAGACGCTGATATTGTTACTGTACAGCGAGATTATTTAGCCGGCATTGTAAGTACAGACATTAGTCGAAGAAAAATATTGCCGAAAGAAATTTGTGAAGCACATGATCAAGGTATCATACACGAGCATGATATGGATTATCTTGCGCAGAATGCTCTTTCGAACTGTTGCTTAATTAATCTCGAAGATATGCTTCAAAATGGAACTGTAATCAATGGCGTTAGTATTGATCCACAGCATAGATTGTCGACTGCGACTACAGTTACAACACAAATTATTACTGCCGTCGCCAGTTCGCAGTACGGTAAAAATTAACAACTGCTGTACTAAAATCTCTCTAATTGCTGGGAACCCCTTAGAGCCATAGTTGCTACAACGCAAAGGAAACTTAGACGTGAATGCTATAAAAAACACTATGGATTGGGCAATCAGCAGCGAAGCTTTGCTTAGATTAAATAAATATGACCAGAATAAAAAAAAATAAAATAGAAAGGAGTTGAACACTTTGGAAAAAAGAGTTCTTCTCAATGGGCAAGAGTCTGATTTTTGGATAGAAGATACTGGTCGATTAAGGAATGAAAAAACAAAAAGATGGCTAAAAGGCGGGTATAACAAAGGATATCATTTCTATTCTCTTTATTTTAGAGGAAAGCAATATATTCTATATACACATAGGGCGGTAGCAGAGTATTTTATTCCAAATCCAGATAATCTGCCGATTGTCCATCATATTGATGGAGATAAAACAAACAATATTTTTACTAATTTGATGTGGGTATCTACCAAGGAGCATCAAAAAACAATCAATGAGCAAGGGAAAGATAAACCAAAAGAATATAAACCTCGAATATACATCGAAGATTTATCTCAATACGGGAAAATGGCTCAATTTAGAAAATCGCCTTATTATGCCACTGAAGATGGGAAAATTGTTAATATCAGCAAAAAAACTGAAATTAGACCAGAGAAAAGCGGTTCTTATAGACGTTTTACGGGCTATTATAATTTAAATGGGAAGCACTTCCTAGTCCATCGAGCAGTTTGGGAGGCTTTTAATGGTTCTATCAAAGAAGGATATGAAATAGACCATATTGACGGGAATCCAGAAAACAATGCCCTTAATAATTTACAAATGATAACACATAAAGAAAATATACAAAGAAGAGAAATGGATTGGTCATATGTTTCTCAGAATTTTAATCAAAATAAGCAAAGAACGTTCATCGACTAGTTTTAACGTAGCGAAAGCCAAACGGGAGACCTCCAAATGGAGTGAAGATATAGTCAGTCCAATTTCGAAAGATATTGGGATAAGGGTTGTAGCATCTCTCTTACCCATTTAGCTCCTTATGTTAGAATGAGCTACAACGAATATCTAAGCAAATATAAAGACTGGGGAATTGATGAGCCCCATGCGAGAGACTTTGCTAATCGAGATATTCGCAAAGAAATTCGAGATGCAGTACAAACTTTTAATTATCAGATTAATTCTATGTCAACAACCAATGGTCAAGCACCCTTTGTCTCCGTGTTTATGTACCTTAATGAGACAGAAGAATATCGACAAGAATTAGCGATGTTGATCGAAGAATTTCTTCGACAACGGATTCAAGGAATGAAAAATGAAGTAGGAGTATATGTAACTCAGGCATTCCCTAAGCTTCTCTATGTCCTTGAAGAAAATAACATTAATAAAGGAGCACCATATTATTATTTAACACAGCTCGCGGCAGAATGTACCGCTAAAAGAATGGTGCCGGATTATATTTCTGAAAAGATTATGAAGTCTTTGAAAATTAATCCAACAACAGGAATTGGGGAATGCTATGCCTGTATGGGATGTAGAAGCTTCCTTACTCCAGATCGGACGACCAAAAACTATGCCCGTGCTTTAAATTACAAAGAAGGACAGGGTAAATATTATGGACGGTTTAACGTTGGAGTGACCACAATTAATCTTCCAGATATTGCATTCTCTTCGAAAGGAGATTTCGATTTATTCTGGAAACTATTTGAAGAGCGGACCGAGCTATGCCACAAAGGTTTGCGGGTTCGCATAGACCGATTAGAAAAAGTAACATCAGATGTGGCTCCAATCCTTTGGCAAGACGGAGCATTTGCGCGGCTGAACAAGCACGAATCAATAAAGGAGCTTATCCACCACGGATATGCAACTGCCTCTCTCGGTTATGCCGGATTGTACGAGTGCGTCAAATATATGACAAGCCATTCGCATACAGACGGCGCCGAAGGTGAAAAGTTCGGTCTTGAAGTCATACAAGCATTAAATGATAAATGCCAACGGTGGAAGGTCGCAGAAGATATAGATTATTCTGTTTATGGCTCTCCAATTGAATCGACAACTTATAAATTTGCAAAAAGTTTAAAAGAGAGATTTGGAGATGACGTATTCGCCAAACTTGATGGTGTAGACCGCAATTACATCACCAACAGTTACCATGTGCCGGTATTTAAGAAAATCGATGCTTTTTCCAAATTAGCTATTGAATCTAAGTTTCAACAGCTCTCTCCGGGTGGTGCAATAAGTTATATTGAATGCCCCAATATGACAGACAATATCCCCGCCGTTCTTGAAATTATTCGTTTTATCTACAACAATATCATGTATGCCGAACTCAATATTAAGAGTGACTACTGTCAAAAATGCGGTTATGACGGAGAAATTAGAATCGACGAGAATATGGAATGGTACTGTCCAAATTGCGGATGCCGCGACCACTCAAAATTAAATGTAGCTCGTCGCACGTGCGGCTACCTAGGCACTAATTTTTGGAACTATGGAAGAACACAAGAAATAAAGGATAGGGTAATACATTTAGATGAATAGATATGCAGGAATAAAATACAACGACATTGTAGATGGAGAAGGAGTATGCGTTTCTTTTTGGACTCAAGGATGTCCGCATAGGTGTCCTGGATGTCACAATCCTCAAACTTGGGATTTCAGTGGTGGCTTCGAAGTTCCATCTGATATAAAAGAGCGGTTAATAGAGGCAATTGATGCCAACGACGTCCAAAGAGGATTCTCTGTATTAGGCGGAGAACCACTATGCAACGAAAATTTAAGATTAGTTAATGATATAATTTTGTCTATTCGAGAGGTCTATCCTCAAATAAAAGTTTATCTTTGGAGCGGATATACAATAGAAGAATTAACAGTTCGCCGCCAGTCTAACTCAATTCTCGATTCTATTCTCTCCAATACTGACGTGCTTATTGAAGGACGTTACATCAGAGAGAAAAGAGACTTAACTCTTAAATGGAGAGGGAGCTCTAATCAAAAAATACTGTATAGAGGTAAAGATTTTTAATGAGAATCAACAATGTAAAGGTTTATGATTTAGAGGAGAGTTTGGTAGCGAGTGGATACCCATTTTCCATTTCTACTATCAAGCGGCCGGCGGTCAAGCATGACTTGGAGAGGGGCCTTAGCTTAATTAAGACTTCTCGCACCAATGGCGCGCACGCTCAATGGCTAACAGGGGTAAGAGTAAATTTTGATTTAACCTTCTCTAATAAAGCGTGGGTAGAAGCAGAAAGATATCGATTCTTAGAATTCGTCAGCTCGCAAAGCACTATGCATCGCATATTGAAGTTCGACTTAAAAGAACAATGCAATAGCTATGTAGACCCTCGTATTATTGACGTTGTTCAGAGCAAAATAAATGAGTATACAAGATTAGCTGCACTTGAGGGATATGATGAAAAGCGAGAAAAACAGAAAAAGCAACTCTATCTTGAAATCCTCTATAACTTGCCTGCGGGGTTTGAGCTGACGGCGCGCATGACCACCAACTACAGATGCCTGCTAAACATTTATAATCAGAGACGCAATCACAAGCTACCAGAATGGAGAGAATTTTGTGAAGAGTTATTGGGACTGCCGCACTTCAAAGAATTAGTAGAAGTCTATTGCGACAAAAATTGACTCCAAACAAAAAAGATGTTATAATATAAATATAAAAGATAGGATATAAGGAGTAAAAAATTATGCTGATGATTGAAACCACAGAAAAATACCGTTGCGATACTGAAAGTGAAGCAAAAGAAAGAATGGAAGAGTTTCGTAAGTCCGCTTCTGAAAAAGGTTATCTGATTAAAAAGATGGGATACGAGTATAAGGAAAAGAAAGCCAAAGGCGAAGTTATCGATGAGGGTTATTTGCTTTCTATTACTAAGGTTTTTGGTACTTTTTGGGATTTCTAAGGAGGACTAATGGACGAAATTAATGAAAAAGTAACTGGCGGCGTTAAAGAACTTTTAGGAATGCTTGAGGGGGAAGAAAAAGTTAGTGACTCTGTCATGACTCTTCTTGATGAATTGTTTACCGATGAAGATGGTGAAGAGCTTCTTCAGACAGAAGACCTTCAACGTGTTGGTTCTCTCCTTAGTTTGAGCGATGAATCCTTTTCTGTTATTGCGCCAGTTGTACTGGGTAGCTTTCAACAAGAGTATCTTGCGTCCGGCGCCGCGATGCAAGTTGTAAAGTACATGGAATCAAATAATTATAGCTATAAAGATTTAGTAGAAGTATTTGACAAAATTATCGAAGCTCTTGACGAAGACGATATGGCCGAAATTATTCCATCTCAAGCTAAACGAGACTTTATTAAACAGGCTTGTATTATTGCTATGAACGCGATTGGAGAGGCGGCAGTTGTCAATCAAAGAACGGTCACTATTCCTATTGAAATTTGTAGCGATACGGCTATTTTGCCGACCTATGCACATCTTGGAGATGCTGCAATGGACCTTTATAGTCCAGAAAAAGTTACTATTGGGCCAGGAGAACAAAAGATTATTCCTCTTGGATTTAAGTGTGAAATTCCTGAAGGATACGCCTTATTGATTCAGGGAAGAAGCGGACTTTGCGCAAAAACGAAATTACGCATTGCCAACACCCCCGGTCTCATCGACTCCTCGTTCCGAGGAGAAATCGGCGTTATCGTCGAAAACATCGATCCTCCAATCAAAGACATCCTCTTTAAAAAAGATGATTCAGGTTTGGAAAAAAACTCCATTCTCTATGGTAGTTCCTATACAATTGATAAAGGTATGAGATTTGCACAGATGCGACTCGTTCAAGTACCTTTAGTTGGCTTTAAGAAAGTAGATAAATTAACTGAAACAGAAAGGGGTGCCGGTGGTTTTGGTTCTAGTGGAGTGATGTAATTGGCCAGAATAGCACTAGAAGAAATCCAAAACACACTCGCGCCGCTTGGGTGGTCAGTCGTATCTCTAAAATATGACAGGCTTGATGATGAAATGATATTTAAGTGTCCGGAAGGACACGAGGTCTATTCTACTTGGAGAAAGATACGAACAAAAGCTGAATGCCCTATCTGCGCCGCCACAGCTTGGCGCGCGAACAGTACCGTTATCTCTAAAAAGAAAAATACCTTTAGAGTTTTAGGACTAGATCAAGCTACACACACAACTGGGTTTGCTATTATGGATGATGGTGAATTACAGAAATATGGTATTTTTGAAGCTAAAGATAACGACGAGCCTGCGCGCCTTGTAGAGATAAGAAATTGGTTTCTCTCTATGATTGAACTTTGGCAACCCGATTATGTTGAAATCGAAGGTATTCAATTTCAAGAGCAAGTAGGCGGGGCACGCATGGGAGTAGTTGTTTTCTCTACTCTTAGTCATTTGCAAGGAGTATTGATTGAAACGGCAAAAGAGCTTGATATTCCCTTAGATGTTGTCCCCACTAACACTTGGCGAGCCCATTGCCATGTCAAAGGGCGGTCGCGCGCGGACAAAAAAGCTTCGATGAGAGCAATAGTAAAAAACACCTATGACGTAACCGTAACAGACGACTGCGCAGACGCAATTGGTATTGCAAAATATTGCGCTGATACAAAAACCCATAAAACGGAAATGTTTAAGTGGGGAGAATAAAGAGGAGTAGACTATTAAGTCTACTCCTCCCTTTTTATTTTAGAAATCTTTTATTTTCTTATCGATTTTATCTTTATAGTTCATACAATAGGTATGACTGGCTTGCCAAAGACAATAAGAAACTTGTTGTTTGTCGATATTATACTGTTCAACTTGATCTTCAAAAACATTATGAAATTTAGCGAAGTGCGCCAGTCGTTCTTCTGCTTCATTTCTGAAAGTCTTTGCCAAGTTTTCATCTTCTTCGCTCTCTCTTCTTATCTTACAAGCATAGTCGATTAACATATCTGCATCTGTTAAGTCGTCCATCAGTAATTGATAGAGAGCTTCAAATTTTATCATGCAAGTCTAACGACGGTTAAATTTGCATTAGAAAAGACAGCATCAACTCCTGTATTTTGTACCGTCAAATTTACAGTATTATCAATTGCCGGGCAAGAACACCTGACTGGGACAATCGTACTAAAACTAAAATTAACAGTATCGGTTGCCGACGCAGAAAGGGCAGAAGCTGTTCCTCCTGGAATCGCAGTCGTTCCATTGTAGAGTTGGACTTTGATCGGGTCTGTTTGTGTTCCCGTCGCCGCGCTCGTTCCATCAAAACTAATTTGATAATAGCCGACCTTGTGCAAAGTTATTGTATCTCCACCGACTGTATGATTCATTGCACAGCCCGTTAAAATTCGATTGGCCGCAAACGCTATATTCTCCCCAGTGGAGACTGTTTGAGTAGAAGAATTATAGGTGTTTAACATTGGGCGTCCTCCTATACCATGCAGCCGCAAGTATTTACAGAGGCGCTAGAATAGGGAGAAGTTGTAATATATGCCGGCTGTGGAAATGGACGAAGTGCGCCGATGAGCGCAGCGTTCTGATTGAGCTGACTGATTTGGAAGTTTGCGGTAAGAAGATCTCGATCGGATGCTTCAAGACGATCTCTCAGGTCCTGAATAGTGTTGGCCTGGATTAATGCGCGAGTAGCTTCGCCTTCGGAGTGAATAGCACTCGTAATGGCACAAGTATTTTGATACGCCTCAGCTTTGACATCGTCAATATTTCTATTAATCTCGCAAGTGTTCTGCTGATTGGCATAGCGATTGGCCATAATCTCATTCCCAATAGAACCGAAACCGCTCAAAAGGGAATTGTTCATTGCATAAAAGCCATCACACAATCCATTGGTAATGCCTCTCAGTTGTCCATTTACATCCTGATTGTTGAATCCTTCAAATAAATCAGAACGAGTAATAGAGTTCTGAAGAGCGCTGTCAGAGTTTCGGCCGAAGAAATTGCCGCCACCAAGAAGCGCAAGCCAAACAAGATAGATAAAAGGGTTGTTCTGCCAACCGTCATTACCATTCATCATGGCCATTACGTCAGCGGCGGATAAAGCATCGGACATATAATTCCCTCCAAAATATTAAATTGTAGAAGTTCGCGCGCACTTCTTATTTATTTCATTTTTAATAGCCGCAGTCCTTCAGAAATGTCGTCTTCTGAAATGCCCTGACTGCGGGCTTGAGAAATAAATTTGTTTATCTCCGTTTCGCTAAGGCGAGAGGTTATATTGATCAATTGATCGAATGTAGAGCTGTCTGTTTTAAGAGGATAATAGTTCATTCTTTATTCCTCCTTTGCTATTGAGCTTCTCGAATAGCTCATCAATTTTCTTTTCCAACCTATCTACCCTGTCTTCTTCTTTGAGGGGGGTGATTTGATAAGTAGAAATAATAGGAGCACCATTCTGATAAGCCTTTAAATAAAGGACATTTCTTTGGGGGTCTAGAGCCGCAGTTAAATTGCCATTAATTGGCAAGGTGCTAATTTCATATTGGTTATTTACGATATAGATGTTACCTTGCGGCTGAGCAAATAAACCATATTGACTGCCCATTTTAATCGCCTCCTCTTCTAATAAAAAGTAAGATTTGTGCAAAGTAGATATAATTTTAGATTTAATAAATGTTTAAATTTGGAAGTAAAATAGAAAGAACAGCGGCAAACTAGTATAAAATAGACAACGACCTCTCTATAGAAGAGAGGTCGAATTGTTAATATGTACCGCCGTCAATAACGCCATTGATAACAAGTGCTTGATTAAGATTAATGTCTGTATAATTTGAGGATGGAGCGATATCTAACAAACTCTTTGGATTTAAAACATTAATACCCATGCGGCCGGGACGATAAGCCACCAAAGGCGCGGTGGCATATACAGTTACAGAACTCGAAGTTACCATAAAAGTTAATTGAGTTCCATTGTAGCCATATTTATAAGTGGCTACGGCATAAAATTGAGTATTTTCTGTTATCGACAAAGAAGTTCCGCTAAGAATTTTATCTTCGCCCGTAGAAGTAATATAGTGATATACTACTGAAGTCGGGGTATAACTATAGTATGTACTCGCCGTTCTTCTCGCAGAATCGACCCAGGAGCAACTCGTAGTTGTATTTGTGTAGGATAGGGTAGCGGTAGTCGTCGTGCCGGAAGTGGCGGTGGCTGCAGCAATCTTAAGTAGGGGCTCAACCAATGGCAAAATAGTTACTGTCTGAAAGGCTTTCATGTTGGTAGTAGAGCCAATAACATGATCGGTAGAGGTACCTAAACTGTCTGAAACAGTCAGTGTTAATGTAACCGCAGTTGCCGATGTTGCATTATTAATGTTAAGATATACGGTAGTTGCCGCGCCCCTTGAACACGCTCCAGAAGTAGAAGGAATAAGACTCGAATTAGAGGAGGTTATCTGATAATTCAAAGTTTTTGCCATTCCATCTGCAATATTGTAGTCGTCAGGAGTAAAAGTAATTTGAACTTGCTCTCCTTTAACCGCTTTATAATTAGACGAGGTCAATGCGTCCGAAGTTCCCTTAAGATATATATTGCTACTTGATATATAGGGACGAGTTCTCGGATCTATTATGATTGAGGTCGAAATTGAAACAGACTGGTTAAATGAATCAGTTAGGGTTAGTGTAAAACTGCCGGATTGCGTTGTTGTTAGAGCTTTTACTTTTTGGAATATATTATAAAGAAGAGTCCCTGAAGTACTCATTGATCCCCAAGTAAATCCCAAGAGATTAGAGTTGGCAGTAATACTAGTGCCTGAAAAGGTTGGAGTTAAATCCGTTCCATTCAGAGAGAATACAAGTTTATAATTATATGCGTTATTGAAAGTAGTTCCCAACGCACTTGCTGCTACAGTCCCCGAAGCATTTTTTCTCGGATAAAGAGTTGTAATGGAAGAGGTTAAGTTTGCTGCTAAAGTGGGCAGGGCAGGTTTGTAGTAAGTCGTTGAGTTAGACGTATAGGTGGTAGAATCAGTATCTGTTAAAACAAGGGCTATTTTTATTGCGTCATTATTACTGTATGCAAAGGTCGTCCCTGAATAACTAGCCGTCTGTGCGGACGCTTTTGCTTCAAGAGTTTTAGAAGTAGAAACTTCTGCATCATTGATTTTGATAATATATGAATTCCAGTAATACTCTCCGTCCCCCACACTTGGAATCGAATAGCTAAGAGAATAGCTCGGTGATAAATAATTCTTGCTGTTATAGGCGATAATCGAAGTTGGAGTTACAGTAGCAGTTCCGGCGTGAGTTTTTCGATATCGGTATACGCTAGAGTAAGTATAGCCACTCCATTCTAAACCGTCATATATCGCTAGCCCTACTATAAAATAATATCCTTCGGGAATAGAGGAGGTAGAAATTGCATAGCTAGAGCTACTGCTTTTAGGAGAGCCCGAAATTTCACTAGACGTATAAGAAGTTGTTGAAGATGCGGTTATTGAACTTGAATCTCCCCACTTCAACAAATATTTAAATTTGGTCGGTGTTCGCGTATAAGAGCCAGTAAAACCAAAACTTTTAGCAAGAGAAGTAGTTGAATTACCGTCTTTAATATAAAAGCTCCAAGTCGGATTAGAAATCTGCAATGCGCTATTTACTGTAATTTTTTGAGCATTGTAGTTACTGCTAAATTCTAAACCATCATACGTCCAAAAATAATAGGTGCTTGTCGATTTTATCGTAAATGAAGTACCAGAACTTATTGCTGTAGTATTGCTTGTTGTTGGAGTTACTGCGCTTGTTGCATAACGAACTGAGCAGGATTGCCCATCACTATCTGAACCTGCGGAAAACGTAAATTTAACTGAATCGCCGGAACTTTTTATAGTATAGGCCGACGCAGAGACTGAGGGGCCGTTTGGCAAAGAGTTTACATATACCCCCGTCGCGCTTGTCTTTATTGATGTATTGTAACTACTGGCTCGACAGATAACTCCAATATAAATTTGACTGCCACGATAAGCATAATTACTGTTGAGAGTGAAAGTGGCGGTCGCTCCAGAAGAGGCAGTCCCCGTGACATAAGCCCATCCATGGCAATTACCATCTGCCGGCGCGCCGCCAACTTTCCAATAAAAATCATAGCCATAAATACTATTTGAGTTGCCATCTTTTGCTCCGCTGCAAGATACTGTAAAACTTTGCCCTGGCTTCATTCTATTTTTACTGTCATATCCTGAAATCCATAAAGATGTTGGATTGGTAGCCGCGGACACGTAATAGCCTGAGCCAATAGCTCCAGCAGGAATAGTAAGAGTAACGGTCGTTGAAGGGTTATGTTGTGGCCAAGCTACTGTCATACTAACGCTAGTGGCTGCGCTGCCGGAGCTTCCTTGCGAAAGGGTTATTGCAGAAGTGTTGCCAACATCTGCATATACTCCGTGCGAAAGCTTACCAAAATTGTAACTTCCCGACTGTATAGTTTCTCCATTAACTTTTACATACGCGGAGCTATAAGTGGAAGAATAAGATCCTGACCCCGAAGTAGGTCCATATGTAGCGGCGATATAAATTTTTACTTGATGAGCGGACGCATTTGTAACAACATATTTTCCCACCACTTGAAGATTAGGATATTTACTACAACTAAATAAATACGTCCATCCAGTTCCTAGTGTTGCCATTTGTTCTCCTCCTTTTACCCCTTAATGAATATACAAGTTATATCCATCTGTCGTTCTTTGATAATCCATACTATATCCTGCGGCGCCCACTAATTTGAATGAGCCTTTTTCTAGCGGAGTAACATTGACATTCGCACTGGTAAGATTGATAATTGAACTCGGTGCAATGTCAATTGCTGTGCTATCGAAAGCCACAATATCTTTTGTGCCGATTTGGCCCCTCATTTTCGAGTTCGAATATACCCATAGTGATTCACCCGAAAAACTGATTGAGTTGTTGCCAAGGATAGTGCTTTCATTCACAATCAATCCACTTGTCGCAGAAATCGGCAAAGAAGTTCTCATTTCAGTAGAGCTAACTCGGAATTTTTCAGTTGAACCAGTCTTAAATACTATTGCATTCGCTATATCTTGGAAAGTAAGTCCTGTTCCAGATCCTCCTGTCCCAGTAATAAGAGCAGTGCGCATTTCTGCTGCTTCAATATAAGAATCAGAAATAATCGAGCCTTGAATATAAGCGCTGTTAGCATAAAAGTTACCTTTAGCGTCAATTTTGAAGTTTGCGCCTTGAAGGTCAGAGCCTGTACCTTTATTCGTGCCTGCCCAAAAAACAATTGGTCCAAGATTAGGGTTCGCCGAAGCGGTGGCCGCAGAAGAATTTGTCCACAAGGATGGAAAATAAGTTTTAGATTGCGTTGTATCCCAATAAACTTCTGAGTTGGTGTTTATGCCCGCACTATAATTGTTAGCGGAAGAGTAGGATACGATAGCGCCATTTAGATAGGCGTCTGTCGCATAAAGGCCATAGTGGGTAGATTTTGATTGAGAATAGCCGAACTGTTCCGGTGTAACAATCCCATCTAATTGTCCAAGAATTAAGTTGACCTGTTCTTTATATTCTCCTTCTGCATAATCTCCTGTGTATTCGGCAATACTTAAAGCATGGGGCGCACCGAAAGAAGCATTACTACTACTGTTAATAATAATGCCGACATTGTTTTGGACTGAATCGGTCGTTGCACTTTGAATAGCTGTTAATATATATGAGTTATCTGCGATAAGACCATCAAGATATACTTTATTGCCATTAAAGGCGATAATTTTATGCGGTTTCTGATTTTCATCAATAATACAAATATCTCCCACATTTAAAGAGGCTGTATCTTCAACTTCCAATTCTGTCCAAGAACCCGATGCTGCGTCCACAGGGGAAGGTGACCAATCAGTAAAAGAGTAATTGTCTGGGTCTACTATTTCAACTTTGATATTTCGAACTTGATAAGTTTGGTCGGAAGTAATAGAAGTACTGCCCCATGAAGTATAAACATAGATACTTTGATTTTTTGCATAAGAGCTAACGTTCTCTGCATACCACCCTATTTTTGTCCAAGAATTAGCAGGTACTGTTAGATTCAAGACTCCTCTATGCCCGCCAGTAAAATCATCTCCCGTATAGGAGACAGTGCCTGTAGATCTTTCATTATCGTCACGTCCAAAAGTAGTCTCTATTGGAGAATAAACTTCCATTGTTACCTGATAAGCTTTCCCAAAAGGAACTTCAATTATTCTATCAGTAAAACCTGTTGAATAAATAGTACCCGACCCTTTTATTGTGTAGGTGTTAGTTTTTTCGTCATAGCTAGCATATTTTGTTAATTTCTTGGCTTGAAATAAGTTCTTATTAGCAACCGTTGCTGTATTCTGAGATTCTCCTATTCTTTTTATTGCAGTACTTGGTCGTACTAGCACTACGCCGCCGACAGATTGAACTTTTCCGTATTCCATAACTGAGCTTTTTATAGAGCCACGCACTGTAACGTTGTTAAATTCTGCTTCATTAACATCAATTTTCCAGCCATCATAGCCGCTCAGATAGCTAGAACTACGCATCTGCTCAGACGAGCCATCGAGAATGATTCCTCTGTTGTTGTTATGATTTCCTAACCACAGAGTACCATCCGTATTAATACTGAATACTTTGTTGCCACTAATATTATTGCTAATGACAAAAGCATCCCCTGTCGAATAAACTTGATGTTCTGTCGTTTCTGCTCCATTAGTCCCTAATAAACTGTCTTTTACAATTTGAGGGTTAAATATCCAGGCATTCCTTTCCGCGGCGTTTGGCCCAAGTCGAATATATTTGTCAATATAGGCGGCCGTACCTAAATGGATTTTATTAGCGTAAATTGCGCCTTCTTCTTTTTCTAATTTCCAACCATCTTCTGCGCCTTCTTCGAAGCCCACGGTATAGATCTCTCCATTCGGGCCATCAATGATAATATTGCTATCTTCTTCAACAGCACCAATTCTGGACGCAAGATTCAACTTACCAGTAACTGTTAAATCTTTAAGATAACCGCCATCTGCGAAGATGGTGCCTTGCAAATAAAGGTCTCCATTAGAGTCAGCATAAAATACACTAGTGCCATTTTCAATATATCCAGTAGAAGTATTTAACGTGCCGCCCTTGATGATTTTTATCCCATAATTATCTGTGTCAGCGCTAGTATTGCCAGTGTAAATTGTAACCCCCTTATCGTCAAAAATAAGAGCCTTATTTTCAACAGCGGCGGTTATATTACGTGCGTTTACTTGAAACTTTAAGAGGTCATCAGGAACCCCATTCTTAATTTCAATAGATGCATTTGCGACTTCGATAGAATAATCTTCGCCAATCTCTTTAAATAATTTAATAATAATTCCCGTGTAATAAGGTTCTGTAGTATCATTAACATTTCTGGCAGTATAGGAGCTAATATCTATTGTTTTTTGATCCGTTGCCCATAGCTCAGACGTATCTTGCAGAAGGCCTTCATAAGTCACTCCGTAAAGCTGTAAGTTGTAGATCGAGGTAGAATCTGTTAGATCTAGCTCTGTAGTGGTTTCGTCGTTCTCTATCATTGTTACTGAAGTAATATTAATAACTGGATGATTGTATTCATAAGTTAAAGTGGATTTTCCACCAGTAGTCACCACATTTGAATAGCGGAGAATATGGGGATAGTCAACTTCAATATGATATTTTTCGCCCGACGGTCCCTTAAAGTAGATAGGCTGCCCATAAGTGCTGCCGCCGTCAGTAGAAACTCTCATATATTGGTATTTAGAAGCATTAGACGAATTATAAGTCTCGTAAGTTTTTCCATCTGTCGAATATTGAAAAATTGGACTGTTACCATTGGTACCGTTCTTGCCGTCTACCACTCGACTAAGAGTAACTGTGTCTGCAACTGCCGAATTCGAACTAATGCACTTAAACACGAGAGAGGTCACAGAAGAAGTATATAACGCCGAAGTTGATGCGACTGTTAATACACCATTGTTAATCGTTAAACCATTTGACCCACTAGTAACTGCGGTCCAAGTGCTACCGCCGTTGACGCTGTACTGCCAAGATGAATAAGAAACATTTTGAAAACGTGGTGTCAAGGTGATTGAAGTTGGCGTATAAGAGGATCCACTATTGGTTGATTTAAAGATTTGAGCAGAAGGAGTAATGTCTACTAGACTTGCTGAAGTACCATTTGTACCGTTTTTCGTTGTTGAGTAGGAGAAATAAGAAGTGCGGTCCGCGCTCTCTCCTGTCAACCGATATATGATTGGAATCTGTCCCGTCTGAGATTCAGCAAGGGAAGTGGTGGTTGTAAAAGTGATGGTTGGCGCAGTCGTTGCGCTAGTGCTACTAACTTTAAAATTTATACCCGTAATTCCAGTCTCAGTATCGCTCGTTGCTACCGCCTTTCCGTTAATAGTCTTTAAAGTAACTGTAACGTCAGAAGTTCCATATAAGCCTTTAACTTGAGTCGTCGTTGTTGTAGCAGTTTTTGCTGCAAAAGTCTGAGCCTCATTTGTTAGGTATCCAAAATAGGTGGACTTGCCATCTTCTCCAATATATTTTGACCATGTATAGTCGGCCGCAACAGGAGACGCTTTGGTGCCATTATAGAATCCTACATACTTTGTAGAAGAACTCGGAGTAGTCGTCATTCCAGTGCCGGAACTGTCGGTTGCGTAACGAACAAAAGAGTAGTATTGAATACCATCTGTGCCCACGTACTCCGACCATGTATAGGCAGTATAAGCCGGGCTGCTACTGGTGCCACTATAAAAGCCGACGTACTTAGTTGTGCTACTCGGCGCAGTGGTCATGTTTGAACCGTTTGCATTGGCTGAATAACGGACGAAGGCGTAATATTGAGTGGCGTTAGTTCCGTTTGTACCTAAATAACCTACTGAATAGGAATAAGTAGCGGGGCCGGCCGAATAAGTGGTCTTTGTTTGAGTCCACAAATATTTTCCGTATTCTGCCGTAATTGTAGTTTTCCAATTAGTGGTATCGGTGTCTGAATAAGGCTTCGTTGTGCCACTCGTGCTTAGTGCGTAGCGAATTTCAGAACCAGTTACAGTCAATGCATCAGCCACGTACTTGGTCCAAGTAGTGGCCGCGGGCGGCGTATCAGGCCGCCCATTCTCCAAAGCATTTCCATAATAAAATCCGATGTATTTGGTATCGGAGTTAGGATACCCCCTAACTCCTTCTAAACCAGTTGCAAGTCCCGTCGATTCATCTATGGTCGCCGCGCTTGCATAATAAATATATGTTGCATCATCTAATAAGTCAACAATAGTATAAGAACTATAGGCTTTTGCCACACTATCGCCTCCTTATGAACCAGTCGCAATTACTTCAACGTCAAAAATCATCTTCTTAGTGACAACATTGGCATCGACATAAATTGCACGACCAGTCAATGTATTCTTTACATTGTTGTCTTTATCTCTCAGAGTCCAGGTATAGGTAAGACCACTGTCTGTCACATCAGCCCATGCAGACCCACTATACTTTCTTAGCTGAGCCAATCCGGTCGAGGAATTCATTTTAAAATAGAGATCACCGCTCGATGCAGAGGAAGGATCCGAGGTCGCGCAAGTGATGGATTCTTCAACAGGCGTTGTAATTTCTTCGCCATCTCTAAAAACAGAAGCGTAAATAACGCCCTTCCCAATTGAGTTTGTAATTTTATCTCCTAAAGTAGAATGAATATAGACTTGAATCGGATCGGTGTAGTCATATACGGAAACATAATCAACATAAGTTTTTCCGCCATACGTGATTTGACACTTATAAGATGCCATACTATCTACGCTATCGCTCTTTACTGTGTAAGTAGCGCTTGTCGCATTCGCAATAGTATCGTATCCCGCGGTAGAAGATGGATTATATTTGTACCACTGAATCGCAGACGGAGTAACAACGGTTGTACCAGAAGTAACAACGGCTGTCAAAGTAACATCATTTTCGTTGTTCTTGATGATGTTGCCACTCGGTGTAGTAATGCGTAAAAGAACGGCCGAGGTGCCTGATGCAGCCTGCACATTTTTCGTCCAAGTATAATGTTGAATGTTACTCTTGCCATCTGCAGTTAAAGTAATAGTAATCGTACCAGTATCATAAGTAGTAGAGGTTCCACCAAAGTTTGCGCCGCTTGCAACCGAAAATATCAAAGAACCATTCGAGGAAGCAGTTCCTGCGGTGTTCGATTTTAATGTTACGCCGCTCGGCAAAGTAGAATAGGCTGCGGTACAGGCTATCTGAGAGGTTCCCTTATAGGCCGAAAACGGAATGGTAATCGTATATGCGGCAGTAGCTACTCTACCAGTTGTACAAGGAATAACATCGGAATAATTGCCGAGTACAAAACTATAGGAATCTTTACCAGCATCGCCAGTTGCACCTTTTGCACCAGTGGCCCCGTCAGCGGCGATAACAACAGTCTGAGAATCTAAGAGATTAGAATTAGACACGCCACTTGCTGAATAGAGTCGAACTGTTAGGAACTTAGAGATAGTAGAAGGAATCGTATAGGTATGACTTGCTTCTGCCGAGGTACTCGTATAAGCCGCAGTAGTCGCGTTATCCAAAGTAACAGTGAAATACCCTGAATAAGCCGTTTTTGTCGTTCCCTGCGTCTTATATGCTTTCATTGTAATAGAAGTCGGAGAGAACGAACCTGCAATAGATTTGTTAATGACTAAACTGTCAACCTCTAAACTATATACAATTGGATTTACGCCGTCTTTACCCGTTTTAACTTTAGTCAGACTAAACTTTTTAACAATATCGCTATAGCCTGTCTTACTGCAAGTGAAAGTAATGTCAGCCACATCAGCGCTGATTGCAGTGACAGAATAAGTATAACCGCTTACACTATAGGTACAACCAGTAGCAGACGGTTTGATAGTCCATTCAGAAGTAACATCTGTATTACCTTCGTAAATAGAGATGGTAGTTACAGCAGTCGCCAAACTAGCAGAAGTTGCATTTCCTGAGGAGTCACAAGCAATCATTTGATCGTCATTTGACAAAACACCACTTACTACCTGATCACCAGGCGCGCCGTCATAAATTTTAATGATAGTATGGTCATCATATGTATTAGAGTCTGTAGTTACTAAACGAATAGTAGCAACATTGTTATTAAAATATGCATCTGTGTGATTGATTGTACAAGTGCTACTAGAGCCGGCCGAAGTAATAGTCGTCCATCCGCCGGACGCAGTCTTATACTGCCATTTACTAATAGAAACATTGTACCCTTCAACTTTGCCAGTTAAAGTGATTGATTCATTGCCAGAAACAATTTTCTGACTTGAATCATATTTAAATACTGATTCACCAGTAATATTTGCCGATTTTAAACTAGAAGGACTAGTGACTAAACTATAAGTGATCTGTCCTTCTGCGCTAAGTGCCGCTCCGGTATCTGCATCCGTATAATCAACATGAACAATATAAGTGACAACAGGAATAGACGGAGAAACGGGAGAAGTCGTCAATGTCAGTACTCCATTAGTTACGCCAGAAGTAATAGTGGTTGCGGCGGAACTTCCCTCTTTTCTCTTCCAAGTTATCTTTACTTTAGAGTCAGTGTTGCTGACACTTTTACCAGCATAGTAAATTACTGGTGAAAGTGTCAGAGCATTACTGGACGATAAGGCCGGAGAGTAGGAACGAGAATCCTCGTCATAAACAAAAGTGGTAGGTTGGTTACTTTCTGGAGTAACACTTAAAGTTCCTAAATCGCTAACGTCAATAACAGTTATCGATCCATACGCTTTTACAGCCATTTATTTCCTCCTTTTCTCTCCTATATCGTAATCTCGCAATTAAACATTGCTTTCTTAAATACGTCATCTCCGTTGATAACGAGAGGATTTCCAACGCCTACGAAATCTTCATCTTTGTTGCCGTCTTTATTATATTTAGACCAAACAAATTTATCAGCAGAAAGTGTCGTAGTTATTTCTTCATTTCCTTTATATACATGAGCAGTCAAATAAGCCGAAATATCTCCATTGATATAGAGGTTGCCAGTGGAACTGGTAATTTGCACTAGATATGGAGAAGTACCGTCTCGAATTTCATTAACGACACAGGTATCAATCATATCTGTGCTCTTTTCATTCACAACTCTTGTATACTTCACTTTTAAGTAGTAATTTTCAGAAGTCACTCCGCTCATTTTCGCAGAGAAATGGTCATATGTTAATTCATATTCCATTGCTCCGGCCGCGAGCTGTTCCCAAACTTCAAAATCTGTACTCTCATACCATACAATAGAAGTCGCATCATCAATGTCAAAACCTTGCGGAACCACCCTAAAGGTAATGGATTCAGGACCACTTCCTTCTTCTGTAGTTTTGAATTGATAGTTGCTTGTAATAGATTCGATATCAATACGAGTCATGTCTTGGCAAACTTGAGATACGTCTTCGATGGTGACATTGCCGATCCTGCCATAATCTGCATAGATTCCGCCTTGGACTTTTGCGCCGGCGGCAGACATATATCCATCCTCATAAACGACAAATTCATTTTTGGTCCCGTCTTGCCCTGCATGAATTACTTCGTGCGCGCGACCTTCATCAAAATTGTCGTTGAGATGAACGTCTTCATCGGCATCGCTAGTATTGTAGCCAATTTTTACAGTAGAAGTTGCGCCATCTCCAACTGTCAGAACATTCTTTAACCAGATGTTGCCGTCAGAACCCGAAACAAGGGTATCTTCTCCACTTCCGTTCCGCAGCCGAATACCGTAAAGATCTTCGTTATCTAAGAGGCCAATCTTGATGCGCTCTTGATACTCTCCAGTATAATATTGAACTTTGTCATAAGTATAATAGACTGTACCGACTTGAGGTTCGGTATCTGTAGTGGGAATATACCATACTCGTTCATAGTAGGTTACGCCCTCTTCAAAAGCGCTATCTGTGAATACCACATAGGTGTATTCGAGTTCTTCTCCCTCTTCATTTTTGGTGACTTGTTTGGTATAGTAAGTCTTACCGTAAAGAGGGACCTCATCAGATGTAATTTCATAGCCTTCGTCATTATAGACATAATATGTAATTCCGTTTTGGAAATTTTCTACAATTCCGGTTTCATCTGCGCGAGCAGCCGCCAAGTGATATCGATATTCGGGACAATCATCTGAAACATAATACTTGCCGTCTTCTTCATAATAGTAGATATCTGTAGCTTCTTTAATTACGTTGCCGAGTGAATCTCTTTCAAGAGTAATTGGTTGATAGTTACCGACTGCAAAAACCTGAATTTCGTCGGTCGAAGAAATAGAGGTGTATCCTTTGTTGTCGTCCGACCGCATAAAGAATTGACCCCAAACTAAACCAAAATTCGCAGCATCTTTGACATCCTGTAGGCTCGTTGCGTGCCACGTGTCACTTAAAGAGCTATTTGATATTCCATAAATACCATACTGATCATATCGAACGAATTGCCCATAATCAACCGACATGCTATTGCCGCGCTCATTAAATTTATAGGCATTTAATCCATACTGATCCCATTTGAAAGTGGGATATTTCCCGCTTCCGATTGTAACAGCAGATGCATCAAGGTGGCCGGCAGTAATAAGAGAAGCATTAATTCCATCTGCTGTCATACCAGTAGTCCATGAGGAACCACCATCTCTAGACATTGCAATAATGCCACTACTTATGCGAAGAATTTTGTTTGGGTTATTCAGGTCTACAGTTGTAATACCGTCCTCGCCAACTTTCACCGATTCATTTGTTGCGAAAGAAAGATTTAAAGCATTATTGTTGACAGTTTCTTGTAGCACTTCAATTTTTAGAGTACCATCTTCATTAACCAGGTTAGACACTCTATCATACGTGCCTTTTGATTCTGTTATTGACTGAGTGGCCGCAGCAATTCTCTGAAATAGGTCTTGGAACTGAGTCTTGTAGTTTTGAATGGTAATAGTATTCTTATCGGGTTCGTCTAAGTAATCAGTAGTCTCACTTACTATGACCTCTTCATGATAAGGAGTGCGCAAGCCGTCGTCCGCAGTATAATAACCAAAGAAATCTGTATCTTCGATAAAACTCTTATCGCCAATATCATAAGAATAAATATCATAGCCATCTAGTTGACTAATTTCTAAAACGCTTAACTGATAAGTTACTTTTGGAAAAGCAGAAGTTGCCATAACGTTGGCCGCATCCAAGTAGTAGAGTTCGGGGTCAATATAATCTTCAGAACTCCAAGTTCCCTCCTGAATAAAACGACTATACTTTTTATAGAATCGAGATTCAAGCTCTGCTTTATCGAAAAGAATGGCAGTTCTCTTTGCTTTTAATTCAGTTAGTTTTTCGTTGATGGTTGTAAGTTCTTTATCGAGTGCCGTCAATCTTAAACTATACTGATTTAACTGCTGATTATAAGCGATATATTTATTGTAAGCATCAAAAGCTACTGTATCATCATCGCTTCGGTCTATTGTAGCCTGCAAAACGTCCGAGAGAGGATGAGAACCATCAAGCGAAGTATCGATTCTCATAGTCTCAATTGCATCTGAAATGCCTTCTAGTGCCGCTTGCTTGCCAGAATCATAAATAGTATACTGTGATTCGATTTGTGTTTTTGCAGTTAATATTTGAGTTTGTTGACTAGAGGCATCTTGATAGCTTTGATTGTAGGATTTTAGCCTAGTATAGAACGCCAACCAACCAACAGTATCATTTACATCAGTGTCTCCATAATTTAATTCGAAAGTTGCACTTCCTAGACTGCCATATAAATCATTCATAACTTCACTATATTGAAGCATCCCTTGATTAATATAATAGTCAAAGTTAAGAATATAAGACTCGCCACTTGGATTACTGTCTGCGGCCTGAATAGTGCACATCCCTCCATCGGCATATTCATTAGAGTTCTGTGCGACTATCATCTTAGTTACGATTTCGGAAGAGTCGGTCTCTCTTTTTATACTAACTAAGTTTATTCCATATTTAAAGCCGGCATCATTGTCTTTTCCAATGTATTCTTTAAAGGCGATTTTTTTGTCTTGTCTATAACCAACAAAATTGCCATCTTTATCGTAGTCAGAAACTAGCAATATTTCACCAGTTTCTTCATTCCGCCCAATCTTAAATTCAGCCCAGCATTCAAATGTCTCACAAAGAGACTGAATGAGATTGTAACGATTGGATTTTTCGCCCTCTAACGTTTTTGTCTTCTCATACTCTCCTCGAAGAGTAGTTCTCGTGCAGGGTGTTAAATTTGTCTTTGGAGAAGCAAGAGTTTCAACAACAACATCATCGGCATCCTCTTCGTCTCCTGTTAATTGATAATAGCAATAGGATTTAGAATCCGTTACCGTTGGTGCAATCCCTGGCAAAAGCATGGCGTCATTGCCGTCCGGCACATAACGGAAGAATTGAATATCTTCGAGAAATTCATAAATCAAATCGCCCGGCTGAGGATCATGTTCAAATTTTATAAATAAGCCGATATGCCATCCCGAAGTACCATAGCCGAGATATGTATCTTTTGCGGAGCACGAACTCCATTTAGCAGTGTTTCTTAAGCCACTCAACATCTCCGAATAAGTAATTGACATTTTACACTCAGATCGAACGGATTTATAAGGAATCAGTCTAGTTCTCTGATAATAAGTTTCTTTTGGAGAAATTGCACCTGAAAAAACTGCATAATCGCCGCTATCCGTTTTAACGTAATAAGTTCGCGAACTTTCCATTAACGTATAAGCGATTTCAGTGTATATGCTACCTGGGTCTTCTACAAACCCAGAGGACGGCATAGAGAAGAAAGTTTGGCCAAAAATATATTTGTCATCGACAACTTTATAGTCGCGCACAAAGAACTTACAGTCGGTGCCTCTTAAGAAGTCTGCGTCTTTATCTGGCCGATAAGTTGTCTTGTTTACTTTTGCCTGTCCATGAGAGATGCGAAAAACAAATTCTTCTCCTTTTGCAAAACCATTAATATCAGAGGCATTATCGTCAATACCAGTATTCAAGATCAGAGCGTTTTTGGAGAAGGTCTTCATTCTCAAAAGGGAGTGAAAATCATCAAACGCATAGCTGCCGCTTGGGCTATAATTTACAACTTCAACAGTTGCGTCTGAAGAGCAAGGTTCCCATCCTTCTTCGTTTGGAAAATCAGAGCCATTAGTAATAAAGCTTTTAATAGTCTCGGACGTTGCATATTGAGAAACCGTATAGCCATAATATATTTCGCCTGTGTTATTGTCTCGATAAACAGTGACAACTTTTCCAAGAACAGGGTCGTACATTGTTGTAGAATTCCGAACAACGCGCTCTCCTCGATATTCGTTTGAAATATATAAGTCATTCGCATTGAGAGTATCGGCGTTCTCTGCGTCGGCGTCGGCAACAGCATCCGCCGAGTCAGTGATCAAGAGAGTGCCACCGTCATAACCAATATTGCCAATTGTATACTGATAAGTGTTATATTGCGAGTATTTCTGCCCATCTTGAATTACTCGATCGATAGTGTAGGGAGTTTCTCTCTCGCTATAGATAAACTGGAGTTCAGATGAACTTCCTGCAATAATAGACGACACAGAAGAATAGAAACCATAGATAGTGGCCCCTTTTGGAATCGTCTTTGAAACGCTAGTATAAGTGCCGTCTTCTAATTTCTCTTTGTCTATGCGCGCAGCGGTAAAAGCAACATTAGTAATGATTGTATAGAGAGGTTCTTCTACTCTTTGTTCTAGAATATCAGTATTATCATAGTCTACTTTCCAGTCGCTGCCATCAAGAATAGTTTCTGCAAGTTCAGTGACAGTACCAATACTGTTGTTTAGGTCAGTACTTAATTCAATACTATAGCCCGCGCGCGATAGTTCATTGATTGGCAAGCTCTCACAAGTATAAGTAACAATATGATTTTCGGAATCTTCTGCAATTTCTTTAACCAAGAGATCATACCACTCATCTTTGTAGTGTAACTTTACTTTTCGCTCATTAGTTAAGAATACATCGTTTGCGGTCGCGCCAACTCCAGTATAGGGGTTATCAAGATATTTTCCCGACTCTTCATCATAATACTGATAGAACATATCAAAAGTCAGAGTAACAGAGCCATTCGTGTTTCTCTTTAGACAAGGGTCGAATGCTCTTATGGGAGAAGTCATTTGGTCAGAACCAATAATAGCAACTTTTTCTTCCTTAAAGAATTTGATTGTTTTTTCCGCCGATGGCGTCCCCATCAAACTTAAAGGAATTTCACCGAAGGTTGTGTAGCCCAAGTCTTTGGAGATGACCTTACCTGTCGTAGAGTCAGTTATTGGGATAGTAGAATCGCTAACGGAGGTCTTAGTAGAAACATCTTCAAGCTTTGTTTCTTTGAAGTCTACGGCAACCCCGTCTGAACCAATTTTCTGGTAATAGGGGACATCATTCCATATGCTTATTTCATATGGAACTTTTTCAATTTTGCTCATACCAATCCCCCTTAATAATATTTATAATGATATATCATAGAAGTATCAAAAGCGGTAGTGAATGGGCTTGCGCCAACTACTCCAATTTTGTAATCGCCTAATGGAATTTGAAAGAGCGAGCCTGTCTTATATTTCTCATACAAATTAGAAGTTAAATTACCTTTCTCATCTAAACCTTGGATAAGGGCTTTAGATGTATCAATCTGTAAGCCGCTATCTCCTGAAGCCAATTCTAAATTCGACAATCGGAATATCTTATCGTCAATAGCTTGAGAGGTCTCGTAATTCATTAAACGAACTGTAACTTCATCCGTTGTCGGTTTTATTCGGAGAATAAAATCCGCTTCTTCGTCTCCAGGGTTATGAAGATTTGCCATGATATTTCCTTCGTTGCCAGTCCAAACATCGTAAGTTCCCCTCTTACTTAGCAGGCCTGCCGCCTCTCCCCATTCACCAACATTGGGATATTGTTCTTCTGGGAAATCGTTCAAATATTTTGCAGTTTCATGCGCAAAGGGAGTATAGCAAATCAGTTCTATTGACCCCTCCCCCTTGTATAAGCGGTGAGTTGTTCCTTGATCGAAACATATCCAAGTGAAGGTCGGCGCCGAATTAACTTTAGCATAATAGGCTTTAAATGGGAGTTCTTCCCAACTAAATTCCTTTAATTTGCGGTCGGAAAAGGCTTGTATGATAGTTCTTTTCTGAAGCTCAGTTACGTTATCATAGGCAATATCAATTGAAAAAATTCTCTCCCTATAATAACTACCAAAGTAATACTCTCCATCGGAGCCAGGCTTAGAAACCATTTTATTTTCAATTGTTGGATAAGCCGTCTCACTATATCGCGAGCCATTGCTCACTCTATAGATGTTGTTATCCTTCGATTTGAAATCTCCAAAGGTAAAGCCGACGTAATCCCAAGAATTTCCAATATACATAATGCGCCTCCTTAGGATGTGGTTACTTTAATATTAGAAATAGATACTTTGCTTTGCATAATAGTTTGTTTAGTTGCTTCAGACACTTTACCAATAAGATGCATATGAAGGACGATCTTCTTGCCGCCGTCATAGAATTTATCTGACTTGAATCCAAAAGTAACCTTCTCTATTTTGGAATTACTTGAAGTGACGGGCGCAGAAATAATTTTTGCTTCAAGGTCGCGCCAGTCTTCGTAAGTATAAGCTGTTAAACTTGAGTGGTACAGCTGATTTTTTTCTATTCCAAAAGGGAGATTAACCGTATATACTCCGCTATAGCAGCCACCATCTGCACGCTCATTCTTAATCAGTGGTTGTATATACATTCTAATGCAAACGTCTATTTTGCCATTCGCAAACAGCGTATACTGAAAACCAGAAATAGCGTCTGCGCCATCTACTTTCTCTTCTTTAATAATGTAGTTTACTTGCGGCCATCGGTTGGCGGAATTGGTATTGCCGTCAACTGTTACCGGAGGAAACATCTCGGTATGAGTTAATTTGCCTTTT
This sequence comes from Faecalibacillus sp., assembly GCA_963588175.1. Taxonomy (GTDB): domain Bacteria; phylum Bacillota_I; class Bacilli_A; order RFN20; family CAG-826; genus UBA4951. The sequence goes on along the minus strand of CAVAGP010000004.1, from coordinate 37,619 downwards.
GCGGTATAAATAGTATCTGATGCTAAATCCACTTTAGAATCAACAGATACTGCTAAATTATTCAAATCTGTGTCTATCTTTTTCCAGTTGGAATTTTCATTGCTGACAAAAGTATTGACATTGTCAGTGGAAAAAGAAGTTATATTATAGTTATAATTATCTGTAGCTTCAGACATCTTCATTCCTCCTTTTACTCCGAACACAGAAATTGCCCGTTAATCCTACAATAAAGTAAGATTAACGAGCAAAGTCTCAATATTTACCGTAAACGACTAACTTGAGTTACATTGCGATATTTCATATCTTTTGCAATCTCTTTTTTGACTTTTGTTATCATTTGGTCTACATCATAATCATTTGCAATTTGATCCACATTAATATCTACATCGATCGCATATTGGGAAGTTTCTGCGGATGCACTAGAAGAGGAACCGAAGCCGCCCCTTACCGCATCAGCGAGGACATCCTTTAATGCAAGGAAGTTTTGAGAATCAGACTGATTGAGAACAATCTCAGGTTTAGACTTCGTGCCGTCTAACCAGGCCAGCCCTGTGAAATCGGCTACACCGCCGGTTTTATATTTCTTATAGAAGCTATCCTGTCGGACCCAGGTGTCTGAATTTCCCCCACTAAGTTTTAAGTATACTACTCCATCTTTAGTTGCGTAAGATTTTTTAACCTTTTCTGTAGCACTGACTTTCCGAGTTCCTCCTTTTGAGGCTGTTTTTGTTAGAGAAGAAATACGATAATAAGTAAGGTTAGCAGAAGAACTCCCAAAAGAGTTGGTCATAATACCTGACGCGGCCAAGGTTTTATCTTTTATTTTTGTGCTGCCAGTGTCGTATGTTAATCCTGTTCCTGATAGATTTTTTGTCGGTAGTTTTCTCCATCCCGTTGGATATCGATAGTTACTCGTGCTCGAGGTTGTCTTGGAAGAATTGTTGCCACCAGAGGAGTTACTGCTACCAGAAGAGTTAGAGCTAACTTTTGTACTTCCGTAGGTTGCGGTCGAGCCAGAGCTAGAGCCACTAGATGAGCTAGAACCAGAACTACTGGATGAGTTAGAACTGCTAATGTAGTATCCTACACTAGCTATCTTCGCGCCAAGTGTCTCTCCCAAGCTAGTCAAAGAGCTCGTCAAACTAGCAGTTTGCTTCTCTACTGCCGAAATAACTGTGCCGCTCTCCATCCAAGCCCATGCTTTGGCTGCGGAATCTTCCAGTTCGTTCATCCATTCCATTTTACTGGTTTCAGACAATCCTTTATAACCGTCTGTTGATTGAAGGAGCTCTACGAGCTCAGAAGTCTCGAGGAGTTTTCCTTCTTCATCATATGCTTCTTCCATGATTTTATGAGCTTTTGTCCAAAAAACACCATTCTTTTCATCGTAGTCGAGTTGAGCTTGCATAAGGTCAATTTGAGCTTGCCGTTCTTCCGATGCTTTATCATTTTGCTCTTCAAGCTCATTTATCTTTTGGTCGATAAGACTATCGGTATAATCTTGCCGCTTGTCGTCGATTTCTTCTTGGAGAGAAAGAATCTCTTGCTGATTGCCGCCAGAAGTGTCCATTTGCAGATAGGCCAAACGTTGCTCCATATCGGCAATATCCTGTTCGGTTTCTTCGTTCTCTCGATCTTGCCGAAGTTGGTCTACGCTAGACTGAATAGAATTAATAAGTTTATCGTTCGCGTCATCAATAGAATTGCTGAGGTCAGACATCGCGTCAATTTCGTCTTGTCGCATCTGTACGATAGCATCATAAATTTTGTCTTCGAGATCGATATAGGCTTCTTTCTGCTCGTCAAAGAGATCGTCAATTTCATCTCCGATATCATCGATGCTGTCTTGTGCATCTTCAATATTACCTTCGATAGTTTCAAGCTCACTAATATAGTCCTCAAGTCTTTCGTATGTTTCATTATCGCCGCTCTCGACTAAGGCATTAATTTTGTCATAATCAATCTCGACAGACATATCATCCCAGTTATAGGTGGCATACTGCGCAAGGTCACTATTCTGTTTGAGATAGGTTTCCATCTCTTTCTCGCGACCGGCCAGTATAGCTTTTTGATACGCCTCTTGCTTCTTTAAGTTAAGAAGCTCTTTTTCACGAACTTTAAGGACTGCCGCACCCGTGGTATTTTCACGGTCAATAATACGCTCATATTCTTGTTCAAGCTCATTCCGCTGTCTTTCAAGCTCTTCGAGGTCGGCAACTAGATTATAGAGCTTATCAAGCTCATTCTCAAAGGATTCAACGTCATCTGTCTCATCAGAACCAGAAGAACTAGAATCACTATCATCTTTAGTTCCTCTTGACTCGTCTACGCTACTTCGGAGCTTGCTCTGCGCGGACTTCAATTCTGCAATTTGTTTTGTTTTAGAAGCCATCTGCTCATAGTAACGTCCCGCAATGTTGTTGATTTTCGCCTGCTGTTCGGCGCTAAGCTCTGATATTTTAGGATTAGAGCTGGCGGCGCGCGCGGCATTTACTTTATTGACTGCTTCTTTAGCTTTAGAGGAGATGGTCTGCCCAGAGAATGTGGCTGACGCATCATAAGTTTCGCCACCTTCTCCTGTTCGAATGCTTCTCCACATAGAGAATGCAGTCTTTATAACAGCTAGCAAAGAGCTAATAGTGCTCTTCGAGGAGTCAGCAGCATTAGCTGCCATTGCGGCATAGGCCGCATAGCTATCTGCTACGAGGTTTTGATAGTTGTCTCCTGCGTTGGAAGTAGTCTGATTATCTAAGTCTTGCTCAGTACCCTCTTCTGCTTCGGCCAATTGAGCTTCTGCTTCTTTTACTGCTCCATCAATGTCAACTTCGGTGCTACAGGACTCAATAAATGCGTCTAATCCATTCTGTAAAGCATCTTGTTCCGCTTCGAGAAGGGTAATTTGGTTTTCTATTTGCGCATCTTTTGTTTCAGCATCGGCATCGAGCTCAATTCCGTAGGCTTCCAAAGTCGAATCTATCATAGATTCGTTCAATTGTAGTGTGCCGTCCTCTAATACTTGAGCCTGCGCCACTAATTCAGGAAAGAGTTCAGTCAACCTTTCTACATCCGAAGCATCGATAGTGAGATCATCATTGATGCCATCAAAAGCTTCTTGGAGCATTTCGGCTCTAGAGACAATGGTGTCAACGTCAGATACTAATTGGTCGGTAATTTCTTCTAGTCTAACGTCACCGAGAAAATCAAATGGAAGTTCGCTGTTAAGTGCACGCGCCGCGACTACGGCATCGTCGAGAGAGTTGCCAATTACATCATTAGATAACTGGTCTTGGAATTGAGTAATATAGTTGAGCTGTTCAGCAACGCCGAAGTCTCCGCTCGACAAGATATTTTTGAATTCTTCTGCCGCATTCGATGCATCACTATAAGTGGCAGGGAAATTCTTCAATACCGACAGAAGAGCAGTGTATTCATCGGTGTCTTGTATATCCTCAAAGGAGAATCCCTCTGCAACCTGATTGAATACATTTTGGAATCCCGTCTGGAGTGTCTTTAGTTGTTCTTGACTATTAGAGACATCTAACGTAGTCAGAGTAGACAAAAATTGTTCGTACTGCTCAGAATTTGCTCCAAATTGTTCAGCTATTTGGTTGCTTGTTTCGATAACTTCTTTATAGAAAGCGTCGGCCGCATCTTCACCCATTTGGTCCATAATGGTGTCGCAATCATCAGCTAATTGTTTTGCTGCTTCGGCAGACATATTGCCAGTGTCCGCTTCGAAATTGGCGGCAATATAGCTGGTCGTATTGGATGCCGTTTCATTTGCTTTTTTAAAAGAATTGGTAGAAAGATTTTGCTGTTTCTCTAGACGAGATTTTACTTCTTCTATTGAAATATCATAGGCTTCAGAGAGAGCTTCAATCTGCTCGTCGGTGTATTTGTCGACAGCTTCTATTTCATTCTTCGTTAATCGCGCACTCTCTTGGTCCATGGACTTCAAGAATAAGTCGGACTCAGAAGTCATTTCGTCCAAAACCGTTTGATCAAAGCCCAAGTCGCCCCAGAGTTGTTCCCAATATTCGAGAGAAACATCCTCTAGACTAGTAATGTTACTATCTACACTTTGAATTCTCTCTAATAAAGCTTCATCTGTGAGATTGGTTTTATCCTTGATGGCCTCGATAACTTTTTCAGAATCGCTCCCTGTCACGCTATCATAGACTTCATTAACTTTATCAGTCAGATCACTTGCTAAGTCTAACTGTGCCAGGTAGTCCCTCCATTCCTTTCGAGTTACATCTCCGAGCTTATCTACGTCAATTCCCAGTAGGTCCGCAACTTCTTGGTCAGTTTGTAGTCCAGTCTTTTCCTTGTACATTCCAAGGAGGGTCTCTCTTGTGTGGTTATGATATTCGTCATATGCGTCTTGATACATTTCCTCATATTCGGCAGAGTTTACAAGAGATGAGGAGATAGCATTTGCATAACCACTATTAGAAACATCTTGATCTATAGAAGCAAGAATAGCCGATTGGATAGAATTAGTTTCAGAAATGAAATTGGATTTGAGTTCTCCTTGAAGCTGTGCAAATTGTGCGATAACTTCTTTTTGACCTCGATCAGAAATATAAGAGAACTCAGAAACATTTTTCTCTGCCCAGTCTTCAATATCAAAATCCGTTCCTTGTCGAATTGCGTCTTCAGCCGCTTGAGAGAATCTGTAGATTTCCCGACTACCAACAGCACCCACCCAACCTTCATTGTGGAAGATGTCGTTTATGCTATCTTCCCATTTTTGCTGGTTATCTGTGGAATTAGTCTTCCGTGCGGCGGTCAGCGTGTCGTTAGTCGCCGCAGATTCCCGTCCTCTGGCAATAAGATAAGCTGCCTGAGTTTTTTCTACCAAATCTTTTTGATCTTCAATGACGGTTTCCCAACCTTCTTCGTCGACAGAGATAAGGCCATTATCACCAACGCTCATATATCGATAGAGTTGCTTATAATTATTAAGTAATTCAATAATTTGTGTGTTGGCTTCGAGTATCTTCTGCTCCCACTCTTCTGTCCCTTCGGTTAGAGAATCAAGAGAACTAACAATATCATCATATTCATCTCTCGCACTGAGAAGATTGTCGTAAGCATCGGCCGCATTGTCTGCGGCAGTCTTTGCTCGTTCTGTGGCTTCTGTTGCTTGATCTAACTTGGCGTCTGCATTAAAGGTATTCCAAAGATGGACACAAACGCCGACCGCAATTGCGATACCGGCAACTACCCCTGCGATTGCACCCAGAGTACCCAAGGAGACTCCCAAGGCTTCTGCCATTCCACTAGCACTCTTTCCCAGATTTTTAAAAGCACCGGTCAATCCTCCGGCCTTTTCTTGAAGGCCTTCGACCGCAGTTCCTGCGTTTTCGATTGCAGCTTCTTCGGCCGCATCTTCTTTTTCTTGCAGACCTTCTGCTTTTGCGCCTGCCAGTTCGATCGCACTTTCATCTATCGCATCTTCTTTTTCTTGAAGACCTTCTGCTTTGGCGCTCGTGCTCTCGATCGCAGCTTCTTCGCCAGCATCGCTTTTTTCTTGTTCGCCTTCTGCTTTTGCTCCTTGCATACGAATTGCGGCAGCCTCTTTTGCGCCCTCAATTTCTGTATTCTTTAGAGCTTCTGCACTCGCTTGACGAGTCTCTGCTGCCTGCCTTGCGCCCGACAGTTCCGTCGTTTTTTCGGTTCCGTCTTCTGCCACTTGCTGAGCAGCCGCCTGAGCAGCTTTCTGTTCTTTCTTATATTCTTTTAAACCTTTCTTCTTGATTTCAGTTAACTTTTCAGTTTTTTGGTTTAACTTGTCTGCTGCCTGATTTAGCGATTCAACAAGGCTAATTCGTTCTTTCATCTCTGATCGAACGTCTTTTCCACTTAACGCGGCAGAAATAGCTTTTGAAAAAGTTTCAGCTTTTTTAATGCTGAATAGCTTATTCAAGCCTTTTGAAGCGCCGACCAGAGAGGCGATCAGTGCTCCTGCTTTCAGCAAGAAAGAAATAATGTTACTCGAATCTACTAATCCAAAAAGGGTAGTAATTTTATTAACAAGATTTAAAATTCCAGTCAAGCCAGTAATTACAAGTTTAATAGCTTTATTATTGGCAAGACCCATAATAAATTCATTATATGCGTTCTTTAATTTATTCAGTTTAGTTTCTAGAGAATCTAACGTTTTTGCGTACTGATCATCAGCCGCACCATTAGCATTCATTGCGTCGGCTTCCAATTCAAGAAGTCGATCGTAGTCGCCCATAAGAGCAATAAATCTCGATTGCTGCCTACTGCCAGCTATCTGAGTTGCTATCACAAAATTCTTTTAAATTTCTTTAAAAGGTAGACTATATCATCTGCTAACTAAATAGCAGCCCTACCATTTCGAAACGCATTGTTTCTACTCCTAGCATTATCTGCTATAGGATAGTCGTTGAACTTTACACGTAATCTTCTTCTGTCAAAAAGCGCCAATAATAACCTGCTGCTCGATATCCTCCATGAAGAGCATGATTAATATTGCCCGAATTAATATTGTACGCGCGAGCAGCGGCCGCCTGAGAAGTATAGACTTTAACTATTGGGCCGTTCTTCTCTACGCTATTACCAATTGGCATAGCCTTTCGGCTTGCCTTTTGAAGATTCTCAGATTGAGTTATATCTTGGAGATTGGAAAGTCGATTATCTAGCTTATCTCCATTAATATGATCTATTACATTCTTCTGCGGTCCTCTCCAAACTTGCCATACGAGATTGTGAACATTAAAGGAATGAATTTTCCCATTATATCTTAGTCCTACTCTTAAATACCCATTTTCCCGTACATTACCTCTTAAATAATTTCTCGTCCTGATATTCTTTACTCTACCGAGGTCACTAACATAGAACTCTGTATCGAGATATTGTTTCCAGTGCTCATTTGCATAATCATAATTTTTAGGGGCGACTGGAGGATGAGCAGGCTTCAACCGATCTTGATTATTTTCTTTCACTGTTACCCACTCTAAATTATTGAGGTTGTTGTTGTAGTGATCATGGTCTTTATGACGTACAAAAGGTTTATTGTCTGGATTCGGAATAAAGTATATTGCCAGTAATCTGTGCACTCTAAAAGGATAAGTTTTTCCTTTCCACTTTAAATAATAACTGAGATAACCTCCATTATCAAAAGGCTTATACCAGTGACCAGTATCCTCTCTCTGTAGCATTCCATTATCATATACCCAAAAAGAAGTTGATTCTCCATTTAACTGTATTTGTTTTTTCATATTTATCTCCTTTGACGTATTGTCAATAATAAAGATTACGTGTCTTAGCTGCGGATTATCCAATCTTTTATCTTTTTACTATGCCGAGGTCATTACTCTCGCCACGACACCATTGCTGCTGCCGTTTAGTAATAAAAGCTCTCAGGATTTTCCCGCAATTAGATAGGTTATAGATACTAGCATTTAATATCTCTGCTGTACGACGTCCAATGTATCCCACTTAGATGCCAACTCATTAAAAATTTCATCTAAGCCGACGTCGCCAACCAAAAACTTGTTTAAGTCGATGCCTGCTGACCGCAATGCGGCAGAAACATCGTTGACGTCAATTGCTTCGCCTTCTTCGTCCGAGCCAGTAAGTTCACCTTTAGAATAGAGTTTTTTTACTTCCGTGGCTCTGGCGATGATTGTCTTTAAACTGGTACCTGCTGTTTCAGGCGCCTCTCGGGTTACTTCCAAAATCTGCGACAAGAAAGCCGAAGTGTTCTCGAAAGTCATGTTAGCACTACTTGCCAACGAAGCAACTTTTGTCATTGCCGTAGACAATTCGTCTACGTCTGTGGCCGATACGGCGGCCAATTCCGAGTAAACGTCTGCAATTCTTTGCCCGTTCGTTTCGTTCAACTCCATGTTGAAACCACGAAGAGCATTTGTCATCAGGGGCGTTAGAGAATAGTCGTTAATTATTCTCGAATGAACGTAAAATAATTTTCAATCTTATTAATATCAAAATAAGGAATTTCAATAAGAGAAATACCGTTCAAGTTACAGTATTCTCTCTTTAAAGAATCGTGATAAAGTAATTTTTCTGAATATAGAAGACTTTTAGAATTATAATGTTGTTCCCCTTGAAACTCAACGCAGGTGTTGTATTGAGGTAAGAAAAAATCGAAGGGTAACATTAATTCATCTTTGCAGTCTAAGAATCTCTTTTGAGTCTGATATTGTATATGATGCTCCCTGAAGAATCTCTCCAACCTGGCTTCCCCTAAACTCCGAGTCTTTTCACAAGAAGGACATCCCTTGATCCTCCCCCTCCAAACGGAGGATGGTACACTCTCAAAAATTAATCCGCAGTGAAGACATTGAATCTGAGTTTTTGTGTTGTTCCCCTTATATTCTAAAATTTTTAAATAATTCTCTCCATAAATTTCATCGATTCGCTTTTGTGCTTGATCAAGGGAGATTGTTTGTCGTTTTCCTTTTGGGCAGCATTTTGGACAAACATGAGGATATTGAATAAAATGACATAAATATCTTTCAAACTCATATCCACATTTATGACATTTTAATTTAACTTTGGGGCTTTTTCCTCTTATATAATCTAAAATTAAAAATTCCTTATTTTCTTCGCATATTAGAAGAGCTTTTTGATAGTTTTTTGATTGATTCATATTTTACTCACTCCTTTATATTTCTATAAAGTTCAGACCATATCTTCATCTTTTAAAGATGCCCACTTTTTCAAGAGACTTCTCTTTACTTTTGGTCGTTGAACCTTTAATCTTTCGATTACTTGGCTGCTGATTGTCCAATCTTTATGTCTTTTACAGGACATCCATCCATAACTTTTTATGTTACTATTGTGCATAAAGCTCTAAGGAGTTTCCAGCAATTTAATGGGTTTTCATTAACGAATTGCTTCGTTAAGCCGCATAACTTTTCTGTTCACGGTCTGTTGCAGTCGCGGCATCGAGACTGGCGATACGTGCCATCTTCAAGGTCGATGTCGTTAAAGAGTTTACTTGGTTAGTGTCTAAGCCTTGCTGATAGTACAGAGTGGCCGCGGCATAGGCTTCTTTTGTCGCCACTCCTAGTTCGTTCGCTTGCTGAGTGTAGTATGGTAACTGATCCCACAAGTCGCTAACCGAATAATCTGTAACAACAGCCATTTCGGTCATTTCTGCATCTAGTTCAGAAATTGCTTGGTAAGCGTCGCGCACGGCGGTTTTAAACAGTTGAATTGAGTTAGAAATGCCAAAGAAATCTAACATCCGATTCTTCAAATTGGCTAATTCGGCATTCTTCTGATTGAAGTTGTCCAATACTTGACTGGCTTCCCTCAATTCGTCGCTCGTATTTGATATTGGAGTCTCACAGTTGGCAAACGCTGCCTGCAATTCAGGAAGAGCTTGGAGTGTTTTATCTAAATCTTCTTCGCTTAACTTTTTTATTGCGTCTTGGAGATCTTCGACAGAATTAATCGAATCTACATTGATATCTACGTCGAGATCTTTCAACGCTTCTTTATAGGGTGTGAAGTCTAAATCTTGTGAAATAGAGTTCATCCTATCCACTGCGGCCTGATAAGATTGTTCTACTGTACTAAAATCAACTGTTGCATCTTGAAGTTTGATTATAGTTCGGCCTTCTTCTAACTTCGCATGAGTCTCATTATATATTTTTTCAGCTTCTTTATATTCCTTTGCTGCAGCATCGCGGATATCCTTTTCAGTCTGATAATCTTTTCGATGAGAGTAACGGTTTTTATTACCTCCAACTGCTTTTTCTATCTCTTTCATGCGCTCAGCAGCAGTATCTCTCGTTTTTTCAGCTTTATCCTTTGTCCGCTTTGCCGAACTTTGTTTACTTCTTAAACTACTTTGTAAGGACGCATTGTTAGCATCTTCAACTTGTTCTTTAGTGTAATTATTTAATTTTTTCTGCTTCTCACAAACCTCATCATAAGCGGTCTTCTGTTTTTCGAGAGCCGCAGCTACTTTGTTAGCTTCTGTTCTTTGATCTTTTGTATCTTGCGTAATCTGGTTCAATACAGTATCTAATTTTTTTACTGTATCTATATTCGATTTAGGAATTAAATTTTTAAGTTTATCTTTCGATGCGTTGCTGACAGAATTTATGCTTCTGCCGAGCTTAGTCATGCTGGTTTCTATTTGCTGTTGTAGCTTTATCGCTTGCTTGTATCCATTCTCATCTAACGGATTAGCAGATAGCTCTTTTAATTCTTCGACCTTCCGCAAGATATTATTTAATTCTGTTGTCATAGTAGACTTACTATTGTTCGGCAACTGGATAGAATTAACCAACGTCTTCAACTGTTTAAATCGACTTTCAGCATCTTGCAAATCTGCTTTTACCGATAGATTGATGGTGGCTGACTGTTTCATTACTCCTTTTTTCACCTCTCAAAAACAAAAATAGCATTAGCCAATGAAGACTAATGCTATCAATTACATATCACTATCTATGTCGTTATCGAGAAAGAGAATCTCCATAACTTTCGTTTCTCCTTTCTTGCCAGTCGGCACAGCCAAAGCATTGAAGCTCCCAACTTGTGGATTGGCATTCTCCCCCAGTCGCATAGATAAACGCGATACTAATTTCAAGCGAGGCACCCTAATTATACCCGTCTTCACTTGACCTGTTATATCGTCTTTTGTTCGCGTTTTTCCTTCTAATTGGAAGAATCCTTGAGTGAGCCGCTCTCCTACAAGTAATTGAGCAGTAGCGCCGGCATAGTTAAAGTGATAATCAAGTAGGTAGTCACGATAAGGCTGTTCGACCTTTATTGTCGTCTCATCTATTTGTTCATATTCATCTATGCGCGAGCCGCTCTCGGCGTCGTAGATAAAGAACTTTCCCGAAGGCTCATATTTAAACTTCACTAAACCTTCGGTATCACTCTCAACAATCTCTCTATTGTTAATCAACATAGGTTGGGGAATTTCGAGTAATTTCGCATTATTTAGCACCGCGAACTGTGCTTTAGAGAAGACTCCTTGAGAGAATTGAATCTGTACGTCACGGGTAGATTCCCAGAAAACACGACCTCTATTGTCGTATCCTCCGGTGGCTGCAACGATACTTTTATCCTCAGAAAGAGTTGCCATTTGAATTTTATCAAAGGCTACTACCGTTTCTCCTTCCTCTATAGAGCGACCATTTATCTCCATAGGATAAGTAGCCTTTATCGTGACTTCGTACAGTTCTCGAAGTCCTAGTTCTTGTAAATCCATAGAAATTCTCCTCTAATAAAAAGTGGGTGACGAAGCCGCCACCCACCTAAATTATTTAGCCGCCGATAGCGGTTTCCGGTACAGTATATTTGATAAGTTTCATCATCTGCTTGTCGGCCGGACGAAGCACCTTCAGGTTCATGGAGAAAGTAGAAGGATCGCCTTCTGCTTCCATGGTAAGGGTAACTTCGGACAGTACCTTGGCCTTCGGAATAACAAACTGGAAAACATTAATATTCACATAGAGCGCTACTTCTATGCCGTTTATAACTGCTCATACTTTCATATGAGATTAGACTATATCTTCACCCCTTAAAAAGGGGGCATGATTTTTCGAGACGCTTCGTCCCTACGCTTTCGCTAGTCGTTGGACCCACAATCTTTCAATTGCTCGGCTGCTGATTGTCCATTATTACATCTAATTAGTTTTTAAAACATTCACGTTTGTTACAATTAACTCCGTTGTAGTCTAATTAGCTTTAGGAGTTTCCAGCAATTAATCATGTTTAATCGGGCAGCTTACGCTGCGAGTGAGCTATTCCAAGTTAACTCATCTTTACCAGTTGTTTCAGATCTTGCGTAAGTCATTTCTATTACCGTTTCTCAAACTTCTTTATATTTCTATAAAGATTAGACTATCTCTTCATCTTCCAATATCGTGGAAGAGATTGGCACTACCCTCAGAGATTCTAGAGGTCTTTAGTCGTTGAACTTTGAAGAAATTGCCACTTATATCCTGCACTTATATTTTGTTTACCCAAACAGCACTTCGATATTCCAGTAGGTCTAGAAATACCCAAAGCGCGGGCGGCAGAACTGGCCGAATCGTAAACGTTCAAAATTTGATTTGTTTTTGGGTCGATTTGAAGAACAGGCTTTGCACCATTCTTCCCCGTAGAAACAGGTTCCACGCTACTCGAATACTCTCTTCGCCAAATTTTTCCTCTAACGAAATGTAGTTTTCCATCGGCGCACTTACTGATATCGGACCCATCAATTCCAAATTCTTTTCTTGCCTCGGCTTGATTAAAATATTTCTTATAAAATGTTCCATCTAAGTTATAGGCGTAAATTGGTCGCGCGCATCGGGAAGTATTTTGTCCTCCATCCTTTACATTGTAGCCATATGGCAACAAAGTATTATACCGATGAATGAAATACTTTTCTTTTGTATCTAACGCGTTAATTTTATACTCGCCTAAAATTTCGACCGTAAAATTTTCAAAGCCATATTTCTTTATGGCATTATAAAATGCCTTACATCCGAGATATTTTTTCCCTCTTTTACCACTCCTCAAAACGAGGGAAGTGGTCGTTTGTCCAATATAACTTTTTCCAGAAGGGCTCGTGTACTTATAGATATATCCATACCCTTTCTTTGGACAACGATAAACGTCTACCATTTTTCTCCTTTAGCTGCGGATTCCCATGCCTTGTGGTTTAGGGTTCCCGCAATTCACCAATTTTATTTATCGCTACTCACGCAGCGAGGAGACAATTACGCGGTTTATCTCCGATAATTGTGTAGGTGCCCGGGAATGTATCGGAAGAAATAGCAATTTCTACACCATCTACAGTCATAGCAACTACAGCATAAGCGGCGGAAGCCTTTTCAGCAGTGTCGCCGTTTTCGTCGTAATACTTAGTATCAGTTACAGTAAATGTAGAACCATTTACAACAGCCTTGCCTTCGGTACCCAGAACAGATTCAAAGTCAACCTTCGGAACAGTTCTATAAATAGAAGTAGCGGAAGCAAGGGATTTTGTACCCTGTTTGTCTTCCTGATCGAACAGAGAGCCAAACATCAATGCCATAGACTTGGCAGAGAACAGAGCATCTTCAAGAGTTACGGTAATTTCACGACCATAGTCCCACATAACGAGGTCAACATTACCTTTACCACCTTTTGCAGAGGTATTTTCAGCCGTCTGTTCAATGGTGGATACTTTAAGAGAGTCCAAGTAAAGCACCGGAGCGCCCATAGACCCGTCTTCGTTAATCTGATAGAAGGATACATCTGCAACTTCTTTAATCATTATATTCGGCAATTTCCCAAATTGCCCGCGCTTTTTAGGCGCTGCTTATATTTTCACATAAGATTAGACTATATCTTCATCCCTTAATGGGAGTCTCGCACAGTCGGACTGGGGTTTTGTCCGCTCTTAGTCGTTGAACTTTCATCAATTCTCCAAAAATACCCTCCACTTGTCCCTTTTCCAGATGTGGCCACTCTTTTGATATTATTTCCATTAACTATTCCGACCGCTCGCGCAGCTTCACTGAGGGAAGGGAACTTCTGAATCTCTTCTCCTGATTTTGGGTCAATCTGACAGACAGAAATTGGAGAACGGCTATTCCGAGGAAGAGGTGGCATTTTATCTACTTTTTCCCTACTAAACTGATAAGAAGCTGCATGGAGAGATCTTCCGGTTAGAACGTTCCAAATTGAACTGTCACTAATCTTTAAATTTTTCGCCGCTTCGGTAATCTTATCATAGTAATTAAGATAAAACCCTTCCTTATCATAAACATAAACTCTAGTAAAATTCTTTTTCGCTAATTTAGAAATATCATAACTTTCCAAGTAATTGTCAAGAAATATTAGATTATGAGATTGCTTTCGATGATTCTGATTCATTATTACGCTAATCGTTTCAACAGGAACTTCTGTGAACAAAGAAGCCTCTGTTAAACTAGAATAATGTTCAAGAAAACATCCTGTTTGCGCAGAATAGACATAGACGTCTTTCTTTTTTCCCCCTTCCCCTCCTCCCGTTAAGTTATAGCCTTTTGGGGCGAGTGTATCAAATTTTTGAATATAAAACTCTTCCTTCTTATTTAACTCACTAAGAGGAACCTCTTCTAGTATTTCCACTTTCAAGTTTAAAAAACCATATTTCCGTATTGCCTTCCAAAAAAGAGAACATTTCTTATATCCATCTCCAGAGATGAGATTTTTAGCTCTTTTCTTCAGCGTTCCGGATGTCTGGCCTATATACTCTTTACCAGAAGGAGAAGTGTATCTATAAATAAATCCATATCCGAGTTTAGGTTTACAATAATAAATTTCAGAATTGATGCTTAGCTGCTGATTGTCCATTTTAAAACCTCTTATTTACCATCTAATCAATTTTTAAACTATCACACTTAGAATTACTTCTTATGTTGTAGTTTGATTAGCTTTAGGAGTTCCCAGCAATTCACGAGATTATCAATAGGAATTTCTTCCTATCGCGGCATTTCTATACCGTATCTACTTAAAATATTCATAATTAATCCTCCTGCGGTTTAATCAGAGTCATTTTTAATCCAATATTTAGGCTTTACAGTTTTTGAGTCTGCGCCCGCAAGTAGACTAGAGACATCAAGCTCATATTTTTCTTTTGCTTGGTAGCGGTCTACGAGCTTAACGGCCGCAGCATAGCTTATCTCTCCGATATTAAGTGGAGTTAAACCTAGACCCATACAACAAATCGAGCTCAGCAAAGTTTCGAGACTGGTGCCATTCTTTTTGGCGGCGATTTTATCTCTGTAACGTCCCTTCGCTTTTATTCTCTTTATTCTAGGATCTTCATCAGGGTCCGGCGGCACGGCAGGCTTTTCTCCGCACGCTTGCCGAATTAGGTTTTGGAAGTCGAAAAAATCGTTCTCTGTAATCATGCGCAAATTCGCGCGCAAATCGTCGGTTGAACGTGCAATTTCGACTTGCTTCTCTAAGTCCCCCATAACAATAGCTTTCATATCAAAAAGAATCTCGATCTTTTCGTGACAAAAGAAACGAAAAGTTTTATAGGCCATCTTCCGATAGTCTTTGCTATGATAGCAATTTCCAAGAAAGAAATCGAAGGGCGTCGGCACTACAAAAGAAGGGTCATCTTCGACCTCTTTCTGAAATATGTCTTCAATATCTTCTTGGGATAGGGTTAGCATTGCCTTGTACTGAGGAAACTCATCAGTACACACATCATTTATAGTAGGAGGAAAAACAGAACAAATATCATTAAAACGATAGGGCTTGCCTAGAAAGAAGCGAGCCCCGCTACCGTTATCAGTCATATGATATCAAGGAAAACGTTTGCTCATAGCAGGACATTTCGTCTGTTAAAAAGTTGAGATCAAAGTCGCCGCCCGTCAGCTTTCCTACTCCATCAATAGTTTTTCCATCTAAGGATTTTTGCAATTCTCCAAGAATAGAAAACGGCCGCAGATTAGACTCTTTAATAATCCAGTTTTTTAAAGGTACAAACACCTCAATAGCAATAGATACATTTTTGAACTCTCTGTTGTCGCTATTGCGTCTGCCGCTGACCACTCGTATAGATACCATGCTTTGACCAAGGTCAAAATCCTCTGGTGCCACTCGTGGCGTAATTCGGATTAAACGGTCAAAGATTTCCGATTCCTTCTGCTTTGTAGTCAAATCTAGATTTGATAAAGGGTCTTTGTCTGTATAATAAAGATATTTCAATAAATTCTGATTCTCCATTAGGCGAGATACAATAGTCTGTAAATTGCGGCCGACTTCCGCACAATTTCTAACAGCCATTAATCAACACCTCCCTTCAACCAAAAGACATCGCTCTCTTCATCCTCTTTGTTTATTTTTGGAGAGGAGAAATCATACTGATGAATTGGATCAACAGTAACATAAGCAACGCCAGCGGTTGATTGTATATCCATACCCGTGATTCGGTAGGCTTCCTTTGTTCCATTTGTTTCTAATTCAAAATAATCATCTTTGTGCATTGTTGATCGATGCGGACAGACGAAGAAACTTAATTTTGTATTTTCTGCATAAATCGTGTCCATGCGACTTCGCGATTTAATTTCATTTTTAAGCATATTATCTTCCTGTCCATACATATAAGCAGGAATTTCTTGCCAAGCTCCTCCATGATACCATTTGATCAGATGAGTCATTCGTAGGAGTATATAACGATTGTAACCACTAGCTTGCATATTTTCGAGCCAGTAAACCATCCAGTTTACATTTTTTCCGTTTTTATCAGGGACGGAAATTATTGTGCCGCCCGGCATATCAAGGGAGAGTCGCGTTAAAAGATATGCGGTATTTTCTGTTTCGTCTTGCGCTTTTTTCGTCAGCTCTCCTTCTTGGACGAAGCCGTCATAGGTAAACTGGACACGATATATAGAGGAGTCTAGCTGACGCTCGAAATTCTCTTCTCTTTTATTTTGAAGCCGTTCTTGGTAGTTGGTTCCATATCGATTTAGGCGTCTAAAATAAGTATCATATTGAGCCAATTTCTTTTTCCTCCTCCTCTTCTAAGCCGCCGACAAGTGTCATAGCGTCAAAGATTGTAGTTCTAAAATAGCGATAACTAAGATATCGAAGGGACGAGAGTTTATAGTAGAGAATGTAGTAGTTTATCGTTCTCTGGTTGGAGTCGTATCCCATTAACTCAATAAGAATAGAGTCAAGAAATCGTTCCCAATCTCGTCCTTTTTCATATTCACAGAGGAGACCAAAGAGTTTGGATTTGAGCTTATTTTGGTAGCCCTCTTTCATTCCCTCTCGGTATTGCATATCGTTATCCTCCTATTCTCAAATTAGGCGGCAGAGTAAAAGGAGCTTCAAAGAAGGGTGGAATAAAACCTCCTTCAGAATAGTAAATCTTACCGCTCACTTCTACGAAAGTAACCGGAACAACGATAAAATACTTGTCTTCCTTCGTATTATAATTATCTGTGGTGCCCACTGAGGATCCGAAACAGAGATGAAATTGATCATCTTCTCTTGAGCCACTGTAGTACCTCATGCAAGAATCAGTTTCGTGAGCATCTTTTGGAAGATAATATTTGTTGATATAATCGTAGTGATTAAATTCCTCCCAAGTCCACCAACTTATCTCTTTCATTTTGGTAGCATAACTTGGCGTTGCCCACCCGAGACGAAATTGACAAGAATACATTAGTCCTTGCTCTGATACGTCGTATGGTTCTGCGCATAAATATCTTACAGCTTCTACTTTCGCTAATTTAGAGCACACAGCATACATTTTAAGAAATACTTGTTCAACTTTTTCTTCATCCTCCTGTAATTTTTTAAGGTAATCTTTCGACCAGCCATTGTCGTCATTCATCGGTAACATAAACATCAAAAAAGAAGGCTGAGTTAAATAATTATAAGTGTCTACTTCGATGCTGTCATTTGAAAGATTAGACGACCCCGTCGAGTAGAATGCTCCAGATCCTTCTCTTATGTAAAAAGGAATTGGCTTATTGTCTACATATTCTGATATATTATGTGAAATAGTAACTCTCCCATCGATAGAATTACTCAAATTTTCAACAATTTTGATAAATTCTTCGGGAACAAAACACGGCAAAAGTTTAGAAAACAATTCGGATTGTGTTATATCCCACTTTGACCAGTCCAACTCAGGCATTAATCTTTGCAGCATAGAAATGTATTTTAATGAATATTCATGAAGTCTCCCATAATCGTCTAAAAATAGGGTTACTGGATTAGTAGAGGGGTTTTTTACTTTTTTGGTTTTATTATCATAAATAAGTTTTCCAAAACTTGAAACTGCTCTAGCGTCCATGCTCGAGCTGTCATTGCAGTTATCATATAAGTCTGTTCTGTAAGTGGTCATTGGAAAAATTAAAGAAGTATAGTCTGGGGTATAAATAATATCAACGACCATTCCTTCATTTTTATTTAATTTAAAGTCCTCAGAGATAGAATAAATAAATTCTTCTGTCGTTATGATAGTAAAAGTATCAGTTAAAAACTCTCCATTTAAGTTAACAGAAAGACAAGCCATCGCAGCATATTGATAATCATTGCTCCAAACTGTCATCGCAGAAAAATTTTTTGAAGTATCGATTTCATCTCCGCTGTGAACAATCAAAGATTCGTCTTTTAACCAGTCTTCGATCGTCGGATATATACTTTCTTCATAATTAGACTTAGCATATCTTATCTGAGTTTGGCATTTATCGTTAAATTCACAAATCTGCTCTTCATTATATGTAAAAACGTTATTTTTTGTTTGCTCGCTAGATAATTCTAAAATTGCTTGCGCCATTTCAGAAACCTTATAAGTAGTTTCAGCGCCATTTTTTTCTCGTATGGCATTCGCGATAGCAGAAACCTGATCTTCTTCATATAACTTTTTACTCATCAGTAGTTCACCTCGCTAGCATCAAGATCTGCGAGTGCTTTTTTAATAGACTCAGTCACAAAGTCTGAAGTAGCGTAAGCCAAAAGATCACTTTTAGATGCGGCGCCTACCTCATCGGCGGTATAACTAGGCTTCTTTTCTGCCTTTGCCCAATCAGATACAGTAGGATCACTCTCCTTAAAGAGGGCTGTCGGCGACAAAGAAGTAAAGTTAGTAGTCTGCGACGCCAAATTCCGATAGGCATAAGGACGACCGTCTCTAGAGCGATAGTACATTGCTTCAAGATTTTTAGCCTTCTTCTTCGCAACATCTGCGGTCGCATTTAACTTATCCAGTAAATTAGCCTGAGAGAAATCTCTCTCGGTATAATTCGCTTTAATATTTTCCCAAGTTAATATACTGCGCTGCGCCCATTCATATACCATGTAATTGGCAATGATTTGAACAATCTCATTAGACAGTTCATTGTCAAATCCACTATCTGTTCTAGTAAGGGGGGTTCTAGGAAATTTAAACCACGGAATTGCGGCCTCCATAATCATGCGCAAGTCTAGCTCCATTTCATCAATGGTCCAGTCCCCCCACTCATCTTCTAATATTTTTGAAAGGAAAGCATCATATACAACCTCAAAAGATGTACCCATTATTCAGCCTCCTGTTTATTTTTCCTCGGTATCTTCTTCGTCTAACTGTTTCAGATGAATAGCAGAAATCATATCTAAACCATATTTAGACTTGAAAAATTTATTTTTGTTAAATGCTACATTCAATTCATTAGCTACTGCATAATCAAATAGTTCTACTACCTGTTCGCGAGTGAGTTCGGCAACAGCTTCTTTAAACTCGTCGATATCCATCTGCATGATGTAGCGTTCTTTCTCTCCGTCCTCAAGAATCTTGATGTTTTTGGGTTCTGTTGCACCCTCCGGCTCCAGGCCGAGATCAATTTTTGTCTGCATATCTTCGATATAGAGGATACCCTGCTTAAACAGATATTCTACGCCCGGGTCATAGATAGCAGACTCCAGTACTTCGTAAGGTACAGGTTTCTTGGCGCCCTTGCGTTCCCATTCCATACGAAAAACGGGATTGCGGGTGATCATAACAACAATATGGTTAGCTTTATTAATAACTTCAATACGTTTCTTATCCGACATATCTAGTCATCTCCTTTTTACTCCAGTGATAAAAAATGTGGAAGAAAGGCATTCTCCTCCCTTCCACACTATTATACACTAAAAGTTATCTAGTGTCAAATTTTAATCAATAACCGTACGGATGATCGGAAGTATCGGTGATGCCAGTGTTCTGATAAATGCCCCAGTTGTGATTGGTCAGAACTGCGGAACCCAGCTTCTTATATACGTGAACTTCCTTGGAGCCGTCCTTATTATCCCAGTCTCTCAGCTGAGTGGTACCTTCGAATACGAACTTAACAATCTTTTCGCCGCCCGCCGGCAGAACGTAAGCGTACTGCGGATTAAACCAAGTTTTATCATTGTTTTCGTCGATGAAAGACTGCGGGATTTCAACGACAGTATTGCCACGGAAAATATTGATGTAACCAGTCTTATGGATAGCATCGATATCGTCCGGAGAGTAAATGCCCTGAGCGCCGGCAATAGCAACCGGAACAATCTGATCAGGACCCATAGCGCTAATAAATTCCGGAGTAGCAAAGATAGTTGCACCAGTGCCATATGCCTTAACGACATTACATAGTTTAACCATTGCATCAGCGTCCCAAGCACTAACAGTAACCTTGTTAGCAGCCGGACGGTTAGAAGCATTGGCGGCGGCAATCAAAGCCTTCTGTACTTCCAGGTAAGCGGCATCTTCCAGTCCTTCGGTAACAATAGCCATTACTTCGGCAAGATCTTCTGCGCCATCAAGCATTCTTTCGAAGTCAATGGTGGCGGCGCCGCCAACTGCGTGTGCAGAAACGTCAAAAGTGGCAGTATCAAGACGGAAAGTCTCATATACGCCGGAGAGACCAACCTGGGTCAGGAATTTCTTAGCACGATTCTTACCCTTGCGAACGCGGAAAGTAGCTTTCTGTCCCTGCGGAACAATCTTTACTTCGGCGAACGGAGAAAGAGCACTAATTACTTTATTCGGAACGATTTCATCAATTGTTTCTTCCATAATCTGATAAACATCGTGCTTATTCTTTTCAAAATTGTGGTAGCCCGTGCAAAGAGCAGACAGTTCGCCAACAAAAGCGTCATTAACGTTTTCGGAGGTAAAGTTTGCCGGAGCAGTGCCTCTAGCTGCGTGCAGAGCTAATTCTTTAAGTTCTTTAATATCAGCCATTATTCAAACCTCCCTCTGATTAGTCTACCAGGACGTGCAGCTTTACAGCGTACTGTCCATCGGGCATAGTTGTAGATTTTACTACTTTAGCTACTACGCCAGCAGTCGGCTTGGTGGCAGTAACCTTCCAAGCACCCTTGCTGTCGGCAGTAATGCCAGCATAGAGCGGAGTAGTTTCAGCAGCTTCGGCGGCAACCTTAAGAGCGTCGTCGTCTGCAAATTCGCCACTATCGTAGCAAACAGTATTAGTAGTAAAGGTTTCACCTTTAGCAAGATAACCAAGTCTCGGATAAACATCATTCGGAGTAAGGGCGAAATCCTTCAGGCCCTGCTTACGTTCATCATATAGATGTTCACTAGAATAAGCAATAGCAAGAGGATAGTCAGATGTTCCATCCCAGAATTTTACAGTGCGGGCAGCCTTATCTACGGCAAGTACCATGCCGTTTTCTGCCGGCACTTCAGCGAAATCAGTGGCATCCAGTGCACACTGGGCTTCAATGCGGCCGTCTCTGCGGAAGGCCACATTGTTGAGTTCTAATTGACCGTAACCGTCAATAGCAAGTCTCTGAAGAGCCATATGTATATTCCTCCAATTTATTTATTTTTGTATTTTTCCAACATTGCTTCCAGGCCGGAAAGTGGAACAGAGTTGTTCAGGGGAATTGGAGCGCTTTCCGGGCGCTTAAAGAAGATAGCAGGATTGGATTTAGCAAGCGCGAATACGAGTTCCTTTTCAAGTTCTTCTGCTGTGAAATTATCCATTTCGGCAGTAAACTTGTCAACGACCTCATCGGAAAGATTGTCGGAATAGGAAGCAATAACTTCTTCTTTCGCTTTCTTTTCTACGGCCAATTTGAACTCTTTCAGTTCATTAATCTCGCTATTTAAAGATGCGACAGAAGTTTCAAGTTCAGTCTTTTCTGTCTGGAGCGCATCTCTCTCTGTCTTTAAAGTAGAGATTGCAGCTTCGTTCTCTTCATTTTTCTGTTCAATTGCGGCAAACTTTTCTTTGTCGGCTTCAACAGAATCCTTCAGCTCAGCGAAAGAAGCCTTTACGTCCTCAAGAACTGTGTAAACTTCTTCGGCCTTAGCGAAGGAACCGCCATTCAGCTTCTGAATAGCATCGAGAGTAGCTTTCTCTTCTTTCGTAATGTCGACAACAAAGCACTCTTCGATCATACCGAGTTCTACTTTGTCATCTTCCGTCTTTGTATAATAAACTCTTTCATAAGAGCCAGTTTCAAAGTTGATGCAAACCGCATAGTCGTCATATACGGAACAGATGTTCTTTACAACAGTCCAATTTCCTTCTTCATTGAAGTCAGGATTACAGGCTGTCCAAAGAGCATCAAACTTTTCTGCATCAGATAATTTAAAATTCACCTTTTGCATCTTTGTATTTCCTCCTTCTTTTTGGTTCTGAGAGAGATTATACTGTTTTATCTCTTCGACCAAACCCCTTGCTTCTGGCAGAAGAGAGAAGAAGCTCGCGCCTTCAAAGCACGGCTCTACCTCATCGCCAAGAGCTTGCAGCCCTAAGAAACAAGCATCTTCGTAGACATAGTATTGTTGGCCGCCGATCTGCGCCCACTTACCACGAATAGAAGGCTCATATAGTTCCATGGACTGAGCTTTTCCAGTAATTTCATTTGCTTCCTTATATAATCCCGTGAAGAGTAAGACATCTGCGCACGCATAGGTTCGCGTCACGCCGTCTTCGTCAACGTGCTGTTCCCATGCGAAATTGGGGTTCTCAGGAACGATACCGTATATGCGGCCTTCGCTCCTTTCGTTCCCATGATCGAGGAAATCTTCTCCAATATCTTCGTAGATACCCTTAACAGGTGTGTATGGAAGTGTTTGGAGAAGTTTTTCCGCGAACTCATCGGAGATAAAGCCCCCATTTCTATTCTTGTATTTGTAAAAAATACGACAACGAGATTTAGAAATTACTGGACTAAAAGGTTGTGGTTCTTCATAAACCGTAACGGAGAACTCTTTAGGTGTATTCATTTCGGAGCCTCCCTAGATTATCATCCTTGCGATTCTTCATTTTGAATAGTTTTTTCGGCTTTATCGTCGACATCTTTTTTAGGTGCGCCGACTTCTCCATTGCTCTCAGCGCCCGACTGGGTATAAGAGGTCTGGAGCGGAATCAACTTATCGGTTAGTTCGAGAAGCGTGTTTTCAAGATCTTTGATGTCGCGCAAGTTGCGAGGAGAAAGATCCATCGCCGCTGCCGGCAGCAAGAACGAATAGCCACTATTCGCCATTTGAAGAGCCTTGGTAAGATAATCATCATCGTTTTGGTATGAGATTGGAAGTATCTCATAACTAAAAGAAAGATTGCTACTACTATATATGCGGTTTATCACATTTTCAGCAAATCTCGCAAACTTGCGCGCCAGTAACATAACTGTCGCGATATTTGTGTTGATCGCTTTTTCTAACTGCGCGCCCGTCTGATAGCCAAGTAATTGGCCACTTACGGAACTGTCGCTGTAAACGGCCTCTAGCATAACTTCAAGGATGTTAGTTGACGAATCATTCGCAGTTTTAGAAACAATGGAGTCTACATCGGCATAAGTAGTAAGAACGCTAACATTAGGATTGGCATCCATCATCTTTACTGCGCCACGGTGCATTTCTTCTGCCTCATCCGGCTCAAATACTAATTCACCTGTTGTGGCGATGTGAGGAACTTTCTGAACGATAATCTTCTTTATTTCTTCTGCATCGCGTTCTTGCTCTGTTTCTACTGCGTCGTCATAATCAATAGTAGTAGGGATAACGCTCAAAAGCATAGGTCTCGCGTCTTCGAAAACGTTAAAACAGAAGCCAATATCTGTAGGAAGGAATATCCATTGCGCGCCGTCCTTCTTTTTCCACTTATCATAAGCACGCTTAAAGAGTTTCGGATAGCCACGAAAAGCGTTTGCGCGCTCTTCTCCATTGCTAATATGGTCAAAGAAAGCCAAATTAAATTCGACAATGTAGTTGCCTTTTGAATCTTTGTATCGAGAAATACAATAGTTGGTCGGCAAATCTACGTAGGAAAAATTATCTTTATCTAAAGTGCGGATTGCACCATAATATGCACCATCTCTAAATACTCTAACTGCAATGTCAGGGAAGACCTGTGGCAGATTCATTTTATTGAGAACGTCTTCTGCTTCAAAATAACGCTTAGCAATCTTTTTTTCGGAGAGATTGTGGCCTAACTTTGGATTAGGAATTAGAATGCCGGTATATTTAAGCAGGGTGGCGTAATATAATACGAGAGATCTGTATAAACCATTGCTAAAGAAATAGTCCTGAGATAATTTTCTTTGAGCTTCAACTGTGCCATAGTTAATGATGTTGGCTACATCTTGCTTAGAATATTCTCTTACATCAGACCGCCGCAAATAGTGCGCATACTTCTGATATGCAGTTTCGCTAACACCGATCATGCTGTCTGTCATCTTCTTGAAGGTGGCAGGACCGCCGGCGGCCGGATTAGTAGCTTCTGTAATTACTTTCTTTTCTTGTGCAATATCTTTGCTTTCTTCCATCATTATCCTCCTGAATAGAAAATAAGCTTCCTAGGACCGTTATTTCTGCGGCGATGCTTTTTGCTATTCTCCTCCTCCAATTCCTTTATCCGATACAGTCCGTAAGCATACGAATAATACTTATCGTCTGGATACCGAGTATTGATTGGCTCGAGAACAACATCTAACGTCCCCGTCTTCTTTAATCGTAGGTTAGCCATTTCATCAAAAAGTTTAGTGGTCATTTCATGAGGCATCAGTCGCTGTACACGGTCTGGTAGCTTCATTTTTTGACCTTCTTTAGTGGCGAGCAAGGCACTTTTGGCCTCTTGCTCCTTTATTAGAAATCGAACGGAACCATTAGTAGATCGATTATAAGCATTGCTGTTTATTTTCGATTTTAGAGGTCCATTCGCCTTCATGCTGTAGAGGATGCAAATCGCATCCGGAGGTTGGATCTTCTTGTAGTCGTCATTATTGAAGAATCCATAGGGTGGATAGTATTTTCCTTTTTCATCCCAATGCTCTTGAATCATTTCATCAGCTAAGCCAACTCCTAAGCCATTGCAGTCTATTACGACTTCGCGCGGATTATAGCGGTCGATTAATTTTTTAATGTCAAGTGCTTGGACTTTAAAGGGACGAGTCTCTGGTGTTTTACCAAGAACCTCGATATTTACTACTGAGCATACGTAGCGACCTTCTTTAGAGATTGTTACTTTAAAGATTGTTGCTACGGACTGGTCATGCAATCTACCAACCATTATTTTCCGTATAACTCGCTAAGTTATACGCGCTTTCGCGGCTATATGTTTCCACATAGATAAGACTATATCATCATCTTAAAAAGATGTTTTCTATTTCGACTCGCTTGAGTCTACTCCTTTTCAGGATAGTCGTTGAACCAATTAGTTAAGATTGTATCAATATTAGAATAATCAAAATAACCAATAATTAAATAATTCATGTGTTGCTGCTCAGCTTCTAATTCTTTTTCTTTATCTATCTTTTGCTGCTCTTCTAACGGAAGTTTAAAATATGAATTTTTATGATAGTGCTGTTCGCCCATATATTCAATAATTAAGTTAAAATCTGGAATATAAAAATCGTATCGTCTCCTAACATTAGATTGCCATTTAAAGGAGTATTCAGTATAAAAATCATAACCATTATTTAATAGCCATTGCGTGATTTTTTGTTCTCCTTTGCTCTCTTTTTTATTGCAGTGTGGGCATCCTACTGAGTTATATAAAGTTTTAACTTTAACAGCCCATATAAAACCGCATTTATGCCTAACATGAACTTTTTGATTGGTAGACTTATACTCATCTAACAGCTCATATTCAGCCGGTAATAGAGCTTTTACTGCTTGAGTATTCAATGACTCTCGTCCTATACAAAAAGGGCATTTGTCATTCTTCAAAAATTCACTAAGAGGTTTGCTATAAATTTGTTCGCACTTTAAACACTTGACACAGACCATATTTTTTTGAGTATCAGAATTATGCCAATATTCTATAAATTCAATTTCTGGATTATTTTGAACCCTTTTTTGAATTTGTTCTAAAGTATTCTTATGTTTAGTGATATTATTTTTTGAATTATAACAAGGACATATCCCTTTTCTTTTGGCATTAAAATAATTATTAAAAGAAGAATAATGATAGGTATTTCCACATTTTAAGCATCTAATAGCAAAAGACTTAGAAACTCTAGTATATTCAACAATTTCGAAAGGTTCATTTGGGAACTTTTCTTCTATTCTATTAGTTATTTCTTCTATTGTTACTATTTTCATAGTGCCTCCCTAATTGGTGCGGATTGGCTCTTTTTAGTACTTAGGATTGCTCCATATACCATCTTGATATTTGTTTCTACTTTCGTAACATTGTAATAATGAGGCGTTATTACTTTAGTATATCAAGCTTTAAGCGTTTCCCGCGTTTAAGAAAATTTGCTTTACTAATCACTTAGTAAAGGGACATCTAGTTTATCCACCGATATTAAGTAGAATTGGTTGCTCCCCAGTCTAAATTTTGCGCGCATTTCTGGATTCTTTAATCTTCTATACCTTGATAATTTATCAAAATTATACCAGGAGTCTTCGCTTGAACCTCCCCAAATGCCGAGATACTCGCGCGCGAATGCTTGCTCGTCGTAAGAGGGGGAAGATTTTAACTTGTTTATGTAGTTGGCATCAATTAATCCATGCATCGCCGGCACTCGATAGTCGCATCCAAAGACAAAAGAACTTTGGGGATCGATGATCGAATTCTCCAAACAGTCTATTAATCGTTCATAGGCATAAGAGGATTTGACCCCCGCAGAAGTACAGATTATTTGTTGTTGGTTGGGCTCTTTGGGATTAACGGTGTCGTCAGGTAATCGACGAGATACGTTCATTAGAGGTATGATAACTTCTTGAATTTGTATTTCATCGGCGTCTCTGACCTCATCTAGCAGGCCGCCGTGCCTACGAAGGCCACGAGCACCATCGCCACCAACAACGTCAAAATAGGAACCATTGCGGAACTTGATGGAGACATAATCTTTGCCAAAGTTGCCGGGGACCTCGTTTAGCTCCCATCCGATAACCTCTTTCTTCAATAGGGGCCAATGCTGATATATTTCCTCTATCTTTTGCTTGGCTATACTGGCCGCCTGGTTCTTGTGCGGCGCCACTATAAAGCGACGAGTCCCAGGAATGAAAACGCACTGCAGGAACTCCGCCAATATAGAAATGAAGGTCTTACTGAATGCGCGAGTGGCGCAAACATATACTTCTCTGTAGCGCATGACTGCGCGCAAAAAGATACGCTGATAGAAAAAGAGGTCGAATTCGGAATCCGCGGGTTTGATGAGATCAAGGAATAGGTCTGGATAGGCAATCCACCAATCAGCCATACTTTCGAGATTCTTTCGATTGCGTTCTACCCAGTCTTCACTAAGAGCGACTGATTTTTCTACCACTATGCCATCTCTTTCGCCTTTTTTTATGGCGGCGGCAGATGTAAGTTCTCTATGGGGGTCAATTAAATTTCTTTTCATTAGAATTTAAACCTCCTTGAAAGTCTTCTTCTTCGTCATCTTTGAAGAGTTCGTTGAAGCCATCGTTATCATAGGACTCTAAATCATGCTCTTTATCTGTGTTATAGTAGGATTCTAGTTGTTGCGCTGACTTCAAGTTTTCTAGGCGATGAGTAATCTCGTCACCGATGCCGGTCTCGTTCACATATAGGCGTTGATTATGGTTCTGTATATTCTTCATTGTTTCGTCTACTACATCTCGTGTGGCCCCGTCATAATAACGAGCGCGCCACCCTCCTTTTTCAAGCCACTTCAATAGTTCGCCGATAGTATCGAAATCGTTTAGGTTCTTGGCGTTTTTGGGCGTGAATCCTGCTACTTTAACGAGCTTATCATAGGCGCTAAGGTATTTGTCGAAGTCGACGCCTTCACGAATGCGGCAGTCAATCTCATATGATATTTTGCATAGCTTTAAAGCTTGGTCGCCTTGGAGTGCGCCGTTGACGTTTTGGGTGGAGAGGAGTCCATTATAAAGGGACTCAAGATAGTTTAGAGCTTCGTCATCATAGTTGCCGCCCCACTTCTGAATAAGTTCCTCATGTCGGGTTTCCTTTAGTCGTGGCAGCTCATCTTCGATGACGTTCTTCTCCTCCAGCTCTTTAAAGATACTGTAGTATTGCGCCCAGTTTAAACCTCGGTATTCATCGTTCTCGAATAGTTGGGAATAGACGAGAAAGGGTTTAGACTCGTTTAGCTCGTGTATTTCTTCGAAGCGCGCCGGAATCCATGGAATATTGATTATCTGACAGAGATGATCGAGTTTATCCCAGGGATATTTATCCTCGGTCTTTAATTGTTCGTCTATACAGGTGCCGCATACGGGGTAGTAGCCATCTTTATAGAATGGTATGGTAGTGCGGCAAAAGTCGGCAAGCGGTCTATCTTGCCGACAACAAATACACTTTTTTGTATCAAAATACGTGTTTATTGGAGTCTTTATCTTTAGTCGCCTCCTTTAGTATCTTGTCTATTTGGCGCCGGCGTTCTCGGTTCGAGTTAATGTAGGACTGCCCCATTTCAACTAATACTTGGCCAAAGGGACGCAAAGAAGGTTCAGTGGATTCTTCTTCTTTCGCCCATACCGTTACCTTCAACAGGCGCGCCAATCCCAAAAACTCTCCTATCTCTAGCTTCGCAACTCTAGAGTAGAACTGTTCTATTTTTTTCTCATTCACTTTTCTTTTGCCCTCCTCTCTATTTTATCGCATTCTTTGCAGCGGCGGCTATAGCCAGTTCTGCTACGAGTCTTTTTTACGAAATTGCGTGAGCTCAGCAACAGAGTGCGGCCGCATTTGCTACAAGTGTCAAAGTTTTCTTCAAACGGTAGGTTGCGCAATATCTCTAAATGATAAGTGGCTGCGTCATTAATCTGTTTTATGATTTTCTGCCGGAATATCGTACTAATATAGTTAGCTGTATAGGACTTGTTATATTTCTGGTTTATGTAGGTTGCTATTGTTTGGTTTTTCTGCTTGGCGCATTTCATCTCCAATATTTCAGAATGGACGGGACTTAAGCGCGCGAAATCTATATAGAATTGAAGCGTGCGCAGCAGATCTTTTATGTTATTATCAGGTTGCTCGGTTTCGGGCGCATAGCGCAGTTCGGAGATATAAATGAGCAACTGATAGACGTGTTCGAGTTCTCGAAAATCAATATAGAAGCGACCCGTAGGCGGTTCACGCCAGCATATCTTAGATATTTCGTTTAATTCATTTTCTGTCCATTTATGCGTCACTAGCTCTTGCTCACTTAGGTAGGTCGTGTAGGCCGTCTCACTTAGCGGAAGGGGATATACTTCGACGTCGCTTCCCAGTGTGGTGTGCGAACGCACACCACAATCGCCTCGAGTAACGTGCGGCAGTATTCGATTTTGATAGGAGTCGCTCAACGTATATTGCTGTTTGCGCAGTTCCACTAATAGATGCCGCAACTTCAGGTAGCGCCACTGGGGTAGGTGTGCGGCCGTTGCTGCGCACTCTTGAGTAGCTTGCTCTCCTAAACGAGTCACCAGTATTTCTCTTGGAGGTTCTTTGCGCCGACCGTGCGCCAGGTCATAGTAAGCACAAGTCAGTTCAAGTTCATCGATAGATTTGAATAGATTTTTGTAATCCTCCTTTATAAAAGCAGGGGCTTTTTCGAGAGCTTGTGCTCTCGAAAAGGGGGGAGTAGTGGTCTTCTTTATGGCCATCGTTATTGTGGATGGAGTAGTTATAGTTGATTCATCGAAAAGAGGCGATTCGCGCAATTGATCGAG
Source organism: Faecalibacillus sp. (assembly GCA_963588175.1). Lineage (GTDB taxonomy): Bacteria > Bacillota_I > Bacilli_A > RFN20 > CAG-826 > UBA4951. The sequence continues at coordinate 8,047 of CAVAGP010000004.1, read as the reverse complement.
GGAATCAACTTGATCTTGGGTGCTCCATGTTTTATGTTTGGGTGTGATTTCTATTTGTTTTTTTTGGACAAGACTTTTCCCGTCACTGTCCTTTCCATAGAGTATATAGTTTGCTATGGTTTCGAGCTCTTCTTCTGTTGGGGAGAAGGTAAGATCGCTCATATATTGTTTTATAAATGTCGTTCTAGCTTCACTAGTTTCTTGACCTTGCCAGTCTAGATTTAGACGATTAGACACGTATGTTTTCCTCCGGATTATAATAGCGGGGTTACGTCCCCACTATTATATTATAGCATAGACGATTAGCGGAAGTCAAATTCTGAGCTTCGCTCACATCCAATTTTTATTTCATGGAACTAAATGTCCAATTTTTATTTCATGGAACTAAATTTCCAGAACAAGGTTCATGTGACAGACGATTTAGTCAAAATTCCCAAAATATACCCCCTTTTTTTGTATAATCTACTGAATCAAAAAAAAATGAAAAAAGGCTTGCATTGTAAGCACGTCCATGGTATAGTGTAGTTGTCAAAGGGAAACACCCTTTGCAGAGTACCTTTAAACCATAATAGGAAAGTAGGAAACACTATGAAAAACTTTGAAAATCTTGTAAACAACTATGAATCTTATGTAAAGGCCAACGACGGCCGACGGGCTCCAACAAAAGGAGTGAATAGCGGAAATGTCGGCAGATTTTTTGAAGCAAAAGTAGCAGAAGCTATGAACTGCACACACCGAAAAACAATTTGTCAAGGTAGTTATTGCGTTGACGTGAGAAAGAAAGCTCCAGATGGGCGCTATATCAAGTACGAATGTAAAACGGGTTTCGGGGAACTTGGTAGAATGACTGATAAAGGAGCAAAGATAGCAAGCGACAATAACGACTATATCATTTATTGCATGGACGTAAACCTGGAAAGTCCGTTAGATAATGCTTATATAGTTGACGCAAAAGTATTCATTAATACCCTTTTAGAATTGGACGGGATTAAGTTTGACACGGCTAGGAACCGCTTTAAATTTAAAAGCGATAGTAAAACTCAGAGAATGCGGATTGAAACAGCCTTGGAAGCTGGAAATGCTGAACTGTTAGTAAATTACATTGAACGTAAAGGGTGGGCCTATTAAGGCCCACCAACACAAGAAAAAAGAAAAGGTAGGAATAAGCTATGACGCTGCAACAATTAGCACTGGTACTAGATGAATATGACCACATTTTAATTAGGTATGGAAAGCAAGTAATTGATACAACACTAGATAGGGCACTCTTTGAACATGAGCTAGATGAATGGAGTCCTTTAACAGTAACCTATATAGGAACATTACATAAGCAAGGTAAAACCTATATATGTATTGAACTGGAATAGGGCGCAAGCTCTATTCCATGCACCTAGCTTGTTAAATTTTTAACACTTGGACGTACTACGTCCACGCCGCAGAACAGAAAAGCTTGTTAAAAATTTAACACTTTTAGGTATTGACTTTATCAGTCGGGCCATGCTATAATATATACAGAGATAAGGAAAGGCGGTACATAGCTATGATTAATATTAGAACGCTTAAAGGACTAAAAGAGAATGACGGATTGACATTGAAAAACGGCAAGCGAATCACTTATAAAACGGGCTGGCAAGTAGCTACAGAAGGAATTGAAACAGCGGACGCTCACGAAGCTATGAAAGCCATTAAAGCCTACAATGGGAGCTGTGGAGTATGGTATAGCAATGGTATCTATTATATTGACAAGTCTAAACGAGTAAACACTAAGCAAGAAGCTATGGAAATCGGCAGACGCTGCAATCAGATATCGGTGTTGAATTGGAGAACAATGGGGTTAGCATATTGCTAACCCTAAAGCTAGACACGGACGTACTACGTCCACGCTCCGAAAGATGTCGCTTGTTAAAAATTTAACAAATATTTTTATTGACTTTGCTCTGCAATTCTGCTATAATTTACTTGTAAATGAGGGAAGGAAAATCCCTAAAATATTTAATGCGTATTTTTATACGAGAAAGGAAACTATTATGACAAAGAGAGAATTTTTTGAGGCCGTTATTGATGCCAACTTTAACGAAGAGCTGACTACAGAAGCTAGAAATTATATTTCTAAAATGGACGCCGCCAACGAAAAGAAGCGCGGAAAGACTTCTAAGGCAGCTGCCGAAAACGCTGTGGTTAGAAAAACAGTGTTTGAAGCTCTGACCTCTGAGCCAATTTTGGCAACGGAGCTGGCTGAAAAAGTTGGCTTATCCACGAATAAAGTTGTTGGACTTATGCGGCAGCTTGTTACTGACGGAGCTGTAACAGCTACTAAGGTGAAAGTTGTAGGGAAGGGCGAACGTACCGCTTATGCATTGTCCTAAAAGATTTGGGGAGAGAAATCTCCCCAAAACTCCAACGTGGACGTAGTACGTCCATAGTCCCGCTCCACGACTTTTCAAAAAAGTATTGACAATAAAATAGAAGTCGGGTATAATATAGACAAGATAAAGAAAGGGATACCCTGCCAAGGGGAAAGGTGATAATTATGAACGTTAAAGAATTTAAAAAATTTTTGGATTACTATAAAGGGGGATTCTGTTATGACTTTATTGACGAGGACGATATAATCCTAGATTTAACTTTTGACGATGAGGTTGGGGATTACGAAGTCTTACAATGGGAATTAGATGACGAAGGACATCTTTATATTCAGATTAAACAGTGAAGCAAAAAAAAAGAGAGGCGGCATCTGATGAACTATTTTATTATTGATTTAATCAGTTTTATTTTAATTTTGTTTTTTCTTTTGTGCGTTTGGCATAAAGATGAATTAATCGAGTTTGAAAATAGATTTATCCAAAAACACGAAAATGTGCGTTTTGTAATTTTTTTGGTAAATAAATATATTCGAAAAAGATAAAATAAATATTCTCGCATTTTAAAGGTGCGAGTTTTTAGCGGACGTACCACGTCCACATAAAAATTTTCAAAAAAGTATTGACAATAAAATAGAAGTCGAGTATAATATAGACAAGATAAAGAAAGGGATACCCCATAAAGAAAGGAAAATTAATATGAAATTAGAAGATTTTTTAGATTTAAAAAAAGATAGCAAAAAAATTGAATTGTATCTGGAAGAGACAAGAGTAGGAATTTTTAGCAACTCTGAGTTTTTTGAAGAATATTTAGATAGCAAAGTGCTTTCCTTTTCTAGTTCTGCAACGTATTTGACTGTATATATTGAAAAACCGAGAAACTTAGTAAATCTTGGCAATGAAGAAAACTGGGATAATCTTATAGGAAGCATTGCCTTTTTAGCCGACGGCTCTCCTTGTAGAGTAATTAGAGAAGAGTTAAACGAATATTACTTCTTGCTAAATATGAAAACTTTCGAAATATGGGATTTGGAATCTTTGTCCGATGATTTATTTGTTGACGGTGCTCCTGAATTTTTCACAAAAGAAGATGACCCCTATTACTTTGGCGTGGAAGTCCGTTAAGGACTTCCATTTTTTTGTCTCTTTTCTTGGACGTACTACGTCCATGCTTTCCGTGCCGACTGTAAATTTTTCTAAAAAACTATTGACTTTAAAATTATTAGTGCTATAATATTTATAGAACAGAAAGAGAGGTACTCCCCATGAATAGAGAAATTTGGTTAGATATGGACGGCACTTTTGTTGACCTTTATGGCGTAGAAAATTGGTTAGATTATCTTATTAATCAAGACCCACTCCCCTATAAAGAAGCTAGACCCCTTATTAATTTATCCCTTTTTGCCCGTTTATTGAATAAGGCACAAAAAAATGGCTATACAATTAATATTGTTTCTTGGTTAGCAAAAGATGCTACTTGTACGTACAATGAGCAAGTGACGGCTGCCAAAGAGGTATGGCTAAAAAAGCATTTGCCAAGTGTGGAATTCGATAGAATTGAGATTCTTGAATATGGCACGCCAAAATCACAAGTGTCGAATGGCGGTTATCTTTTTGACGATGAGAAAAAAAATAGGGTAGAATGGAATGGTATTTCCTACAGTAATGTAGAAATGATAAAGGTACTAAAAGGAATTTGTTGCGCCGCTTGACGCGACAATTCCCAATGGACGTACTACGTCCGTAGGAAAAAAAAGTGTTGACAATAGGATAATAATCAAGTATAATATCACTGTAACAAGAAAGGAGATAAAAACATGAATATTGTTGTTTTGTTTATTGTGTTGTCTATTATCAATGTTATTTTTTCTACTATTCGTTCATTAATCACTATTAAAGGCGGAAAAGTCATTGCTAGTTTTGTAAATGGGGCTTATTTTTCATTCTATAACATTATGCTTATTTACTCTGTTGCTGATTTTTCTCTTGTCCAAAAGTGTATCATTACTTTTGTTTGTAATGTTTTCGGAGTATATTTTGTTAAATGGATAGAATCTAGAATGGCAAAAGATAAGGTTTGGAAAGTAGAATGTATTACAGATTATGAGACTGCAAAAAAAATTATAAATAAGATTAAGACGGACGGCGCACCGTGCTACAATGATTTTACGGTTTATGATACTTCTTGGCACTTTGATTTTATTTGCAATACACAAAAGGAAAGTAGAGAATTAAAAAAGTTATTGGATTGCTTTAACAATGTAAAGTATGTTGTTTTTGAAAGTAATGTAACTTTGTAGGCGGTCAATTGGCCGCCTCTTTATTTGGACGTAATACGTCCATGTTCCGGTGCCGCTTGTTAAAAATTTAACAAAATTTATTGTTGACTTATACATGATAGTCATGTATAATATAGGTAGTGAAAAGGAGGTGAACAGGTTAAAATAAAAAAAACTTTAAATTTTACTTGACACTAACTCTTTTATCTGCTATAATAAATATGTAATCAAGAGGGGAACCTTTTGAAAATAAATCAATAGGGTAGCGACCAACGCCGAAAAAGAAAGGAAATTTATCATGACTAACAGAGAATTTTACACTGCCATTATCGAAGCAAACGTTAATGACGAACTCACTGCTTTCGCTACTGCCGCCATTGAAAAAATGGACACGGCCAACGAAAAACGTAAAGGTAAACCGTCCAAAGCTACTACCGCAAACATGATGATTCGTGAACAGATTGTAGCTTACGTGGCCGAACATGAGGGGTGTGTACGGGATGATATCGCCTCCGCACTGGAAATTTCTCCGAATAAGGTTTCTGCGCTCCTTGCTCGTGAGGAAAGAGTAACCGCCACCGATACTAAGGTAGAAATTGACGGAAAGAAGTGTCAGCGCAAAGCATATGCACTTGTAAAGTGAAAATGAGGGCCACCCCCAAAAGGGGTGGCTTGTCATTTATTGGGACATGGACGTACTACGTCCTCACAAAATTTTTCGAAAAAGTATTGACATATAGATAAAAGTCGTGTATAATATAGGCAAGATAAAAAAAGGAGGAAGCCTATATGTTTAAACAAAAATCTAAATTCGTCAATTTCGCTGACGAAAGAGTAGCAGAAGCAAACAGGAAAACAAATCAGCAATATAAAGAATTAATTAATCAAATAAAAAGAGTACAAGCCGCAAAAGAGACAGTTGATTTATGGGACAATGAAGCAATGAAAGCAAAAGCATTAAAAACTTTTAAGCAAGAAAAGGAACAGTTACTTGTTCGGGCAGGTGCATATGACGGGGCTCTTTTTGACTTAAACAGAATTTACAAGAAAGAAAAAGATAATATGAGTTATACCCTCCATTACAATCCCAATGAATGGAGTGATGAGGTAGTATTCAAAGCATTACTGGATAGAATGTAAATTCTATCCTTTTTTTTCGGACGTACTACGTCCATGCTTTCTGTGCCGACGTGTCAAAAATTTCTCGTTTATTTTGTGCAAAATGCCAATTGAAAATAGGCGTGTATCTGTATATAATATATATAGACGATAAGGAGAGGAGGTAAAATAAAAAAGGTTGACAAATCAATAAGATTGTGCTATACTTTATGTAGTCAATAAGAGAGGGGTATTGTTTATGACTAATGCAAAATTAAATGCGCAACTTAGAGCTAGAGTACTGAAACAGCTTAATGAATTCCTCACGGATAATGGTGAACAGGTTTTACAAATTGCAAGCGGAACTATCTGCTACCCAATTGTAGACCTTGAGGGCAATGAAAAGTTTCTGAAAATTGTCGTGAGCGTTCCCACGGCGGATGACTTCGACGGCTATGAAATGGCTGAGGTTTACACCGAAAAAGTAAAAGCTGACGAAATTAAGGCCAAAGAAAAAGCAGAAGCCAAGGCACGCAAGAAAAAACGTGACGAGGAATATCGAGCTAAACAGGCTGAGCTTAAAGAAAAAAGAGAGAATGGAGAGGGAGCGCAATAGTGCTCCCCATCTTCTCTGCTTGGACGTAATACGTCCACGCCTGTTAAAAATTTAACAAATATTTTTATTGACTTTCCTCTGCAATTCTGCTATACTTATATATGTCAGGAGGAGAGAAGTCAGCCTCTGATAAATAAAGTATGAAAAGAGATATTGCTATGAAACTGGACAAAAGACGTAAATACTATATGATTTTGGATTGCGAAACTGCTACCGTGCCTTTTGCGAGTGAATACGGTGAAAGCAAGGGCGCAATTGCTTTACAAAAGCCTGTAATCTATGATATCGGTTGGCAGATTGTAGACAAAAAGGGCAACGTATATAAGCGTGTGAGCTCTTTAGTCGCGGAAACATTTACAAAGCCCGAGGTATTCGATACTGCTTATTATGCTGATAAGCGTCCTATCTATCTTAACTTACTAGCGCACGGCGAGATTGAACTGCGCACATGGAATGATATTACAGCGGAGCTAGAAAATGATTTAGCCGTCTGTTCTATGGTCGGTGCATATAATAGTGGATTTGATTTTAAAAAAGCCATCCCATTTACAGAACGTTATATAAAAGCTATTCTTAGTTCTGACTACAAAGATTGGGAACGAAAACAACGTTATTCATGCGACATTATCGCCGGCCGCACCGAAAAAAAGCCCCACAAATCCAACTATGATAATATGAACTTTATTTTTAGAGGGAAAAAGTATCCGCTCTTTGATATTTGGCAACTAGCTTGTGATTATATCTTGAATTGTGAGGAGTACAAAAATTTCTGCATTAAAAACAAGCTTTACAATACATATTTTAAAACAAGTGCTGAAACCACTTTCCAATACCTGTTAAAGGATATGGACTTTGCGGAACAACATCGGGCAATTGATGACGTTGAAATTGAAACGGCTATCTTTGCCGAGAGCGTAAAGAGAAATAAGAATAAAATTGACGAAGGTATTACCGCTTTTCCATTTAGAAAGTTGGGTACGGTCAAGAAATTTCTTGGAGGGGATTAATTCCCCTCTTTTTTTCTTTCTCTTTGGACGTACTACGTCCACAGACGTACAACGTCCACGGTGTCAAATTTTCCCAAAAATAAATAATTCCCTCTGCGCCGACTTCTGGTCTTTCCAAGAGAGAGTTATGGAGCCCTATTCCGTCTGCAGAAGCTGCGCCCATAGCAGCTGCAGGAGCCACAGGAGCTGACACGAAGGGCTTCAATATTTTAGGACGCAGTCAAAATTTGACAAAAGTTGGAAAATATGGTATAATTTTAAAAAAACCTTTTTCGGGCGGCAGTGTGAGCCCTGCTCGCATCAAAATTTGACAAAGCTGCGGAGCGGGCGCAAAATTATATAGGGACTGCGGCAAAAGTTTACATATCAAAAAAAAGCATCTTTAGAGCACCAGCAGCTGCGCGTTCATGCGACGACCAAACGGTATGACATTAATAGCCCCTCCCTGGAAGGGAGGGGTTGGGGTGGGTTGAACTACAAATTTTCTAATTCATTTTTCACAAAACATTTTAATTCATTTTTGTTCATTTTTACTAAAATTTTGCTTCTTTAACTCATTTTGTTATACACTTTTTCAAAAGTTTTCAAAAGTTTTCAAAAGTTTTCAAAAGTTTTCAAAAGTTTTCAATTTTTTCTATCTGTCTAGCTCTTCTATCCATTAGACATGATTCTCTCTCTCTCTCTCTC
>CAVAGP010000003.1:0-114034 GCA_963588175.1 Faecalibacillus sp. | reverse complement strand
TTTTGTCTCGCTTTCTTTTCCAAGATTCATAGCAATTCCCCCTTTTTGAGAAATTCTATCAAATGTCACAATGAATGTCACAATGAATGTCACAATGGAATGTTGCCTAGAACCGTTGGGGAGCCGAGAAAAATCTCTTTAAAAGCCGTTGCTGAAGCATTTCTGTGGTTCGACCACGTTGCCAACGCGGTCCACCATATTGGACGACGACCGAGCCGGGTTATTGGAGATGTATCTCTATAACGGAACGTTCGGAATAAGGTTAGATGCGAGAGATATTCTCAAGCGATGACTGCATATCAGGCGGATTCGAAAGAGTCGGCCTTTTTTCATTCCACATGTTTAAATCCACTTTATAACATTTGGTATAAAAAAGAACTTGATTGAAGTAGCCGCCCTTGCTACCATTTATACGGAGATAATCATCATGAATATCAAAAAAGAAACACTCGCTGTATGCGAAATATTGGGCATCACCCAAGAAGAATTATCGCAGAAACTAGGCGTTTCTTTTCAAACGGTCAATCGGTGGATTAATGAGCATAACGAAGCCGGGGACAATCATATTGAGCAGCTTTACTCATTTGCATATGCAAACAAGATTTATTTGAATGATATATGTGAGCAACTATTCTCCGAGGAATATCAAAAAGACGGCGTTGTCGTGCTCTTCCATGGCTGTAAGACCATGATTGATTTCCCCATCGACCTATGTCACTCCAAAAAGAGCAATGATTTCGGCTCCGGATTTTATTTGGGAGAGTCTTTCCGACAAGCCGCGACATATATCGCAAATTCCTCGTCAACGAACGTTTACACCTTCACCTTGGATTTAAAGAATCTTAAGGCCGCTTCCTTTGATGTTGATCGCGATTGGATGATTGCGATTGCTTATTACCGAGGATGGATCGACCGTTACAAAAATAGTCCAATCGTCAAAACAATTGTTAATCGGGTTGAGGAAGCTGATGTCGTCCTTGCGCCGATCGCCGACAATCGAATGTTCGACATCATTTCTGAATTTGTCAGAGGCGAGATCACCGATTTGCAATGCCAGCACGCTTTATCAGCCACAAACCTTGGGAGACAATATGTCATCAAAACTGAGGAGGGTCTTCGCAACCTGAGCCTCATTCGCCAAAACTATCTTTCTAAGCCGGAAAAAGAGAATTGTGTGAAACAAAGGCTCGAAATGAGCAATGCCAGCCAAGATAAGGTTGCAGTGGCAAGAATTGAGTATCGTGGGAAAGGACATTATATCGAGGAACTGTTCAAATGAGAAAACTTGATTTCAACGAATATAAACTGTGTCAGATTCTAGGCCGAGTTTTTGAACGATCGATAGACCTTTCGACGTTAAGCTCGCTTCTTTTCATCCGCAGATTCATGACCTCAGAAGAAGCTAAATGTTTCTTTGACAAGACTTATCTTACTTTGTCTAGTAATGAGGAAGACATCATTTATGAGCTGAACAAGAAATTCGCCTCGTCCTCGAGAAAAGAGACTTTAACGAAAAATGAAATGTATTGGATTGGCTATATATATGGGGCTTTAAGTTTTCTTTATGAACTGCCTGGGAAGTCTGTCTATCGTTTATTCCCCGCTAAGGAAATTGTGAGATATTACAACATCTACCACACTTTCGGGATTGAAGAGGCTGCGGAAAGAATGATGGAGAATATCGGCTACAAAAAAGTTGATTTCACTGAAAAAGGCGTGCAAATCATGAGGCGTCTTTATGGCTTCGTAGCTTGATGATTTTCTTGTGTCACTGAGCTTTATGCCTGTAAAAACGCTGCTTTTAATACATTTATTTAGTTGAAAAAGAAGGTATAAGCCTTTTTGATTGCTGAGATTAAATTTGTGATTCAGCCCAATTTAAGAATTCCTGATATTTGATATTGCCTGAAGCTAAAGATATGAATTCTTCAATCATCTCATCGTTTGCGGCTTGAAGAGTAATGTTGTTTGTGGAAAGGCCCACATCAAGGATTTTGGCAGCAATTCTCTTATTTCCATCAATAAACGTATGATTCATTACAAGTCCAAATGATAGTCTTGTTATCTTTTCTATGCCTGATGGATATAAATCAGATGAATCAAATGTTTGAAGAGGAGTGGAGAGGGCAGAATCCAGCATTCCTTCCTCACTTAAGCAACGCTCTAATCAAGGTACGTTAACACGTTCTCAACGAATTCTTTGAATCTTGGTAAAGAGAAAGATAACCGGCCTCTTTCTGGGCTGATTATTATTCCCTTTTTGATTAATCTATCGCGGTAACGTGAGAAATATTCCTTGTTCATGTCGCCTTTTTCTAATATGGAAGAGACTGCGACCGGAGAATTAGATTCGAACAAAGACACGATTTTCTTTTCCATTTGGCTTAGCGTTGACCATATTTTTGAATATGCAAATTCCTCAAGATATTGATCATATGAAGACAGTAATTTTGCATCAACGGATTTTTTGGATTGCTCAAACATCAAATATCCCAGCAATTGGAACGCGAAGGCGTATCCTTTTGTAAGTTTTGCGCATTCGATTGCCTCGCTGTGCTCTAAGCCTAAAGTTGATTCGTATGAGTTGGCTATTGCACCTAGATTTAAAGGGGATAAATACGTTTTCGGAGCACGGATTAAGAATGTCATATTGCTTTCGTTTTCAATTGCGGATATGTTCTCGAATAATCCTGTTGCCAGCACATATAATGGATATTCTTCTCTTATTAGCATTTGAAAGGATAAGGCAAACTGCTTCATATATTTGTTGTTTGTGGCTTCATCTATCGTGATAAGGACTTTTTTCCCACATTTGGAGACTGCTTTCATCATTTTGTCTAGCAAATCATCTATGTTTAAAACCGGATTTTTGCCGGTAATTGAAAACGTTAGGCCATGAAAGGAAAAACTAAAATCTTTTTCCAAAAATAGATGTCTTATGCCAGCTGAAGTATAAAGTTTGGCTGCCAACGCCTCTCGCATATCGTCTTCTGGATTAAGGCCGATGACGATCCAATCCTCTTTTTCTGCGAAACACTTAGACACAGATGTTAACATTACCGTTTTTCCAGATCCTCTAACACCGGTAATGATGAAACAATGAGATAGAGGCGGTTCGCTCTCTATCCGTCTGATCAGTTCTTCTTGGTCATTTCTCCTGCTGACATATTTGAATGGTTTATTCCCAAAAGACAATGTAAATGGGTTTGATTTCCTTTCATACTCCTTCATACTCTCTATTTCCTTTCATACTCCTTCATACTTTAAAAGAATTTTCATACTCCTTCATACTTTTGTCAAATAAAATGGATGCTAACAGTGTTGGCAACACATGAATTTCAAATTGTCAGTTTTTATTAATGCATTTAGAATTCAATACATGGAAAACAAAGAGATTGTTAGAACGCCGAAATACAAGTTCTATTCCGCCTTGATGTTTTTATGTATCTATTTAATTATCGTTGCGCTTCCATATAACAAGTTTTTAAATGCCAATTGGTCTAATTTGATAATTACAATTGGTAAGCTTATCTTATCTATTGTGATGCTGCTTATGTTTAAAAGAGAAGGCTTCACTTTTGAGCACGTTGATTTAAAAAGAATCATTTTATTTGTGCCGCTATTATTGCTTTGCGGATCTAACTTAATTTTCCTAGGATTTAATAAGACAGACATCGTTGCATCACCCGATTGTTCAACACTAATTAATTCCGCTTGCTTTTGTCTCGCAACAGCGTTGTCGGAAGAAATCATATTCCGTGGGATGGCATGCGAGGTCATCAAATCTAAATACAACAAGCCTTTAACGTTGCTTATAAGCGCTGCGGTATTCGGTGTTGTGCATTTTATCGCCGGAGTATTTTCCAACCCTCTAGGCGCTTTAATTCAAATGGGATATACGTTCTATCTCGGATTGGTAGTCGGTTTGACATATTTGTATGGTGGAAGCATCTATACATCCGTATTCATTCATTTTGTTTTTAACTTCCTAAATGACTCATTATTCCGAATTCTTTATGAGGGGAATTGGAATACGACATTCTATATAGTTAATATTTCAGTAGGCGTAGTAGTGGCCGTTTATGGCCTATTGCTGCTATTTCTATTCGAAAAGAAAAAAAGACAAGACTAAAAGAAAATCGCGGCTAATCTGCGATATTTTCTTGTTTTTGATTAAATTTTGTTTTTGTAACTATCAGGTAGATTAGATATCCAATGCCGGCGATTATGGCGATTATTGACCAGAACTGAGAAGGGGAGATGCCAGGAATAAAGCTGCCCCTGTGATCGCCTCTTAAATATTCAATCAAGAACCTGAATATTCCGTATCCGATGCCATATATCGCAAGGCTGTAATCTGTCTCCCATTTCATGGCTAGGAAGAGCAATACGAGAGAGAATAAGATTAGGAATATCGCCTCAAATAGGTTGGTTGGCATAACTTTATGTTCCATTCCTGGGAATAGAACTCCATACCACGCATCCGTTTCCTTTCCATAACAGCACCCGGCGAGGAAACATCCGATTCTTCCAAAGCCATGTGCGATAGTGACACAGGCAGGAACGATTTTAAGAGTTGTACGTAAGAATGAGCCGTATTTCTTCTTCTGTATTAGGAAGTAGATTAGTAAGAAGCAACCGACCCCTCCGATTAGTCCGCCATAGAACGTCATAGCCCATGTCCATGTATATTCAGAACCCAACTCTATAAAGTTATATAGATTTTGAGTGAGTATTGCGCAAACAATGCCGGCTATAACCGATGCGCAAGCATTGATTTCAATCGCATACATTACCTTTTTGCTGAGGCCTTTCTTTCTATAGAAAAGCTCAATATACCCAAAACAGGCAGCAACGCCTAGAATCATCATTACCGAATAAGTATCAATAAAACCAAATATTGTAGGGTACATGGCTCAATTATATTAATTCTCAATATTTTTCCAAATCATTTTGGTCTGCGATGCATTTATTTTTCTTTTTTCTTCTTTGAAGAACCCTCAATACCGTTAGCGTATTTTATAACCTAGTTATATAATTATTTTCGTTAAGGATAGGGAGATATCCTTCTATGAAAATTTTATTTGAAACCAGCGAATGCGCCCCTTTTTCTAAATCTGGCGGTTTAGCAGATGTCGCATTTTCGCTTCCTGGCGCTCTGAAAAATAATGGCAATCAGGTCGCTATCATTACGCCTTTATATAAATGTGTTAGAGATAAATTCAGCAACTCTATCAAAAGATTCAAAAAGACCAATATTCAATTAGGCAGCAGGACAATTTATTGTGGTTTGTTCAAAGGTAAACTAGGTAGAGTGCCTGTATATTTCATAGAGAATGATGAATTCTTCAATAGAGACAAACTTTATGGATATGATGACGATAAGCTAAGATTTGCCTTCTTTTCGAAAGCGGTAGTGGACGTTATGAAATTCTTAAAATTTGTCCCGGATATCCTTCACTGCAACGACTGGGAAACTGCACTGTCTATCTTGTATTTAAAAGACAATCAGGCAGTCAGCCCTGACTATCGAAACGTTAAGACCGTCTACACAATCCACAATATCGCTTACCAAGGGCAATTCTCTGCTAGTGAACTCTATTCCACATTCGGACTAGTTGAAGGCTGGTATCAAGGCGCTTTGGCCTATGAATATCAAGGAAGGCATGATGTTAATTTGATGAAGGGCGCAATGATGATGGCGGATGCCGTATCAACGGTTTCTCCGACCTATGCAAAAGAATTGCACACCCATGAATTCGGCAAAGGTCTTGAAGGCGTTTGCGATATCATCGATGCAAAATTTTATGGAATCCTTAACGGCATCGATATGTCCCTCTATGACCCAAGAAAGGATCCAAGAATCCCACAGAACTTCAGTTTGAAGAAAAGAGAAGGCAAAGATGTGTGCAAGGCTGAACTCCAGATGGAATTCGGCTTGAGAATCGAAAAGGATTGGCCGCTTTTCTGCTCGGTTGCTCGTTTGGTTGAGCAAAAAGGAGTAGAGCTTATCAAAGCCATTCTCCCTAAGCTCATGGAAATGGGGCTTCAAATAATTGTTTATGGCCAAGGAGAGCAGAAGTACGTTGATTTCTTCACTGAATGCGCGGAAAAGTATCCAGGACAATTTGGCTTCTCTAGTGATTACAGCGAAGATAGAGCAGCGCGTGTATTCGCCGGCTCTGACTTCTACTTGATGCCATCAAGCTTTGAGCCATGCGGATTGTCGCAGATGATGGCTATGAGATATGGGACTATCCCGATTGTTCATGAGACCGGCGGTCTAAAAGATTCTGTCAGGCCATATTCTGATTTCGATGGCATCGGAGATGGATTCTCTTTCTCCGGTTATACTCCAAAAGGCTTATTGCTCGCAATTTCTCAGGCAATCAAGGTGTATTTTGGACAAGCCAATGTCTTTAGCACGCTTAGAGATCGATGCATGAAAAAAGATTTCTCTTGGACAAAGTCAGCACTAGTTTATGAGAAGATGTATTCCGATATAGCAGGAGAAGGATCGGATCCGACAATCTCATTCATTGAAGCGTATAACACCCTTAAAAAGTTGTATGAAGGTCTTGAAGATTCAAGAAACGCCTACCTCGCAACCAAGAAAGATTCTTATTCGAATATCATACAAATTAGAATCGAAGGGCCAGGAGAAGGCACATTCCACATCAAATTCACGAAAGCGGGAATGGACATCCAACCGGTCAGTTGTTCAGAAGCTGATTGTTTCATATCCTCAACACTGGATAATCTCATTGGCATGGCTAACGGCACGGTGAACGATGATAAACTATTCATAACCGGTCAGCTGAAAGTCGATGGAAATGTTTCTAAAGGTGCTCAGATGCGTTATTTGATAGGAAAGAAAAAATTCTGACGAATTCAGGGCAACCAAACCGTTAAATCGGAAGGTTGCTTTTCTTTAGAACAAAGTATGCGATAAAAATGCCAGTTTATGCTTATTTTCAGACATATTGGGAAATTAAGGCCAAAATAAAAATAACTTGAATAAAAATTAATAAGGAGGTTCCATGCTTGAATCACTGCTTTTGACCCTTTCCCTTTCGGCAAACATTGTTTGCCTCCCGTACGATCATAGGGCCATCGATGTGGCCGAGGAGTGCTATTTCTCAACGACCCAGGCAGAATCAAACACTGAGCATATGTTCACCGACCGCGAACTTGCGGATAAGATATGCGTCTACACGGACAGGACCGTCTACGCTTTCTACCAGGAAAACAATTACACGCCCAAAGGCTTTGCGATATACGTGGGGCCGGGCAACCCGATCATCACCGACATAAGGCCGCTCTCCAACAATTACGACGACCTGATATTCATGGTCGGTGAGCTGGAGAGCGCCGCTTCCTCATTCGGCCTCAGCGGCTCGAACCTCAGGAACGCGGTCCTCGGCTACATCAGGACGGCGACGACGAGATACTCGCTCAGGACGACGCTGCCGAATGAAATCACGATTGAGTCAATGCTCAACCTTTTCAAAAGTACTGCCATGTCTGGCGGATGGTACGCCTTCGCCGGCCCTGACCAGCAACGCTCCGGCTGGTACGACTACGCCAGGGCGCATTGCGGCGTGCACAAGAGCTACTCCCCGATGAACAGGTATTTCGCCAGGTTCGCCACCGAAGCCGAGTACGACTCCAGGCACGGGGCGCTGAGCGACTCGTTCGAGTACTGCTGGGACGATGACTCGCGGGCCATCCCGGACTTCAACGGCGAGGGCGACATAGACGTCCTGCACATGTTCGCCACGCTCGACGCCTGCGTTGTCGACACGACCCCATTGCCGTTAAACCTGAGCGGCACGTATTTCGAGAGGGAGATAGCCGGCTGGGCCGGGGACCTGCAGTCGTTGATACGTGGGCTTAACAAAAGCGATCTCGATGCGATTTCCGAAGAAGACGCGAGCTTCAGCTACTTCTTGGACAACGTGGGCTCCTCGTTCTCCATGGCTGATTTCCTGGCTGATGTCGACGCGAAGAACATCTCCGTGCTCATAAACAACGAATCCCTCGGCTTCTCCGTCTCCCAGGCGATGTCCTTCTACAGGTACGTCGTCTCGTGCAACCCTGTGGACGGGTACACCGCCTTCTGCCAGAACCTTGTCACATCCATGCTCGGGTCGGGCGCAACGGCGACGAGGGCGAACGTCGACAGGGCCGTCCACCTCGCCTTGGGGAGGGTCCAGAGCGGATCGTCCTACGTAAACGACGATCTGCTGAAGGCGAACTACGTCCTTCTCTGGGGCCACACGAACGATGCCAATCGCGACAGGGTGGCCGAGCTTTTCGCGGACTACATCTGCGGGGAGGCCGGGATATCATGAGAGCAAAACGCAAGATCCTGGCTGCGCTTTGCGCAACCATGTTTGTCGCGCCCCTCGCCTCCTGCGGGCCTAGATACAACGAGAAATACTTCAGCTGGACCGACAGCATAAAGCTAAAGAAGGACCATCTGGTCTTCGCATTCGAGCACCTTTCGCCGGACGAGGTCGTCACATGGTATCAGTTTATGCCATCATTTATCCCGACAGTTAAAGGCTATAGCGATACTTTTACTATTCCAGGTTTCGAGACTTATCAAGATTATCTACCGATTTTGGATTACAAGAAAACGATGAAGAACTGGTCTTGGGATAAACTTGATTCACTTTTTGAATCAAATAGCGATTGTACTGTTGGCTTCCAAGCAAGCGTATATGATAACCCGCCTTATGACAAAGAGGTTTTTGAACTCTATTTTTCGTTCGATTTCGACAACAATCTCGTCTTCGCATGGTGTTTCTATGACGCGTATGGCACGCTTGTGGTTGGTTGGCCTTCGAGAAATGGGAAATACCACGTATACAAAATGGACGACGACACAAACAAAATGTGGAAGAACCATTTCCTCGAGATATATGAGAATGCGCCAAAAGACGATGAGCAATAAGAACTAATTTAAACAAAAAAAACATGTCTTTTCTTTGTTAAAATTTTATGGTCATATATTGACAATTTATATAATAAAACACATAATTTTTTTGTCCTAGAAATCATCAGAATTCAAAGACGAATTGGATTTTGACATTGGAGTCATAAATACAGCCCAATCCACTGCAAAATGGTGATAATCTTATCGCCTTATTGATCGATAACTTCGTAGTTATCAAATTTTGTAAGTTGGTTACTTTACAACCATTAAATGCACTTGCGTGCCACTTGTAAAACTTATCAATAAGAGTAGTAAAAGTATCTTACTGTATAGACTCTAAAGCCATCCATTTGATGCGGGAAGTTTAAGGTAGTCGCATGTGCTGCGGCTATCTTTTTTAATTCAGGAGGTAAGGTATGGCCCGTGTAATTATTATTGGCTGTGGCGGTGTTGCCACGGTTGGCATCACAAAATGCTGCCAGCACCCAGAGGTGTTTGAAGAGATTATGATCGCTTCAAGAACCAAATCTAAATGCGATGCTCTCGCGGAGAAATTGAGACCAACAACGAAGACGATCATCCACACAACCGCAATCGATGCAGGCGATGTTAATCAGGTCATTGCCCTTATTAAAGATTTCAAGGCTGATATGGTTATGCATCTTGGCATGCCATTCCACAACCTTGTCATTATGGACGCTTGCTTAGAATGCAAGGTCCATTATCTTGACACTGCTGAATATGAACCAGAGAACGTTGATGAGCCGGTCTGGAGAGCAAGATACGAAAAAAGAGTAAAAGAGAAGGGATTCTCCGCGTATTTTGATTATTCCTACCAATGGGAATATCGTGAAAAATTCGAAAAGATCGGCAAGGTTGCTCTTCTTGGCTGCGGATTTGATCCAGGAGTTACTCAAGCATATGTTGCCTACGCAAAGAAACATTATTTCGATGAGATTGATTATATCGATATCCTAGACTGCAATGGTGGCGACCATGGCTATAAGTTCGCTACAAACTTCAATCCGGAAATCAACTTAAGAGAAGTCTCCTCACCTGGCGCTTACTACGAGAATGGCAAATGGCACACAATCGCTCCTATGTCGGTTATGCATCCATACGACTTTGATGAAGTCGGTGTGAAGAACATGTATATGCTCCATCATGAAGAGACGGAATCAATCGCTAGATGGTTCCCAGAAGTTAAGAGAATCAGATTCTATATGTCATTTGGAGATTCCTATATCCAGCATATGAACTGCCTGCAGGATGTTGGCATGCTAAGAACCGATCCAGTCATGTTTAAAGGGGTTGAAATAATTCCGATTCAGTTCTTGAAGGCTTTGTTACCAGACCCAGCCACACTTGGACCTAGAACCATAGGAAAGACAAACATCGGATGCATCTGCGTTGGCAAAAAAGATGGTAAACCGGTCAGATATTACATTTATAACGTTTGCGATCACCAGGAATCCTATAAAGAGACGGGCTCACAGGCTATCTCATACACAACCGGAACACCAGCTATGTGCGGCGCTATGATGATTCTCACCGGCAAATGGACTAAAGCAGGCGCTAGAACCTGTGATGAATTCGATCCAGACCCATTTATCGACGCTCTCAACAAATATGGGCTCCCAACCAGAGAGAACTTCAACCCTAAGATGATTGATGACTCATATGACAACATTGGATAATCGTTTAGCCTTTCTCCGTTTTAGAGATAAGACGCCAGAAGAAGTTTTCGGCAAACTCAGAACGCCTTGCTATGTAATTGATGAGGCCATGCTTAAATATGATGGCGAAATCATCAAAAAAATAGCGGATAGAACCGGCGCTAGATTTCTTCTTGCCCAGAAGTGTTTTAGCAATTTCAATCTTTATCCGGTTCTAGAACCATACCTTGCAGGAACTGAAGCATCGGGACTTTATGAAGCCCGCCTTGGCAAGGAAGAGATGCCAAATAAAGAGGTCCACACGTTCTGCGGTGCTTTTAGAGAAGATGAATTCGATGATGTTTTGAAATATTCAGACCACATCGTTTTTAACTCTGTTGGGCAACTCAAGAAGTTTGGTCCAAAAGCCAAAGCGGCCGGCAAAAGCGTTGGTCTCCGTTTAAACCCGGAATGCTCAACTCAGGTTGGGCACGCAATCTACGACCCATGCTCACCAGGCTCAAGGCTCGGTGTCACAATCGATAGATTTGAAGCCATGGGCGAGGATGCCATTAATTTGCTTGATGGGGTTCATTTCCACACATTATGTCAGCAAAACTCTGATGATTTGAAAAAAACCGTTGCTGCACTAGAAACTAAATTCGGCAAATATCTCCACAATTTGAAGTGGGTTAACTTCGGTGGTGGCCATCACGTTACTCGCGAGGATTATGATATCGAGTTGCTTGTTAAGATAATTGAGCACGTTAGGGATACATATAATGTTCAGGTTTATTTAGAACCGGGAGAAGGAGTGGTCCTCAATGCGGGATACATGGTTACCAGGGTTCTAGACACATTTGATAACCATGATACCCATATCGCAATGCTTGATTGTTCGGCGGCTTGCCATATGCCAGACGTTATTGAATGTCCGTATCTCCCTCCAATCTATCAAACTGATCTCCAAGGATATTCTTATAGAATCAGACTTGGTGGCCCAACTTGCTTAGCCGGGGATAATATCGGCTATTATAACTTCGAAGGACCTCTAAAAGAGAATGATATGGTATTAATCGGCGATATGGCTTTATACACAACCGTAAAGAACAACACGTTCAATGGGATGCCATTGCCATCCATCTATGTGATGAATGACGATTACTCAATTGAATTGATCACCGAATTTGACTATAAGGATTTCAAATATAGGCTCGGAAAGATGTAAAGCGGTGCGTTAAAGTGCCGTTTTCTTTTAAAAATCGATATATCGGTATATTTTTACTGAAGACTTTTAAATGCGTTTTTGTGTTGTTACAATGTCATCGCTATTTATTTTTAAGGAGGTCGAATTAATGTTCGATTATACAGGAAAAGTTGTCGCTATCACTGGCGCTTCATCTGGTTTAGGAAAGCAGATGGCAGAGGGATATGCACAGTGCGGTGCAAACCTTGTTCTTTTGGCAAGACGTGTTGAAAGACTTGAGGCTTCCGCAAAAGAATGGGAAGCAAAATATGGCGTTAAGGTACTCCCGGTCGCATGTGATGTCACAAACAGAGACTCAATCAATGCAGCAGTTGCTAAAGTTGAAGAAGTCTATGGACACTGCGAAGTCATCGTCAACGATGCTGGTGGCGAAAAGGGAACAGGCACACCATTAGTGGATTACAAGAAAGAAGATTGGGATTTCACATTGAATCTTGATTTAACATCAGTCTTCGAAGTCACACAGGCATTCGTTAACTTGATGAAGAAGTGCATCGATGCTGGAAAGCAGACATATGGACGTGTCATCAACATCGCATCAATCTACGGCCTTGTTGGAAATACAGCAATCCCAACCATCGCTTATCACACCACAAAAGGCGCAGTTGTTAATTTCACAAGAGGCGCAGCGGCTGAACTTGCAAAAACAACAGGCTGCATCACCGTTAATGCCATTTGCCCTGGATACTTCTACACTGAACTCACAACAGCTACATTAGACACCGAATACTTCCAGGCATTCGCTAAGGCAACCGTCCCTATGCAGAGATATGGCCACGAAGGCGAACTCAACTCAGTTGCAATCTTCTTAGGCGCTGAAGAATCAAGCTACGTCACTGGACAGGCAATTGCTGTCGATGGTGGCTACACTTGCATCTGATTCTTTGCAAAACTTGAAAAAGTCGAAGGCATCCTAGGCGATGCCTTTTCTTGTGCTAAACGAATTTTATGCGGATTATGCGTTAATTTTGCAAAGTGTGCAATTGAAATGGTGCAATTCTTAATTCAAAATTAAGATTGCAACAATGATAAACATTGCAATCGTTGAGGATTCAGCCGCTGACCTTTCCCTTTTAAAGGAGCATTTTTCCAAATACTCGCAGGATAAGGGTATTGAATTTTCAATTCACGAATTTGCCGATGGGATGAAGTTTTTAAACGAATACACATCAGTCTATGATCTTGTCTTCATGGATATTGATATGCCACATCTAAATGGCATTGATGTGATAAAGCATCTTCGTAGAGTGGATCCATCCGCTAACGTGATATTCGCAACAAATATGTCGCAATACGCTCTTCAAGGATTTGAATTGTTTGCCCTTGGCTTCCTTGTCAAACCGATAACATATGTTTCTTTCTTCACCCTTATGGACAAGGTTTTGTATCAGTTAAAGAAACGCGAAGAGAAGATAATTGTGCACACTAAAGATGGGGTGGTGGCAATACCGCTCAATGATTTGCAGATGATTGAGATATACGCTCATCATATTTGTTTTATAACCGACCAAGGAGTGGTTGATGCCTCTGGAACCTTAAAGCTTCTTGAAGAGCAATTGCCGATGTCGGAGTTTGCTAGGCCCAATAATTCAACATTGGTCAATATAAAATATGTCTCATCCGTTACATCAGATGGGCTTGCTGTTGGGAAAAGAACCATTTATATGTCAAGGGGGAGGAAGAAAGAGTTCATGTCGAAATTCCTCTCTTATTACGGAAAGAATTTATGAATATAAATCTCTTCTTTCTCAGATGCGTTCAGATGTTTGCCTTTATGGGCGAAATCATCTTCCTTTGCTATGTATTCTTTCCTGGAAGGCCGAGAAGTAAAGACAGAAAGCATTGGATAATGTCTTCTCTCTATGTTTTCTCGGGTCTTCTTTCAATTGTCCTTCTCGAGATTTGGAACGCATCTTATGATGGCAATGCGGTATATACCACCATAACAAGCTCGGTAGCGATGACAAGCGCGTTGATTTTTTCTTTCTTGGCCTTCTTTGAATTTTACCATGGGGACATTATCACTAAGATTTTTTATTGTTTTATCGCTTTTTCTGCCAGAAATCTATATATACGAGTCTTTGAAGTTTTTTCAAAAGTCACAGGGCTCAAAGAATCGCACGAATGGCTGGACACGATTTTATCCATAGTTTTGTTCATCGTCATATTCTCTTTGTTTTATTTGCTTTGGTATCGTAGAACCAAAAAGCCTGATTACACAAAAATCGATAGAAGGATGTTCTTCCTCTTCCTTTTGATTTTCGCCCCGCTAAACACCCTGTTTGGGTATTTGGAGCAAAAATTTGCTTCTGATAGAAATTCATATATTGCATTTTATTCGGTTTTTGCATTGATATATTTATTGATCTTGGCTTACCAAATCACAATTCTGCGCGTTACTAGGGAGCGTGTTATATCTCAGACTGCCAAAACGATGCTAGAAGTCCAAGAGAAGCAATTTGAATCCTTTAGAGAATCCGTTAATTATCTGAATATCAAGTGCCACGATTTAAAACATCAACTCAAGGCTTTTAAGAACAATAAGCCGTATGATAAGAAAACGATTGAGGAAATCGATAACAGCATTGCCACGTTCAATTCGTTTTCGGAAACACCATCTGAGGCGTTGAGCTTAGTTCTAAGAGAAAAATCTTTGCTTTGCGCTTCCAAACGCATTGAATTTGTCACCGCGATTGAAAGCGAGCATCTATGTACCCTTTTCGATGGTGATATCTATTCCCTTTTTGGCAACATAATAGACAATGCGATTGAATATGAATCCAATCTTCAGGAGAACGAAAGGCTTATACGTCTAAAAGTGTTTGAAAGATCGAATTTCCTAATGATTCACGAAGAGAATTATTTCAAAGAGGATTCTATCCAACTCATTGATGGCTTGCCAAAAACCACAAAGAAAGACAAGAACTACCATGGTTTTGGAACTCAATCCATGAAGTTGATCACAGAAAAATACAATGGTTTCATGAAGATAAACGCTTCAGAACATCTTTTTACAGTTGACATTGGCATTCCATTCAAGTAACCAAAAATGCATCAAAAACGCCATCTAATGCATCGCATAGTCTTTTTTTATTGCATTTCTTGCCTCTTATGCGACACCAAAATATACGTTTGTCTTTTGCATTAAAATCATTTCAAAACCATAAGGAGCAAAAGATGAATCTTTTCAAAAAGAAAAAGCTGTGGCGAAACATTTCGTTCGCCCTTATTCCATTGGCCACTCTTTGTATTACGGGTACATATGTAGCCAATGAATTCTCCAACAAGGTGAATGAGGCATTGGGAATCAAATCCAGCAAAGTCACTGGTTCTAGCAAAGACGCCGTTCACTATACGTCTAGTTACAACAACTTAGATGAGATGTTCAACGCTAAGGTAAAACTTATGAGAAACATCGGACAAGAAGGAACCGTCCTTCTTAAAAATGATGGCATCTTGCCGTTAAAGGAATCCTCCTCTGTCACCGTCCTCAATTCCAAAGAAGTGATGTATGAGGCTAAGGTCGGTGGTGGAACGTTTGATTCCGAAGAGATAAGAAACAATGAAACCGATATCGTTGATGCGCTTAATTCCGTTGGCCTTAATGCCAATAAGAAGAGATCAAAGATGTCAGAGTCCGATGCCACAATCGTCGTAATTGGCAGGAATTGGCAAGAAGGAAGTGATATGACCATTGGGGAACTTGACCTCACGTTTGATGAGAAAGACCTTATTGATACCGCTATAACCGATGCAAAGAAAGTCATCATCTTCATTTCCGGGGATTTCTACCCAAATCTTACGGAATATGTGAATAATGACAGGATTTCCGCCATCGTGAGGCTTGGAAACGCCGGAATGCGCGGATTATATGGATTCGCAGACGTTATCGCTGGAAAAGCCTCTCCTTCCGGCAAATTGGTCGACACTTATGCGGCATCATACAATTCCTCACCTGCTATGCAGAACTTCGGCGATTTCCGCTATACCAATCAGAATAAATTAATGGCGTCTCAGGCAAGCAAATACGTTGTCTATCAAGAAGGCATCTATGTTGACTATAGATATTACGAAACACGTTATGAAGACTGCGTTTTGAACCAAGGCTTAGCCACATCCAGCAAAGGTGCTGAGATGAGCCAAACTGAGTGGAAGTGGTCAAATGAGGTTCTTTTCCCATTTGGTTACGGACTCTCATACACAACATTCTCAAAAGAGATTGTTGGCACGCCAAAGATCGATAAAGCCGATCGTTCTATCTCAATCGATGTCAAAGTCACGAATACAGGTAACTTTGCCGGCAAAGAAGTCGTCCAGATTTATGGTCAGTCTCCTTACACTGAATACGATAAGGCAAACAAGGTTGAAAAATCCTCGGTTCAGCTGCTTGGATTCGAGAAAACCAAAGAACTTGCTATAGGCGCATCAGAGACCTTAACCGCTAACATCAATCTTGATTACTTTGCCTCTTATGACTACACGAAGGCAAAGACCTACATATTCGATGACGGCGATTATTATCTATCAGTGGGTGGAAGTGCGCATGAAGCCTTAAACAACATTCTTGCAAGCAAAGGCAAAACCGTTGCGGATGGCATGAATCAAAATGGTGATGCAAACTTAACTTACAAGTGGCATGAAGACACGTTTGATTCCACAACATTCGCGAAGTCAAAGTATACGAACGCCGACATCACGAATAGATTCGATGACGCCGATGTCAACTATTGGTCAACAACAAAATACACCTATCTTTCTAGAAACAACTGGTTACTAACTTACCCTTCAACAATCAATATGACAGGCACTCAGAATTTGATTGATTGCATCAATGATACAAAGAAATATGAGAATGCCTCATACAATGACACGAAGAAGAGGGCGCCTGCAACTGAGGTAACATATCAGGATTACAAGACTTCTGATGAGGTTAACGCAGCCATCAAATCAGGGAAACTCGAAACCAAAAACGTTATTACGATGAGAGGCAAAGCCTATGATGATGAGGGTTGGAAGGATATCTTAGACAATCTTTCCATCTATGAGATTTCAAATCTTATTTCTGAAGGCAACTGTCATATCGAAGCGTGTCCATCTGTCGTTTTCCCGAGTTCTATCAGCAGTGATGGTCCTACAGGAATCCGCTCCGATTTCGTCTATTCGAAGATAAATCCAACAACTGGAGAGAAAACTGCTCTTACTTCCAAAGATGTAATTAAAGATGAAATTGCTGGAGTTAGCTTATCGGCATCTAAGATGGATGCATCTTGTTATGAATCGAGTTCAGTTATTGCGGCGACATTCAACAAAGACCTCGCTAGACAAAAAGGTGAGATGTTTGGTGAAGATGGCTTATACACCAACACCGCATCGGCTTGGTCATTTGGATCCAACATTCATCGTACTCCGTATTGCGGAAGAACTTCCGAATACATGAGTGCAGATGCAACATTGACTGCTTTGATTGGCATCGAGATGTCAAAAGGATGTAACGAAAAAGGTGTTGCTCTGGTTGCTAAACACTTTGCTTTTAACGAGCAGGATCAGAATAGAATCGGCATTGCAACCTTTTCCAATGAACAAGCTTTAAGAGAGGTTTATCTTAGAGCATTTGAGGAGCCGTGCACAACCGGTGAGATGAAAGGGCTTATGAGCTCATACAATCGTATCGGCCTTATTGGTACAAACGAAGAATATGACCTTTTGACGGGGATTTTGCGCGAGGAATGGGGTTCACAGGCCTACATTATCTCGGATATGAACTCTCCAACGGCTGGCTTATATGATGGAAACGCTGCAATTGCTGCGGGATTATCCGTTGAATTAAATAATGGTTCATTCAATTCAGAAAGTGGGACAACGGTATCTACCTCGCTGAATATTGCGGGTCTGAAGTCCGATCCAACATTGCTATATGCCGCTAGAGAAGCGTGCCATCGCATCTTCTATTGCTTCATTCACACAAATGCAGTAAATGGCATTGATGAAAACTCAAAGATTGTCTTTGTGACCCCATGGTGGAGCCCTCTTCTAATCTCATTAGACGTTGTTATGTCGGTAGCGGCTGTTGGCGCATTATCCATGTATGTGCTATCGGAAAGACACGATGAAAAGGAGGCCGCATAAAATGTTTAAGATTTCAAAGAAAACCATGCCTTTGACTATCGTGGCAATGGTTGTGAGCGTCTTGGAATTCATCTCATTCTATTTCTTGTCGTGCGTCTCTTTTGAATCAAGCGAGAATGTCCCGCTTGTTCTAGTATTCATTGCATTGTCCTTTGTTGCTGAAGCGATTCTTCTCGTCTTTGATAAGTGGCATATCGTCTCATTCCTTTCATTTGCATTAGCAGTCATCTCCCTATTCGCAATGATTGGAGGAAGAGTTTCTTACTTGGCTTTCTTCTTCTCAGGGGACATCACAGGGATTGGTCTATCAATTTATTTATTAACCGGCCTTGCCTTTGCTGTTGCAGCAGTGGCATTGGATGTTGTTCTTGTTCTCAAGAAGAGAGATTGATTTGGAGGTATAGCATATGAAAAACATTAAAAAGTTACTTATTGCTGGGGCGTCTCTTGCCCTCTTGGCATCATGTGAAATCCCTAATATCGTCATTGGAGGCCACAATCAAGTTAACGGCGATAATTCTCAGCAAACCGCGGATGCAACATTCAAAACCCCAAGTGTTGATTACTTGGTTTGGCAGGATAAATCTTACACAGAATATTGCGCAGAAGACGTCTCTAATAAGGAGGTGTGGTATCAGTTTATAAAAATGAACGCTGAATTATCCGGAAGACTATATGACGTAATGATTAATCTGTATGATGATGGGTTGGTTACCATCCGACAATACTACCACCCAGATGGAACGGAGCCATATTGGACAACGTACTGGGGATATTGGGCAAACCTAACTGAGAACTTGTATTTTGGAACGGTTTGCCACGCCATGAATACATCGGGATCGGTAGTGTATGGCATCTCGTATTCCTACAATCTAACTGTAAGTGATGGGACTTTCACTCCGTTTGCCGTCTCGCTTGCAATGGGTTTCGCAGAAGGTGGCCAATATGTCCGCTCTGTTGAGTTTTCTGGAACTGGATCGGTTGAATATCCAACTTATAAGTCGTTTGAAGACTCACTTGGATTAACTTGTGAGGATCCAAAATACATTCCTAGCGATATATTCTGATATTTGAACGACAATAAAAGGCGCGATTTGCGCCTTTTTTATTCCATCGAGTCAATCAAATTTGCCAATTCTTCTTCCGTAAAGTGATAAGCGGAGTTGCAGAACTGACAGTTAAGTGTCACCCCACGGTCTTCGTCTTTAAGTTTTTGGAGTTCTTTCTTGCCTATAGAGATGAGGACTCTTTCGGTTCTCTCTTTACTGCAATTGCATTGGAATTTAACCGGTTTCTTTTCGGTGATTTTCACATCAAATCCCTCAAGTACGAAATCCAGCATATCCTCAGGTGACATGCCTTCCTTTAACAAATCCGTTAAGGCATACATTTTCTTGAGGTTTCTCTCGAGTTTGGAAATGCTCTCTTCTGGGCAATTCGGCATCAGCTGAAGGATTATTCCGCCGGCCTTATCAACGGTTGCGTCTTTCTTCATCAATACGCCTAAGGCAACAACTGATGGGGTTTGCTCGCTCGAAGCGAAATAGAAGGCCAAGTCTTCAGCAATTTCTCCAGTTTGCAGTGCAACTGTTGATACATACGGGTCTTTCAATCCGTAATCTCTGATAACCGTTAGAGTTCCGTTTCCTATAGCCCCTCCAACATTTAAGTGTTGGGCGGCATTTGGCGGGAGAATTATATCGGTTGCTTTGGCATAACCCTTAACCTCGCCTTTGTTATTGGCGGTCACGACTAATCCTCTCATTGGGCCGTCGCCATTGAATTGCAATGTGATGGTGTCATTCTCATTCTTGAGATTGTTGCCCATCATAAGGGCTGCTGACATTGAACGTCCTAAAGCGGCAGTGCAGATAGGGGAGAGGTTATGGATTTCTCTAGCGTGATCGACCAGGTTTCTTGAAGAGATTGCCCAGGCAAGTATTTGCTCATTCGCATTAGCACGAACAAGGTAGTCATCCTCAAGCGGCTTATCGCTATAGAAAAGCGTTCTTGAATATATGAATGTGACAAGGTGTTTAGGCGCCACTTCCGTTCCTAAATCGATATCGCCTTGGGCGCATAATTCGAAGTGGTGTTTTTCATAGAATTGATAATTGCAGTCGCTATCCGTAATTACGTAATATCTTTCCAATCTATGATTTTTTGATAATTCTCTTAATAAATCTGTGCCAAAGCCCTGTCTTTTGAAGTTTTTATCGATGGCAAAAAGGATTATTTCGCCTTTTTGACCCTCTGGCAGGTATTTCTTCAACTCCTTTATGTGGTTTTGGTATTTCTCGATGAATGGCGTTAATAGGTGCTGCCCTAATTTAATGAAATATGGCTTTGATAATTCATCAACCTCTGTGGCTGAATACATCAGTTTTCCATTCACGTGCTTAGTGATTAAGAAACCGACAAGTTTTCCATTTAGGATATAGGAATACGCTTCGGTTGCTTCCTTAAGTCTATTAGCCAAGTTCACGTGGCAGAAAGCATCAACAATCTCATCGTCTTTCAAATATGTGTCGAAGTGCATGTCATCTTTAATGATGCGTGACGCTTCCTCAAAATCTTTTAATTCAAATGCTCGGATATTGCTCATGTGGCTAATTATAGAAACGATTAATTGCCGTTAAAAGAAATTCATAGCGTTATTTGTTATATTTTTAGCGTATCTTGTGTACAAGATTGGTGTCATTGTAGGTATAATATTATCAGCAGATAATTTAATTTATAAGGAGATAAATTATGGCAAAAGTCGTTACTATGGGTGAGATCATGCTCCGCTTATCATCAGCGGGCAACTCAAGATTCGTTCAGTGTCAGGAATTTGACGCATGCTATGGCGGTGGTGAGGCAAACGTTGCTGTTTCTCTTGCTAACTATGGTCATGATGCATATTTCGTCTCGAAGGTTCCAGCACATGAAATCGGACAATGCGCAGTCAACGCTCTCACAAGATATGGTGTTCACAAAGATTACATCGCTAGAGGCGGCGACAGATTAGGCATCTATTACCTCGAGACAGGTGCTTCTATGAGGCCTTCAAAGGTTATCTACGATAGAGCTCATTCTTCTATCGCAGAGGCTAAACCTGATGATTTTGATTTCGATAAGATTTTCGAAGGTGCCACATGGTTCCATTGGTCAGGCATCACACCAGCAATCTCTGATGCTTCAGCAGAATGCTTAAGACAGGCATTAATCGCAGCAAAGAAACATGGCGTCACAGTGTCCTGCGACCTCAACTTCAGAAAGAAACTTTGGACTTCAGAAAAAGCTATTTCAGTCATGAAGCCATTGATGAAATACGTTGATGTCTGCATCGGCAACGAAGAAGACGCAAAACTTTGTTTAGGATTTGAGCCAAAGGCAAATGTTGAAAAAGGTGAGACAAACGCTTCCGGATACTACGGAATATTCAAAGAGATGATGGAAACATTCGGATTCAAATACGTCGTCTCGACATTAAGAGAATCACTCTCAGCCACGCATAATGGCTGGAAGGCTCTTTCATACGATGGAAAGAACTTCTATGAATCAAAGCACTACGACATCATGCCAATCGTTGATCGTGTCGGCGGTGGCGACTCCTTCTCCGGTGGCTTAATCCATGGCTTGATCAAATATAATGGCGACCAGGCTAAAGCTCTCGAATTTGCAGTTGCAGCCTCTGCTCTTAAGCACACAATCCCAGGAGACTTCAACCTCGTCTCAGAATCAGAGGTTCTTGCTCTTGCGGGTGGTGATGCTTCCGGCCGCGTTCAGAGATAATTAAGCCTAGAATTGATTTATGCCAATAAGTCGAAAGGCTAATTGGGTCAACTCATAAGTTCAAAATATTGATGCCTCCCTTAATTTTGGCGAGGCATCTTTTTTTGTTTTTTGGCCGTGCTTCATAAAAAAACACCCCTTTCCTATTTTTATCCGGGATTAGAGGTGATTTTTCTTAGAAATAACTTTGATTTGGCCGATTATTTAGGCTGTTTTCCAATATATGCGAGGATGCCACCATCGACATATAAGACATGTCCATTGACTGCGTTTGATGCATCAGATGCAAGGAAGACTGCTGGTCCACCTAGCTCTGAAGGGTCTAACCAACGGCCGGCTGGAGTTCTTGAACAAATGAATTGGTCGAATGGATGACGTGATCCATCTGGCTGTTTTTCACGAAGCGGAGCGGTCTGCGGGGTCGCGATATAACCAGGTCCGATTGCGTTGCATTGGATATTGTATTCGCCGTATTCAGCGCAAATATTTCTCGTGAGCATCTTAAGTCCGCCTTTGGCAGCGGCATAGGCTGAGACTGTCTCACGTCCAAGTTCGGACATCATTGAACAGATGTTGATAATCTTACCATGGCCTTTCTTGATCATGGATGGGATAACGGCTTTTGAGCAGATGAATGGTCCGGTTAAATCGATGTCAATGACAAGTCTCCAATCCTTAACATCCATCTCTGTCATCGGGATGCGGCGGATGATGCCTGCGTTGTTGACAAGAATGTCGATTGTTCCTACTTCTTTCTCGATTTTTGCGACGAGATTCTTAACCTCTTCTTCGTTTGTGACGTTAGCGACATATCCATGAACCGGGATTCCTGCTTCTTTATAGTTTGCAAGCCCCTTGGCGACTGCCTCTTCATTGATGTCGTTGAAGCAAATCTTTGCTCCGGCTGCGTGGAATGCCTTTGCGATGTTGAAGCCGATTCCATAGGAACCGCCTGTGATGAGGGCGACTTTACCTTCTAGCGAGAATGGATTTGACATATTTTCCTCCTTTATTTATTTCAAATCTGTTGTTTTGATGACATCCATGTCGTTATATGTTTGGTTTTCGCCGCACATAGCCCAAATGAATGTGTAATTTTTTGTGGCAAATCCTGCGTGGATTGACCATGAAGGGGAAATGACTGCCTGCTCGTTTTTGATGACGATGGTTCTTGTTTCCTGTGGCTGTCCCATTAAATGGAAGACAACATCGTCTTCTCCAAGATCGAAGTAGAAGTAGACTTCCATTCTTCTCTCATGCGTATGGCATGGCATGGTATTCCAAGCGGAACCTGGAGCCAATTGGGTCAACCCCATGGCGAGTTGGCAGGTTTGCAAAACGTCAGAGTGAATGAACTGGTTGATTGTTCTCTTGTTGAGATGCTCTTGGTCTCCGCATGGGACCTTCTTTGCTTTGGCGATTGGAAGATAGACCGTTGGGTATGTCTTATGGGCAGGGGATGAAGCCATATAGAATTTTGCTGGATGAGCATAGTCAACTGACTTAAAGATGACTTCTCTTGTTCCCATGCCGACATATAAGCAGTCGGTCTTGTGAAGCAGGTAATCTACCCCATCGCAAGAGACGATTCCATCATCTCCAAGGTTAAATATTCCAAGTTCTCTTCTTTGAAGGAAGTAATCCGCCCTTAAGGCATCTCCGGCTTCAAGCTTCAATGGTTTGCTGAATGGATATGCCCCGCCTGCGATGATTCTATCCTGGTGGGAATATGTCAAAGCGATATCGTCTTTAACGAAAACCTCTTGGATCAAATAATATCTGCGAAGTTCTTCGGTGGTGTAGTGTTTGGAATCATCTGGGTGATTCGCGTAGCGAACATCTAATTCTCTCATTGTGTCTCCTATCGACACTCATAGACAAAAAACGCGATTGTTTTGTGTGAAGTGTCTTTTCTAACGATAATTGTATAACAATTTTTGTTGTATACAACAATAATGATGAAAATGTGTATAATGAAAACATGCAAACAATACATGTCGGCGTTAACGAAGATATAAAAACGATTAATGATGCCATTTCAGCCGTTTTGGGGCCAGCAACCATTATTCTCGAAGATGAGGTTTACCGCGAGAAAGTGGTGGTTGATAAGCCAAATATCGTAATTGATGGGCAAAATAAGGCAAAAGTGGTCTATAACGATTACGCAACTAAAATTCATGCGGATGGAAAGGAATACGTGACATTTAGGACATATACGATGATTGTCAAAGCTCCACATGTCATACTGAAAAACCTGACGATTGAGAATGATGCTGGAGAGGGCTACATCGTTGGTCAGGCAGTCGCGCTTCACTTATACGCGGATGATATTCGTGTGGAGAATTGCCGTATCAAGGGAAAACAAGACACCCTGTTCCTTGGGCCTTTGTCTCCTGATTTGATTGAGAGATATGCAACATTGCTTCCTGATGACGAAAGATTCTACTCTGGTGAGTTCCATCATTACCTAGATAATTGTGTCATTGAAGGAACGGTGGACTTCATATTTGGAGGAGCCTCGGCTACGTTCTCAAGCTGTAAAATCGTTTGCTTGCCTATCAAAAAGCCTGGCACTTCCTGCAGTTGGGTCGCCGCACCAAATCATGAGCTTAACAATAAGCATGGTTTTATCTTTGATCACTGCAAGATTTTAAAAGGGGAAGGCACATCGGATGATTCATATTATCTAGGGAGGCCTTGGAGAGATAACGGGTATCTAATCTTTAAAGATTGTTATCTTGATTCTCACGTTAAAAAAGACGGTTTCTCCATTTGGGAAGGAACAAACCGTCATCTTGGGGCAAGATTCTATGAGGAAGGATCATATGGTCCTGGAGCCTCAAAAGACAGGATTGAGTGGGCTCACGTCAAATCACTTTAGAAGAACGGAGGTAATTTTGCTCTTTTTTAATTCTTGCGAGAGTATATCGCACACCATCTTTGCGCCTTTTTCCCGGAAATGGGTGTTGTCATTTTTGCCATCAGGGTAATTTGGGTATAGGCCTGGAGTGAAGTTCATGAATAATTCTTTAGAAGCCTCGTCTCCTAATTTTGATAGATATTGTTTGGTGAGTTCACACATATCGATATAGATAACGCCTTCTCTTTCCGCCAAGAGTCTAACGGCCTCTGGATAGTTGAGGTGGACGTTGTCTTTTATTTTTCCGTTTTCGTCAAAGTGTCTTCTATAAATCGGGGATAAGAGGATTGGAGTTGCCCCAACACTTCTTGCGGTGTTTATAAAATAGAGGAGATTTTCCTGATATTTTCCAAATGGATCGGTAAATCTAGTTGGATCCTCTTTCTTTTCGTCGTTGTGGCCGAATTCTATGAAAAGATAATCGCCTTTCTTTATGTTTTCCTTGCATGGCTCAAACAATCCTTCATCGCGAAAGCTTTTGGTTGAACGCCCATTTTTCGCAAGATTAACAACCTTATAGCAGTCTTTGACATAACTAGGAAAAACCTGTCCCCAGCCGATTTGAGGGTAGGTGTCCTCAAAATTGGTCTGACAGGTTGAATCGCCAATTAGATAAATGGTACTCATCTTGATTCGTCGAAGTATCTCTTTGCATTGTTATAGCAGATATCTTCAACTACTTTTCCAAGGAATTCCATATCGTTAGGATACTCACCGTTCTCGACGAGGTCGCCTAAGAAGTTGCAGAGCACTCTTCTGAAGTATTCGTGACGCGTGTAGGAGATAAATGATCTTGAATCGGTAAGCATTCCGATGAATCTCGACAATAAGCCAAGGTTAGAAAGGGCGGTTAACTGTTTTTCCATGCCGTCTTTTTGATCAAGGAACCACCAGCCTGAGCCTAACTGCATTTTGCCTGGAACTCCTGGTTCAGCAAAGCAGAAGGCAAGAGTGGCAAGCACCTCGTTATCGCTTGGGTTGAGGGAATAGACAATGGTCTTTGGGAGCTCATTTGTTGAATCAAGCGTATTGAGAATCTTTGATAATGGGGTGGCGATTTGTCCATCGTTGATTGAATCGAATCCGGTATCGGCACCGACACTTCTCATCATTCTGCCATTATTGTTGCGCAAGGCTTTGATGTGATACTGCTGCACCCACTTGTGAGCGTGATATTGTCTTCCTAAGAAAATAATGACGAATCCACGGTATTTTGCGATTTCAGATGGGGTGAGTTTCTCACCTTTGATGGCTTTAACCGTGATTGCGTCGACTTCATCTTCGCTGGCATCCTCATACATGACGACGTCTAAGGCGTGGTCTGAGATTCTGCATCCTGCTTCGTGGAAGTATTCGATTCTTTCTTTCAATGCTTTCTCAAGGGTGTATAAATCTTTGATTTCATATCCGACAACATCGCTTAATTGCTTGATGTATGGGACATAGGAATCCCAATCGACATTGATGACCTTGTCAGGCCTAAAGGCTGGATAGACATGGAATTTCATAGTCTTATCCTGATACATGGCCTTGTGGTAGTGGAGGTCATCAACTGGGTCGTCTGTTGTGCATAATGTTGCCACATTAGCGGAGGCGATGATGTCTCTAGTTCCATGTTCGGCAAGGTATTTGTTCATGATCTCCCAATCTTCTTCAGCGGTCTTAGGTGAGAAGATGGTATTGATTCCGAAGAATCTCTTCAATTCGAGATGCGTCCAATGATAAAGAGGGTTTCCGACTGTGTATGGGATCGTCTCAGCCCATTTCATGAATTTCTCTTTGTCCGATGCATTTCCGGTGATGTATTTTTCTTCGACTCCGTTATTGCGCATCGCTCTCCATTTGTAATGGTCGCCGAAATGATCTTCGACTAGCCAAAGTTTTGTGATATTTTCAAAATGTCTATTCTCGTAAATCTCTTTTACAGGAAGATGGCAGTGATAATCATAGATTGGCATCTTTTCAGCGTGCTCATGATAAAGTTTTCTCGCTGTCTCTGTCTTTAAAAGGAAGTTTT
Source organism: Faecalibacillus sp. (assembly GCA_963588175.1). Classification (GTDB taxonomy): domain Bacteria; phylum Bacillota_I; class Bacilli_A; order RFN20; family CAG-826; genus UBA4951. Next base: position 87,331 of record CAVAGP010000003.1, on the reverse strand, counting down.
CATCCATAAATTGTTCCATATTAGTTTTCTCCTCCGACGAAATAGTCTTTGTATTGCTCGATTACTGGATTTAAGCCGTCAAAGCCTCTATCCAGGTGTTCATCATACGCTTTTATTGCGGCTTCGTTATCTTTTGCTTTAAGCATATCAACGATTTTGCGGTGCTGCTCATAGACCGCCATGACTCTTTCCGAGTCTCTGAGATTGGCCATGATACGAGCCCTGTTAAGAGGTGTAACACCTCCAATAACCAGGTTCCATACGTTTTCCTCCCCGGCGATTTTGAACATCAATCGGTGGAATTCGTTGTCGGTTTTATAGAAGGCGATTGATTTCTCGATTGAAGGTTCTTGGGCGGCAATTGTCTTTTGCTCATCAAGTATTGCCATCAAGGCATCCAAATCCTCATCTGTTGCGACTTCCGCGACGATTTTGATGACTGCTAGCTCAACGGACTTTCTTATGAAGATATAGTCATGAATTTCTTTGATGTTGATTCTTGTGACAAAGGTTCCCTTTTGAGGGGCTACCACCAAAAGCTTATCCTGAACGAGTCGGGAGATAATGCCTCTGATCGGTGTCCTAGAAATCTTGTATTCTTCCGCTAAATCCTCTTCGCGGATTTTGGTATTGGGCGGCAATTCGAGATATATGATTTTGTTTCTTATCTCTTCATATATTGAATCAATTGATTTGATCATTGCTCTTCCTCCGTTTTGAACATTTCGGTTGTTATCTTCTCAACCCCACTGGTTCTTATAGGATCGCCCACATGCCCGCTAATTGTCACGTTTTTGATGTTTACCGTTTTGACGTTATTGAAGACAAAACCCTGTTTTCTGCACTCTTCGGCGAAACTCATCATAGCGGGAGTGCCAGCCTTCGCGTCCTCTTTGAAGGAGAAGCGTGAATCCATGATGTTTATTTCGTTTATAGGCATTTCTGGCAGGCCATAGCAGTACGCCGCGGCTTGTTCTGCGTTCGTGGCCGCGATTCTTTCGAATGTGAATTTGCCTAAGTATGGTGTTCTATCATCTACTGGCAATTTGTCTTTGCTCCAGACGTATTCTGTTTTCCCATCTGGGTCACAGAAATAGAACATATTCATCGTGATTGGGGATAGAACCCCATCCATCTTGATGTCTTTGAAGTAGACGTTATCGATTATGGCTAATTTACCGCGTCCTCTCCTTGTTTTGATTCTCAATCCTCTATCGGTTTTGTCGAAATAGCACCTTTCTACATTGAGGTTTGTGATTCCTCCAGACATTTCAGATCCTAGAACAACCCCTCCATGCCCATATTGCATCCAGCAATTGCGGATGGTGATTTTGTCGCACGGTCTCTTGTATCTAGTTGCCATATCCATCTTCCCGGATTTGACGGCAATGCAGTCATCTCCAACGGAAAAACGGACCCCGATGATCTCAATATTGCTGGATGATTGAGGATCAAGACCATCAGTATTCGGAGAAATCTTCGGATTTTCAATGAATAAATCGTAGAATCCGCAAGAATTTGCGAAAAATGGATGGATTGTCCACTGTGGGGAATTCATTATATGGAGGCCTTGCAGATAGATGTGGTTTGAATGGGATATGAAAATAAGGTGTGGTCTCGGAGTTTTCTTTTTACAGTCAATCCACCAAGTTGATAACTGGGCTTGGCCATCGATTGTGCCTTCTCCGACGAGTATGACGTTCTTCACGTGATGAGCCATGACGATGGAACGTTTCATCCTTTGAGCGGTTCCTTCCCAGTTGCCATAAACTTCCTCCTCGCCTTTTTCGTTGGTGAAATATGGCGGGATTTCCGGATAATCATCTGGATTTAAATTGGCTAGAAGCGTAGCCCCTTTCTTGATGTTGATTGTGACATTGTTTCTCAAAAGCAATGAAGTGATATAGTAATCGCCTTTGTTGAGTTCGATTAAAGCGTTGTCTTTTGCTTTTAGGATTTCCTCTTGCAAATCGCATCCAGGGAATAATGAGACGATTTCGCTCACGGATGGCGTTTTGATGCTGCATGATTGCTCGTTTGCTTCGATTTCGTAGTCTTTGTTTGGCTCTAAATTAAAGATGGAAAAAACGTTGGTCTCAACATCTTCTTCATAAAGGGTCCCATTGACTTTGATTGAGAATTTTTTCTCTGAGAAATAGATATCTTGATTATCTAGTTCAAAAGTAGCGCTTACGCAAGAGACAAACACAGCTTTCATTATTCTTCGGCCTCCTTTTGGACGTTTCTGACATATTGAGCCTGGTCTTGGAACAAGCCAGGAACTTGTCTAGCAATTAACAAAACAATCACAGCAAAAGCGAATGAGAGCATATCCGTGAAGATGAAACTGGTGATGATCTCAAATGGCTCATTAGAAACGATTATCGCAGCAATTCCCCGGAATACTTCCATGGAAATAAAACCTATGGTGGCATATAAAACGGTGTAATACCATTTGCCTTTTACTCTATCTTTCCCAAATCCTAGCAAGAACCAAAGGGTAATCATAAAACCGCCATTCCCGATGAGGTAGATGACGTATTGCTGCCAGGTTCCGGGCCAACCATTAAATAAAACAAAAGCAGCACCGAATAGGACTGCATGGATAGAAACGTATGGACCCCATCTCATCATGATGAGGAGAAGCATTGGCAACATCAAAGAGACGCTATAGGCCTGGTCTGGAAACCATTTTGTAGCGGCTCTTACGATGATGAACTCAAACACCAGATAGATTACTAGCCAAATGCTTAAGTCAAGTGCTCTATACTTGCGGAAAGACATATCATTTGAGAACTAATATGTTCTCTGTCTCCCCATCGAATAAATACACGTTCTCATATGGAACATAGAAGTCAAACTCCTCATCCATATTTGGTGCATCGTGCGGGTCAAGCTTGATGATGAAAGTGACGCCATCAATGTCGACATATACGTTTGTGGAATCGCCAAACATTTCAGTCAATGTGGCTTTTGCGTGGAATTTGTAGGCATTTTCAGTTTCGTGGATGGTTACGCTCTCCGGCCTAAACCCGAAGAACAATCTATCGCCAGTAAGTGCATAATTTGTATGGGATAAATCTACTGTCACATTGCTATTGTCAAAAGCCATGATGTTATTTTTGACGTCACCTTTGACAAAATTCATAGGCGGCTCACCGATGAATCCTCCAACGAAGACGTTGACAGGATGGAAGTAGAGTTCTTCTGGAGTACCGACTTGCTGGATATAGCCATCCTTCATGCAGACGATTCTATCAGCGAGTGTCATAGCCTCGGTTTGATCGTGGGTGACATAGATTGTTGTGGCCCCGGTCTGCCTATGAATCTGAAGGATTTCCGCTCTCATTGTGACCCTTTGCTTGGCATCGAGGTTGGAGAGAGGCTCATCCATTAAGAAAATATCAACTTGCCTAATGATGGCGCGTCCCACAGCTACACGCTGTCTTTGACCGCCTGACAAGGCTTTTGGCTTTCGGTCGAGATAATCGGTTAATCCAAGTATTCCTGCGACTTTGTTGACTTTCTCATCGATGACGTCAGCGTCAATGCCGGCCAAGGTAAGGCCGAATGCGAGGTTATCATAAACTGAGAGGTGTGGATAAAGAGCATAGGACTGGAAGACCATTGCAACGCCTCTATCGATTGATGACATATGATTAGCGCGCACGCCATCGATCAAGAAATCGCCTTTGGAAATCTCCTCAAGTCCAGCAATCATGCGGAGGGTTGTTGATTTGCCGCAGCCAGATGGGCCGACGAAAACGATGAATTCCCTATCCTTGATTTCGAGATTGAAATCGTGGACCGCATGGAATCCGTTTGGATAGATTTTGTTAACGTCTTTTAGAACTATGTCTGACATAAGCTTACCTCCGAGTTAGTTGTGCAGCTTTATTTTTCTTGAATAGATAGACAATCAGGTTTTTAACCCATATGAATATCATGTCGTATGCGAGATAGAAGAGGCCATATAGCAATGGCTCAACTCCTAATGGAACTGAATCCGAGGTGTATTTGGTTGGATTCAGTTGGATAACTAGCGTGTTTATGCCCTCGTATGTATAAACGACTAGTATTGTTATTACGAAGCCGTAGACAATGTCTACAAATAGGGCCCATAACTTTTTGGTTGGCAGCATCATGTAGAGGTTGAATTCACCATCCTCACGCTCAATCAGTCTAAGGAGATTGTTTGTGAGCAGGTTTGTTACGGCGCCTGATGCTAGCCCGAGGATAAGTATCTTATCCCAATGGGCGGTGATGTAATTGCCAAAGCCCCATAGGAAGAAGAAGCATACCGCTCCGATAAACCACCATTTCAGGAGTAAGGCTTTAATCCACGTTGGGATTTTTGCGAGGAATCCGGCGTGATATTGCTTTTCGTTTTTCTCAACGTAGTCGTCTCCGCTGGCGTCGCCATTGGATGCTTCAACCAAACGGTCAACTGCGCTCTTTTGCTTCATTTCCTCTTTTTTAGCCTTGTTGTTCTTATCCATGATTATTCGTCTACTGTCTCGATTTTTGTCATGCCTTCATTCTCTCCAAGGTCAACTGAGGTGTTGATTAAGCCAAACAGTTTGCCTAAGACCGGAATCAAGGCTGTTAGCGCAATGCCAATTCCAGTCATTATTATATGCGCAATTAGAATATTCCAAGTTGTTATAACGTAATTGTGGTCGCCATCAACAACTATTTCCGCCCAGTTTGCTGTTGCATCTTTCCAAGCCTGGATTTTTAAGAGATACCAAATATCAGCGCCCATAACAATAACCATCATCACGTATAGAAGCACCATCATCCAAATGACAGGTTTCTTTCTCTTAGGGAAGGCTCTTAAGAATGCGACCATTGCCAGAATCGATACCAGCATGATGACGAATGAGCATAAGCCCATGGGGTTCCTGTTAATATAACCGGTTGTGTTGCTGATCGATGTCATATTCAATGCAAACACCAAGAATGTGATGAGCATGAACACAAGTGGAATGTTGTGTGGCCTTCTCTTGAGGGAAACGATGAATTTGCGGAATGATTCCTTTATTCCTTTTTTTCTCTTTGCTACCTTCATAACGCCTCCTTTAGAATATCGCCTCTGTCGTCTCTTTGTCGAAGAGATGGATTTTTTCCTGAATGAAGCTGATTCTTACCACATCGCCATCTTTGTAGCGTTGCCATCCACGGAACTTAGCGCAGGATGTCTTTCCGAAGAGAGTTCCGTGCGTAAGGGTGAAATGGCCGGTGTTCTCGTTGATGGTTACGTGTAGGTTGTAGTCGTTGCCCGGGATGATATCCTCTGGTCTGACTCCAACGACGAATTTCGTCTTGCCACTTGCTTTTACCGCATCGGCAATCTTCTGGCTGACGTGGTGTTTTATGCCTTCTAGATAGAATTCGCCATCTTTTAATTCGAGGTCGTACAAATTCATTGGAGGGAGTCCGATGAATGAGGCGACAAAGATATTTTTCGGATGGTCATATAATTCAAGAGGAGTGCCGATTTGCTGGACATATCCCATTGACATGCAGACGATTCTATCCGCAAGGGTTAATGCTTCTGTTTGGTCGTGGGTGACATAAATCATCGTGGTGCCAAGTCTCTTATGGAGGAGCTTGACTTCCCTTCTTGTCGATCCTCTTAATTTTGCATCGAGGTTTGATAATGGCTCATCGAACAAGAAAATCTTCGGGTTACGGACGATTGCACGTCCCATTGCGACTCTCTGTCTTTGGCCGCCTGATAACTGATTTGGTTTCTTGTTCAATTGCTCGGTTAAGCCAAGGATTTCAGCGGCTGCCATGACTTTCTTGTGGATGATGTTCTTGTTTTCTTTCCTTAAGGTAAGAGAAAACGCCATATTTTCATAGATTGTCATGTGAGGATAAAGCGCATAGTTTTGGAAGACCATTGCGATATCTCTATTCTTTGCAGGTTCTTTTGTGACGTCTTTTCCATCGATTAGGAGGTGTCCAGCTGAGATATCCTCAAGTCCGGCGACCATTCTTAATGTTGTGGATTTGCCGCATCCAGAAGGCCCGACGAGAACGATTAATTCCCCGTCTTTGACATCAAGATTGAAGTCGAAGACGGCCTGAACCTTGTTATCATAAATCTTATCGAGGTGCTGTAAGCTTAATGTTGCCATGTCTAACCTCCTTATTTAACGGCCTGGGCATCTGCCATGGCCTTTTTGTGTTTGCGAGACTTTAAGATGCCGATGACTCCCCCGACGATTAATGAAATGGCAGAGCATGCGAGCATTGCGGCAAGGAATAAGAACATGGGCATTTCGATGACATATGCCCCGTCATTCCCCTGGGTGATGTAGGCGTTATACGGATAGATGAATATCCTTGCTATCTGCATCACCGCAAAGACTAGCATCACGATGGCGTAAGATGATTTGTAGTTTTTGACCTCTTCGCTAGAGAGGAAGACCCCAAGCATGAAGATGAGATTTGCGATGATTGAGACCGCAATCATGCCTGTGTAGAAATACTCATGGTTGATTTTATAAACGCTGATGAAATAGATGACATCGAATACGATTGCCAAATAGCAGAGCCATGAAGGAATCTTATTTTTGGTGAAACGAAGGCGATCCTCTTTGATTTTAGGGTCGTTTTTGATGAGTTCTTCATTATTTTCCATCGTTTGATCCTCCTGCCAAAAGCGCTTTCTCGGCTTTTTCGAGTTTGATTTTCCAGATTATGTTGAAGACTATGATTCCGACGGCGATTAAGCAAAGAGCGGCGAAAACGTAGCCCAAATCGAACCAGATTGTGGTGCCTGAATAGAAGTGCCCCTTCTTTTCGCACCAGGCTTTGTATCCTTCGACATCAACTTCTGTTAAGAATCTGTTTTTATAGATTGTGGTTTGAACAATCGTGAATATTGAATAGGCGATAAGAACTCCGCCTTGTATTCCAAAACCCAAATAGTTGTCCCAGTAATATTTTCGTCTTGTGTTTGAGGCGAAGATGAAAGGTGCGAGACTTGCTACCACAACAACAATGGAGAAAATAACTTCTTGCTTGTTATAAGGCTGGATTTCTGTAAAGAATTGATAACCATCCACGCTTTCAAGGGCTTCCGCCAAATGCAGCGGATAGATATCGGTCGCGATTCCAATGGAATAGAAAAATGTCAGAGCTGCAAGGATCAATAATGCGATGGACATTATCTTTTGGAATTTCATTTGCGGTTTAAACATATTATCACCTCTTCAACATCCCCTATTTTTAATAGGTTTTTATTCGGATGCCAAGGCACCCCCAATTTGAGGATGCCTTGGTTTTTTTGTTTAATTTCTAAATCAGAGCAGGATTAATACTTGAATGTATCAACGCCTGTTTCGCCTGTTGAGAGCAGGTTATATAAGACGTTTATTCCACCTTTGCTTGACGAGAAGTTGGTTGTGATATCGGTCAAGGCTTTTAATGAATCTGTCTGAGCTGATGTCGTAGGCAATGTTGTTGGAATTGATGTGTACCACATGTTGTCTTCGTTGATTGCGAGGACTGGGTGGCTGATTGTTCCTGCGCCGATTGCCGTTGCCAAGACTGCCGAACCCTTCTTGCCTATCTCGTTTGTGCACTGATATTCGAATGCCTGTGATTTAGGGAATCCATTCAATGTTGATCCGAGGTATCTTCTTGCGTAGTTGGTGTAGTTGCCGCCTGTCAATTTCTGGAGTTCTGCATATGTTTCATCTTTGATGACCGGCATCTGAGTTCCGTTGAAATTGAATGTTTCATATTTCTCGGCAACATCATCCCAATCCTTGACTGTGACTGATGAATCTTTGACTTTGATGAATGAGTCCGGTCCATATGACATTGTGATTTGACCCTGGACTGAGAAGGCGAAGTCGATTAAGGCAAGGGCTGCATTTAGCTTGTTCTCGTTGCCTTCAACTCCCGCTGCTGAGATTGCCCAACCATCGGTCTTGACTGATCTCCAGGATTCTGTGAATCTCTTGTATTCAGTCTTCTTGCCATCTGACCATTTTGCGACTGGGACCATGATGGCGATATATTCCTCGCCATCCTGGAGCTTTGTTGCGTTCATGACGGTCTGAGTCTGGTTGTAGTCGTATGACATGATGCCTGCATCTTTTTCAAGAGCACTGGTGCTTGTTGAGCCTGCTGCCAATCCAACGAGTCCTTCTGTGACAAGTCCGTGCATTCTTTCCATTGCATCGTATGATTTTGCTTCCTGACGTGCATCATGTAATGTGCCTGTTGAATCGAAGTAGAGGTAATCCTGTCTTGACTCTAATCCACGGGCACCGAAGAGGGACCCTGCGAAACGTGTTAAGTCGATATCTCTCTGGTTGTTGCCTGTTTCACGTGAATAAAGTGGAGTGATTGGGTTGCCATCACTGTCATTTAGTGAAGCGCCTGCGCAACGGAGGAGTGCGACCATTTCATCTGCATCCCAAGCTGCGTCGTAGCCGAGGAAGAGGTCTGATCTCTTTGTGTAATGTCCAGCATATGTTTTGTCGATGTAATCGCGGAACATCTGGACAGCCTTATCACCCTTTAATCCAGATTCTGCATTCATTTTCTCGACGATGTTTCCGTATTTTGAGTAATCTTTTGTGAGTTTTGAGACCAATCCTGCTGAATCCGAGACTTCGACTTCGATTTTGCCGCTGGTTGGCATGTATGCTGTGCATCCGTTTGTCTTGACGTCTCTATTTGCGCCTGCATATGCTGTATCGCCATCGAGCAGTTTTCTGACCATGTCAGCTCTGATCAAAGGCATTCTCTCGATATCATCAACGCCATCGAAGTATGGGGAAAAGTAGATTGCGCCTTTGTTATCGCCTTCTGTTGAACCGGTGATGGAAAGACGTGCGATTTGGTTATTGTCGAGGTAGTTCTTGAAGTTAGGGAGTTTATCCATGTACTTGTTGAGGTCAATGACTTTTCCCTGCGAACCTGCTGCGACGAGGACTGAGGCTGAACCTGCGATGATATCAACATCTTCGAGGTTGTTTTCCCAAGCTTTATATTCTTTTTCAGCTGAACCTGAGCCTTTGAATAAATCTTTGAATTCGATTCCGAGTTGCTTCTCGAGTGCGGCCCATGTTGGCTTTAAGTCATTTGTGTGATATGTTACACCATCCGCCAATGTGATTCCCTCGCCTGTGATTGAAGCATCCTGAAATGAAATGGCTTCGTTTTGCTTTTGGTAACCGCCAGCGACTCTTAATTCAGTTCCGGCAACAACTTTTGGGGCTGTGCCTGTTGTTGCTGTTTTTGTGAGTCCTTTGTAGTAAGTCTGGAGTTTCTCCCACTGGTGCTGCTTGATTTCAAGATAGTCTGTGCCTTTCCAAGTTTTTGCGACGAATTCAGCTGCTTTTGTTGCTTTTGCTGAATATGTCTCAGGCTGTGTTTTATCTTCGCTTGTCTGTTGTGACTGCTGAGATGTTGGAGTGTCACCGCCTTTTTCTGAAGAGGATGTTGGGGTGTTACGTCCGCATCCTGCTAACGCTAAGACTGCTGTTATTGATGCGAGCATTAGACCATTAACTTTTTTGTTCATGTTTTTATTTTTCTCCTTTCAAAAAAGTTTTTGTTTTCAAATTTTTATTATTCCTTTACACCGCCCATATTCGTGCCTTTGGCAAAATATTTCTGGATGAATGGATAAATAATCAAGATAGGGATGATTGCGCAGATGATGAGTGCATAGATTGCTGAGGATGCTGAATAGTTCTTGTTCCAGCTTGCCAGAGTATCTGTATTTGTGTAGTCCTCAAGCAATAATCTTATGAAGACTTGAAGTGGCTGCTCATTTGGTGAGTGAGCGGCTGCGATCATTTCTCTAGCCCAGAAGTAGCCGTTCCATCTAGAGATTGCGAAAAACAACGCGACTGTTGCGATGGTTGATTTGCTCATCGGGATGTAAACGTTGGTCAAAACCTGCATCTCGGTTGCGCCATCGACTCTAGCGGCTTCTTCGATTTCACTAGAAACGCCTTCGAACGCATTTCTTAAAAGAATGATGTTCATGGCCGCCATACCCATTGCGATGACGATGAGCCATTTGACGTCTTTGATGCCGATTGATGAGAAGACCTTGTAAGTTGATAAGTAGTTGAGGTACTGTGGGACGATACCTGCTGAGAACCACATTGTGAAGACGAGGAAGAAGTTCCAGCCTTTTCTGAAGAGCAATCTCTTCTTTGAGAGAGCGTAACCACCGAGGATTGCGACTCCTAATGCCCAGATTGTTCCGAAGAATGTCAAGAACAATGTGTTGGCGTAAGAGTTCCAGAACATATTGTTTTCGAATATTGATTTGAAAGCGTCAAATTGGATGTCTTTTGGGAAAAGGATGACCTCGTTATAGTCAACTGCGTGTGCGCCTGATATAGAAGAGGATATTGCGTATATGAATGGATATAAGCAGCTGAGCGCAAATAATGTAAGCAGCGTGTAGGAGATAATCTTGAAGATTAATTCGCTAGCTTCTAGTCTACGTTTCATTTTCAAGCCCTCCTTAATAGAGCGAGACATTGCTTGCTTTTCTAGCAATGCTGTTAGCCCCGATTACAAGAATCATTCCGGTGATGTTGTTTAGCATTTCAGCGGCGGAAGCAACTCCTTGCGACCCGCTTTCGAGGCCGATACGGTATGCGAACGTGGAAACAACGTCTGCAGTGACGTATGTGTCGGTTGTGTATAGCAAGATGACTTTTTCGTATCCTATGGATAGGAGTGACCCGATTCTGTTGATCAGCATGATGACGATGGTTGAGAGAATACAAGGGAGGACAACGCTCTTCATCTGCTGCATTTTCGTAGCGCCATCGATTTGCGCGGCCTCATATAGAGTAGGGGAAACCGCGATGATTGCGGCGAAGTAGACGATTGAGTCGTAGCCTGCGCCTTCCCAAATGCCTGATATTTGGTAGATGGCCCTGAAGTAATTTGGATTATGCAACAATCCTTTATCGGCGACTTCTTGGGAGATGAGCCCAATCTTGGCAAGCGCCTGTGAGATGATACCTGCATCAGAGACTTGATTTGAATTCTTCAAGAGAAGCGTGACTAGTGTTGTCATGACGACCGTTGACATGAACTTAGGAAGATAAGTTAAGACCTGATAGCCTGAACGGAGGATATCTGATTTGATTTCATTGAAGAAGATTGCGAGGATGATAGGGACCGGGAATCCAAATAGCAATCCATAGAATGAAAGAAGGAATGTGTTACGGAACGCGGCCCAGAATTGGGTGGTTTGGGTTGTGTTACTGAACATCAGCTCGATGAAGTTGTAGTAACCGCAGTAGTTCTGATCCCCAACGTCAACGCCAACCTCTGTTACCTTGAAACATCCCAATAATTCATACATTGGGAAGTATCTCCAGAATAAGAAAACAGCCACCATTGGAACGAGCATCAAATAAAGACGCCAGTCCTTAAAGATGGTTAGGCCGTTGTTCTTCCAGCGGTGTTTCTCAACGTCATCTCTGACTCTTTGCTCGTCGTCCAATTCGTAGCGATTGGTCTCCGGATTGAGTCTTACGTACTCACTTTGCTTCATATGTGCCCCTCACAAGTTAAAACAGCAACTTCCTCTGTTTTGTGTGATTTTGTTATCTAATTTTTGACTCTTTATCGAACTTTTTCAACAAAAAATGAAACCCCTTACAAAATGTTGTATACAACAAAGATTCGAAAAAGTACGATGCCGTGTATATATTCTTGTGTCTTTTTTATTTACAAAAAAATAAATTTCTTCATTTTTGTTGTATACATCACTATATTTTTATGCGCTTAAAAATGCGCTGATGATAGAATTTCTCAATGAAGGGGGCGGCGTTATGAAGAAGATGACAGAAGGAAAAATCGTACCTCAATTATTTCTTTTCTCGTTGCCTTTAGTTCTAGGAAGCATACTTCAACTTACCTATAATCTTTTCGATTACATTATCATGGGTTGGTTTTCCGCCGACCCAATCAATTCTCAGGCCGCTTTATCAATTGCCGGCCCAATATTCAACATCTTCATCTCTCTTATTTCCGGGTTATGCGTTGGATTGGCGATTCATACCAGCCAGTTATTTGGAACAGGTGATGAATGCTCTTTGAAAAAACAATTCGCTTCATGCCTTATTGTATTCGGGATTTTTTCTCTATGTCTAACTGTGCTATTCAATTTATTGTTAACGCCTATCATGGCCCTTTCCAATGTCACCGATCCGACATTGAAGCATGATGCGATGGTTTATCTAGGCATCACTTCGTTAGGCCTTGTGTTCTCGTTCCTTTATAACATGTACGCTTCATATTTACGTGCGCTTGGTGATTCCTTAGCGTCCCTCATCTTCCTTGCCGTTTCTTGCATCCTTAACATCGTTTTGAATATTGTATTTGTCGCTCAATTCAAGATGGAGATTGTTGGTGTTGCCTTATCCACTTTGACTTCGCAGATATTATCGGCAATCTTGATAATAATTTATGGCAAGCTGCGTTATAAGACTTTGCTTGTTTTATCCCCTAAAGAATATGTGATTGACGGATCGTTGCTTAAAATTTCGACAGGTTATGCCGTTGCCTCGGCAATGCAGCAAATAGTCTTGTATGTTGGCAAATACGCCATATCCACGCAAATAAATAAGTTTGACGCTTATTACATTGCCGCTTTCGGAGGAGCTTCCAAACTCGATGATTTTGTCTTTGCCCCTGGCCAAAACTTCGGACATGCCACAAGCATTTTTGTCGCTCAGAATAGGGGAGCGGGAAACAAAGAAAGATGCAAGAGAGGCTATCTTACCGGTTTTGCAATGAATCTTATTTATGGAGTTTTGATCTCTATTACCATCGCATTGCTTAAGAGACCTGTATTTAATTTGTTTATTGGTTCTGATGTGGTTGATAGAGAACTTGTTGTCGATAGCGGGGTCTTGTATCTCTCCATTATGTGTTTCCTCTACATTTTGCCGTGCATAACAAACTCGATTCAGAGTTTCTTCAGAGGCATGGGGAAACTTAATATGGTTTTCTATTCCACAACGGTTCAGATTGTGGTCAGGGTGGCCACCATGTTTATTTTAGTTGCATGCTCGGTAGGGCCAATGCAATCTGCGGCATTTTCCACAATGATCGGCTGGTTTGCCATGATATGTTTCGAAGCCCCATTCCTTGTCTACAATTGGAAGCATTTCGATAAATTCTTACCAAAAACCGAATAATAAAATTATTCAAAATGGTCTTGTATACAACAGATTGCGTTTGGAATTTTTTGTTATACAATCTAATTAACAGAACAAGCGAAATAGCCAAGGGGTTTTATATGGAAAATTTAAGTGCGAAAATCGTTGAGAAGAGGACCGCTCCAATAAAGGTCATGCAATTCGGGGAAGGAAACTTCCTTCGTGCATTCGTCGATTGGATCATCCAGAAGATGAATGATTCTGGAAAATATAATGGGCATGTTGTAGTGGTCCAGCCTTTAGCCTCCGGTAGAGTTATCGACCTCGCTAAACAAGATGGCTTATACACTCTTTACCTTCAGGGAATCAACAATGGTGAGGTTGTTAGAACTCATCAGGTTATTGATGTTTTGGACGATTTCATCAACCCATATTCGGAATACGACAAATTTTTGAAATACGCCGAGTCTGAGGATTTGGAAGTTGTCATCTCAAATACAACCGAAGCTGGAATCGCCCTAGATTCATCTGATACGGATTTCGCGGTCACACCAAAAACGTTCCCGGGCAAAGTTTTGGCCTTGTTAAAACATCGTTACGATCACTTTGCAGGCGATATGAACAAAGGCTTATCATTCATTTGCTGCGAACTCATCGATCACAATGGAAAAGAACTTCGCAAATGTGTCTTGGCTTTAGCGAAAATAATGGGATTTGAAGTAGGTTTCATCTCTTGGATTGAAAATGCTTGTCACTTCACATCGACCCTTGTTGACCGTATTGTTCCAGGATATCCACGTGATGAAATTGAAACTATTACGAAAGAATTGGGATATATCGACAATTCGATTGTCAAAGGCGAAATCTTCCATTTGTGGGTTCTTGATAAAGAGCCACACATCCAGGAAATATTCCCATGTGATCAGGTTGGTTTAAATGTCATCTATGCCGATTCCATCGTTCCATACAAGCAACGCAAAGTTAAGATTCTCAATGGCTGCCACACTTGTATGGTGCCAGTCTCATATCTTTACGGAATTGATTGTGTTATGGAGTCGATTCAAGATCCAAATGTTGGAAAATTCGCGCGTGAATTCGTTTTCGATGAAGTTGTGCCGACAATCAAACTTCCGCAGGATCAGATGATTTCGTTTGCCAATTCCGTTTTCGAACGTTATTTGAACCCATTTGTGAAGCATGAACTCATGTCTATCGCCCTTAACTCAATTTCAAAATATAAGGCCAGAGTATTACCAACAGTCAAAGATTATCTTGAACTTAAGGGATATTTGCCAAAACATGCGATGTTCTCTCTTGCTGCATTGATTAAATTCTATGGCGGCAAACGCGAAAACGGGGATGTTATCGCCTTAAAAGATGACCCATCCTATTTAGCTTTCTTTGCCGGTTTAGCGGATAAGGGAGAAGACGAAGTTGTCACATCCGTTTTGGGCAATATCGACTTCTGGGGAGAAGACTTGAATAAACTCTCCAACTGTCATGATACGGTTCTTGGGTATTACAAAGATATCAATGCAAACGGCATGAAGTCCGCATTGACAGGATTCTTAAAATAATGAAAAAAATAAAGATTGCGTATATAGGTGGCGGATCAAAAGCCTGGGCTCGTGTATTCATGGGCGACCTTGCTCTTTCCGATGGTCTTGTCGGTGAGCTTGCCTTGTATGACATCGATATTGAATCGGCCAACAGAAATAAAAGAATCGGCGAAAGAATTAACAAAAACCCTAAGACAAAATCGTTCTTTGAATACAAGGTTTGTGAAAAACTAGACGAAGCCCTTAATGGAGCGGATTTTGTTGTAATCAGCATATTGCCTGGGACATTCGAAGAAATGAGGAGTGATGTTCACGCTCCAGAAGCTTATGGAATCTATCAATCTGTGGGTGATACCGCAGGTCCTGGTGGAGTTCTTAGGGCTATGAGAACGTTGCCGATTTATGAGGATTTTGCCAAAAAAATCAAAGATATTTGTCCAAAAGCCTGGGTAATTAACTTTACAAATCCGATGAGTGCTTGCACCAAAATACTTTATGAAATCTATCCTGATATTAAAGCTTTTGGATGCTGCCACGAGGTATTCCATGCTCAAGAATTCTTGTGCAAGGTCTTACAAGAAACTAGAGGCATCAAGATATCGAGAAAAGACTTCTATTCCGACGCATGCGGAATCAACCATTTCACGTGGATTACCGAAGCTAGATATAAGGATATTGATTTGTTGTCGTTAATACCGGAATTCGAGGAGAAATACTTTGAAGATGGGTATTATGAATATGCTGATACACGTGGTAGATTCGCTTGGCATGATGACATGTTTGCTTATGGCAATAAGGTTAAAATGGACCTTTACAATAAATGCGGCGTATTGGCTGCGGCAGGCGATCGTCACCTCGCTGAATTCATGCCATCAACCTGGTACCTAAAAGACCCTGCCACGGTTGATAAGTGGTGTTTCCGTTTAACAACGGTTGATTTTCGAATCAAACAACAGCAAGAAAGAATTAAGGACACCATTGCCATGGCTAACGGCGAAAAGGAATTCGTCTTAGAGAAGAGCAGCGAAGAAGCAGTTGAAATACTTAAAGCGTTGCTCGGAATGGGTGATTTAGTCACCAATGTCAATTTCCCAAATCGCGGGCAGATGCCACAAATGCCATTAGGCAGCATTGTTGAAACAAATTGCATATTCTCCAATGATAAAATTCAGCCAATACTCGCTAAAGAGTTGCCAATCAATGTGTGCAATCTGGTTCATCGCTGCTGTTTGAATGTCGATGCAACGGTTGAGGCAATTGAGAGGCGAGACTTGAACGGATTATATTTGGCTTTTGCCAATCAAACATTGTGCAATTGCCTTACACCCGATCAGTCAAAAGACTTATTCAGGACGATGTGCTATAACACAAGAGAATATTTAGACCCGTATTATGATCTAGACGGATGCTTCAACAAATAGGAGGCCACATGAACAAAACACTCAAAATCAACCCACACGATAATGTGGTTGTTGCCCTTACCGATTTATATATCGGAGACATCGTTGAAAACATAAAAGTTTTAGATGATGTTCCATGCGGGCATAAAGTTGCTATCAAAGATATCAAGATGGGCGAGAACGTCGTGAAATATGGCTATCCAATCGGGCACGCTACCGAAAATATCGCTTCTGGTCATCATGTTCATACTCACAATATCGTCACAAATCTCAGCGGAGAGCTTGAATATTCATATCATCCGGCATTTAAAGAACTTCAAAAATTTATAGATGATAAAACTGTGAAAGTTTATAAGAGAAAAAACGGAAGGTGTGGCATTAGAAACTCTCTTATCATCATTCCGCTTGTAGGCTGTGTCAATGAGCAAGCAGAAGCCATCAAGCAGCGTGTAATGAAAGAGGCAGATTGTTCCTCATTTGACGGAATCATAGTGACAAAACATCCATATGGCTGTTCCCAATTGGGCGGAGACATGGAATTCACCATAAAAACGTTGCGTCAGATTGTTCACCATCCAAATGCCGGTGGTGTCCTAGTCTTTTCTTTAGGGTGCGAAAACAATCAAATTGAACCATTCATTGAAAATCTTGGTGAATATGACCATACGAGAGTCAGATTCCTAAAAGCCCAAGCTGTACCAGATGAAGTTGAGGAAGGCGCTAAGCTTTGCAAAGAATTGATCGACAACATGAAGGGTGATGTTCGCGTTGAGATGCCATTATCATGCATAACCGTCGGACTTAAATGCGGTGGAAGCGATGGCTTCTCCGGAATCAGCGCCAATCCTCTTGTTGGAATGATGTCAGACTATATTGTTTCCAAAGGCGGTATCACCATTTTAAGCGAAGTCCCTGAAATGTTTGGGGCGGAGCAAATTTTAATGGATAGGGCCAAAGACGAAGAAACTTTTGGAAAAGTCGTTAATTTGATAAACGGATTTAAAAAATACTATGCAGATCACCATCAAGTTTGCTATGAAAATCCATCACCAGGCAACAAACAAGGCGGAATCACAACCCTTGAAGATAAATCATTAGGCTGCACTCAAAAGGCGGGATTAAGCAAAGTTATGGATGTTCTTTATATGGGCGATGCCGCATCCACGAAGGGACTAAATCTTCTGAACGGTCCCGGAAATGACATGGTTGCTTGCACAAATTTAGCCTGTGCAGGAGCCCAATTAATCTTATTCACCACTGGACGCGGAACCCCATTTGGCACATTCGTTCCAACCGTTAAGATTGCTACCAATACCAGACTTGCCACAAATAAGGCTGGATGGATTGATTTCAATGCCGGTAGAATCGTTGATGGGGAATCAATGGATAAGGTCTTTGAATCATTCTTAGATAGGATTGTTTCCATCATTAATGGAGAAAAAACGAAGAACGAAATTAATTCCTTCCAAGAAATCGCCATCTTCAAAGACGGAGTCACTTTATGATAGTTGGTATCCGTGGGCATGACTTGGGGCCAAAAGGAACAATTGGTGATTTGATCGATAGAGCCAAAGCAAACCAATTCAACCACCTCCAACTTGTCTTCAAGAAAACATTCATAGACTACCCTGTATTCAATGAAGAGAACGCAAGAGCGGTAGCGGCTATTTTAAAGAATAACAATATTGAGGTTTCGATGCTTGGCGCTTACTTTAACCCCGTTCATTCAAATAAAGACCTTGTTCGCCAAAACATCGAATATTTCAAAGAACACCTGAGATTTGCGCATATTTTTAATTGCAAATATGTTGGGACAGAAACAGGCTCTTATAATGATGACAAATGGACATACAATCCAAAGAATCAAACTGAGGAGGGGTACCAAGAAACGGTGTCTGTTTTCCATGAGCTCATTAAAGTGGCGGAAGAAAACAAGGCAACAATTCTAATGGAACCAGCCTGGGGGCACGTCATCTATTCGGTAGATCAGCTCAAAAGAGCATACGATGAAATTAACTCGCCAAATCTAAAAGTCACCATTGATATATACAATCTTCTTTATATTGGAAATTATAAGGACTATAAGGAAATCTACATTAAGGCTCTGACTATCTTTGGAAAGAATATAAAAATTCTTCATTTAAAGGATTTCTATGTCGAAGGAGATAAACTGATTCAATGCGGATTAGGCAAAGGAATAATCGATTTCGGATTCATTGTCGCAAATGCCAAAAAATATTGTCCTGAGGCCACGTTCATATTTGAAGGAGTAACGGGCAATGACATTTCTTCGAGCCATGAATTGATTAATAAGCTTTTGTGATAAAAGACGGTTGTTGAGGCCGTCTTTATTTTTCTAATTTTTTGATTTCTGTATAGGCCATTATAAATGGTCCAACGCCTTTCGCGTCATTTTCTACGACTGGTTCAGAAATATAGTATTCGTATGAACCATCTCTTCTTTTGTTATTTTCAGGACCGAGCCCAGCAACAAGGCATATCCCTTTGAGATTTAATGAGCCATCTTCTCCAATCGACATATATTTTTTTCCAATGCCTTCAAATATATCTTTTCCGACATCTTTATATTCAGGCGGCAAAACACCAAGTCTTGACCCCTTCAATATTGCGTAGGCAATCATTGAAGAACCGGATGTTTCAAGATAATTTCCCTCTCTACCTGGATAATTTGGCACTTGATAAAACATGTTTGTCTCAGGATCCCTGTATCTTAATATTCCCTTGATAGAATCTTGGAAAATGTTTGCTATATCCGCTTTTTGTTGGGTTTTTGAATCATCCATAAAAGAATAAACATCGATTAAACCCGTTAAATACCATCCGATTGACCTAAGCCAATAATTTTTGGATAAACCTGTTTTTTTATCGGCCCAGAACAGGGTTCTTGACTCGTCATACCCGTGATAATATAGACCGTCTTTTTCATTGAACATTATTCTTTTAACATTCTTGAATTGATTAACGATATCGGTGTAATCGCATCCACCAAATTCGGTCTGGTATCTGGTGTAGAAGGGCTGAATCATATAGAGTCCATCAAGCCAGACTTGGTCATGGTAGATTGCTTTATGGAAGAAGTTCCCCTCTTTGGTTCTAGGGTGTTTTTCTATTTGCGTGTACGTAATCTTAATTGCTTTTAGATACTTATCATTATTCGTATATTTATATAAATCGAACAGAATGCGAGATTCACATACGTCATCCGTGGAATATTTAGTTGGGTCATATCCTCTTATAGTTCCATCTTCAAAAACATAATAATCGACAAATGACAAAACAAAGTTCAGATACTTCTTGTCTCCTGTTGTTTTATACATTTCGATGAGGGAGGTCATCATGCACCCATCAATGTAATTCCAAGCAGGTTTCTTTCCTTGCCTGATTGATTCGATATTCCAAAGAGGCATATCCGGTTTTGAGGTCATCAAATAATCGATGTAATTATCTATTGCGCTGTAATTCATATCGATATTCTAAACCAACAGGAATCGTTTTCATAATAGTTATGGCTTCCCTCCCCTTTAATAAATTAAATGGTTCTTTATAATATCCCTAGAACGGAGGGAATAAATATGTCTAAAGCAGATGAGATTTTCATTCAGAACATGAAAGAGATAATGGAAACAGGTTTCTCTGACAAGGATTTGCCTGTTAGACCACACTGGGAAGATGGAACCCCAGCCCACACAATTAAGAAATTCTGCATTGTGAATAGGTACAATCTTCAGGAGGAATTGCCGATTCTGACCATCAGAAGAACCGCCTTCAAGTCATGTTTGGATGAGCTTCTCTGGATATGGCAGAAGAAGTCTAATAACGTTCATGACCTGCATTCCCATATATGGGACTCATGGGCGGATGAAACCGGATCAATTGGCAAAGCCTATGGCTATCAGTTAGGCATCAAACATATTTATCCAGAAGGCGAATTCGACCAGGTTGACAGAGTCCTTTATGACTTGAAACATAACCCGCAATCTAGACGTATTTTAACCAATATCTATAACTTCCAGGACCTGCATGAGATGCATCTTTATCCATGCGCATACTCAATGACATTCAATGTCACTGGCGATACTTTAAATGGAATCCTCAACCAAAGGAGCAACGACATGCTTACAGCGAACAACTGGAATGTTCTTCAATATTCATTATTGCTCATGATGTTCGCACAGGTTTCCGGATTAAAAGCGGGCACCTTGGTTCACGTTATCAGCGATGCCCATATCTATGATAGACACGTTGACATCGTTAAGGAAATCATTGCAAAACCTCAGCATCCTGCTCCAAAACTCAAGATTAATCCAAATATCAAGAATTTCTATGACTTTAAGATAGAAGACTTTGAATTAATCGATTACGAATACGAAAAACTCGATAAGAAAATCCCGGTGGCAATCTAATTATGATCAAATCAATTTTATGCGTAGATAACAAATACGGCATCGGAAAGAAGAATGACCTTCTCTTCCATCTCCCTGTAGACATGAAATACTTCAGGGAAACAACCAGAGGACACGTTGTGTTCATGGGCGAGAACACCTTGCTCTCATTCCCTGGCTCAAAGCCGTTGCCCAAAAGAATAAATGTTGTCCTGTCTCAGGATGCAACTCATAACTATGAAGGGGTGGAGAATGTTCACACATTCGATGAGTTCCTTAAGAAAATGAAAGAGTATTCGCTCAAAGATGACGTGTTTGTCGTTGGAGGAGCATCAATCTATAGACAAACTCTTCCATATGTTGATGAAGTGCTGCTCACAAAAGTAAATAAAGATGGTGGTGCAGAAGTCTTCTTCACCAACCTTGATGAACATCCGGATTTCGTCCTTGTTGACCCTGGAGAACCTATTATGGATGGTGACTACGAGATTAGATTCACCAAGTACGTCAACAAGAACAAAAAAGAGATATAAAACTGATTAAGACGGTCGATTGGCCGTCTTTATTTCGCGCAAAATATGTCTTTATAATATAATTCACGTATGCAAAAGAACATTCTTGGACTTGATTTAGGAAAAGGCAGCCTAGGTATTGCCATATCTAGGTCTGGCATGTTTGTTTCTCCTCTCAAAGAGGTTAGGTTTCATGCTGGAGATTATGATGAATGCATCAGATTATTCCTTAAGACAATCGAGTTGGAGAAAATTGAACACATTGCAATCGGTCTTCCATTATTTCCGTCGGGCGACCCATGTGAGATGACTCCGATAGTGGAGAAATTCATCAAGAAACTTGAGCCGCTATTCCCTGGGATTGATATCAATAAGGTGGACGAGAGAAACTCAACAGTTGAGGCTTCAGCCATGTTGCATGCGAATAACAAGAACAGCAAAAAGCAGAAGGCTTGCATTGACTCCGCCGCGGCAATGATAATCCTTGAAAGATATTTATCTCAAATTGGGCAGTTATAAAAGCTGCTCATTTTTTTAAAATATCTCTTGCAGTTAGACATAACTAACTATATAGTATGAGTGTAGTTAGGAGGGACTAACTTATATCTATGAAAAAGAAACTTGTTAAAAAGATTACGATTTCGTCGATAGTGATGGCTGTGTCATATGTTGGTCTAGCGGTGGCAGGCACCATCCTCAGCGTCCTAGCGTAATTAAAATCAAGAAAACACCCAGGCAAATATCTTCTTCCTCTTGCTTGGGTTTTTCTTTTGGAAATTTTAGAGAACGCTAACTTGCATATCGCACTATGATATTTTGCATGATACGTTTGCTAGAGAAGTGGTTCATCGGAAAAGACAAGAATCTTGAAGACCCTAAGATTCGCTCTAAATATGGAACGTTAGGAGGAGTGCTGGGCATTATTTGCAATGTCTTCTTGTTCGCTCTTAAAATCACAATAGGCGTGATTATGAACTCTCTTGCCATCTTATCTGATGCTTTCAACAACTTATCTGATATGTTTTCATCGATCGTTTCTATTTTCTCCGCAAAACTGAGTGCAAAAAAGCCGGATAAAGATCATCCGTTTGGTCATGGAAGGATTGAATATATCGCTACAATGATTGTGGCAATGGTCATTATTGTTGTTGGAGTTGAACTTATCATCTCTTCTGGCGAAAAGATAATTTCAGGAATAAATGGCGAGGCCGGTGAATTGACGTTCTCTTGGATTTCAATCGGAATCTTAGCGGCTTCGCTTCTCGTTAAATTATGGATGTTCTTATATAACCGTTATTTAGGGAAGAAGATTAAATCCTCTGTTTTGCTTGCAAGCGCAACAGATTCCGTTAACGATGTTCTCACAACTATTGCGGTTATTCTTGTGATGATTGCCTCATATCTTTGGTTTAAAGATTATTACTTTTATGCTGATGGAGGCATAGGTATCATCATAGGCGTTATCATCATTATCAATGGCATCAAAATTGTCGTTGGTTCAATCGGTGATTTGCTTGGTAGGCCTGCTAGTGCGGAAGAGATTAAAACCATTGAAGACTTTTTGCTTCAAGACCCGCATATCTTAGGCTGCCACGATTTAATGGTTCATGACTATGGACCGGGCAGAAAGTTTGCGGTAGTGCATTGTGAGGTCGATCAAGATTCCGACATTGTTGAGGCGCATGAAATAATCGATGCCCTAGAAAATAAAGCCCAGAACACGTTAGGCTTGTTACTGACAATCCACATGGATCCGATTGATAACAAGTCGGACGAGATAATCACTGTTAAGAATGTTATCCAAAAGTCTATTGAAGAAGTGGATGGAAGACTGACGTTCCATGACCTAAGAATCACGAACGGGGAACGCAATATCAACGTTATATTCGATCTTGTCGTGCCTTTCGAATACGATGCCGTTGCAATTGATAAGACAATCAGTGCAATCCGCGTAAAAGTAAAGCAAATCGACACTAGATACACGCTCGTTGTTAAAATTGACCACAAAATGTAGTGAAAATAAAAACTCTTCAAATCAAGGGTTTTTTATGCTTATAAATCATTCTGAAGCGAGAAATCGCCAGATTTTATCCAACCCAGTTTTCTAAATAGCAAATCGATTAAAAATACGAGGATAATTGGTGCGAGTATACAAATACCTATTACCCAAACGACAGATTGCCAACAGTAATTTGTGCAGGACCACAAGTTGAGTGGCCCGACCAATCCTGAAGTTCCCATGCCAGCTGATACCGATAAAGCGGATGTTGACATATCTTGAGCAAACCATGCGTCATTAAATGTTAGGGCTAGTGGCCCCAAGACTGCGGATACGATAATCGTTGGCAACCAAACCAATGGCTTTCTGATGATGTTTTTGAATTGAAGCATCGAAGTCCCAATTCCGACCGCGATAACGGAACCCCATTTGTTATCTCTTGCAGTGTGAATCGCGAATCCGAGCATTTGAGTGCAGCATCCAACTAATGCGGCGATGGATGCGAGTCTAGTTCCGCCAATTGATATGGCAATGCAGATGGCAACAGAGGATATTGGAGCGGTTAGAGCCATGCCAACCAATGTTGAAACAATTGTGCACATAATGAATGAGAGAACCCCATTGATGTTGAAACTCCATTCGATTATCTGTGATAAAAATAATGTAACTTGATGAATCCATTGGGATAGTAAAAGGGAATAGACCATTCCGATTGCCAGCCCCACAAGTGGGATGAGTAGTAAATCAACCGGGGTTTTCTTCCTCATTATGTATTTGATGCCAAGCATCGCTAAAATGACCGATATATAGCAAGACAGCGGATCTGAAATCGTGGTAATCGTGAACTGGATGTTATTCTCGGTGGCATCAACGACGGGCAACCAGTTGAACATCGAATTACCTAACATGCCAGATGCCATGGCGGCTACTACGGTTACTCCTTTTTTATTGAGTGAGAGCGCCACTCCTAAACCAATTCCAGCTCCCATTAGACTCTTGATGACTGTTGACCAGCTTGAAATGATTGATAATCCAGGGATTTTTGCGAACAAATCGAATATTGTCCCGATGATTAAGGTTCCGAATAAGCCAATGGCCATGCCGTTGGTGGTTTTCATCGCCTTATCTTTAAGATTGGCCCAGAAACCAACTTTGTTTTCTGCATTTTCTTCCGCCATAAGTAGTTCTCCTTTTAAAAACTATGGCTAGAAATATATCATGTGGCTTTCCTTTTTAAATAATTAATTACCGATTTAACCACTCTTATATTTTTGGGGGTGGTGTTATAGTTAATGCAATTAGAAAAGGAAGACACTACATGGAAAATGAAAACTCCTCTGTCCAAAGTGGCTCCGGTGCAATGAAATTCTCCAAAGATTATTTGAAGAGAACGATTTGGATTGGTTTGGCCTTTTTTGGCATTTTATTGGTGTGGCAGCTTTACAATACTTATTGCTCACCAATGCTCGCAATGCTTTTTGCTAAAAGTGATTATCCTGACAAAATAGCCGCTGCAAGCGCGGCTGGATTGACCAAAATGAAAGATATTTTGGCGGCTGGATATATCACCTCAAACGATTACCTGAAAATCCAATGGAAAGTCGGAATCATCATGGCGTTAGATAATATCGCCGCCCTCTTCATGATGCCGTTATTTGGCAATTGGTCGGATAAGACTCACTCAAAACTCGGCAAAAGAATGCCATTCATAATTGTTGGGTCTGTTGTAACCGCCTTTGTTTTGCCATTGATCCCTTTGTTCTTCAATATGGGAATGGAGAACACCAGCAACATTACGGCTGCCTTGATTGGCATGATTTGCACTATGGTTGTCATTATCATGTTTATGATGTCATATCGTTCACCTGCCGTTGCTTTGATGCCTGATTTAACTCCAAAACCATTGCGTAGTAGAGCAAATGGCATCATCAATGTTGTTGGATATGCCGGTGGTGCAATCGGGGCAATCTTTGGCATTGTTATCCCTGTCACTTCATACATGGAGGGTACCTCTAAGTCGTTATGGACGCTTGAAATTCCGTTCCTCGTTTCATCAGCGGTGCTTCTTGCTTCGCTCACTCTTTTGCTTATCAAGGTCAAAGAGAACAAATTGCATGAGCAATTGGATGCGGAAATCGCTCGCGGTGACGCAATGGGCGAATCTGCTGAACAAGTCACAACAAGTGGCAAACTATCAAAGAATAACTTAAGGAACCTCGCTCTTATTCTTGTTGCAGAGGTCTTCTGGTTTATGTCCTTGAATGGAATTGAGACATTCCAGACAAATTACCTGATGTTCCATTTCAATACATCATCAGGCGGTGGCGCTATAATGACGGTTCTTTCCGGTGCAGCCTCCGTCTGCGGATTCTTGATCGCAGGCCCGATCGCGGATAAAATTGGCCGCAAATGGACTATTATGACCGGAATTTGCACGGTAGTTCTGGGTTATGCCGCATATGCATTAGTGGGTGCGCTTACTAAACAAGCTGCTGATCCAACATTTGATTCTTCCTTCCCGTGGGCATTCTATATCATCACTCCAATCGTCGGCCTTGGAACATCTCTCATCCATATTTGTTCCTTCCCTCTTGTTACCGACTACTGCACATCTGATAAACTTGGGAAATTCACATCCTTATACTACACCGCATCGATGCTTGCTCAATCCGTGACCCCAATCCTTATCGGACTTATCTTCATGGCGGTGGGCTCATGGAACGCTCTCCCGATTTACTCTTGTGTCTTGATGCTTATGGCAGGTTTGATCTTCGTCTTCGTTAAGGCTCCGCACAAGAATGATAAGGCAAAGAATGCCAAGGGTCTTGAAGCTTTGGGTGCCGATGATTAATCCTTATTGGAATAACCGAAAAAGGGCTGTTGAAAAACCGGAATGGTTCTAAAAACGGCCTTTTTCTATATAAAATTTGAATAATTTTTATTTTTTTAGGGAAAAAATCTGGAAAAGTCGACTACTAATATAATGGAGGGCATTAATTATGCGCTCTAATACTGCCATCCGCCGGATAGGGGAAAGGAACGGATATGCTGCTAGTCGCGATTGCGGCAGTGCTGCTTATCTCAATAGTAGTTAGATTGCTGAAATAAAAAGGCTCCTCTCAGTAAAAAACTGAGGGGACCCAAACAGCAAAATAATTATAACCTAGCAACATTTAGGTTCAAGCCCTAAGTGTGGTGGGCTTCCACCCTCCGGCGGATGCCTCCAGTATGTGCTTTTAGGCGATTTGTTGCAGTAATAATTCAATTAGTCGGCGTTTAAATGCTTCGCCGGCTTTGTGGACTACACGCCAATAACGTTACTTTTTGATTGTAACGGATTCCCATAATGTGATGACATTTTAGTCATGGTGGTAATCACACAACAAAACAACATTTTACTCTAAAAGCACAAAAAAAGTTGTTGCTATATTCGCATATTGCGATGTTTTTGCAACAACCTTTTGGCTTATTTAATTTTACTCAGCTCTTGACTCTTCCGCTGGTTTTTCTGCCTCGACTGTCTTTTCTTCTGCTTTTTTCTCGTCTTTGTCGACTAATGCAAAGTTGAGGACAATGCCGAGAATCATAGCAACTGCAGTTGAAGTGATCTTAACATAATCGCCGAAGTTAAAGGCTAATCCGCCGATGCCGGCGACTAAGATAACTGAAGCGATGAAGATGTTCTTTGATTTACCGAAGTCGATTCTTTCGGAGATGAGCATCTTAACGCCTGAAGAAGCGATGAATCCATAAAGGATTAATGAGACGCCGCCTGTAACACAAGCTGGAACTGTTTCAAGCAATGCGGTGAATGGCGTGAAGAAACCAATGACGACAGACATGACGGCAGCAAGAAGAACGACGTTTGTAGATGCGATTCCTGTTGTTCCGACGACTGCGACGTTTTCGCCGTATGTTGTGTTAGCAGCACCGCAGAGTGCACCAGAGATGGCTGTTGCGATACCATCACCTGTTAAGGTTCTGGTCATACCAGGCTCGCCATTTAAGAGGTCGCGGCCAATGATGTTTCCAAGGTTTTCGTGGTCACCGATGTGTTCGCAGACAGTGACGAGTGATACTGGGATGAAGAGTAATGCGACCGTGCCAATTGTTGCCCAATCGAAGCTCTTGATTGCCTCGAATCTTAAGAACATGAACGATTCAGGATCGTCTGGCTTGAATAATTTCCAGTTGAAGATTTGGGCGATAATTTCGCCAGCATCACCTGATTTGAAACCATTGACCAATTGTTCAAATGGTGTGAAATCAACGATTGCAAAGTAAGCATTCTTGCCGATGACAGAACCGAAGATTGTGAATAAGAGTGCAGCGATATAGCCTGAGCCCATGCCGACGATGAATGGAATTAAGCCAATCATTTTGTTCTTTCCGTAATGGGAAGCGAATGCGGTAGCAAACATTGCGATGAGACCGCAAAGGATTTTGATTAAGTTGTAATCTGCATCATTTCCCGTATTAACGCCTGTTAAATTGTTGACAGCGGATGTTGCAAGTCCTAAGCCGATGACCATGATTACTGGTCCGACCACGATCGGAGGAAGGACTTTATCCAACCATTTTGTTCCAATGAACTTGATGACAATGGCGATTGCAACGTAGACAATTCCAACGAAGAGCATGCCGAGGATAAGGGCAAAGTAGTTCTGACCACCGGCATTGTTGATGAGTCCCACAGCAAGAGCTGAGGACATAGGTGAGATGTAAGCGAATGATGATGAGAGGAAGACTGGTGACTTCTTTTTGGTGATGAAAATGTAGAATAAGGTGCCGATACCGGCGGCAATTAATGTGGCTGCGATAGGCAAGCCGGTGATAAGAGGCACGGTGATACATGCCACGAGCATCGCTAAGACGTGCTGGATTCCGAATAGGAGCCAGTGAGACAATTTCTTAGGATTCTCTTCAACGTCTAAGACAAGATTCTTTTCCATTGATGTTTCCTCCTGAATCTTCTAAAAAAAGACTCGGCACTGATACCGAGTCGATTTTTAACGTTTGGAAATTAAAGGGGTGGCAAAAGAAATGCTGACACCAGATGGAATTGTATTAAGCATTTCAAGCAGCGCCATATTCTCCCTCCCGTTTTTTCCGTCGGTTATTTTCCTCTATATCTTTGTTAAGTCAACCAATTAATGACAATAATTAAAAAGATTTTCAAAAAGACGTTTTCATATTGAAAAAAAGGCTTTGATATAATACAATGATAAACCCACTTCAAAGAGAAAACTTCGTGATTATCGAAGCTTTTTTATTTTTTGTAACGAATCGAAAGAAAATTCTTTTCATTTCCATCCGCCTTATTAAACTTGATAAGGATTATATGGAGGTCCGGTCAATGGATTTATCAAAATACACAAATTTCACATTCATTCAGCATCCTTTGCTCAAACACAAAATCTCTAAGATGAGAGATGTCAACACTCCAACCGCTCAGTTTAGACAACTTGTTAAAGAAGTGGCGGTTCTCGAGGGATATGAAGCTTTCAAGACTATCCCAACTCAGGATGTTGAGATTCAGACACCTATCGAAAAGACTGTTCAGCCAGTTGTCGAAGGACGTGATATATGTTTCGTTCCGATCCTAAGAGCGGGACTTGGAATGGTTGATGGCATGACACAGCTCATTCCTAACGCACACGTTGGTCATCTTGGAATGTATCGTAACGAAGAAACGCATACTCCGGTTGAATATTACTGCAAGCTTCCAAAGAGCATTTCAAAGATGAAAGTCTTCCTTCTTGACCCAATGCTTGCAACAGGCGGATCTGCAATCGATGCAGTCGAATCTCTTCACAAACACGGAGTCAAAGACATCACATTCATCTGCATCATCGCCGCGCCAGAAGGCGTCAAAGCGTTTGCGGAGAAATTCCCAGAAATCCCGGTTTATGTCGGCACTCTTGATAGAGAACTCAACAGCAACGCTTATATCTGCCCTGGATTAGGCGACTGCGGTGACCGTATCTTCGGAACTCAGGTTAACGACTAATTGAGGAAAATAAAACTCGGTTTTGAAGCCGAGTTTTTATTTGCTCATCTCTTTTTCTTCGGCAAATTTTGCATCAATTCTTTGTTTTTCTTCAGGCGAAAGGTTGAAAACGTAAGGTACTGTTCTATACATTTCTTGGTAATCAAGGCCGTATCCGCAGAGGAATTGATTTCCCGAATTCTTAACTCCGGCAAAGTCGACTTTGACATCGTTTTTCCTTGACGTTTCTTTATCGAACAGGGAGACGACTAACACTCTCTTTGGATTCTTGGATTTAACGTGATTGATGAGGTAGGCCATTGATAAACCTGTATCAACGATATCCTCAACGATGACCGCTGTTCTTCCTTCAAGGTCAAAGCTGACGTCTTTCTTCAGCTGAACTATTCCTGTTGAATGCGTTCCTGAATAGGATGAAACCTGGATAAAGTCCATATAGAACTCTAAATCCACCTTCCTGACTAAATCCATTAAGAATGGCAATGCCCCATTCATAACGCCGATAAAGACAGGGAATTTTTCTTCATTTTTTAATTCCTCTGTTAATTCACGCCCGAGTCGTGTGCAAACATCATTAATTTGCTCTTCTGATAAAACTATTTCTCTCATGGCTCTATATTCTACCTTTAGCCTTTTCTTTTTACCACGGGCAAGAAACCGCTTTATGTGTTTTAAGGCGCAAAAATCGGTGATCAAAAACGATTAAAGCACCACAAATTGCAAAAAAACATCCTGTCCGTCTTTAAATTGCGGATTTAGATAGTAGAATATCTAACGGAAATTGGAGGTCATAATCATTATGGCAAAAGAAAACAAAGCAAAAAGTCTTTGGAACGAATTCAAAGCATTCATTAGCCGCGGTAACGTTCTCGATATGGCAGTTGGTGTCATCATCGGCGGCGCATTCAACACAATTGTTACAGCATTGACCAACATCTTATTAAGCTTATGCACATGGGCAGTTCCAGGAGGCTTAAAAGGATTAGTCACAGTCCTTCCGGCTTTAAATGATGCTCAGAAAGGCATCGACGGCATCGGACAGAAGTTCGCTGCTGCCGATTTACAGAAATTAGCAACAACAGTTGCAGAAGGAAACTACGCAGAGCAGATTGCAGCAAATCCTAACTACCTCACCGAGAATCCTAACCTTATTGAATCCGCTAAGACATTCCTCACAAGTAAGTACACACTTCACGGATCAACATACACTTACAATCTTTCCGCTGTTATCGACTGGGGAACGTTCATCAACGCTGTAATCTCATTCCTCATCGTTGCGTTAACGCTCTTCATCGTTGTTAAGGTTGCTGCCGCATTCTCAAAGAAGAGACTTGAACTTGAAACAAAGGCAAAAGCAACTCTTGCAAAGAAAGAAGAACCAGTTGAAGAAGCTGCTGCTGAGTAATCTAAACTTAGATAATTCAAATATGGAAAGCCTGAAAATGGCTTTCTTTTTTTGTCTGTTCAATTAGACTTATTGCTATGGCAAGACATTATAACTTTGAGGAAATTGAAAACTTCCGTGATTTAGGTGGATATGAAACGCAATATGGTGAGACTGCATTTGGCGTCATTTTTAGATCTGGAGATTTAAGTGAAGGCACCGCAAATGATTTGAAGAAAATCCAATCGCTTGGCGTTAAAACCGTTATCGATTTTAGAACACCGGAAAATTGCAATGATCGTCCGGATTGCACATTTGGCGTTCTTGGAATCAAGACATATCAAATATGCGTTAATGGTGCAGGGAGAATTCCGAAAGATTTCGATGACACGGTCGAATCTTATATGGAAATGTTTGAAAATCCTGCAAATTCCAAGCAAATTCTCGAAACTATTGCAGATTGCGAGAAACCTTGCATCATTCACTGCACAGCGGGGAAAGATAGAACTGGGGCCTATTCTTTGCTTTTGCTTTGGGCAGCCGGGGTATCATTCAACGATATATGCGCCGATTATATGATTACTTACCCATTATTGCCTAAGCTTTATTCCAAAGCGTTTAAAGATGGCAAACCTTTGTTGCCACTTTGCGTAATTGAACCTAATGTCAATTTCTTGCCTAAAGTGATTGACGAATTCAAGAAGAGATATGGTTCTCCAATCGAATATTTCAAATTTATCGGTTTAAGCGATGATAAGATTGCGACATTATGCAACTTGCTTCATAAACAAGAAAAGAGCTGCGGTGCAGTGGTATTCCACGATGGGAAAATCCTTGTTGAACATATGGCTGGCGGACATTATTCAATCCCCAAAGGCCATGTTGAAGTTGGTGATGATGGAGAAAAAGGCACTGCCTTAAGAGAGATTAAAGAGGAAACTAATCTAGATGTAGAAATTCAGGGAGACGATTCTTATTTCATTTATTATTCACCGTTCCCTGGATGCGTTAAGAAAGTTGTATTCTTTAGAGCGGTTGCCTCAAATGTCGACACGATTGCGCAGGAATGCGAAGTGTCATCAATTTCTTGGATGACACCTGATGACGCAATCAAAACTGTAACTCACCAAAGTGACAAAGACGTTATTAAATGGGCCATCAATAGATAGTTATTAACAAATGTCAAAATTATGCTAATATTTTGGCATGAAAAACAAAATACAACCAATTTCGTCCTTAAGAGACACAAACAAATTAGAGAGTGACCTCAATGAAAATAATGGCACGTTGTTCATTACGAAAAACGGTTACCTAGATCTTGTTGTTCTTTCCCCGGAAACATACGACAAGATAATGCCAACCGGCACGGATTATATCAAAGAGCCAGAAACTCTAAGACAATCCTCAATGGAATTTAAAGAGCAATCAACGCCTTTAGGTTTCGTACGCATATGCACGCAATCAATTGAAGTTAGCGTTTGTGGTATTGAAGAGAATAAGAAAAGAATCATCCAAGCCGTTAAAGAAGCGGATGAGATTAATGTAGATATCCTGGTTTTGCCTGAATTGTGTTTAACGGGCTATACCTGTGGGGATTTGTTTTTAACAACGGTCCTTTTAGATAATTCCGATAAGGCAATTGACGATATTAGAGAGGCCACGAAAGATAGCGATCTTTTCTTTACGTTTGGCGCTCCACTTCGCTTGGGCAACAGCATTTATAACTGTGCTATCGTAATGCAAAAAGGGAAGATATTGGGTGTTGTTCCTAAAACCAATATCCCTAATTATTCCGAGTATTATGAGGCACGCCATTTCGCCCCGGCTCCTGAAGAAAATTCAACCATCACCATCAGAGGCCATCAGTATCCATTCGGCTCAAAACTCATGTTCCAGGATGAGTCGTATGTGAAGATTAAGATCGGTATCGAGATCTGTGAAGATTTGTGGGTTCCTCAGACCCCATCTACAGGCTTGGTTTTGGCGGGATGTGACATCATCCTAAATCTTTCGGGATCTAATGAAGTGGTGGGCAAGAAAGAATTCAGAAGAAACTTGATTGCAACCACTTCTGTAAGATTATGCTGCTGCTACGCTTATGCGAATGCAGGTGATGGGGAATCGACCACCGACTTAGTTTATTCATCGCATAATATCATTGCAGAAAACGGAAATATCCTTGCAGAAACAAAGGTTTTTGAGATGGAAAAAGCTATCGCGGATACCGATGTAGAACGTTTATTATCTGAAAGAAGAAAGATGACAACATTCTCTAACCCTATCGAAAGAGGATATCAGACAATTTATTTTGATAAGGTTATCAAACTCAAAGATAAACTTTATCACCGTTATGACAAGAATCCATTCATTCCTAATGAGAAAGAGATAGATTTCAATAGAGTTCAAGCCGTATTGGATATCCAAGCTCAAGGGCTTGTTAAGCGTTTAAAAACAGTTAGGCAGAACAGGGCGATAATTGGATTGTCTGGCGGACTTGATTCCACGCTTGCTTTGCTTGTCACGGTTGAGGCATTCAAGAAATTGCATTATGACCTTAAAGGCATTTACGCGGTAACCCTTCCAGCTTTTGGAACTTCATCAAGAACCCATGATAACGCTTTGGATTTAGCGAATTGCTTAGGGGTTACATTCCAAGAAGTCAACATCAAAGCATCGGTTCTCCAACACCTTAAAGACATCGGGCATGATGAAGAAAACCATAATGTCACATATGAAAATGCTCAAGCAAGAGAAAGAACCCAGGTATTGATGGATATGGCAAACGACCTCAACGCATTGATGATTGGCACAGGGGATTTAAGTGAGCTTTGTCTTGGCTGGTGCACGTATAATGGTGACCATATGTCAAATTATGGCGTCAATGCCTCAATCCCAAAGACTCTAGTAAGATATCTTTGCCATGGCTATGCTTTGATGCATGAGGAAGCCAAAAGGCCGTTGCTTGATATCATTGATACCCCAATCAGCCCTGAGTTGCTTCCAACTGGAAAAGATGGTCAGATAGCCCAGAAGACCGAAGACAAGATCGGACCGTATGAGCTTCATGATTTCTTTATCTTCCATTTCTTAAGAAATGGTTATGGCCCAAAGAAATTGTTCTATATTGCAAAACAGGCTCATGGAGATACGTATGATGACGCAACAATCAAGAAGTGGTTGAGAGAATTCTATAGAAGATTCTTCCAGAACCAATTCAAGAGAAGCTGCCTCCCGGATGGAGTAAAAGTTGGAACCGTATCAATCTCTCCTAGAGGCGATTGGAGGATGCCAAGCGATGCTAGCAGCCAAGATTTCTTAAAAGAAATTGACCAACTCTAATAACAATTTGGTAGAATACATTTATGAAAAAGAATAAAGAAACCGCTGTTGAGGTTGAAACAAAGAAAATGGAGACCTCTGAAGACGTTTCTCTCAGCGTTGAAGAAAAGAGAAACGCGACAATAGTTGAGGCTGATGCCGCAGAGAAAGCTTTAGACGAAAAGAAAACTAAAAAGAAGAAATCTTTATTTAGGGAAATTCTTCGTTTCTGTGTCACTGGTGTAGTGTGCACACTTGTTGATTTTGGCTGCCAGTTTGGCATGCTCAAGGTTTTCGAAAACAATTTATCTCAGATTGGAAACTGGGGATTCTATGTCGCCTTTGCAATTGCAATTACGGTTGGGTTCATCATTTCAACGTGTGTTAATTTCATTCTTTCCCGCCTTTGGGTTTTCCAAAATGTCGACAAGAAGGTCAACACCAAATCCGCGAAAGCGTTCTGGACATACTTCTTCCTCGGATTCATTGGCTTATGCATTGGAGTCGGAGTTCAGGAAGGCGGAGTATTCCTCTGCAACTCTGTTTGGAATGTTGGCATCACATATGACATCACGAGGGTTTCTTGGTCTGAGCTATTCAACGAAGGCGGAATAGCCTTCTGGTGTTTCGTCGCGGTATTCTGCGTCAAGACAATCGTGACGATGATCTACAATTACTTAACTAGAAAGTTCGTCATCTTCAAAGCGCCTAAGAAAGAAGAGGTTCACGAAATTGTTGTACAAGAGGAGCCAGTAGTTCCTGCTCCTGTTGAGAAGAAAGAAGAACCGAAACTTGTTACCGCCTCATCTTTCAAAAAGATATTCCATGAAGAGCTCGACAAAACATTGGGCCCTGGATATCACAAGATGAGTAAAGAAAAAGCTTGGAGAATGGTTAACGAAGAGATTAACAAGAGAGAAGAATCGGGCTCTACGAAATAATCTACAAAACGATAAAAAATGCGCAAATCCTGCGCATTTTTCATTCATCTACATAGAATTCTTTGCATTCGTTGAATTTTGCAGCAACTTCTGGCGCAGGGTCACGATAGTTCTTCGCCATGGATAGAATTACATCGTCAGGAACCCATTTCTCTTCGATTCTTTGCTTATTCCTAACCAAACAAATTTTGTAATCGTGAAGTTTGAGAAGATAAAGGCATCTATATTCGAACATCGGTAGTTGCTCGATGAAATACAGCCTTAATCCGTCATACAATAGCGTTGTATCTAACATTATGGTTAGGTTATCAGTTTTGCTGCTCAAATCTTTGATGATCTCAATCATTTTCCTATAAACTGGTTTCATATTCTTTCCTGGCGGGAAGGCTTTATATGAACCGCACATTTCTTTTCTCACCTCATCTGCTGCGATGATTTTCACATCTTCTTCAGGATGAGTGGCTTGATATTTTTTGCAGAATGAACTCTTGCCGATTGCGGCAGGGCCACATACTAGGATTAACTTTTTCATGCCGGCTAATTATGCCCATCTTCCTAATATTATTAAAAGGAAAAATGCATTTGCTCCGTAAATTGGTACAATATAGACATGAATATTGCGGTGGTTGGTGCAGGCGCATCTGGAATCTATTACTCTCTTCTTAGAAAAGATAGACATCCTGAAGACACCATCACCATTTTCGAAAAGGAAACAAAACCCGGCAGAAAGATTCTCGCAACAGGCAATGGCCATTGTAATCTTTTAAATTCATCAATTTGCCCAGGGGATTTTAACGATGCTCCTTATATGTCGTCTGTACTCAATAAATATCCATATGCCTATTTGGAATCGGTATTTTCAAAATGGGGAATACCATTAACGAAGAAAGGCGAACTTGTATATCCTCTTTCTTATAGTGCCAAAAACTTTTTGAATCAGCTTTTAAGACTCTTGGAAGACAAAAAGATAAAGATATTGACCGGAACTAGAATCGAGTCTTACTCAAAGAAAAACAATGGTTATTACCTTAACGATAAAGGACCGTTTGATATAGTTGTTTTCTCAACGGGCGGCGCGTCCACTCCAAAACTTGGCAGCGACGGCGAGATATTCAACGAGATTGCTGACCATGGTTATGATATCGCTCCTTTAGTGCCAGGACTTTGCCCATTCATTCTCAAAGAAAAAGTCAAATCGATTTCAGGCCAACGCCACAAGGCTTCCGTTTCGTTAGTGATCAATGGCAAGGGCGTTTATAGCGAAGAAGGGGAAGTGCTGTTTAAAGATGATGGCATTTCCGGAATTGTTATTTTTAATATTGAGTCCATTTACGCTAGATCATACACAAACGTTAATGACGCAAAACTCAATGTTGATTTATTCCCTGAATATAGCGAGAGTGAATTGCTCGAGATGATAAAAACGTCTGCAAAAATCAGCAAAGAATACATGCTTGGATTCATCTCTCCTGAACTTATCAATTACCTGTTGCCTAAGGGAGGGAAACAATCTCCTGAGTATTGGGCACACGCATTGAAGAACGTTATTTTTACAATAAAAGATGTATATGACTTTTCATCCTCACAGGTAACCGTCGGTGGAATAAGCACAAAAGAACTCGATTCAAAACTTATGTCAAAAAGAGAAAAAGGTGTCTATTTTATTGGCGAATCGGTTAATATAGATGGGATTTGCGGGGGTTTTAACCTTTCATGGGCTCTTTTAAGCGCCTTAGTTGCATCAGAGTAGGCAAAAATTTCCAAATTTATAATTTGACTATTAAAATCGAATAGCATTTAATTATTGAGCGTCGCAATCACTTTTGGTTCGGTCGTTTTGTGAGGTTGGATATGAAATATACAGACACTTCGAAAATCCTAAGCTTGGTTTTTCACACTTTACTCTTCCTCGCCTTTGGTGCGCTAGGAATCTATTTTGGAGTATTCGTCGTCCCTGGATACTTTACAGCTAATACGACATACATCGAATTCTCAGACGAGTTAAAACTCATCTCCAGTTCCTATGTCATTTACTTTGAATTAGCGGTTATTGGTATCGCAATTGCGGGAGTTGCCGTTAAAGGTGTTATCGATGCCCTTAAAGCTCTTAAGAACAATTCTGATGCAGACGTTGTTAATTCGTTTGCATGTTTCATTGCCGAAGGTTGGCTTGCCGCCATCTTCTTCATCATCAACGGTGGTTTGTTCTATGGCATAATCGCTGGAGAATCATCGGTTTGGTTCGTCATCGTCATGTGTGTCATTTTTGCGCTTGCCCTCTTGATTGCTGTTAATATCCCTACAGTTAAATTATTCGATGGCAAAGATTCCACGCCTCTTATCTCAAGTTTAAGCTTGGCTGGATTGACATCTGGTGTCCCGATGGTTGTCCTCCCTCTCTTAAGCTTATTATTCCTCCTCCCATCAACTGTCCAAACCGTTTATGTTGGAAGAGTTCAATTCCAGCTTGTTGCAATCGCTATTCTCGGCGCTGCAATCTTAGTTGCATCAATCGTTTCCAAACTTACATCTAAAAAAGGTGTTGCAAAGGCCGCATCCTTCGCTGTTTCAGGAGCTTCACTTGTTGCCGCTGCCGATTTAATCACCCTTGCTATCATGAATTTCACATGGTCGAGCAGCAACATGACAAGCGGCTTCATCGTTTGCAATAAGTACGTTGGCGTCCTCAGCGATGCAAAATGGGCGGTATCATACAACGTTATGCTTATCGTCTTCGGCGTTGCTCTCTTGTGTCTTGCTCTTGCGGTTATCGCATTGCCAAATAAGAAGAAAGCTAAATAAACCGTATTCAATTAAAAATTAAAAGCGTTCCAAACATGCATTGGGATGCTTTTTTATTTCATCAATGTTTTGTTGTATTCTGTCACATGAACTACTTCATCGTATAACTTAATTATTTCATCAGATGGCTCTTCCATCTCTTTTCTTAATTTCTCCATCGCGGTTTCAGGCACTATTTTTTCCGAATCGCGCATCTTGTTCTGGACGAGGCATATTTCATATGGGATGTCGAATAAGACAAGAATGTGTTTATCAAACCCCGGCGTGTTTACGTTGTAGTATTCACGATATTTATTCTGGAGATTTGTGGCATCTGCAATTACATAGACATCATCATCGGAATCATCGTATGGGTAATTGAGTCTGTCGAGAAATGTCTTCCAAACCAATGCTTCGTTATCAAAGCAGTTGATTTTTCCAAAGAATTCTTTTCTGATGTCGTCAGAACTTACAACATGTGTATTCTTATGTTCTGCAACAAATTTTCTACTCCATGTGCTTTTCCCGCTGCCTGGTAAAGCGGATAAGACGATCATCGTTTTCATACATTAAAAATAATAATGACATTATTTGTAAAAATATAGGCAAAATTTTATTTTGCTTATATTATTGTGTAGGAAGAAATCCAGGTATTCTTATGAAGTCCATTACAAAACTATTTAGAGTTGGCCCAGGACCATCATCATCTCACACAATTGCGCCATCAAACTGCGCCAAAGCGTTCAAAAGACTGCTCAATGACGATAAGGGTTATATAGATGTTAGCCTTTATGGTTCATTGGCTTTGACGGGTGGCGGTCATAAAACTCAGGATGCCATATCAAACGCACTTAATGGATTTAACGTCAACTTCCATCTAAAACCATTGGAACCTACAGAGCATCCTTTAAAAATGGAATTCGAATACCATTCAAATATCGATAATGACTCCATTAAAAACGTCTATTACTCGCTTGGCGGTGGAGAAATATCCTCTCCAGATGATTTAAGCGTTAATGAGCCTGATATTTATCCGTTCAAAGATTTCGCCTCAATAAAGGAATATATTAGCAAAAATGGCCTAAAATCTATTAAGGAATTATGTCTTAAATTTGAAAAACCCTCAATTGATGAGGATTTGATGGTTATTTTGAAAACGATGTTCAAGAGCATTGAAGACGGTTTAAAAAGAACTGGTAAAATCCCTACAAATGACAATCCAAGACTTCAGTATTATAGATGTGCCGGGGATATCGAAAAAAGAGCTCTCGAAATCAGCGATCAAGAAGCCAAAAGAGAAATGCTTATTACCTCATACGCCTATGCGGTTGCAGAGAACAGTGCAACAGGCTGCGAAGTCGTGACCGGACCAACTTGTGGATCATCAGGCGTTTTGCCATCTGTTTTGTATTATGGTTATAAATACGGTGGCAAAAGCCTCGAAGAATTAAGAGACGCTCTTTACGTAGCTGGAATGATCGGCAATGTCGTCAAGCAAAACGCATCCATCGCAGGGTCGATTGGAGGGTGTCAGGCCGAGATAGGAACGGCAAGTTCCATGGCAGCGGCAGCTTTAGTTTTCGTTGACGGGAATTCTTTATATCAAATGGAATATGCTGCCGAATGCGCGATGGAGCATTTCCTCGGACTCAGTTGCGACCCTGTAGACGGGTTCGTTGTCATACCTTGCATTGAAAGAAACGGTATGGGTGCATTGCGTGCATATGACGCGTTCCTTTATGCTAAATATATATCGCCTTTGCACAAAAACCAGGTGTCTTTCGACAATGTTGTTTCTGCAATGAAGATTACTGGTGATTCACTTTCAAGCAAATATAAAGAGACTGCTCAAGGCGGTTTGGCGGAAGTTCTAAAGAACAAAGGAACGCATTGCTAATCTTGCATATTAACCCATTGATATCCGTCTTTCATTGACGGATTTTTTAAATTCATTTGATTGACGCCGTTTTCTTTTCTTCACCTATATAATTAGGTGCTCGATGGTAATTTAGCTAATTTAGTCGTAAAATCTCCCCGTATGGATAAGAAGAACTTTTATTTAGAAATTAAACACGTCGACAAAACTACCAAAGCAAGATACGGAATACTCCACACTCCACATGGTGATGTAGAGGTCCCTATGTTTATGCCGGTTGGTACCTTGGCAACGGTTAAAACGTTATCGCCGGAAGAAATCAAAGAGATGGGCGCAGGGGTTGTCCTTGCCAATACTTATCACCTTCATTTGAGACCGGGCGAAGATATCGTTAAGGAGGCGGGCGGCGTCCATAACTTCATGCGTTATGATGGACCGATGCTCACTGATTCCGGCGGATTCCAGGTTTTTTCCCTGCAATCCCAAAGAAAAATCACCGAAAAAGGCGTTGAATTCAGAAATGATTACAACGGTGATAAAGAATTATTCACCCCAGAATCTGTCATAAAGATCGAGGAAGCAATTGGTGCAGATATCATCATGTCTTTCGATGAGTGCATGTCTTATCCAGTTTCGTATGAATACGCAAAAGCGTCGACTGAGAGAACCATCAGATGGGCCAAAAGAGGCCTAGAAGCTCACACTAGGGAAGACCAGGCATTGTTTGGAATAGTCCAAGGTGGAGAGTTCCAAGATTTAAGAGAGAACTGCGCTAAAGAATTGGCAAAAATGGATTTCCCTGGATATTCAATCGGCGGCACTTCAATCGGAGAGCCTAAGGATGTTTGCTTTAAGATGGTTGATTACGCAATCAAATATCTTCCAGAGGATAAACCTAGATATCTTATGGGCGTTGGCTCACTAGATTATATTCTCGGCGGTTTTGAAAGAGGAGTTGATATGTGTGACTGCGTTTTGCCTACAAGATTGGCTAGACACGGCGCTTTAATGACTTCTCACGGAAGAGTTAATATCAAAGACGCTAAGTACAAGAGAGATTTCACGCCTCTTGATTCCGAATGCGATTGTTATACATGCCGCAACTACACAAAGGCTTATCTCCATCACCTTTTCGTTTGCAACGAGGAATTCGGCAAACGCCTCAACAGCATTCACAACATCCGCTTCTTAATCAAAGTGGTGGAAGGCGCAAGAGAGGCAATCAAAGAAGATAGATTTAAGCAATACGAGGATGAAATTCTCGTTAAATATGGCGACGATAGAGGTTTTTAATTAAATGGACATCTCATTATTCGATTTTGATTTACCAGAAGAATTGATTGCGCAATCTCCATCATCGGTGAGGGATGAATGCCGTCTTTTGGTCGTGGATAGAGAACACAAGACGATTGAACACAAACACTTTTTTGATATTGTTGATTATCTTAAACCTGGCGATGTTTTGGTCAGAAACAACACAAAAGTCATCCCTGCCAGACTTATCGGAATCAAACAAGATACCAAGGGCAAGGTAGAGGTTTTGCTTCTCAAACAGCTCGAAAACGATGTTTGGGAATGCCTTGTTGGAAATGCTCATTCCGTAAGGGTTGGCACCATTTGCTCTTTCGGTAACGGCGAGCTTAAGTGCGAGTGCGTAAAAGTCTTGGATGAAGGCCTTCGTCATATGAGATTCATATATGATGGCATCTTCTTAGAAATACTCGATAAGTTGGGCAAAATGCCTTTGCCACCGTATATCAAACAGCAATGTTCCAATAACGATGACTACCAGACTGTTTACGCCAAAGTCCCTGGAAGCTCTGCTGCTCCAACTGCGGGGTTCCATTTCACAAAAGAATTGTTCGAGAAAATCAAGACAATGGGAATCGAAGTGGTCGACGTTACTTTGAATATTGGCTTAGGAACCTTTAGGCCTGTCAAAGTCACGGATACCAAAGACCACGTGATGCATTCTGAAACATATGAGATGTCAGAGGAAGCCGCCAACACTCTAAACAAAGCCAAAGCGGAAGGCCGCAGAATCATCGCTATCGGCACAACTTCGGTCAGAACCCTTGAATCTGTATATCAGAAATTTGGCTCTTTCAAAGCGGATAATGATGCTACAAGCATCTTTATTCAGCCGGGATATGTTTATAAAGCGGTGGATTGTCTAATCACGAACTTCCACCTTCCTAAGAGCACGTTGGTTATGCTTGTTTCAGCCTTCATGGGAAGAAAATGGACGCTTCATTGCTATAATGAGGCAATAAAAGAGAAATACAGGTTCTTCAGCTTCGGAGATTCGATGTTCATTTATGGAAAATACGACTATTCGAAAAATGACCAGGATTAAGACCCCTCCGAAAAAGACAAATTATTATCTAATCAGCCTAGAGGAGCTTAAAAACTTAAGGACGGATGTTAAACCGAAGCTTTTGCTTCACGCTTGCTGTGGACCTTGCTCTTGTTTTCCCCTTGTTTTCTTGTGCCCTCATTTCGATGTGACGATTTTCTTCAACAACTCAAATATCTATCCGGAAGAAGAATACGCAAGACGTTTAGAGGAACTCAAGAAACTCCTTGGATTCTACAAAAGAGATTATGGTTATGAGGTTAACCTCATAGTTAAGCCATACAACAACTTGGAATACATGAAAGATTTACTTCCCTACAAAGATTTGAGAGAAGGCGGAATCAGATGTCAATTATGCTACGAAAAACGCATGAGTGAAGCTTATGATTACGCTGAAGAGAACGGCTTTGATTATTTCACCACAGTCATGACAATCTCTCGCCAAAAAGATTCTCAGATAATGAATTCAATCGGCAAGAAACTCGAAGCGAAACACACAAAATGCAAGTATTTCTATAGTGATTTCAAAAAGAACGCAGGCATAGATAAGGCACGCGAATTAAGGCTTCATTACGAACTCTATAATCAGCAATATTGCGGTTGTCAGATATCGTATGGCGGGTATTTGGAGAGAGAAAAATTAAAGGAAAACGGAGGCAAATAACCTCTTTTTTTCTTGGTCTTAAAAATTGATGTTTTTGACCATCAAAAAATTAAAAAATGTGCACAGTGCACAATTGAATAATGCTTTCTGGAATGGATTCTTAACCTTTGGATTGACTAATTTAGCAAAATGCCGCCCTTTTTATAAAAAAGTGTTGACCGAATATATGTATGCGTGTATATTTTCAAACGTTAGCG
Source organism: Faecalibacillus sp. (assembly GCA_963588175.1). Lineage (GTDB taxonomy): Bacteria > Bacillota_I > Bacilli_A > RFN20 > CAG-826 > UBA4951. The sequence goes on along the minus strand of CAVAGP010000003.1, from coordinate 44,759 downwards.
TGTGCGTTGAAGTGCGATGTTGCTGACACACCTAGAGCCGTTGTCGGTTATAGGGGACGTCAGGGAACTCGCGTGGAACACTCATTAACAAGCCGGAAGAAAACTACAGGAGGAAAATTCATGGCGAAAGAAACAGTCTTGCGCATCAGATTGCAAGCTTATGACCACAAGATCCTCGACGTCGCAGTTGAGAAGATCATCGCAGTGGCCAAATCCACAGGCGCCGGAGTTGTCGGACCAGTCCCGCTCCCAACCGAAAAGCAGGTTTACACAATTCTTCGTGCAACCTTCAAGTACAAGGATGCTCGTGAACAATTCGAGATCCGTACACACAAGAGATTAATCGACATCGTTAATCCAAAGAAAGAAACAGTTGACCAGATCAGAAGATTAGACCTTCCAGCTGGTGTCGATATCGATGTCACAGCAAAGTAATAGGAGGACCAAATCATCATGAAATCCATCATCGGAAGAAAAATGGGCATGACTGAAGTCTTTGCAGCCGACGGAACAATGTATCCAGTCACTGTTATCGAGGTCTTGCCTAACACCGTCATCGCTAAGAAGACAAATGAGAAAGACGGCTATGAAGCAATCCAAATCGGATATGAAGACAAGGCCGAGAAGAGAGCCAACAAATGCGAATTAGGCATCTTCAAGAAAGCCGGAGTAAGCCCAAAGAAGTATATTTATGAGCTTAAGGGCGACGAAGTTTATGCAAAGAATGTCGGAGAGACAATCGATTGCGGAATCTTCGCTGCTGGAGAAGTCGTTGATGTCATCGGCACCACAAAAGGCCATGGCTATAGCGGCGTCATCAAGAAATACGGAAAGCACATCGGTCCTAAAGGCCATGGTTCCGGATATCACAGACAGATCGGTTCATTGGCAAACAATGGCCGTTGCAACAACAGAGTCATCCCAGGAAAGCTTATGTCAGGCCACTGGGGACCAAGACAGTGCACTGTCCAAAACATCACTGTTATCGAGTCTAACAGCGAAAAGGGATACATCCTTGTCAAGGGTGGCGTTCCAGGCGCAAAGAAATCATTAGTTATGATCAGAAGCGCAATCCTTACACAGAAGGGCAAACCAGAAGTTAAGGCACTCGTTAACTACCAGAAAGGAGAATAACGAAAATGGCAGATAAGAAAATCACTCTCCCAGTCGTTTCCCTCGCTGGAGAAAAAGTCGAAGACATCAAAGTGTCAGCATCTGTATTCGGCATCGCCGATGCAAATGAGCAGCCAGTCCACGACGCAGTTGTCACTCAGTTGGCAAATGCACGTCAGGCAACTGCAAAAACAAAAAAGCGCCACGAAGTAAGTGGCGGTGGCAAGAAGCCATGGAGACAGAAAGGCACAGGACGTGCCAGAGCTGGTTCCACACGTTCCCCAATCTGGGTCGGTGGCGGCAAGGTCTTCGGACCAGACGGAAACCAGAACTACACCGTCTCCCAAAATAAGAAGGCTCACGCACTCGCGATGAAGACCGTCTTATCACAGAAGGTTGCAGAAAAGAAGTTAATCGTCGTCGATTCGCTCAGCATGGATGCAATCTCAACAAAGAATGCTCTCGCAGCACTCAATGCTATCAAGGCAACAGGCAAAGTCTCAGTCGTTTATGATGATGCAGACGTCAACTTCGTCTATTCAGCAGGAAACCTTGAGAACGTCACGCTCTTAGGCCTTGGAAACGTTAGCGTTTACGATGTCTTATATGCCGACGTCGTCGTCATGGCAAAAGAATCAGTAAAGGCGCTTGAAGGAGGACTTAAATAATGGCAAAGAAGGAAGCAGTCAAGGCAGAGCCAGTCAAAGAGACGAAGGCAGCCTCATTCGCAGCTCCAACAGCTCACGATTATGAGGTCATCCTCGCTCCAATCTTCACAGAAAAGAGCTATGCACTTCTCGATGCCCAGAACAAGGTCACCGTCAAAGTCGCACCTCTTGCTAACAAGACTGAGATCAAAGACGCATTCGAGCGTCTCTACAAAGCAAAGGTTGTCGATGTCAAGATCATCACAGTCAATGCAAAAGAAAAATCACGCGGCGGCCGTTATAAAGGCGTGGTCGGCGGATATAAGAAGGCAATCGTTTCCCTCGCAGAAGGAAATGCAGTTGACTTCTTCAAAGAGTAAGGAAACACCCTTAAGTATCAATTACTTATAAAGCATCCACTATAGGAGAAAGAAAATGGCAATCAAAACATATCGCCCATATACTCCAGCTCGTCGCGCAATGTCGACAATGGATTATAGCGAATTAACCAAAGTAGCTCCTGAAAAATCATTGTTAGCCCCTAAGAAACACACAGGCGGCCGCAACAATACAGGAAAGATCACCTGCCGTCATATCGGCGGTGGCAATAAGACACGCTACAGAATCGTAGACTTCAAGCGTAACAAAGACGGAATCGTCGGAACAGTTACAACACTTGAATACGACCCAAATAGAACAGCATTCATCTGCTTAGTCACATATGCAGATGGTGAGAAACGTTACATCCTCGCTCCAAAAGGATTAAGCGTCGGAGACAAGATCGTCTCTGGTGAAGCAACCGATATCAAGGTTGGCAACTGCTGCCAGTTGAAGAACATTCCAGATGGCTCTGTTGTCCACAATATCGAATTAAAGCCAGGCAAAGGCGGACAAATGTGCCGTGCTGCCGGAACAAGCGCACAGGTGCTTGGCTCCGAAGGCAAGTATGTCATGTTGAGACTCGCTTCAGGCGAAATGAGAAAAGTGCTCGCTGTCTGCCGTGCAACAATCGGCTCAGTCGGCAACGAAGACTACAGCTTAATCAACGTTGGTAAGTCAGGTAAGATCAGACACATGGGCATCAGACCAACAGTCCGTGGTTCAGCAATGAACCCATGCGACCACCCTCATGGTGGTGGTGAAGGTAAGTGTCCGGTCGGACGTGATGCACCACGCACCCCTTGGGGTAAGAAAGCGATGGGAGTCAAGACCCGTCACAACAAACAGCATTCTACAAAGCTCATCGTGAGACGTAGAAATGATAAATAAGGAAAGGAGATCGAACTATGTCACGTTCTAGCAAAAAAGGACCATTCGTGGACGCATACCTCTTAAAGAAGGTCGATGCTCTCGATAAGGCCGGCAAGAAAGAGATCATCAAAACATGGTCACGCCGTTCGACCATCTATCCAGCATTCGTCGAACACACCTTTGCAGTTTATAACGGCAAAGAGCACATCACCGTCTATGTCACAGAAGATATGGTCGGACACAAATTAGGTGAATTCGCACCTACGCGTACCTTCACAGGCCATCACGGCAACAACGCCGGTGATAAGGCAGGAAAATAAGGAGTAAACGATAATGGCAGAAACAAAGAAAAAAGCTGCTGCTACTGAAGCAACAGAAGAAACAGCTGCTAAGAAAGCTGCTCCTAAGAAAGCCGCTGCAAAGAAGACAACAACTTCAACAGCTGCAAAGAAGACAACAAAGAAGGCCGCTGCTCCTAAGGCAGAAGAGGCTGCTCCAGCAGTTGCTGAAGATACCTCAGCCAAGAAGCCAGCCGCAAAGAAGGCCCCAGCTAAGAAAGCTGCTCCTAAAGCAGAAGTCAAAGCTGAGCCAGTAAAACCTGCTAAACCAGCAGTCACAGAGGCAACATCAGTTGCTAAAGACGTCAGAGTCACCCCACGCAAAGTCCGCCTAGTCGCAGACATCGTAAGAGGCAAGGATGTCGATGTGGCTCTTGCAATCCTCGCTAATGTCAATAAGGCAGCTAGCGCACCAGTTGCAAAGGTCATCAAGGCTGCAGCAGCAGACGCAACCCACAACTTCCATCTCGACGGAGATAAGCTCTACGTTGCAGAAATCCAGGTTGGTGATGGCGTCAAGATGAAGAGATTCATGCCAAGAGGCAAAGGCTCATCATCAGGATTATTAAAGAGAAGCGCGCATATCCGCGTAACAGTTAAGGAAAGGAAGTAAGGAGGAAACACAATGGGACAGAAAGTTAATCCAGTAGGTCTTAGAGTTGGCGTCAACCGCGGTTGGAATGCTAATTGGTATGCTTCCAAACAAGACTTCGCAAAATTCCTTGATGAAGATGTCAAGATTCGTAAGACATTAGAGCCAATGCTCAAAGTCGCCATGACATCACACATCGACATCTCAAGAGTCAAGAACGACAAAGGCGCTAACGTCTCAGTCGTCGCATATGTTGCTCGTCCAGGAGCATTCCTCGGACAGGATGACACAAACATCAAAGCAGCAGTCGCAGCTCTCAAGAAAGTCGTCAAATCAGGCGATGTTTCCCTCAAAGTCGTTGAGGTTAAGAACCCAGATCTTGATGCAACATTGATTGCAAAGTGGATCGCATCCGAACTTGAGAACAGACAATCATTCAGATCAACTCAGAAGAAGGCTCTTCAGAGAATGAGAAAAGCCGGTGCTGAAGGTTGCAAGACCCAGTGCCAGGGACGTTTAGGCGGTGCTGAAATCGCTAGACGTGAAGGTTATAAAGAGGGCGTTGTCCCACTAGAGACCTATCGTGCAGACATCGACTATGCCGCAGTTCCAGCCAACACAGAATATGGCTGCATCGGCGTCAAAGTCTGGATTTGCAGATCAACAAACAAAGCCTCAGTCAAAAAGGCTGATAAGCCAGAAGGAGGAAGGAAATAATGTTACAGCCAAAGCGTGTTAAATATCGCCGTCCTCATGGATTAAGCCACGAAGGCGTCGCGACCAAAGGCAACTATGTTGCTTTCGGCGAATGGGGTTTACAGGCTGAAGAAGGTGAATACATCACCGATCATCAGATCGAAGCCGCTCGTAAGGTCTTATCAAGATATACAGACCGTTCAGGCAAGGTATGGATCAGAATCTTCCCTCACCTCGCAAAAACAAAGAAGCCTGCTGAAGTTCGTATGGGTTCCGGTAAAGGATCACCAGAAGGATGGGTAGCAGTCGTCAAAAAAGGCCGCATCTTATTCGAAATCGGCGGAATCGATGCAGAGATCGCCAAGAACGCATTAAGACAAGCTGCCTTCAAGCTTCCAATCAACTGCAAAGTTGTTGGAAAGGAGGACTAAGTCATGACAGTCAAAGAACTTAGAGAACTCACCGTTGCTGAACTCAATCAGAGAATCGCAGAGCTTCACCAGAAGCAGTTCGAGCTCACTCAGAAAGCAGCAGTCGGTACCCTCGAAACACCAAACGAGCTCCACAATGTCCGCAAGGATATCGCTAGAGCCGAGACAGTGAAGCGTGAAAAAGAGCTTCAGATCAAGAGATAAGAAAGGAGATCACCATGGAAAGAAATTCAAGAAACACTTTCAAGGGAACAGTTGTCGGCACAAAGATGAACAAGACAATTGTCGTTGAAGTCGCAACAAAGAGAAACGATCCCCTTTACACAAAGCGTGTCAAATACTCCAAGAAGTATTATGCGCACGATGAGAACAACGAAGCCAAGCTTGGAGACATCGTCACAATCGCTGGCTGCCGCCCACTCTCAAAATTAAAACGCTTCAGATTAGTCTCCATCGACCAGAAAGCTGCAACAGACAATGTTGAAGCGGTCGAAGCTGCACTCGAAGCTAAGGAAGGAGAATAAGATATGGTTCAGAATGAGTCAAATCTTGTCGTAGCAGACAACTCCGGTGCGAGATTAGTTCGCATTTTCCACCAGTATGGTGGTTCCCACAAGAAATCCTCCACAATCGGCGATGTCGTCCTTTGCGCAGTCAAAGACGCTCTCCCAAGTGGTAAAGTCAAAAAAGGACAGGTCGTCCACGCCGTTATCGTCCGCACAAAGCGCGCGGTAGCTCGTAAAGACGGATCCTGCATCGCATTCGACGACAATGCGGTTGTCATCATCGACGGCGATGGAAATCCAATCGGCACACGTGTCTTCGGACCAGTTGCCCGTGAACTCCGTGATAAGGGTTATATGAAAATCATCTCCCTTGCACCAGAGGTCTTATAATCAGGAGGAATAGACAATGAACATCAAAACTGGTGATAAAGTCATCGTCCTCTCCGGAAGCGACAAGGGCAAAGTCGGAATCGTCCAGAAGGCATTCCCAAAGCTCAATAAGGTCGTTGTTGAGGGCGTCAATGTCCACAAGAAACACAAAAAAGGTCAGAATGGCGGCGAAGGAAGCGTCTTAGACATCTATTGCCCAATCGATGCATCAAACGTTGCGATTCTCGATCCAAAGACAAAGAAAGCCACACGCGTCCACCACAAAGTGGTCGACGGAAAGAAGATTCGTGTCAACGCAAAGGGCGAATCTCTTGAACACAAATAAGTAGGAGGAATGAAAAATGGCAGAAAATAGAGTTAAAGCCTATTGGAAAAATGAAGTAGTTCCTGCTCTCTCAAAGAAGTTCGGCTACACAACCCCAATGCAGGCTCCAAAACTTGTTAAGATCGTTATTAACATGGGTGTTGGAGACGCAACACAGAACGCAAAGGCTCTCGAAGATGCAGTTAACGATTTAACAATCATCTCCGGTCAGAAGCCAGTCGTAACAAAAGCTAAGAAGTCAATCGCTACCTTCAAACTTCGTGAAGGCCAGGCAATCGGCTGCAAAGTCACTCTCCGCGGCGAAAGAATGTATGAATTCTACGATAAGTTAGTCTCCATCTCTCTCCCACGCGTCAGAGACTTCCGTGGCGTTTCAAAGAACGCATTCGACGGACATGGCAACTACACGCTCGGCGTCAAGGAACAGTTAATCTATCCTGAAATCGATTATGATAAGGTTGCTAAGGTTCGTGGTATGGACGTTGTCATCGTCACAACCGCTAACACAGACGAAGAAGCATACGCATTGCTTGAAATGCTCGGTATGCCATTCAAGAAATAAGGAGATCTAGAACAATGGCTAAAACATCATTAAAGGTCAAGCAGTCCAGACCTCAGAAATTCAAATGCCGTGAATACTCCCGCTGCTCACGCTGCGGCAGAGTCCATGGTGTTCTCTCCAAGTTTGGAGTATGCCGTATCTGCTTAAGAGAATTAGCTTACAAAGGCGAAATCCCAGGCATGAAGAAGGCAAGCTGGTAATTAAGGAAGGAGACAGAAAAATGAACGCAGATCCAATCGCAGACATGTTAACACGTATCAGAAATGCAAATGCACTTCGTTACGAAACTGTTTCCATGCCAAGCAGCAAAATGAAAGCTGAAATCGCACGTATCCTCAAAAAAGAAGGCTACATCAGCGAATTCGCAGTTGAAGGTGAAGGCGCAAAGAAAACCCTCACAGTCACCCTTAAATACGGCGCAAATGGCGAGCGCGTAATCTCAGGTTTAAAGAAGATTTCAAAGCCAGGTCTTAGAATCAACGTCGAATGCGACAAACTTCCAAAGGTTCTCAAAGGCTTAGGTATCGCTATCGTTTCCACAAGCAAAGGCATCCTCACAGACGCAGAAGCCCGCAAGGCCAACGTCGGTGGCGAAGTTCTCTGCTATGTTTGGTAATTTAATTTAGGAGAAGAGATTTATGTCAAGAATTGGATTAAAACCCATCGCTCTTCCAGCAGGCGTTACCTTTGAATTAAATGGTAACGTTGCCATCATTAAAGGCTCCAAAGGCGAAGTAAGCGTCCACATCCCGTCGGACGTCAGCGTCGAGGTTGCTGATGGCGCGGCTCATGTCAAATTAAACGCAAACGAATTCAACATGAGACAGGCTCAAAAAGACCACGGCACAACAGCTGCCAACCTCCACAACGCAGTCAAAGGCGTAACTGAGGGTTGGAAGAAGGAACTCGAGATCGCAGGTACAGGTTACCGCGCCCAGATGAAAGGCACAGCAGTCACGATGTTCCTTGGTTACTCACACATGGTCGAAGTTCAGCCAATCGGAAAATACACAAAGATCACCTGCAAGGACGAGACACACATCACAGTCGAGGGCTGCTCAAAAGAAGATGTCGGACAGACAGCTGCAGCTATCTATGATACACATAGACCAGACGTCTATGGCAACAAAGGTGTCCACTACGTCGGCCAGAAGATGATCAAGAAGGTCGGTAAGCGTGCTGCCGGCAAGAAGTAATAGGAGGATAGACAAATGATTCAACAGGAATCCAGAAATAGCGTTCGTCAGAGAAGACACGCTCGTGTCCGTGAGAAAGTCTCCGGAACAGCAGAAATGCCACGTCTTGTCGTCTTCCGCTCTAACAAGCACATCGAAGCTCAGATTATCGATGACGTCAAGGGTGCGACATTAGCATCAAGCTCATCAACTCAGCTCAAATTAGCCAATGGCGGCAACTGCGAAGCTGCTGCCAAAGTCGGCGCAGACCTCGCAAAGAAGGCTTTGGCCGCTGGCATCAAAACAGTCGTCTTCGACAGAGGCGGATATGTCTATCATGGACGTGTCGCCGCCCTCGCAGATGGCGCAAGAGAAGGAGGACTCCAGTTCTAAGGAGAATTTACAATGGAAGAAAACAAAACTATCGTTGCTGCTCCAGCAGAAGAAGTAAAGAAGTCCAATCCTACAGGCAACCCAAACCGTGACCCTCAGGGATCAAGATCCGCTGAGCGTCCAGGCTCACGTAAATTTGGCGACCACAAAGGACGTCCAGGTGAAAGACGTGGCGGCCGTGGCGGCTTCAGACGTGAAGAAGACGAGTTCACAGATCGTGTTGTTAACATCAACAGAATCTCAACCACCACAAAAGGTGGCAAGCACATGCGTTTCGATGCTCTCACCGTCGTCGGCGATGGCAAAGGACATTATGGCTTCGGACTTGCAAAGTCTGTTGAAGTCCCAGATGCAATCAAGAAGTCCCTCACATCAGCAAAGAAGAAAATCTATGGCATCAAGATTGTCAAAGGTGGAACAATTGCTCATGAAGTTTGGGGCGTATTCGGAAAGACCCGCGTCTTCCTTAAACCAGCACCTGAAGGCACTGGAATCGTCGCTGGCGGCGCTGTCCGTGCAGTCTTAGAGCTTTGCGGCATCAAGAACGTTGTCTCAAAGGTCTATGGTTCACGTACACCTATCAACGTCATCCGTGCAACACACGCTGGCTTACAGGATCTCAAGAACAAAGACAAAGTCTTGGCTCTTCGTGGTCTTGAAGCACCTAAAGGAGGCAAATAAAAATGGCTACATCCTTAGAAAATTTAGTCGCAGTTGAAGGTTCCAAAAAGGAACACTTCCGCAAAGGCCAAGGCCGCGGCACCGGAAACGGAAAGACCGCTGGTAAGGGTCAGAAGGGCCAGGGCGCTCATGCCCACACCAAGAAGCACGGCTTCGAGGGTGGCCAGATGCCTTTAGCTCGTAGACTTCCTAAATTTGGTTTCAAAAACATCAACAAGAAGACATACGCAGTTGTCAATCTCTCTGTCCTCAACAAGTTTGATGACGGAGCAGTCGTTACCCCAGAGCTTTTGATCGAGACTGGTCTCGTAAAAGAAGCTTATGATGGAATTAAGATCCTTGGAAGTGGTACACTCGAAAAGAGTCTCACAGTCAAGGCTCATGCATTCTCCAAGTCCGCAGCAGATGCTATTGCTGCAAAGGGCGGCACAACTGAGGTAATCAAGTAATGAAAAAATTCGTCTCGATCTTAAAAAACAAAGAAATCATCAACCGTATTTTCTTCACGATTATGATCCTCTTTGTCCTCAGGATCGGGGCGGCCATTACAGTTCCAGGCGTTGACGCGACCAACTTGAAATCTCAATTGACCTCAAGTGGATCTGCGTTAGCGATCATGGATTTACTCGGAGGCGGAGCACTATCGAACTTCTCCGTCTTCGCGCTCGGAGTCTCGCCATACATCACAGGCCAGATTATTATTCAGCTTCTCTCCAAGGACGTTTTGCCTGCCTTGACCGAGTTGTCAAAGCAAGGCGAATACGGCCGTAAAAAGATCGAAATGGCTACCAGGTACCTCACTCTCCTCTTAGGAGCGGTTCAGGGCTATGGTATCATCAAGACAATGGAGAACAGCTCATATATTTCCCTTACGCTGGAATCTAACTTCTGGACATACGCCTATATCGTCACCATTCTCCTTGCCGGAGCAATGCTCACGATGTGGTTAGGCGACCAGATCACAGAAAAAGGTATCGGAAACGGTATCTCCGTCATCATTTTCGCAGGATGCGTCAGATCCGTCCCAACCCAGTTATCAACTGCTTGGACGAAGTGGATCAGCAACAACGTTGCCCACGGATCAAGCGAAATGATCAAGGGTGCATTCCAGTTCGCACTCTACATCCTGGCAATGGTCTTCATCGTTGGCTTCGTCGTATTCGTCGAACTTTCAAAGAGAAAGATCCCGGTCCAGCATGCAGGAAAGGGTGGCAGCTCCGCCTCTATGGCACGCGCCTCGTTCTTGCCTATCAAGATTAACAGCGCCGGAGTTATTCCGGTCATCTTCGCCGCTTCGATTTTATCCGCCCCATCAATCATCGCGAGCTTCATCTCGTCTGATGCGGCAAATGCGGAATGGCTGAAGATATTCAATTACAACTCCACATTCACAATGCCATGGTTCGATGGCACACACTGGGAGATGAACTGGGGCTTATTCATCTATTTAGCCCTCATCATCGCCTTCACGTTCTTCTATGCAGAGATGACAATCGATCCTGCAACACTTGCGGACAACTTCCAAAAGAACGGCTCTTACATCCCTGGAATCCGTCCAGGAAAAGAAACCGAGAGATATGTTGGTAAAGTATTGAACCGCGTCACCTTCATCGGCGCAGCGGCTCTCTGCTTCATCTCAGCTCTCCCTATCGTTCTTGTTTGGGCAGATGTCTTCGGAGATGACACATCCCTCGCCATTGGCGGTACCGGGCTCATCATCATCGTCGGTGTTGCTCTTGAAATTAATTCACAGATTGACGGTCTTCTCGCTGGAAAGAGTTTTGAACAAACACAGGGAGGAATCTAATACATGCTTAACATCATTCTCATGGGCCCTCCAGGAGCGGGCAAAGGTACGCACGCTGTCTGGATTGCCAAGGACTTCAACATTCCACACATCTCAACGGGCGATATGTTCCGCGAGGCCATGTCCTCGGGTTCTGAGCTTGGAAACAAGATCAAGGATGTCATCAATTCCGGCGGCCTCGTAAGCGATGATTTGACATGTGCCCTCGTCAAAGAGCGTCTCTCTCAACCTGATTGCGCAAACGGATATCTCTTAGATGGATTCCCACGCACAATCCCACAGGCTGAGGCGTTCGAGAAGATGGGAAAAGAGTTAGGAATCGGCGCAAACCTCGTTCTTAACATCTCCTGCCCTGACGAAGTTCTCATCAGCCGCATAGCCGGCCGCCGCGTCTGCCCTCACTGCGGCGCAAGCTTCAACGTCAACACCGCGAAGCCAAAAGTCGAGGGAATCTGCGATGAATGCGGAACGGCATTGATCCAGAGGAAAGACGACAATGAAGCATCATTCAAAGTCCGTCTTGCCAATTATTACAAGAGTACGGCTCCTTTACTTGATTTTTATCAAGAAAAGGGTATACTTGCTACCTTCGACGGAAACGTCGATCCAGCGAGTCTAAGAGTAGAGTTAACAGCTCTCTTGAAGGTACGCAAATAAATGATCAGCATCAAGTCTCCGAGAGAAATCGACTTAATGAGAAAGGCTGGACGCCTCACGGCTAAGGTCTTCGAAGAGGTCGGACCTCTCGTGAAACCTGGTGTGAGTACCCAATTCCTTGCGGATAGGGCTGAAGAGGCCATCCGCAGCGAAGGTGGTATTCCCGCCAGCAAAGGCTATGGGGGATTCCCTGGAGCCATCTGCACCAGCGTCAATGAGGTTCTCGTTCATGGCATTCCATCAAGCAAGAAAATACTCAGCGACGGTGACATCATCTCTCTAGACGTGGTCGTTAAACTCAACGGTTACCATGGAGACGCATGCAGAACCTACCCAGTGGGCATTGTGGGCGAAGATAAACTCAAGCTCATAAAGGTCACTGAGGAATGCTTCTGGGAAGGCGTCAGCAAGGTTAAAGCCGGGGTTAGGCTTGGAGATGTGGAGCACGCGATTCAAGAAAAAGCCGAATCAAATGGCTATAGCGTGGTCCGCGAATTCACAGGTCATGGCATCGGAAGAGAAATGCATGAAGACCCATACGTTCCTAACTATGGAACACCGGGCACTGGTCCAATCCTTAGAGAAGGCATGACAATCGCCATCGAACCAATGGTTATGATGGGATCACCTGCCATCAGGATCATGAAAGACGAATGGACAACCGTCTCCAAAGACGGAAAGCCAAACGCTCATTATGAGAACACCATAGTCGTGACTAAGGACGGCTACGAGGTATTAACATTGGAGGATAAGCAACTTGAGTAAAGAAGATTGCATCGAAGTTGAAGCAACGGTGGTGGAAGCATTGCCAAATGCCAATTTCAAAGTAAAACTTGCCAATGGCGCGGTAGTTCAGGCCGGCGTTTCAGGAAAAATCCGTATGCACTACATACGCATTCTCCCTGGTGATAGAGTTACCGTTCAGTTCTCACCTTATGATTTAACACGCGGCCGCATCACATTCCGCTACAAGAATTAATTAGAGGGACCAACGTTCCCGCTAAAGGAGCACAAAAACATGAAAGTAAGACCATCTGTCAAACCTATCTGCGACAAGTGCAAGGTCATCAGACGCAACGGCGTCGTGATGGTCATCTGCAGCAACCCAAAACATAAGCAGAGACAAGGTTAATTTAGGAGAAATTAGAAATTTATGGCACGTATTGTAGGTATCGATATACCAAACGAGAAGCGCGTTGTCATCTCCCTCACCTATATCTATGGTATCGGTGACACAACCGCTCAGAAAATTTGCAAAGACGCAGGTGTCTCAGAAGACATCAGAGTCAAGAACTTAACCGACGATCAGCTCAATGCTCTTCGTAACGAAGTCGTTAAGTATAAAACAGAAGGCGATCTCCGTAGAGAAATTGCTCTTAACATCAAGAGATTAACAGAAATCGGATGTTATAGAGGCCGCCGTCACAAAGCTGGACTTCCTGTTCGTGGTCAAAGAACAAAGACAAATGCTCGTACCCGTAAAGGTAAGAGAAAGACCATTGCTAACAAGAAGGAAGCAACTAAGTAATAGGGGAGGAGTAGAAAAATGGCTGATACAAAGAAAAAGACAGGCAAGAAGACTACTTCTGCTAGAAAGAAAAAAATCAAACGCTCCTACACTAAGGGCGTTGCGCACGTTCACGCATCCTTCAACAACACAATCGTCACCATCACTGATGCAGCAGGCAATGTAATCGCTTGGTCTTCAGCTGGTGCACTTGGTTACAAAGGCGCTAAGAAAGCAACTCCATTCGCAGCTCAGTTAGCTGCCGAAGCTGCTGGAAAAGTCGCATTTGACCAGGGCCTCCGCCAGGTTGATGTCGACGTCAAGGGTCCAGGACCAGGCCGCGAATCCGCAGTCAGAGCACTCGGAACAGTCGGTCTTCAGGTTCTCTCCATCGAAGACACAACACCAGTCCCACACAACGGCTGCCGTCCTCCAAAGAAGCCAAGAGGCTAATTTAGAGAGCCAGCCCAATAGGGAAATTTCAAAATAGGAGGAAAATTAATGGCAAATTTAAATAACGACGTCGAAGAATTAATCATCCCAAATCCTTTCCACCCATTCACAATCGAGATGAAGGATTATCAGGAATCTGAACACTATGCCAGATTCGTCGTTGAACCTCTCGAAAGAGGCTTTGGCATTACGATCGGTAATGCACTTCGCCGCGTACTCCTCAGCGCCCTTCCTGGCGCGAGCGTCTTCGCGATCGAAATCGAAGGTGTCCGTCATGAATTCACCGCCATTCCAGGTGTTGAAGAAGATGTCACCGCTATCATCCTCAACCTCAAGGACTTAGTCCTCAAGATTGATGGACCTGCCAACGATGTCAAACGCTTAGAGGTCGATTTCCAAGGACCAGGCACATTAAAAGCCAGCGACTTAGAACTCCCAGCCCTCGTCAGCGTCATCAACCCAGATCTTGAAATCGCCCACCTCAATGAGGATGGACACATCAAGATGACAGTCTATGCTGCTCAGGGACGTGGCTATTACACATGTGATGCCAACAAAGTTGAGCACAACATCAAGACAATCGGAGTCATCTCAACCGATTCTAACTACTCACCAGTCGTTAAAGTCGGGTTCGAAACAGAATCAGCCCGTGTCGGACACGATTCAAAATTCGATAAGCTAACTCTTGAAGTCACAACAAACGGTTCTATCGAGCCAGATAAGGCGGTTGCTATGGCAGCTAAGCTCTTAACCGGCCACTTCCAGTCCGTCATCGATCAACTCGATAAGGCGGTTGAAGGCTATAAGCTCGTCAAGGAAGAGGTCAGAACCGAAGAAAACAAGTATCAGGACATGATGATCGAAGAACTCGACCTCTCAGTCCGTTCAAACAACTGCTTGAAGAGAGCAGGAATCTCCACCGTCATGGAACTCACCCAGAAGAGCGAGGACGAGATGATGAAGGTCCGCAACCTCGGCAAGAAGTCTTTAAAAGAAGTGAAGGAGAAGCTTGCATCAATCGGGCTTCACTTCCGCGATTACGTAGGAGAATAAACAATGGCTGCACAAGGAAGAAAACACGTCCACGGCAAAACTGGTGTCCGTTTCAGAGCTGCTTATACGGCAACTAAAGAAAAGTCTATGCTCCGTAACGTCGTCAGCGAACTCATCGTTCACGGACACGTCACAGTCACATCAGGCGTTAAGAAAGAATTGGTCTCTCTCGCAGACAAGATGGTCACATACGCAAAGGCTGGCGATCTCGCAAGCCGCCGTCAGGCTGCAAGAGTCATCCGTCACGACATCGTTGACGAAAAGGGAGTTCAGGCTCTCGACAAACTCTTTGCCGAAATCGGTCCTAAGTTCAAAGACAGAAACGGTGGTTACACAACTGCTGTTAAGCTTGGCGCTCGCAAGGGCGACAACGCTGAACTCGTCCTTATCTCTTGGGTCGACTAATTAGCGACATTTAGAAACTAGCTCTCTTTACCGGGAGCTTTTTTCTTTTCTCTGCAATGCTAAAACGCACTGAAATCAGCGCTTAAAATTAAATTTATATCACCTTTCGACTTTTTCATTCATAATGATGTTGCAAGGAGATTTTAAATATTATGAAATACATTAAAACCTTATTTGCTTTATCAACTTTAGCCTTAGTTGGCTTAGCGAGCTGCTCAAATGGCGGCAATAAAACCTCGACAAAAACCGAGGAGTCTGACACAACCTGCGAGTGCAGCGAGACCGTCTGCCCAGATGTTCATGTCCACGAACCAGGAATGGGCTATGTCTATAACGAAGATGGCCATTGGCACGCTTGCTCAGGCTGCTTAGACAAGAGCATCCGTTTCGATTACGAATCACACGAATACGAAATTAAAGACGGATTACGCGTCTGCAAAGTATGCGGATATTCTCCAGATGAAGAGAACGAAAAACTTTTTGCAAAGGCAGTAGAGGGCATCAAAGCTTTTTTAAGCAACGAAGATAAACTCACCGCAAAAAGCCTAGTCTCGATAAAAGACGAAGATGGCGAAATGTCGATGGAAAGCGAAGCCACTTTCGATTTCGCCAGTGGCATTGCCCATCAGAAGTCCTCTTATATCGCTGCAGACGGTAAAGCAAGCACAGCTTCGGAAACTCATTTGGGCAAAACCGGAGATAAATACTATTATTACAGTGGCAGAAGCAGCAAAACGGCTCAACAGACGAGCGCAGACTACATCGATTACGTCTATGACAATTTGATGGACGGAATGCTTCCATCTGAATACCTCGAGGTCGTTGCTGAATGCCCATCCTACGGCTCGGTGGGAGAGACGTTCCTGTATATGAATGGTATGGAGGGAAATTTCTCTACCGAAATCTCCGAGAAGGAAGATGTGATAACATACACCATCTTGGGCACCATTTATGAAGTTGGAGAAACATATCTCTCTGAATATGTTTCAGAGCTTACGTTCGTCATTAAAGACGGCTTCTTGAGCGGGCTCACTGCGAATAGTGTAATCAATTATAATTATTCGGGTGGGACAACAGACTGTGAATCCTACAGTGTTACTACCACCTTAGAAAAGGGATTTGATCAGGAACTTTTCGACTCCTATTCCACGGAAGGCATTACCGAAAGCGCTCCGACTTCAATGGAAATCAAGATCTATATTGACGATTATTATTTCAATCGGGCTTCAGTTCCGTATGGCACTGCCTACACCAACTCGTACTCCGATTATGGCGAACTCTATTATGACAAGGAGTGCACCAAAAAATATGATGGTGAAAACATCACGAACTACAACACCATTCTCTATCTGAAGCCGGCTGAAGTCAGCCCAAGCGAAGATTACGCGCTTGTCTTCCGCCTCACCGACATCACTTGCTATCGTGGCAAATATATTAGCCCAAAAGAAAAGAAAACAGCGAATTGCACCAAGGTCGTGAACAATAACGATTACACCTTCAATTGGGAAACGCACCCTGATCAAGCGGGGCAAACCATCACCCTTGACGGCGTTGCGCAGTCTTCCGACACCGCTTTCTTCCATCCAGAGGCAGGTAAGGTCTATACGGTTATTAATTCTTACACCATCTATTACGGAGGCATAGCCTAATCTCAATTTAAAATAGGGCAGAGGCCAACGCTTCTGCTCTTTTTTAGTTTTCTCCGTTTTATAGGAATATCGGAACTTGGATTCCAAAAATCGGATATTTCCATCACAGATGAATCTAGGTGTTTTGAATCGATATAGAACACTTGTTTCTTGCAGTTGTGATAGAATAACAACACGTTTAATTCTCAACAGTTAAACAAGCCGTTTGGGCACGCATAAACTATTCAGCGGAAAAGTCTCCGCCGAGAGGTCAAAATGTCTAAAAACGGCTGAAAAGGGAGGAAAATTATGGCATATAAAGCACTTATCTTCGATTTGGATGGCACTTTGATTGATTCCGTTCGCGATATGAGCGATGCCCTCAATGACGCTTTAAAAGAAGTGGGCATTCCGTTTTCCTACACCCCAGATGATGTTGCTCATAAGTTGGTGGGTGCGGGAGCCTCCAATTTAGTCCATCGTGCTTTGCAGCAATATGACACGCCGGAGATGTTTGATAAATTGAAGGCAGCCTATATGCCAAAATACAAAGAGTATCAAAATAAACACACCAAAGCGTTCCCGGGTGTTTTGAAGACTCTTAAAACCCTAAAAAAGAATGGGGTTACCTTATTCGTCTGCACCAATAAGCCTCACGATATTGCAACCGCGATAGTTGAGAAGATATTCGGGCACGATATGTTCCTTGAGGTCTTAGGCCATAAAGTCGGCATGCCGGTTAAACCGGATCCTGGCATCGTCAATTACTTCAGCACAAAATATTTCCTGGATTTGAAAAACACATTGTATGTTGGTGATTCTAGAATTGATGTAGAGACCGCCAGTAATGCAAAGGTGAATTCTTGTTTGGTCACTTGGGGTTACGAAACATACACCTGGGAAGTTAAGAGCAAAGCCACATTTGTCATAGATGACATAAAAGATTTGATTACAATAGTGTTATGAAATTCAGCAAAAGAACAGAACAGACAAATAAGCATCAACTAAATGTCTCGCTTGAAATGGTGGTATCCATACTTCTATTTTTGGTCTCGTTTGTCTTTTGCTTATGCGTTGGCCAAAAACACTATGACACCAAAGAGGAAGTTGGATTCTTCATTTCGTATTGGGTGCCTGGCGCAACGGGATTATTGGTTCTTCTAGATGCGGGAGTCTGTTACATCGACGACAAAAAAGACTCATTGTGGTCAAAGATAGCGTTTATATGTGTTTCTGTCGCCGAATTGATTATTTGCATTTTAGTTGGCCACAATTACTTTGCAAAATACACGTTAACCGGCGCTGATAGCCCATTTAGAAACATTGCAAGAATAATAATTACTGCAGTTGCTGCCATAAACGTTATTTTAAGAGTTATCAAATTTTTCCCAAAAATCACCGCAAAATTGAATAAAAACGGCATTATTGCAGCAATATCAACCCTAACAAGTGCTTCATTGCTTGCTATGGGATATGCATCATTAAGGGTGTTTGTTGATGGAGTGGCGGAATTAAATGGGTCGGATGTCTCATTGTTCTTGAGTGCGTTTATCATCTCATTAATCGCCTGCGTCACCTCCGTTGTGACCATATTTGTTTTAAAGGACGATATTAGATTATACGTTCAGGCCGGCGCGACCTTGGTTAGCGCGGTATTCGCGGTTGTGGCCATCATTGCTTTCATTGCGATAAGGGAATTTACCGCAGGGGAATTCGAAACCGATTATTGGTCTCTCATGAGTGGGGGATTCGCCGCCATTGCCTCGCTTATTGCCTTTGGTATCATTTCCTGGCAGCTTCCAAAAAGGAACAATCGTTAATATAGAAGGGACACTTTATAGTGTTATAATTGATTTATGCACGACATTAAGATTTACAATTCGCTCGGCAACAAGCTCGAGACGTTCAAGCCTATCAAAGAGGGAGAAGTGTCCATTTATTGCTGTGGACCAACAGTTTACAACGACCCACATATCGGAAACTTCAGACCTGTTATTACATTCGACGTTTTAAGACGTCTTTTCCTGAGGCTCGGTTACAAGGTCACTTTTGTGTCCAATTACACCGATGTTGACGACAAAATCATCAACAGGGCCAAAGAACTTGGCGTTTCCGAGAAGGAATTAACCGAATCCATCATCTCCGAATTCGAAAGATTGGTTAAGGCAACCGGATCAATGCTTCCGGACATCACCCCAAAACCAACCGTCTATATGGATAAGATCATCGATTACGTTGATGAGCTCGTCAAAAAGGGCGCTGCCTATGAAGAAGGCGGAGATGTCTATCTTAAAGTTCGAGAAATTCCGGATTATGGTGAACTTTCGGGGAATACAATCGATTCATTAGAGAGCGGCGCGAGAATCTCCGTTAACGACAAGAAGAAAGACCCTCTTGATTTCGCTTTGTGGAAAAAGACAACCGACGGCATCAAATGGAAAACAAAATGGTGTGATGGTAGACCTGGATGGCATACCGAATGCTGCGTCATGATCAACTCCATCTTCAAAGACCAAAATGGTTTAATCGATATCCACGCCGGTGGGTTTGACCTAAAGTTCCCGCATCATGAAAACGAGATTGCCCAGGCTAAGGCTCAGAACGGCAATAAGCTTGCGAATTATTGGATGCATAACGGCTTCATCAACGTCAATAACGAGAAGATGTCCAAATCCCTTGGCAATGTCATGCTTATGAAAGATGTGGTGGCCCAATATGGTGGCATCCCATTCAGAATGATGCTATTGGCTGCGCATTATAGAGCGCCAGTCTCATTTTCCGAAGAGACAATCAAAGAAGCGCAAATCAAATATAAACAGCTGCAGGATAGCGTTAAAAAGGCTTCAATCACCCTCCAGTTAGCGGATATTGACCCTGAATCATTGGTCCCGGCGGATGATTCCAAGTTTTTGGATACAATCTGCGATGATTTGAACACTCCAAACGCTTTAGCGGTTCTTTATGAAGAAAACAAGGCCATGAACAACAGCCTCCGCAAAAACCCTGTGGATTTGGAAGAATTAAAAGAAAATTACGCAAAAGTCCGCTCTGCTGAGAAGGTTTTGGGGATTTCTCTTGCAATACCTACATTAAACGAAGAAGATAAAGGGCTTTACAAAGCCTATTACGAGGCTAAAGCCAACAAAGATTTCGCCAAGAGCGATGAAATTAGAGGAAAGCTAATCGAAAGAAACATCTTCTAATCCGGAGGAATAAATGACCACTTTAGACAACATCATAACGAATTGGTTCAATGCGGGATTTAACGGCGCAATTCCGGCCTGGGCTGGAAACTTTATCCTTATTTTCCTGTCGCTTTTCGTTACGTTGGTCCTGGCCTCGTTCATCGGTTTAGAACGCGAATACCACGGCCATGCCGCCGGTTTGAGAACCCACATCCTTGTCGCTTTGGGTTCAGCAATCATCATGATTATCTCGATTTATGGTTTCGCCAATGGAGGAACCACTCGTGACCAGGCTAGACTTGCCGCCCAGGTTGTATCTGGAATCGGCTTTTTGGGCGCTGGCACAATCGTTCAAACTGGCACGGATGTCAAAGGATTGACAACCGCGACCACTTTATGGATTTCCATGGCTATCGGCTTAGCCTGTGGATCTGGAAATTTTGTCCTCGCCATCATTGGAACTGCTTTGGTTTTTCTGGCTTTGGTCAGCATGAAAAAAGCAGAGAAGATTCTTCAAAGAAAGAATCCGATTATCACTATAGTTGTACCTAGCGACAAGCCTATCATGAAAGATGTAGTGCAGATCTCTCAAAGATATGGCTTAACGCTTAGAGAAACATATACAGAACTTGTCTCATTCGAGGAAAACTCCGCTCTGAGAATTGAGATTAGAGTAACCTGTAACAACCCTCAAACCTTAACGAATTTTGTTGATGAACTCCGATTCACCATCAGGCCGCTAGAATTAAAGGTTTCGGCGGCGTCATAAAGGGGAAGGGCATTATGAGTACAATTATTTATGGCAAAAATGCCATCAGGGCATCTATCGAAGCTGATAGAGTCAAAACTCTATACGTATCAGCTCATTTGGATGGAGATAAACTCGTGGAGTTTGCCCGCAGTAAAAAGCTCGCCGTAAGGCTTGTTGACAACAATGAACTAACGCGAATGGCCAAAAATCCTTCCCATCAGGGGTTTGTGGCCATTGTGGAGGAGTACGGTGCCTCGACCGTTGAGGAGATAATTGAGGGGGCAAAATCCAAGAAATACCCGCTTGTTTTGATTCTCGACGGAATCGAAGACCCGCACAACTTCGGAGCAATATTAAGAACCGCTGATGCATTCGGTGTAGACGGTGTTATCATCAAAAATCATGGTCAAGTTCAATTAAACGGGACGGTCGCCAAGGTTTCAACTGGTGCAATCAACTATGTTAAAGTGGCAGTTGTCAGTAATCTTTCTAACGCAGTTGAAAAACTGAAACAGAATGGTTACTGGGTGGTTGCAAGCGATGGATCTGCAAAACAGAGCTATCTCGATGTCGACTACAATTCCCCTATCGCTTTGATCGTAGGATCGGAAGGTTTTGGTATCGCTCCATTACTTCTCAAGCGTTCGGATTTTGTCGTCAAAATACCTATGTGCGGGCACGTCAGTTGCTTAAATGCCTCCGTTGCAACTGCCGTTATCGTTGCAGGCATAGTCTCCTCCCGAAATTAACCTTAGGAGGACTGCACATGAAAAAGTCGTTCAATTCTTTGCCCACCAGGGATGAAGAATTGGTTTTGCTTTGCCAAAATGGCTGTGAAGAGTCTTGGGAAAAACTGACCCATAGATATCTATATCGTGCCAGAACTTTGGCCATATGTGTCTTGCCGGAATTTGCATCACATTTCCAGCAGATCGATATTGAAGAGTGCATGCTGATAACAATTATGAACGCAGCATACACCTTCTCTCCTACTAGAGGAAAATTTTTCCAGTTCTTGCTTGCCGTATACCGCAACGAGCTCATCAAGATGTTAAAAGTGAACGAAACGTTCACAAAATACACCTATGTCTCGTTAAACGATATCGTTCCAGGAACGGAGGAAACTTTGACATTTGAGGATGTCATCCCAGACGAAAATGAAGATCCAACATCTTTCTGCGATCCAATATTTGTCTCAGGCGGCGTTTCTTATGTCTTTGATAACCTTGATGAACTCACAAAGCAGATTGTTTTGCTGAAGGTTCAAGGGAAGAGCTACAAAGAGATCGCGGAAGACCTCCACGTCTCCTACAAAGTGGCCCGTTCAAGATTCCTTAAGTATAAATCGATCATAGACACTAAGTTTAGAAAACGAAGCCACTGACAATTTTCTAAAGAAGTTTCATTTGACATAGTTGATTGCTCGCACTAACATATTGACGCTAAAGGAGATGAAATATGAGTCGCGTTAAGGTTTTTTTGATTTGCTCTGAATGTCTCTCCAGGAACTATCAGGTTTCTAAAAAGAAAGAGGAACCGAAGCGCCTTGAACTTAGCAAATTTTGCCCAACTTGCGGCAAACATACGCTCCATAAGGAGAGCAAGTAATTAGGAGGATCTCACATGGCAAAACCAGGTAAGTATCTAAAAGAAGTCGTTAAGGAAGGAAAGCGCGTTCGCTGGCCTAACAAGGAAACACTTTGGCCATCAATCGCAGTTGTCATCGTCATTTCCGTGGTTGTCGCATGCTTCTTAGCGTTATGGGACTATCTCGGATCATCAATCATCGATCTTTTGACAAAGGCTTTCGGAGGAATGTAATTTATGGCAAACAATATAGGCGATAAGCAGTGGTATATCGTTACCACATACTCAATGTCAGAGGCAAAAACCGCTGACAATTTAAAAAAACGTATCGAATCAATGAACATGCAGGACTATATCCTCCGTGTCCTCGTTGCTGAACAAGAAGAACCAGTTTTAAAGGATGGCATCCAGGTCGTTGATAAGGCCGGCAATCCAAAGTTCAAAATGAAGAACCTTTATCCAGGATATATCTTCGTTGAAATGATCATGACTGACGATTCTTGGTATATCGTTCGTAACACCCCAGGAGTCACCGGTATCGCCGGTTCCTCAGGTGGCGGTCAGAAACCATCGCCGGTCTCTCGTGAAGAAATCGAGCCAGTCCTTAAGAGAATGGGACTCGTCGACGATGCGATGTACGATCGTTATCAGCCAGGAGATGCAGTCAAAATCATCAGTGGTCCACTCGAAGGCACCGAAGGTACAATCGAATCCATCGACCGCGAAACCGGACAGATCAGAGTCATCACCCTCTTCTTCGGACGTGCTACGCCGGTTGATTGCGACTTCTCTGAGATCGAGAAACTCTAATCCAAGGCCAATTAACACCTCTAGTTACCTTGTAATTGGGGGTGTTTTTTATTTTAATAAATAGCGGAGATATCCAATAGAAATATGAACAATCATTCATAAAACTATTGAACTACCTTATTGATTTACATATAATTTCCTCGTTGAAATATGAAAGGACGTTCATATATGGCACAGTTACCTGATGACAAGACTCTAGACAAGATGGAATCATTGCTCAATGTCGCAAGCGATTTCACCAGATTGAAAATCATGTACAGCATCTCTGATCAGGAGAAGTCCGTTTCTGAAATCGTTGAAGAAGTGGGCGCATCCCAATCTTTGGTGTCGCATCAGCTCAAAGTCTTGAAGAAGGCCAACTTAGTCACAACGAGAAAAGAGAAGACCAAGGTTTATTATAAACTCGCCGATCATCACATCGTTCAGTTGCTCAATGTCGTGTATGAACACGTGAATGAGTAACATGGCAAAGATAATCAACCAGACTTTTATCGTAGAAAACGTCGACTGCCCGAACTGCGCCGCTAAAGCCGCAGACCACTTGGAGAAGGATTCCCGCATTGAAGAGGCGTCCTTGGATTTTGCTACTGGCAAGTTATATATAAAAGGTGAAGAACTGACAGTTGAAGAAGTGCAAAAAATAATCCAGGAAGTCGAAGATGAATTCATCGTTAAACCTGCTGATAGCGAGCATCACGAGCACCACCATGAAGGCTGCTGCTGCGGAGGCGAAGGCCATCACGATGGAGAATGCTGTCACAAGAATCATCATCATGAGAAAAAAGCGGGTGGTTCCAAACTCGTTAATCAAGTCTTCATCGTTGAGAACATCGACTGCCCAAACTGCGCAAATGAGGCTGCTGCCCACCTTGAAAAAGACCCAAGAATTCAAGAAGCAAGCCTTGATTTCGCAACTGGAAAACTCTATCTCCATTCCGAGGGCTTAAGCCTTGAAGAGGTTCAGAAACTCATAAGTGAGGTAGAGGATGAATTCGTTGTTAAGCCTTTTGTTAATAAACGCGTTGAAACTAAATTATTTGATGCAGAATTCTTTGTCACAATCGCAAGAATCTGTGTTTCTTTAATCGCTGCGTTTTTGGCGGAATTCGTCTTTAAATCCGCAACCACAAGCGGCTCCGGTTTCTGGCTTTATTTCGGACTATGCGCTTTTGCATGGATTGTTTGCGCATATGACATCGCCTGGAAATCAATCAAGAATATCGTTCACTTGAAAAATATCTTAGATGAAACCCTCTTGATGACCGTTGCATCCATCGGCGCATTCCTGCTTCCAATCTTAACAGGCGATCCAGATACCATGTTTGATGGCGTTCTAGTCGTTGTTCTATATCAGGTTGGAGAAATCTTCGAGGATTTCGCCACCAAGAAGAGCCATCAATCCATTATCGACGCAATCGAATCAAAAGAACTTGTTGCGCACATTGAAACCGAAGAAGGAGTCTTCGATATCGATCCATCGCTTCTTAAACCGGGAAACACAATATTAGTCAATGTCGGCGAAGGTTTCCCGTCGGATGGTATCGTTTTGGAAGGAGAGGGCAATGTTGACTGCGCATCATTAACGGGTGAATTTGAGCCTGTTTATAAGAAGCCTGGTGATGAGGTTTTGTCTTCAACCATCCTTAAATCCGGTTCATTGAAAGTCAAGGTCACATCTGAGTTCGAGAACAGAACATCCGCCAAAATCGTCAAGATGGTGGAAGAATCGGCTAGGACAAAATCAAAGGCCGAGAAGTTCATCACGAAATTTGCTAGAGTCTACACCCCGGTTGTCTTTGCTTTAGCGTTGCTTATCTCCATCGTCCCGCCATTATTTAACATCACTGAAGGTTCTGCTTGGGCTAGATGGGTTAGAGTTGGGCTTTCGTTCTTAGTCGTTTCCTGCCCATGCGCCATCATCATTTCCGTTCCGTTAAACTTCTTCGCAGGTGTTGGCATTGCCTCTAAGAAAGGCATTATCATCAAGGGTTCTTCATATTTTGATAAGCTTGCAGGTGTTAAAACGTTGTGCACCGATAAAACAGGCACTCTTACCTATGGCAATTTCCAGATTACCGAATGGCACGTTGTCAAAGGAACGCAAGAGGAATTCACAAAGTATTTGCAGGCTGCAGAATCTAGATCCAATCACCCAATCGCAAAAGCAATAGTAGGGACATCCAATAGCCTTGCTGATGAGCAGAAAAACTATCAGGAAGTCGCGGGAAAAGGCACGAAAACCGAATGGAATGGCAAAATGATCTTTGCAGGCAATAAATCCATGATGGACAAGGAAGGGATTGATGTTGAATCCACAACAGTTCCTGGCACCATTGTCTATCTTGCGGTGGATAAGGAATATTGGGGATATGTCATCCTCAATGACGTTGTTAGAAAAGAATCCAAAGGTTTGATTGAGGATTTACATAAAACTGGGATTAAGGCTTGCTTGCTCACAGGCGACAAGAAGGAAAGAGCGGAAGAACTTGCATCATCTTTAGGCATTGATGAAGTACATTCAGAACTTTTGCCAAATGAAAAGACCGATGTTATTAAAGCCAAGATTGCCGAAAAAAATGGATGCGTTGCATATATTGGCGACGGAATTAATGACGCACCTGCCCTTGCCTTAGCGGATGTTGGCTGCGCGATGGGCGGAGTTGGAAGCGACACTGCAATTGAAGCGGCGGATGTTGTTTTCATGAATGATGATCCGTCTAAATTCACGACTGCGGTTAGGATTGCAAAATTATGCAAAAGAAGAGCAATCTTCATCATCGCATTTGCTATTGCGGTCAAGGTTGGAATTATGATTTCTTCAGCAATTATCGGAGAATCATTCCCTCTTTGGATAGCAGTGCTTGGAGATACTGGATTATCGGTTCTATGCGTTTTGTTTACACTTACAATACACCTAAAAAGGGTCAATTAGCCTTGTTACCAAAATAACTACTGAAATTTAATGCAGGCATTTGAGAATTGAAAACGGAGGTACATTTGTCCGCCGTATTATCGTTAGCCAGCGTTATATCTTTGTTCCGCTTGACGAAATGCTTAAAACATTATGATTAAAAGGTTCCTTGGAAAAATTATATCCATATTCGCAGGCTTCATTTTTAGCTGCTCACTTGTGTCGTGCCAAAGCAAAGTTAACTGGGTTGATGGTGAATATAGTGGTGAAATCCAATCATACCTTGAAGTGTATAGGGATGTTTGGAATGCCTCTACTCCAGAGAATTTGCATTTCGATGAGGTTGTCGGGTATGATGAACCAATCTCTTATCGATCCTACCAAGAAAACGGTGGTTTTGCATATACCCAAATAGGCGAAAAAGGAACAGTTTATGATTCCAGAACTTTAAATGTTAGATGGAGTTATGGATTTGAAGCGGACTTCACGAACGCCGAGGAAGTACCGCATCCGTACTTTGCAGGCAAAGTCGTTAATGGTGTCTATATACTTGCCACGGTCTCTTATACTGATGTTAGCAAATATGGCGGATACATTTCCGATGACATCGGAATAATTATTTTTCAAAAAGACGGGAGAATTTATGAGGTAGAAAGAAATATTGAATACGAACTTCCTGAACATGATCCGGATTTTAGCGGGGTTTCTGATGAATATTTTGCAGATTATGATAATGCGAATGTCTTCAATAGGTTCTTTGCTGACAATAACGAGGCTTTGATTGGATTATCGTATTACAAGCCGTTTTATGGCGATTTTATAATTACCCGAGGGGATGGCTACTATTATGTTGGTTTCCAGGGTTATCGCGCTGCTGCAGAAAAACAAGATGGCAAGTATGTTTATGAGTCAAAGTGGAACGGGGAAACCGGCTCATATATAACCCTTTCCAACTACGGGAGGGGCGGAACCGTTCGAATTGATTCTCCATATGAATTGGTTAAAAACCATTTGACAAAATTCGAGGCAAAATACTCTGGTACGGAAGAAGGGGAAAACTTTTTCGGTGGGCATGTTACTCGTTATTGCTACAGAATAAAAGGTCAAAAAAACAGATGGACTGGACTACTCAATAGCCCATCGAAAATGAATGACATCAAAATAACCAAATCATCCGAATACTATAAGAAATCTAAAAAGGAAAACATAACATTTTATTCCATTTCGCATGGACCAAAATGGCACCCATCCTACTACCTATGTTTTGTGGCGTGCAATTGTTTCTGCTCGTGGACTGTCTTTAGCGAAGAAAAAACGGCATCATCTGCGGGGATGGGAATAGTCATCGCTTGCTAATTTTAAATTTTGTTTGCACTTACACACACATGCGTGTATTATTTACGAGCGCGACTTTCGGGTTGCGACCGTGGTAGGGTCCTTTTGACGAGGATCCAATAAGCCACAACATGCAAGTCTATAAGGAGGACACAACATGGCAAAGAAAATCGTCAAAGTCCTTAAGATGGAGCTTCCAGGCGGAAACGCACATCCAGGACCAAAACTCGCATCAGCGGGTGTCAACATGGCAAAATTCTGCACAGACTTCAATGCGAAGACTGGCGACAGACGTGATCAGGTCGTTCCTGTCATCATCACTGCCTATGAAGACAAATCCTACGATTTCGTCATCAAGACATCACCAGCAGCTGGTTTGATTCTTAATGCGGCAGGAGTCAAGAAAGGCTCAGGCAATCCAAAGAACATCGTCGGATCAATCACAAAAGCTCAGTTGAAGGAAATCGCTGAGTACAAGATGCCAGACTTAAGCGCTAACGACGTTGAGGCTGCAATGAAAATCGTTGAAGGCACAGCTCGCAACATGGGCATCGCCATCAAGGACTAATGAGGGAGGCTAAACGCAATGAAGAAAGCAAAGAAATACGTTGCTGCAGCTAAACTCATCGACAGCAGCAAAGTCTACACAATCGAGGAAGCAGCAGCTCTTCTCAAAAAGACATCCACAACCAAGTTCGACTCAACAATCGACATCAGCTTCGCTCTCAATGTTAACCCAACATTGGCAGACCAGCTCATCCGTGGAACATTGGTTCTCCCACACGGAAACGGCAAGACAAAGAAAGTCTTAGCCATCACAAACGGCAAGCAGGAAGAAGCAAAGGCTGCAGGCGCAGACTTCGTCGGCGGCAAAGAGATGCTCGAAAAGATCCGCGTTGAGAACTGGTTCGGATTCGATGTCATCGTCGCTACACCTGACATGATGGGTGAGCTCGGAAAAATGGGCCGTCTCTTAGGCCCTAAAGGCTTAATGCCAAACCCAAAGACCGGTACTGTCACAATGGCTATCGGCCAGGCTGTCACAGAAATCAAGAAAGGTAAGATCTCTTACCGTGTTGACAAAGATGGCAACCTCAACATCTCAGTTGCACGTTGCAGCTTCGAAGATGCAAAGATCGTCGACAACTTAAACGCTGTCTGCGAAGCAATCGTGAAGTCACGTCCTTCAACAGTTAAGGGAACCTTCATCAAGAATGCAGTCGTCCATACCACTATGGGCCCTGGCATCCATGTCACATTCGCTGGAATCAACTAATTCCCGAATAAGACAAAACTAAAAGTGGTGGATTGCTTGTTATACCTAAGATAGCAACGGGCACGTGCCTTAATACATCACGTTGCTGAGGTCACATTCACAAAATAAAAAATAACTCACTCAGTTATATCAAGCTTCACATAGTCGACAAAGAAAGGAGGAACTTAGAATGAACAATATCGCACTCCAAGCTAAGAAAGATTCTGTCGCTGAAATCAGCGCAAATCTCGAGAACAGCAAGACAATGGCAGTTGTCTCTTATCAGGGATTAACAGTCGCTGAACTCACTGAACTCCGCAGAAAGCTTGCAGAAAAGGATGCAACACTCGGTGTTTACAAGAACACATTAGTGAACCGCGCACTCAAGGAAAAAGGAATCTCCGGATTAGAATCCTACCTCGAAGGCCCTAACGCATTCATCTTCTCTAAGGAAACCAGCTCAGCTCTTCCAGTCGTCATCAAATTCGCACGTTATCACGACAAACTCGTTATCCGTGGCGGACTTGTTGAAGGAACGGTTGTTGATGACAAGGGACTTAAAGAAGTTGCAAAACTCCCATCAAAAGAAGGGTTGCTCTCTATGTTCTGTATGGTTCTCAACGAACCAGTCGCGCAATTTGCGCGTGCCGTCAAGGCTGTTGCCGGTGGCGACGAAGCTGATGGAGCTGCTGCTCCAGCAGAAGCCAACTAATTTAGGAGGAAACTAAAATGGCTGAGAAATTAACAAATGAACAAATCATCGACACATTAAAGCAGATGACAGCACTCGAGCTTTCCGCTCTTGTCAAAGCTGTCGAAGCTGAATTCGGTGTCACCGCTGCTGCTCCAGTTGCAGCTGCTGCTGCTCCTGCCGAAGATGAAGGACCAGTCGCAAAAGGACCAACAGAAGTCTCTCTTATCCTCAAGGGAATCGGATCAGGCTCCAAGGTTGCAGTTATCAAAGCTGTCCAGGCTATCACAGGCCTTGGCTTAATGGATGCTAAGAAACTCGTTGATGGTGCTCCATGCGCTATCAAAGAGAAGATCAGCCCAGTCGAAGCAGAATCACACAAGGCTACACTTGCTGCTACAGGCGCTGATGTCGAAGTTAAGTAATTATTACTTAAAACTCGAAAGAATACCCCGCTCTATGACCACTCGTCGCCATGGAGTGGGGGTTTTGGCTATTTAAGGGGAGGTATTTTATGGCTCATTATTTCACGAATAATGAAGACTTGGGACATGAAAATATCACCATAAATTTCACCCTTCTCGAAGAGAAATTTACCTTAAAAAGCGACTTAGGAGTGTTCTCGAAAAGAAGTCTTGACGATGGAACCCGCTTATTGTTGGAGACCATTGCCAAAATGGACCTTGGGGAGAACATTCTGGACGTTGGGTGTGGAGTGGGACCAATCGGACTAATCCTTGCTCACCTCGATTCGGAAAGACACGTCACCATGTGCGACGTCAACCTCCGAGCCCTCGAACTTGCAAAAACGAACGCCAATTTGCTTGGCCTCGAAAGTCAAGTCGAGATCGTCTCCAGCGACGTTTACAGCAACATAAACTCCACCTTTGACACTATAGTCTCGAATCCTCCGATCCGAGCGGGAAAAGGAGTGACCTATCGCATTTATGATGAAGCTAGCCGGCATCTCAATGATGGCGGGAAACTGATAATCGTCATAAGAAAGCAGCAGGGCGCGCCTAGCGTGTACGCGCATCTCGCGTCTTTATTCTCTAAAGTGGAATATCTCGAATCGCATAAGGGCTATAAAGTCATAATCGCATATAAATAAAGGAGCTAAAGAATGTCTTACACAAAAGAAATTGATGAGATTGTCAACAAGTATCCTCAGGGAGTCAACGGACGTTATAACTTCTCGAAAATCAGTGGTAGCGCACCTCTCCCATACTTAGTCGAAATCCAGAAGGAATCCTATGAGTGGTTCCTCGAGAAGGGTATCGACGATGTCATGAAGGAAGTCTTCCCAATCTCCAACAACTCTGAAACGGTCTTTATCGACTACGTTTCATGCCGCTTAGAAGAACCGCAGTACTCAATCATCCACTGCAAAGAAGCGGACCTCACCTATTCAAGAAAATTAAAAGTCACTCTTTCGTTAAGAGACAAGACAACAGGTGAAATCAAAGAAGGACAAGAAGTCTTCATGGGCGAAGTCCCAATGATGACAGACGCAGGCACATTCATCGTCAATGGCGCAGAACGTGTCATCGTTTCTCAGATTGTCCGTTCTCCAGGCGCATATTTCGATGATGTGCTCGAGAAATCAGGAGAACACACATATTCAGGCCAAATCATCCCAACACGTGGCACATGGCTTGAATGGGAATCAGACTCAAAAGGAGTCTTATTCGTCAAGATTGATAGACAGGCCAGAAGACCTGCCACAACATTGATCAAAGCGTTAGGCATCGACAAAGAATCATGGATTCTTGATTTGTTTGGCGATACAGAGGTTATGAGAAACACCCTCACCAAAGATGCAGGCATTAAGAACGGCACAGAAGCTTTGGTCGAAATCTTCAAGAAATTAAAACCAGGCGAACCAGTTACCGCAGAAGGCATCGTCATCTTCCTCTACCAGAAATTCTTCGATGACAAGAGATATGACCTTGGTCGCGCCGGACGTTTTAAATACACAAACAAACTCGGCATCTACAATCGTTTGCCTGGAAGAATCCTCGCCCAGGATTTAATCGACGAGGAAACAGGCGAAATCTTCACAAACAAAGATGGTATGCCTTTCACCGAAGGCTATCAGTTAACAAAGAACGATGTTGATGAGCTTCGCGATGCGGAATTCTTCGAAAGACACAACAATGAAGTGGACCTCAAGAAGGAATATGACATCAACACAGGCCTCGACACCCATTATTTAGTCAATATCGTCAAGGTTCACGCCCATGATAAGAGAGACGAGAGAGTCGTCAACATCATCGGCACGGACCTCAACCTCGCAGGAAATGACGATGAGGGAACTAAATCAGTCTCCAGAATCACTATCTCTGATATGATTGCCGGATTCTCCTATTACCTCAACATCATGGATGGCATCGGAGATACTGACGATATCGACCACCTTGGCAACAGACGTATCCGCTGCGTCGGAGAATTACTCCAGACCCAGTTCAGAATCGGCTTGACCAAGATGACAAAGACGGTTCAGCAGAAGATGACAATCACTGATTTGTCCAATGCTAAACCACAGCAGTTGATCAACATCCGTCCATTGACAAGCGCCATCAGAGAATTCTTCGCTGGCGGTCAGCTTTCCCAGTTCATGGATCAGGTCAACCCATTATCCGAACTCACCAATAAGCGCAGATTATCAGCATTAGGCCCTGGTGGTATCACCCGTGACCGCGCTTCCATGGAAGTTCGTGACGTTCACTACACACACTATGGACGTATCTGCCCAATTGAAACACCTGAAGGCCAGAACGTTGGTCTTATCTCCAATCTTTCAACCTACGCAAAGATCAATAACTACGGATTCATCCAGACCCCATATCGTAAAGTCGTTGAAAAAGACGGACATTATTATGTTGAAGACAATGCCGTCTACTTAACGGCAGATGACGAAAGAGGATTGTACATCGGCGCATGCAACACCGAACTCGGACCAAAGACCGAGATGGTGCTCGATGGCGAGAAAGTCATCGCTCAGGAAATCCTTTCAGATGAAGTCATCGTCAGACACGACGAAGACGACATTCGCGTTGAGAAGGCAAAAGTCGACTATATCGACGTCTCCCCAAAACAGGTCGTTTCCATCGCAGCATCTTGTATTCCATTCCTCGCAAACGACGACTCCACCCGTGCTCTCATGGGTGCTAACATGCAGCGTCAGGCTCTCCCGTTGCTCCGTCCTGAAATTCCATATGTCGGAACGGGCATGGAGGATGTCATCGCTAAAGACTCAGGCTTAGCAGTTGTCGCATCTGAGGAAGGAACGGTCTGCAAAGTCGATTCCGCAACAGTTGTGGTCATGAACAATGATGGCGATAGAAAGATTTACGAATTAGAGAAATTCTCTCGTTCAAATAACGGCACCTGCATCAACCAGGTTCCATGCGTCCATGTCGGCGATCATGTCGACAAGGGACAGGTAATCGCCGATGGTCCAGCAATGAAGAATGGCGAACTCTCCTTGGGAAGAAACGCCCTCATCGCTTACATGACTTGGAATGGTTACAACTATGAAGACGCTATCATCATGTCCGAGCGCATGGTGAAAGAGGATTTCTACACAACAATCCACATCGAATCATTCGATCTCGATTGCCGTGAGACAAAGCTCGGGCCAGAAGAATTCACTAGAGATATTCCAAATGTCGGCGAAGAAGCAAAGGCCTTCCTCGACGAAGACGGAATCATCGTCCCAGGCGCAGAAGTCAAAGAGGGCGACATCTTGGTTGGTAAGGTCACTCCAAAAGGACAGGTCGATCCAACTCCAGAAGAAAAACTCTTAATGGCAATCTTCGCCGAAAAGACCAAAGACGGAAAGGATTCCTCACTCCGTGTTCAGCATGGTGGCGCAGGCATCGTTCTCAAAGTCAAAGTCTATAGCCGCAAGAACAAAGATCAGCTCCCTCCAGGAGTTATCAAGAGAGTCCGTGTCTACATCGTCCAGAAGAGAAAAATCTCCGAAGGCGACAAGATGTCCGGACGTCATGGTAACAAGGGCGTTATCTCAAGAATCTTACCAGTACAGGATATGCCATACTTAAGCGATGGCACGCCAATCGATGTCATGCTTTCACCAATGGGTGTTCCTTCGCGTATGAACATCGGCCAGATCTTCGAGGTCCACCTCGGATTTGCATGCCGCAAGATCGAAGAAATGACCGGCAAACCACTCCGTGTTGCAACCCCGGCGTTCGATGGAATCTCAGATGAGGAAATCAAAGCCCTCATGGATAAGGCTGGAATGTCAAGCGATGGCAAGACGGTCTTATATGATGGAAGAACAGGCGAAAGATTCGATGAGCGTATCAACGTCGGTATCATGTACATGATTAAACTCGTCCACATGGTCGACGATAAGTTACACGCTCGTGCAACAGGTCCGTACTCCTTAGTCACTCAGCAGCCACTCGGAGGTAAAGCTCAGAATGGCGGCCAGAGATTCGGAGAGATGGAAGTCTGGGCACTCGAAGCTTACGGCGCTGCCCACGTTCTCCAGGAAATGATCACAATCAAATCCGATGACCGTGTTGGCAGAAGAAAAGAATACGAATCAATCATCAAAGGCACACGCGGACCACGCGCTGGTATGCCAGAGGCCTTCAAGGTTCTCACAAAAGAACTTAAGGGCTTAGGCTTAAGCGTCAACCTTTATAACCATCAAGGTGAGACCATCAACATGGATGATCTTGCTAAACAAGCTCTCATCGAAGAGCGTAAGGTCAATGCCGCAATCAGAACTCTTACAAACCCACATGGCGAAGAAGAACCGGCAGAGACTAGAGAAGTCGTCACTGAGCAGGCAAATGAAGAAGGGCTTACCTTCGGCACTGGCTCATTCGACGCTGAATAAGGAGGAAAGAAACAATGTTCGATATCAATGAATTAGCATCGATGCAGGTTGGACTTGCCTCCCCTGAAGAAATCCGTTCATGGTCACACGGTGAAGTCACGAAGCCTGAGACCGTTAACTATCGTTCCCAGAAACCGGAGGCTGGAGGTCTCTTCTGCGAAAAGATCTTTGGTCCTTCAAAAGACTACGAATGCCATTGCGGAAAATACAAGAAGATCCGCTACCAGGGCATCACCTGCGAAAAGTGCGGCGTCGAAGTCATATCCAGAGAGTGGAGAAGAGAGAGATTCGGCCACATCGACCTTGTCTCACCATGCTCACACATCTGGTACCTTAAGGGTATCCCATCCCGTATGGGTCTCATCCTTAACATGTCACCAAAACAGCTCGAAGAAATCATCTACTTCGCAGCTCACGTCTGCCTTGATCCAGGAACGTCAAACGTCCTCCACAAGAAAGACTTCTTAAACGAAGCTCAGGCTAGAGTCATCTTCGGAGAGGCCATCACTGACATCATCAATGAGGGCAAAATCGAAGAGGGTTCCGCTGATTTCGAAAGAGCAAATGAGATGCTTGAGCACTTCAAAGATGTGTCATATTCCTTTGACTTCTTCTCAAGTGCCGCATTCATCAAGAAATACACCGGCGCAGAATTCGGCGAAGGTGCCGCATCCATCAAACAGCTTCTATCTGAAGTTGATCTTGACGAAGAATACAAGGCAATCCAGGCTGAGTTGAAAGATGCATCCGTTGCAAATAGACTCAAACTCGCCAAGAGACTTGAAGTCGTTCAGGCCTTCAAAACATCTGGTCAAAAGCCAGAATGGATGATCCTCGACGTCCTTCCAGTCATTCCACCGGATCTCCGTCCAATGCTTCAGTTGGATGGTGGTAGATTCGCTGCTAGCGACTTAAACGATTTATATCGCCGTGTCATCAGCCGTAACAACCGTTTAAAGAAACTTATCCAGATGAACGCTCCACGCGTCATCATGTCCAATGAGAAGCGTATGCTTCAGGAAGCAGTTGACGCTTTAATCGACAATGGCCGTAGAACAAAAGCCGTCACCGGCACATCCGGCAGACCTCTTAAATCTTTATCATCAGGATTGAAGGGCAAGCAGGGCCGCTTCCGTCAGAACTTGCTTGGCAAGCGTGTTGACTACTCAGGCCGTTCAGTTATCGCGGTTGGACCAGATCTAAAGATGTATCAGTGCGGAATCCCTAGGGAGATGGCCGTCAACCTCTTAAGACCATTCATCGCCTCTATCTTAATCAAGAGAGGCTATGTGACCGCTCATAAGCAGGCTGACAAATATATCGATAGATATGAGCCAGTCGTTCTCGATATCGTTGAGGAAATCATCAGCGATCACCCAGTTCTCTTAAACCGTGCTCCAACATTGCATAGACTCGGCATCCAGGCCTTCCAACCTAAGCTTGTCGATGGACACGCTATCCGTTTGCACCCACTCGTTTGCACAGGATTCAACGCTGACTTCGATGGTGACCAGATGGCTATCCACGTCCCATTAACCAAAGAAGCGCAGGAAGAAGCACTTAACTTGATGCTTGCTTCCAACAACATCCTTGGCCCTAAGGACGGAAAACCTATTTGTATTCCATCTCAGGACATGGTTCTTGGAAACTATTACATGACAACCGAAGAATCCAAGCAGGATTTCCTCGATCGTGCACGTGATTTACGCGCTCTCGCAATCCAGGATCCAAAAGAAGCCGATGCTAACGAAGAAGAGGCCCAGAAGTTCGAAAGATATGCCGAAATGGAAGGAAGAGTCTTCTCATCCGTCAAGGAAGTCAAGATTGCTTACGATAACAAAGTTATCTCTCTCCACAACCGTATCGCTATCAGAACCTCAACCTTACACAAAGAGTTCGTCGATGGCAAAGGCTTCCCTAAGGGAACTGAAGACAAATACTTGGCTACCACAGTCGGTAAGGTCTTATTCAACGAGATCTTCCCGGATGATTTCAACTACATCAACTCCAGCGCAGATGACATCAAGGCTCCAGTTGACATGACAATCAAAGCAGTTGAATCTCTCAACGATTACCAGACCGCTATTAAGGTCGAAGGTGCGGAAGACTTCATCGTCGTCCCATCTTCCTATGAACTTAAGGTCAAAGCTGGTCAGAAAGTCGTTAAAGGCGCCGTCCTTGCTAAATACACTGACAAATCAATGTACATCGCAAAAGGCACCAATATCCCAGAATATATCGCTGCTCAGCCATTAAAGACTCCAATCAAGAAGAAGCAGCTTGGAAAGATCATCGATGATATCTTCCGTGCCTATGATATGGGCAACCCAGAAGATACTGAGATGTCACCTTCTAAGACCTCCGCTATCCTTGATAAAATCAAGGACCAGGGCTTCAAATATTCAACTCTCTCCTCAGTCACAGTTGCGCTTTCCGACATCAAGACCCTTGATAAGAAAGAAGCAATCTATAACCAAGGGCAGAAGAAAGTTGACCAAATCAACGAATTATACGAAGTCGAAGGTCTCATCTCCGATAAGGAAAGACACGACTCAGTCGTTAAGGTTTGGGATAGTGTCAGAGAAGACATCAAGAAGATCGTTGCAGAATACTTGCTTGTTGATAAGAGAAACCCTCTCGTCATCATGTCTGACTCAGGCGCTCGTGGATCTGTCGATAACTTCATGCAGTTGATCGGTATGAAAGGCTGCGTTGCTAACCCAAAGAACGAAGTAATCGAACTTCCAATTCATAACTCATATCGTGAAGGCCTCTCAGTTTCAGAGTTCTTCATCAACACCCACGGTGCTCGTAAGGGTTCTGCTGATACGGCTCTAAAGACCGCAGACTCAGGTTATTTGACAAGAAGACTTGTCGACGTTGCCCAGGATGTCGTCGTCAGAGAAGTCGATTGTCATTGTGACCACGGCTTCAAAGTCCGTGAAATCCGTGATACCGCCCGTGATACAGTCATCACGAAGCTCGAATCACGTCTTGCTGGAAGATATTCCATGCACGATATCATCAATCCTATAACGGGTGAAGTCATTGTTGAGGGCAACCACCTCATCAGCGACGAAGAGGCAAAGGCCATCGCAAATTCCGGCATCAAAGAAGTTGAGATCAGGACTCTCTTCACCTGCCAGACAAAGAATGGTGTCTGCCAACACTGCTATGGACGTAATATGGCAACCGGACGTCTCGTTCAGCTTGGCGAAGCAGTCGGTATCATGGCTGCTCAGTCAATCGGTGAACCAGGTACTCAGTTAACCATGCGAGTCTTCCACACCGGTGGTATGGCAGGTTCTGATATTACTCAAGGTCTTCCAAGAGTTCAGGAACTTGTTGAAGCTCGTAATCCAAAAGGCGAAGCGAAGATTTCCGAAATCTCCGGCCACATCACCGAAATCAAACAAGATGGAACGCGTTATGTGGTCACTGTTCAGTCAAATGTTCAATCAACCGTTGAGTCAGAAATGCCTGAAACTAAGGAATACACAACTCCTTATGGAGCTAGATTACGTGTCAAAGTCGGTGACATGATCGAAGCCGGCGGAAAGATTACCGAAGGCGCAATCAACCCTAAAGAATTACTTGATGTCTCAGACGTCGAGAAAGTCGAAGTCTACATGATCAAGGAAATCCAGAAGGTTTATTCCGCACAAGGTATCGGAATTTCCGATAAGCACCTTGAAGTCATCATCCGTCAGATGCTTCGCAAGATGATCATCATCGACGGCGGAGACACCAACCTCCTCCCAGGAACAAGAGTCGATTCCGACAGATTCACGCTTGAGAACCAGGAAGCTCTTATCAGTGGTAAGCGTCCAGCAGTTGGGCACCCACTTATCCTTGGTATCACCAAAGCCGCTCTTGAAACAGAGTCATTCCTCTCTGCTGCTTCCTTCCAGGAAACAACTAGAGTCTTAACCGATGCTGCAATCAAGGCTAAGCTTGATCCTCTCCATGGTCTTAAAGAGAACGTTATCACTGGCAAACTCATTCCAGCTGGTACCGGATTACTCACTCCAGCTGAGGAAGCCGAGAGAATCAAAGACTTCACAGTCAAAGGCAAGATGGAAACCGTCAAAGCCCAGTATCGCGAAGCCCACGATAGGAACATCCCAACCGAAGACTAATTGCTATAAGGTTAAATTAGGCCATCATGAAAGTGGTGGTCTTTTTTAATGACAAAGCCCTTTCTGCCTTTATAATTTTTACGAGGAGATTTTATGGAATATAAAGCATTTAAAGATATCAAGTTATCGCGACTTGGCATGGGAAATATGAGATTGCCGAATGTTGAACCTGGCAATTCAAGCTCACCAATTGACCACAAGAAAGCCCATGAGGTGATTGAAGCTGCATATCTTGCTGGCATCAATTATTTCGACACCGCCTATGTTTATAATGGCGGAGATTCGGAAGTCTGCGTCGGTGAATGGATGGAGAAGCATGATAGATCAACGTTTTATATCGCAACAAAATGGCACTTTGCCGCGAATGCGGACTATAAAGCCGTATTTGAAGAGCAACTTAGACGCTTGCAAACTTCTTATATCGATTTCTATCTCATCCATTGTTTAACCGATGGAAGCATCGATGATTATCTCAAAAGCGGTGGCATCGAGTTCTTCCTCGAGATGAAACGCCAAGGAAAGATCAAATACCTCGGTTTCTCATCTCACGCTGGAGTAGACACCCTTGAAAGGTTTGCAGATCACCATCAATGGGATTTTGCTCAATTGCAGATTAACTATTATGACTGGAATTTCTCCGAGACCGCCAAAGAATATCAAATCCTTAAAGACAGGAATATTCCGATTATGGTCATGGAACCGGTTAGAGGCGGCAAGCTTGCGAAATTGAATGATGAAGCAGAAGCGTTGCTACATGCAAAGCATCCAGATTGGAGCGATGCTTCCTGGGCCTTCCGTTTTGTTAAGAGTCTTGATCAGACGCAGGTTATTTTATCTGGCATGAATACGCTTGAGCAGGTTAAAGATAATGCCGCAACATTCTCCGATGACTATCAATTCACTAAAGATGATGAGGCCACGTTATTCGAGGCCGCACGTCTATTTAAGAAGAATCTTGTTGTTCCTTGCACCGCCTGCCGTTATTGCACCGATACTTGTCCGATGGGCATAAACATTCCAGAATTCTTCAAGTTCTATAATGCCTATAAACTCAATGGTGCTTGGGGGCTTGAAGGAATTGATAAGGTTGATTCAACATCTCTTCCAGAAGCCTGCCTACATTGCAATACCTGCGTGCCATTATGCCCGCAAAAGATTGATATTCCTGCAAAACTTGCCGAATTGGCAGAGTTTATGAAGAAATAACGACGATTTGGCAATAAAAAACCGGACAGATTCGCGATTTGCCCGGTTTTTGTTTGTTTATTAGTCTTTTGTAACGATATCGCCAACTCCATCTAGAATCATTGTTGGCTGATAAGCGAATTCTTTTACGGTGTCTCTAGTTGATACCCCGGATAAGACGAGAACTGTGTCGATTCCGCTTTCCATTCCGGCGATGATATCGGTATCCATGCGATCTCCGACTATTACGGATTCTTCTGAGTGGCAACCCAATATTCTTAATCCGGTTCTCATCATAAGCGGATTTGGCTTGCCGCAGAAGTAGGCTTGTTTGCCAGTTGCAATCTCAATAGGGGAGATGAGAGCACGGCAGGCTGGGGCTAGACCGTTTTCGATGTTACCTGAGATATCGGAATTTGCTCCGATTAGCTTAGCTCCATTTAAGACCATGTTGACCGCTTTGGTAAGGGACTCTAGGGAATAATTCCGCCCTTCTCCAACGACCACGTAGTCAGGGTTGATGTCATTCATTGTGACCCCAGTATCATATAAGGCATTGAGAAGTCCTGCGTCTCCTATGACGTAAGCTGAGCAGCCTGGGGCTTGGTTCTTTAAGAATTCCGCGGTTGCCAAAGCACTGGTATAGAAATGCTCCTCTGGGACGTTGACGCCAAGACGCAATAGCTTTTGATGAAGTTCACGTGGGGTCATCCCGCTGTTGTTTGTGAGGAATAGGTATTCTTTTCCGTTATTTTGCAACCAATCTATGAATTCCTTTGTGCCTGGCAATATTTTATTGCCGTGGTAGAGGACTCCATCCATATCGCAGATGAATCCTTTTTTGTTTTTAAAATCAATATTCATTGTTAGCTCCTTCGCGTTTAACTCGCTAAGCGGTTTTATCTTATTTTTGCTTTGTTAAATCTTTGTCTATCAAATTGTAAAAGAGAAGTAAAACCGCTTAATGTTCAACGATTTCCTTCAATCTGTTCTCTTCTTCCTCACTTAATTCCCTGTATTTTCCTGGTTCAATGTCTTCGTGTCCTAAGAAAGCGAACGTTTTCCTATCGAGCCTTGTAACCTTCAAACCGAATGTTAGGAACATACGTTTGACTTGATGGTATTTGCCCTGATGGATTGTTAATTCCGCTGAATGTTCGCTGAGTATCGTTAACTCACCAGGCAACGTCATCTCTCCGTTGACTATAACGCCTTTTTTGAATTCATCAACCATAGTGGGTTTGATGGTTCCATCAACTTCGACGTAATAGGTTTTGTCGACGTGGTATTTAGGGGCCAAAAGCTTATGGCATAAATCCCCGTCGTTTGTGAGAAGAAGCGTCCCTGTTGTATCTAAGTCCAATCTACCTACTGGGAAGAGTTTGGCAAAGGCATATTCAGGCACTAAGTCCGTAACTGGCGGATATAAGTTATCTTCTACTGCGGAGACATAACCTTGAGGTTTGTTTAAGAGAATGTAATAGAATTTCTTGTAGATTACTTCCTCTCCATCCAAACAAACTTTATTAATGCCTTCAACGACATTAAAAGAGTCACTCCTGACGATAACACCATCAACGGTGATTCTTTTCTTTTTTATCAGGGTTTTGGCCTCTTTTCTTGTGCCAACTCCGGAATTTGCAAGGTATTTGTCTAATCGCATATTTTGATTATAGCATTAAAAAAGCCCACAAATGCGGGCTAATTGTCATTTGGCTAATTCTTTCTTAAGGGTTTCGATCTTAACGCTTAAGCAAAGGATTCTTGTCGCTTTCTCAAGCTCATCCAATGATGGGTATGATGGGGCGATACGGATGTTTGAGTTGTATGGATCTTTATGGTATGGATAAGTTGATCCGGCGGGGGTCAATTCAACACCGCATTCTTTGCAGCGTGCGATGACTTCTTTTGCGCAACCCTGAACATATAAGGAGATGAAGTAACCACCATGTGGATTGTTCCATTTGGCGATTCCTTTGATTTCTTCGCCGAGGATTTTCTCAACCATCTCAAACTTCGGTCTCAAGATCGCTGCGTGTTTTCTCATCTGGGCCTTAACGCCTTCGAGGTTCTTGAAGAACAAGACGTGCCTTAACTGATTGACCTTATCGTAGCCGATTGTTTGGATGCTCATTTGGGCTTTGATGTCTTTGACGTTAGCGTCGCTTGCTGCTAAAGCGGCAATTCCGCTTCCTGGGAAGGAAATCTTGGAAGTGGACGTGAATTTATAGACGATGTCCGGGTTTCCAGCTTTCTTGCATTCATCGATGATTTCGAGCAAGAAATCCTGCTTGTCTTCGTATAAGTGGTGGACGGAATAGGCGTTATCCCAATAGATTCTGAAATCTTTGGCGGCAGGCTTAAGCTTTGCGAATCTCTTAACCGTTTCATTCGAGTAGGTGATGCCGTCTGGGTTTGAGTATTTAGGAACGCACCAAATGCCTTTGACGGTTGGGTCTTTGACATATTCTTCGACCATGTCCATATCCGGTCCGGTTGGGGTCATAGGGATATTGATCATCTCCATGCCGAAATATTCGGTGATGGCGAAGTGCCTATCATATCCCGGGACAGGGCAAAGCCATTTGAGTTTGCCTTGCTTGGAGAATGGCTCGCAGCCTAAGACGCCATGCGTATATGATCTAGCGATGCAGTCATACATAGCGTTGAGGGATGAGTTACCAAAGATGATGATGTTGTAGGATGGGACCTCGATTATGTCGCCAAGCAAACGTTTGCATTCGTCGATGCCACCTAAGACGCCATAGTTACGACAATCCGTTCCGTCTTCGCAAACAAGGTTAACCCCGGAATGCAGGACATCCATCATAGGCATTGAAAGATCAAGTTGCTCTTTGCATGGTTTGCCTCTAGCCATGTTGAGTTTGAGCCCTAACGCTTTATAAGCGTCGTACTCTTTTAATAGTTGTTGTA
Organism: Faecalibacillus sp.; assembly: GCA_963588175.1. Lineage (GTDB taxonomy): Bacteria > Bacillota_I > Bacilli_A > RFN20 > CAG-826 > UBA4951. Next base: position 2,490 of record CAVAGP010000003.1, on the reverse strand, counting down.
ATTTCTCTTCTTTTTCCATACGGAAGCATTATGAATAATTGCGGTATTATTTCAATAATTAAATTGTGCGTGACATATGAAAACGTACACATTTTTAATTAACGATATTTTAATGCTAATCGTAATTGGAGATAAGGAAGTCGACGATAGCTGGTCAGACCACATTCTTATTTTCTTTGATGCCAAAGGTGCGTCCGGCTCCATCGATTACTTTTAAGGCGGCATTAGGTATGTATTTTATGGCATTTTCTGATGCTGATATGTCAACCATTGTGTCATTTGATTCATGGAGTATCAATGTGTTGATGTCAAACTTGGAGAGATATTTTTCTTCATATAAGGCTTTATGGATTCAATTAAAGTGGATGGCGCCCAATATCTTTTAGATGAGCAGGGGTTTCATCCGTAAAACTTAGCGCTGGGTATTCAAGAATCGCTGCTTTAGGCTGAAGGTTATAAATAACCTTTGCAATTGTTGTGATTGCTCCGCCAAAGTCATAGGCAAAGCATCTGAATCCTTTAGCGGTTAGGGCTCTGCAATGCACTCTTAAATCTAAGGCTCTGCTGTTGAGCCCGTGGGCGAGGATAACACTTGGGAGTTTCTCTTCTTCTAAACCTCCTGAATATTATAACCATGAAATTTAAATATATTGACATTTCTAATTATTAAAATATTAACTCCTGAATATTTAAATAAATTAGTGTTTATCGGCAAATATTTATACTTATTAAAGTGGTTACATAATGTTAATGTTGACATAATATGAAAAATATATTTTTAATTTCTTCTCTTCTTGTCTCGCTTTCGGGTTATCACATTTCTAATTTATCCATTGACGAATCTAGAGAAAAAACACCCATCAGTGCGATTGTAAGAAAAAGACTCCATTCCTCAAATAATGAAAAACAATTCTACTGCTACGAATATTCTCCAGTTGGATATTGCATCGTAGATTTTGATACTGGATCTAAAATCGAATTTAGCTATGAATCTGTAAGCCCATATTTAAATTCACGTTCATCTGATGAACTCATATATGATGGGCCAATGAATTATGATATACGTCAACTTCAAACTAATGGAATAAAGAAAAAGAAGGCTGTAGATTATATAAAGATTAATGAAACCCCATTGCTTAGTTCAACCACCATTACGGATTGGTTAATTGATGATTATGAGTTGCTGGCTGGCTTGAGTAATTTTGATAGAGAAAATGGTAGAAATGGAGAACAATATAACAAAGACGGCACTTGCGGTTACTTAGCTGCTGCCATGATTTTATATTATTCAAAGTATAAGTATAATAATGCATTCATTTCTGATTCATACATTGAAACGGTCAACAGCAAAAGACGTTTCAAGGCTTCATTTCACGATTATCTTGTTGAAGTTGGCAAATCTTTAAAGAAAAACTATTCAACAACTGCATTCGACATTAAAGCTGTCATGGAAGAATATTGTTCAATGATTAACGTTTCGGCAAACCATTTTTCAATGTTACTGTCCACCTACTTAAATATAAGGGCTTGCATTGCAGATAATAAGCCAATCGCTTTATTTGGCAATTTCAGGAGACCAGACAACGGAAAGAAAATTAATCACGCAGTCACATGTTATGGAATTAAAACAGAAGTTCTTGGAGGTGGGGCTACTCAGGATTATTTTATCGTTAATTTCGGATGGACTGGTTACTCAAGAATATATCTGCTAGACAATATTTTGCTAAATCCAGTTGGTAGCATGTACAATATGAATTATTGATATGAAAAAAAGTTATTATCGTCATTTTCCTTCGTTGTGTTCATAGTTTCCACTTCCTCGTGTGGTGGTATGGTTTCATCAAACAAAATTCCATTCATCACTATGGATGGCAAAAAGTTCAGTCTCCCAGTTCCATGCAATTATTATCAGGGATCGCTGGACGATGGGTACTATTTTAGATTTCGTGAAGGCTTTGGAAAGCAAGATGTCATAACATCACTAGAAAAATCTAACAACTGGTACTCATCCTCAGACAATCAAATTTACTTCTCATATAAAAAAACAGTCACACACTATTTCCTTATTATATTTGGAATAGGGGATGATGTTGATTCTAATATGAATAGCAACACATCAATAAGCATGTTTTCGAGAAATGGATTTGATAGGCTACTGATTCCTTATATGTTCTTAAAAGATAAATCTGATTACAAGAGATTCAAAACAAACGGCAATGGATCTACGTCAATAGAGGTTGGAAATTTTGATACATTTTTTGGCGAGAATAATAGATTTGAGTCGAGCGGATCATACAAAGATTTCAAAGAATTTTATTTGGATAGTCCTCAGAAAAATTTTGAATATAACGATGATGCGTCAACACTCACATTCTCCAGTTTTATAAGATTCACATTCGGTGAAGGATATTTCGAAGTCTCGAATATCTTTTCGTTAGATAGACTTTAACTTATATTTTTATCATAAAAATTTATGCACACACATACGCG
>CAVAGP010000002.1:50346-116270 GCA_963588175.1 Faecalibacillus sp. | reverse complement strand
CGCCTTTATTATACATAACAACCACTACTTTCATATTGATTGTTACCTTTTTCGCGGTAACGAGATTCACTTGCTTTCGCTGTCGTTCTCGTTATCGTGTTTTCATTTTACTACATAGTGAACACCATGTCAAGTAAAATTTTTGATTTTTTATTCTGCTTGTCGTGCAGTCCGACCGCCGCACATCTTGCGCGTCCACTTAGTTGCTATCCGTTCAGCGATTTGATACCGCTCTCGCCGTCCGCCCGTGGTGCTGACTAACACTTAATGCGTCGCCCCGCCGTGCTTCTAGCTTGGCTATATCATACCACATTGTCGCCGTTTTGTCAATACCTTTTTTAGATATTGATTTCGGCTGTCGCTCCGTCGCTCTCGCTCTTGAGCTTGTCTATATCTTAGCAGAGACCGCCGCAAATGTCAATAGGTTTTTTCAAAATTTTTTAGATTTATTTTTCGGGTGCTTTTAATACTACTAACATACTGTATTATAGGGTTATTAGGTACAGCACGGAACAGAGTGTACAGTGTGGAGTGCAGTATAGACAGATGATATAGTATGAGTACATAGTGTAGTGTATGTATACACGATAGTATTAGTGTATGTAATAGTATAAATGATATGATATAGTATAACAGATAGAGATAGTAGAGACAGTGAGAGGGTAACAGCCAGACCGACAGCATGACGCGCGAACCTATGGATAATTGATTCTCTTTTCGTCGCATATTATGTAATAATACAATACTAATATTTTATTTACAGTAATTAACAGTTAAAGGTGAGGGCGCGCGGAACACCTTGAGCGGGTGCATCTCTCCCCCGTCGCCCGATAGGAGACCAGATGTGGCGCGGGTATCTGATGGTATCATTTTTGTGATTATTTTTGATTTTATATAAGCATTTTAATATGTGCTTTTTGAGGTCAATTATTTTAATTTTTGTAGTAATAGTGTGATATTTAATGATAATTTACTGGGTTTAATTATGGATTTATTTTGATTTATTTAGTATTTTGGTACATATGAATGGTTGTTCATATGTTCATAGAATCGAAAGTTTCTCGGTGGATATGGAAAACTTTCAAGGACGATTTTTCGTGTAATGTCAAGTTTACTTTACATCCTGTCGGAATTGTGCTAACAATCGCTATTTTTGGGGATCTTATATCTAACATTTTCGGGTACAAAACCATTCATTTTCTGCACAAGATGGGGGTATATTTAACATTTTTCAACCGTTTTGATTTTATTCCAGCACTATAGTTCGTCATTCTTTACCTTAATTTTAAAATTTAAACTCAATTAATTCTGCAAACATTAAAACTTTTTACATAATTTTTTCTATATTTTCTACAAAAATAAATAAAATTTATAACTTTTTCTACGATTTTCTTTTGTTTTTCTGCAAAATTTCTATAAAAATTCCAGTAAATATGTAAAACTTAAAGATGAAATTTTTTGAAAACCAGTCGCTACAAACTGTCAGACAGTCTTTTGCTAGTACAAAATCAATACAAAAAAGTTAAGAATTCCAGTAATAGTGTTATTCTCAAACCTTAGTTATACTTCTAAAAACATATTGACAATTTGCACGATGTCTGTTATACTATATATAAGGTAGGAACGAGAAGGACTGGTAGTATAGTGTCCCAGTTCTGTGACACATATTGAGGAGCGCGGTGCTTTACTACATCTTCTACCCTAACGTAAATCCGGCGCGGACCTCACGCTTCAGTGAGGAAGACGCAGCTTTCTATTATAGATTATAAAAAAATAAAAAACGAAACGCTATGCGTTTCTATCTTGTATAAATGACATCACTCCAGATCTCAGCGATGAGATTAAATCTTACTAGAAGATTCAAATTAAATTATAGACATCCCCATCTCTGTTAGAGTGGTAAAAGTATATCAAATAATAAATTAAAAATTGTACCGGTAAAAGCTCTAATAGAGATTGACATATACTGTATTTGATTTTATAATAGATTCAAGTATATCTTTTAGATATTGATTTACTGGTAATTTATCAGATATATCTTTTGAATATTTATATGTCATTTACACTGGGAGGTTATTAATTGAAGAATATTTCCGAACTTGCGAGTTTGGATGTTAGTGGATTTACAACATTAACTACAAAGGTATCAGATTTAATTTCTGTAGATGCTATACTCTCTATGCCGGAGAACAGTTCAGTATTTTTAACGGTTGGTACTGGAGGTGGCAAAACATACTTTGCTACACATAATCTTTACCAAGCAGCGCAAGAGCTTGATTTGAAGATACTGATATTTGAGAATAGAATTGTTACGAAGAGACAAATGCTTATAGAGATTAATGAAGCTGATACATCAGATAGAATAACGGTAATCGGATATCAGCAATATGAATATTGTATGGAACAGAGAATACCATTTGATTTAGACTTGTATGATATTATTGTATTAGATGAATACCATCATATAAGTTCAGATGCAATATTAAAGGACGCATACTATACATACCATTTAGTAGAGGCTGTGATGCAGCATCCCTGTAGAAGATTCTTTATGTCTGCCACTCCGCGGGGGCTGGATAAACATATTCAGGAGCTGCATGGCGATGAGGTTCCCTACTGGGAATTAAAGATACCTATGGATTACAGCAAAGTATATTTACAAGGCTTTAGCTCTGATATTCAATTATCATCTATTGCTTCTATTATATCTAGCAATGACGAGAAGGGGATTTTCTTTTTGAACAGAACCCAGCAAGCACGGAGTCTATGTGAATTATATCCTAATTCTATGTATGTATGTTCTGAATCAAATAAGACGAATTCTATGACTCCAGCAGAGGTTTGGATGAGAAATGAAATGCTTCAGCATCCAGATCATCTCCCGAAACAATTCTTATTTGCTACTACTAGTATGGATGTAGGGGTCAATCTTTACGATCCTGAGATTACAACTGTGGTATCTAATATAATGGATGTTGAACAAAGTATTCAGTGTTTGGGCCGCAGGCGATTGAACTCAGATGAGATGATTACTTTTTATTTAAAAGAACAACCTTTGGATTTAATTTGGAAACGGTGCGAAGCCTTGCAGCGTACATATGAGAAGTGTTTGTTTTTAGGCGAATACGATGAATCTGCATTTATTCGACATTACGGTGTAGTTGTAGAAGCTACTAAGGATTCTGTTTGGAATAGATACGATGAAGCCACGAAAAGAATATACCTCTCCCCTGTTATGGGAAGATTCTTATATGCTCAGAACTGTCTTAGTGTATTCAGAGATATTTTAGATAGTGGCAAATCGTATCTGGAGTATGTACAAGATAAGTATGGGTTTTCTTATCCGCTACGAGATTTTAATCCACATGATTTTCGGAGAGAATTATTGGATAAAAATCGAGGTCGTATTTTTTTAAATGCGAGTGAACGTAATCAGTTTATCGAAGAGTTGAAGATACCTCGGAGTCAAAATCGCTCTTCAAAATCTGTATTAATTGTAAACGAGTATTTAGAAAAATATAATTTACCTTACAGATTTGTCGACCTTGGGAGAAGACAGATTAACGGTAAGGACTGCAAACATATTACGGAACTACGATATACGGGGGGTAAAACCGGACAAATACGGAAGTAGTATTATATATACTCCGGAGATGTCCGACCTTAGATAGCATGTTCAGGCTTAGTGCGAGCCTCCGCCTTTGTCCGTCCGACCTATATAATTGGTAGGTTATATAGGTAATTAACTATAAGAATTTACATGTAATCAATGTCTAAAAGTATACTAATAATAAAGGAGAATATGTACGATGAATGAGTTTAAATTAATTAACGACTTGTCAGCAGTGATACCTGCGAACACAAATGCTGAAGCATACGCTGAATCACTTGACTCAGCAAAAAAGTTTTTCAACGATCAGTTGGACGCGGTTGAATCCGATGCTCATAATATATTGAAGCAGTTACCGGAGTTGAGAGAGAAGGTCAATGATGCGCCGCATATTCTGCGGCTGATTGCAATAGTACTTGAGATGGTAGCGGTGTTTGATGAATTGGAAGTTTTGGATATGAAGGGGTGATATTCTATGAATGAAGCTGAGAAATTGTTTTATACAAAGCAAAAACAACATTATTTCTTGGATATGATTGAGGAAGATATACATGATATATCAAAACAGCTTCCAATTTTAAGAGCACAGATTGATTCGAGTCGAAATGATTCTGAAAACGACAAAGCTTTTGTTGCTATGTTCAATATGTTTGAGTGCTTGAGAGCTTTGGATATTCCAGACAGATGGACGCTTAATGGGTTCGACGAATCTTTTTGCGGACCGAATATTCGATTCCGGACTGCGCTAAGGAGGGAATAAGTTATGAAATTTTTTGTGAATATTCCGGGCTATGCGACGGGAAACATCCGGTTCGGACGTATGCAAGGAATCATCGAAGCAGACTCTGCTGCCGATGTGTATGAGGCAATACAGACACGAGACATAATGGAATTGTTAGACTTTGTATTAGATGACTATAGGTTAGATAGATTTAAACCTTTAGATAATATTCCAGATATTATTCCGGTGGAGGGAACAAAATGAAGATTAAGTCTCAAGGCAAAACGTGTAGATTTGATACATTAAAAGCTGGCGATGTATTTGCATATGACACTGTGATTCATTTGCGTTTGAGCGGTAACGATCTAAGAGCAGTAGAACTCGAAACTGGCATGACTATGTTATTCGACGCTGACGATGCGGTTGAATATTATGAAAATGCTTATTGCTGTTTGGGAGGTTGAATAATGAACATTGTAGTTACAGAGAAAATCTCACTTGTTGTATTTGAAAAATTACATGCAGGTGATCTGTTCCGATATTCGGGAGATCTTTATATGAAGACAGAGGGTTGTAACTATCCTGCCGTCTCACTAGATGATGGGCGAGGACATGAGTTTGATAAGACAGCCGTCGTTGAGGCTTTTAATAATTATAAGATGGAGGTAACTGTGCTGTGACGATATCATCAACAGACTTGCCGGTTTATGAAGCAATTGCAAAGCAAGTTGTTCACCACATAATAAGAGAACTTCCAGCTAAAGACAGAACTTTTGCAAGGGTCCATTATTGTTTAGAGTTGGCTCAAGAGCACATAGACGAAGAGATGATACTATCTTTGCGGTACTTGGAGGATTGATATGAATGTTAAATGCGAACTATGCCGAGGATGTGCGAGGTATGGATCTCATCTCGCGAGACCTGATGGATGTTGGAAGTATAAGTTGGATATTGATAGTCTGATTGATGCAGCATCCACTATAGCCAGAAAACATAAGATCAAGGTTGGAGACGCGCTTCAGGTGTTGGATATTTATCTGAAGACTGAAGGAGGCAAGCTATAATGAAGGCATGGAAAGTTAAAGAACGAGGCGGATTTGAAGCTGCTATTGTTTTCGCCGAGATTCGTGAAAAAGCTCGTGTAACTGCGCAGTTGACCGATGCGTGTAATGGTGTAAGATATATAGACATTGAAGTTCATCGTTGTAAAGAAGCAGATAAATATTATCGTGATGGTAAAACTGATCTTGATTGGTATGAGCCAGAAGATCGTCTTGTGTTAGTTAAGGATTTCGGATTTCCATGCGATCCAAACTGGATGCGCGATTGTACTAATTGTTCCGCGCAAGAATACTGCGACACATATCAGGGGACTTGGTGGCTAGTATGACTTACAAGCAAAAAATTAAAGAACTTCTACCTAACGAAGTAGACGAAAAATATGATGGTGAAGTACGTTGTTGTCCGGGATATTATTTCAAAGGTGCAGTAAAAACAGATGGTATGGGTATATGTCCTTTTGGCGATGACTGTGATACTTGCTGGAATCAGCAAGTCTTTGCACAATTAGATTTGACAGATGCTGCAAAACAGTTGCGTTGCAAAGATAAATCATCTATTACTTATCGGCAGTGGGTTGATGACAATTTAGAAGGTGATGTGTATGATTATCTTTTTGGTTGCCCCGGCGACTTCTTTGAAGGAGCGCTTACTTCTTCTGTCTGTAAGAGTTACTATGGACTGACTTGTGTAGAATGTTGGAATACAACATATCTCGGTGATAAACTGACTGATTATGCAAAGTCTAAATTAAAATCAAAGGAGCCTGTAATGAACGAAGAAAAGAAGCCAATTAAAAAGAAGTGTTTACGTATGGATGCTGGTAATTCATTTTGGAATTTTATCAACACTTTACTGTCGAATGGGTATAGATTAACGATCACTCCTGTGATGCAGGATTGTCGTTGTAAATATTATGACGTTGAGATTATTGATACTGAGTATACTGACTTGATGTATAAAAGGTCGGATCGTAGCACAGATGCGACTCCCCTGCTACCGTGATTGGAGGAAATTATTAATGATTAAGAATGGACGAATTGTGAGTACAATGCTTGGTAGAGAGGATCATGGAATCATGACATGGATGATTACTGTTGAGGCAAATTTCGGAAGCTTTAGTTTTGGCTGCCGCGCCCTTGATGAATATGATGAGGAAACTAAAACCAGAAGATTTTCATCTAAAGCTATGGAGTCAATTTCGATTTTGTTAGATGTTGTTGGTGTTTCGAAGTGGGAGAATTTAAAAGGTCAGTATATTCGTTTCGAGGATACTGGATGGGGAAGTTATGTTGATAGGGTCGGAAACATCATGAAGGATAAATGGTTCGACTTGGATGAGTTTTTTAAGGAGGACAATCGTGATTAAGTTTTACAATGAAGGCACCTTACTGCGTGAAAGAGGTAATAATTGTGACAGATACAGAATTGATTAAGGCACTAAGGCTTTGTAGCACAAGTTCAGATTCACTTGACTGTAGCAGACAAAAATGTTTGTTTTATGATAAGTATGGCTGGGAATGCGTTGAAGCACTTACTGGCGCAGCCGCAGACAGATTGGAAGAATTACTGGAGGAGACAATGAGTGAATAAATATATATCTAAACAACAGAAGATTGATATGTATACAATGCGATTGAATGGTTATAGTTTTACCGATATTGCTGTTAAGTATCATACGACGCGACAGAACGTTCATAGGATTTTGCATGATTCTATTAAAGGAGATCGTTATTATGGCAAGATGCGCTACCCCGCTATTCGGCAGTGGATTCTTGACAGTGAAGCTTCTATTCAAAAGTTACATGGATTGATGCATGAACGCGGATACAACGGTGCCTATGCTTTGTTTTGCAAAAAGCTAAAAGCAGGGACACTCACTGATGATGAGTTGAGTATCATATCAAAGGTTACAGATATGAGTTTAGATGATTTGAACTTTATGGACGATCCTGTAAAATAATATTTGTAGAGCAGTCCTGCTGATTGGCGGGGCTGCTTTTTTATTTGCTCAAATTTCTTTTAGAATTATATTGCAATTCTGGTTTAAGTATGGTACAATCAGTATGGATATTTCAGACGAAAGGAACGATCAAATATCTTTAACCACAAGAAAATACAACAATTAAACGAAGACTTAGACAACTGTGCTAATAGATTCACGTATATTCAAGTTGCATCTCTACAGGTGTTGCTGAATGCAATGCTTTGCACAGAAAGTGATAAGGGTTTGACGCAGAGCGAAGTTAATGAATTAAAGGAAGCACTGCTAGATGCTTCCCACAAGATTTTTGTGACGAGTTGTTTTGATATAGATTACTCGGACGAAGAAGCACTGGGAGATCGAATGCTTGAGATGGCAGAAATTGTTGACGCATCTAATGACGACTTTCCGAAACAGCAAGCGGTTATCTTAGTGAAAAAGTTTTTAGCCTCATTAGATAAGGAGGGCGACAATGCGAGATAAATTGCCGAGTGAAATACTCTCTGACTTTTTAAAATGGCTTAATGATTGTGAGACTCAGTTGCATATCTTTGATGCTGACGCCAAATTGATGGAAGAAGAGACTCAAGATATTTTACATCGGTTGGAATTGGTCAATGATTGTTATTTGGATCGTAAAAAACTGTGCGACGCATTGCCGGGTATTCGACAGAAGAGAAGACTTTCAAAAGACGGTTCGGAAATTCTCTCCCCTATCGTTGATTGGGCAGAAGAAAATAAGAGATGTATCTCTTCGTTGCAACAATTATTAGGAGCTGTTCGTAAAGTCGAGCGGTCGAAGACAGACCGTTGTTATTATGAACGGACGGATATTGTTAAGGAGTTACTTGAAAAGGAGAAGGTATAAGTAATTAAAAGTATTGACAATAGTGATTACAGGATATTGTATCCATACCTCACATTTTCTTTTGTAGATTGTACGGTCTTCGTAAGTGTAAAAAAACAAATATAAGGAGATGAGGAAATTACTAAAAAGCTTCAAAACGGAAATAAATCCAACAGTCGAGCAGAAAGTCAAGATCGACAAGACTATTGGCATTTGTAGATACGTCTATAACTTCTATCTTGGCCACAACAAGGCTTTGCATGATAAAGGCGAGAGATTTATGTCGGGCAAAGACTTTAGTGTATGGCTTAACAACGAATACATTCCAAATAATCCCGACAAAGTATGGATTAAGGAAGTGTCTTCAAAAGCTGTAAAAAAGTCTATTGAAGATGGATGTACTGCATTTACAAGATTTTTTAAACATCAAAGTGCTTTTCCTAATTTCAAAAAGAAAGGTAAGTCTGATGTAAAAATGTATTTCGTAAGAAACAATCCCAAAGATTGTAGATGCGAGAGACATAGATTAAACATACCGACTTTAGGCTGGGTACGCATTAAAGAAAAAGGCTATATACCAACAACTAAAGACGGATGGAAAATCAGAAGCGGGACAGTATCCATCAAAGCAGGTAGATACTATGTATCAGCTCTTGTAGAAATTCCCGATACTAAAATTGCTAACAATAATGGCGATGGTGTGGGGATTGACCTAGGCTTGAAAGACTTAGCGATTGTTTCTAACGGCAAAACTTATAAAAATATCAATAAGTCAGCAAGAGTCAAAAAATTGGAAAAGAAATTGCGTAGAGAACAAAGATGTCTCTCACGTAAATATGAGAATTTAAAGAAAGGAGAGTCTACTCAAAAGAATATACAAAAACAGAAGCTTAAAGTACAAAGACTTCATCATAAGATAAATAATATTCGCACGGACTATATCAATAAAACAATAGCCGAGATAGTGAAAACCAAGCCATCTTATATAGTTATTGAAGATTTGAACGTATCAGGCATGATGAAGAACAGGCATCTTTCAAAAGCTGTTGCGTCACAGAAATTCTATAAATTTAGAACTAAGCTAAAAGCAAAATGTGATGATAATGGTGTTGAGTTAAGGGTTGTAGATAGATGGTATCCATCATCCAAAATATGTCACTGCTGTGGTGCTATCAAGAAAGATTTAAAACTTTCAGATAGAACATATCGTTGTTCATGTGGCTATATTGAAGATAGGGATTTCAATGCTGCCCTTAATCTAAAAGATGCTGTAACTTACGAGATTGCATAATCAAGCAAACGTAAGTATGTACCGAAGGCTATTTCGGGAATTAACGACTGCGGAGTGTACAAGAACTTGTGAGTAGCGCATTATTTGCAATCGCCAAAGCATACACATTGAAGCAGTGAGAAGTATCCGTAAGGACTTCAATTTCTCGATGTGTTTGAGTATGTTTAAACACATTTTGAGTGGCAGGAATTTAATTGCAAAAAATTAAAATCAGCGAATTAAAACCACACCCCCGTAACTGTGAGTTCTTTGACGACATGTCAGGAGCCAAATGGAATGAATTTATTGATTCTATTAAAACAAGTGGTGTAATTGAACCAATTGTAGTTACGCAGGATAAAGTAATTGTATCAGGACATCAGCGTGTCCGTGCTTGTAAAAAATTAGGTATTGAAGATATTCTTGCTGAAGTTCGTATTTATGAGAATGACGATGCAATTCTAAAGGACTTAATCGAAACCAACATTCGTCAACGCGGCGAAATCGGCGGTAGTCAAATTATGTTGGGCAATCGAATTAAAGAGTTAGAACGTATTTATGGAATTAAAAATGGTGGGGATAGACAAAGTGAAGAATTCAGAAGCTCCAATGGAACTTCTGATATGACGCAAAAAGAACTCGCGTCTCAAATGGGTATTGACTTGAATACCTTGAAGCGTGCAAAAACTCTTGCTTCCCTTCCGAAGGAAATTCAAGATGCTGTAGAAGCCGGACAAATCTCTGCGTCAACTGCTTCTCGTGTAATTGCAGGACTTCCGGTTGACGAACAGGTACAGCTTATCTCTATGCTTCCCTCTGCCAGCAAGCTGACACAAAAGCAGGTGCAGGAATATGTAGATAAGATTCACATGCTTGAACAGCAGCTTAATGTTAAGGGCCAAGAGTTGGCAAATGCTCAGGACGAAAACGATGAATTGTGTCAGAAACTTGAGAATCAGGAAGTTCGCGTAGAAGTCAAGACCATTGTTCCGGACGACTACGAATCGTTGCAGGATGAAAATCAACAATTAAAGCAGCGTATTGAAGAACAAGCTAAGGCAACTCACCTTGATAAAGAACTCATTGGAGACCTGTCTCGACAGAACAGCATGTATCGTCAACAAGTCGAGTTCAGAGAGTATAAAGAATCATCAACGGCTGATGCTATGTTATTTGCATCTAAGTGTAGTCAGTTCTTAGTTAGTGTTGGTGGGTATGCTTATATCACCGATACTCTCAGCGAATTGCCTGAACCTGTTAAGGCCGATTACATTAAGAGCGTAAAACAGATTGCGTCGTGGGCAACAGGAATTATGAATTATTTAACAAATGGAGGATTAATTGAATGAGTAAAGATTACAGAGATTTAGCAGTCGTTCAGCAGGCATTGGTAGAGTCGAATACTCAGGTACTCGAATTGCAAGAACAACTGCAAGAGATGTATGCAGAGAAGGCTCGCCGTCTCATTTCTAAACAGAGCGCACAGCGTATTTCGGAGGCAAAAAGTGCTCGTTGTAAAGAGCTGCTTGCTAGAGTTGGTTATTCTGATGATAGAGCTATGCACGTTGCTCTCATGCAGGAACTGCAAAAATATCTTTATCTGACGAATGTGATTCCGATGACTATGTACAAGGGGCTTGAGGTCAATGTCCACGCTGCACTTAGTCTTATCAAAACTTGGGAGCCTTGCGAGAACAATGTTTGCAAGTGGACGGAAGAATACTTAGACAAAAGAAATAAAAAGAAATCGAAAGTCACTCCAGTGGCAAACGTTTCGAACATTTACCATTGCGGAGTGAACTATCTTGAAGACGATACAGGAACTGTTTGAAGCGTATGAAGAGACTGGCGACGTTACGTTACTGGATGATATTTTAGAAGAAGAATATAAACAAGATTTACTTTTGAGGATCAGAGATTACGATGAGATGATTTCTGAATATAGTGATGGGGGTGATGCTTAATCTTCGCCCCTACATTATACAAAGTAAAAAAGTTTCAATTATCTCTCTTGATGGAGAATAATAATCATCTTCCGGGCGACGAAGATTTTTTGAGATGCTACTACATTAATCAGCAAGACAATATGTTATTCCGACAGATACGATTGATTACTGGAGATATCGGCAAATATAACGATTATATTATTTTTGTTGATTGTAAAGGCGGTAAATCTCATAAAGAAGCAATGGTTGGTTTGGTTCATGAAGGACTTTGGATTGGAGACCGACACTATGTAGTCGGAGAACGTTCTGCAAGCATGGTTCGTACCTCTATCTTATCTTTTGTTGATGAGTCTATTAGCGAAGAACTAACCCGTCGAGTAACTATGGATTTGCATATTGATAAGACTGTACTGTCTAAATGGTATGCTTATCGTGGGTTGATGTTGTCATCATGTCACTGTCTTGAAGATTGGTATCCGAGAATTATCATTGTTCCGGATTATGAAAAGGTGCTCCCTCAGCAACGTATTAAGTATGTGTACGATAAAGAGCTGACTTTAATAAATAAAGAGACTGGAGAGCCTTTTCCGTGGAAACAGAAAGATATTGCAACTGGCACTCAAGACATCAAGATAAATGTCTTTGATGGTTGCGGCATACATCACCCGGATATCACAGATACAGTGAGAGGCATGTTGGATGCAAAGTCTGATCCAACATCTATTCTATGGCGTGCTCCTTTTATTAAAGGAGTTACACATGAAATGAATTACACAGACTTTTTTGCGGAACATGGTATAACAGAGATTACAGACGTATGGGGAAAAAAATATGATGTCTCCCCTACTGCTGAACCTGCTATCATCATGTGCGAGTCTATGTATAAGGGCATTAAATACTTTAAGAATTATAAGGACAAACGTGACTGGGAACATTATTGGAATATGTTCCGGAAGTATAACCACTGTATTGGTGTCGCGAAGTGGAACTTCTCTGCGGAGGAAGAACCAATTTATACGAGAGGTAACTATCAAATACTACAGGATCTTGATTTGCCATACGAAGAGTTTCAAACTCTTGCAAATGATTCCTGTGAGCTGATGGAAAAAATCTTGAACGGAGACAAGATTGCCCTCTATGTATTTCTTGGTATGTTTGCAGACAGTCACAAAGGAATGAATCCTTATATGGAAGCTCTGGTTAAGAACTCAGAAATGATTAAGGAAGAAGGAACGTATAAATACGTTAGGTCTTTGCTTGATAAAACCATCAATGAGATGAAGTGTGGAAAGCTCTATTTAAAAGCATGTTTTAAATTTGAAGCTCCAGATCTTGTTATGCTGATGGAACACATCGGAGGACTGCCTCCGGTTGGCTGCCTTAAAGAGGATGAGTTCTTTACTTTTAATCGGAACGGTAAGTTTAATGGAGAATATCTGATCGAGCGCAATCCACATATCTGCCGATCAGAACATGTTATTCTCAACGCTGTTAATAATGATTTAACAGATAAATGGTGCTGCCATTTAGTTAATGTATGCATGGTGAACGGAAATTCACTTGTAGCTCAAAGACTATCTGGTAGCGATTTTGATACGCTGGTCGCTGTCACTTCATAGGGAAACCTATGTCGCTTACGTGGTGAACCTGTAATTGCAGGGTGTTTGTCTTACGTTTAGGAGCTATAGTAACTGATAGCTAGAAGGCAAGCTAACGGGGAATACTGCTGTCTAAGAGAATCCCGTGGGAAACTGAAATATTAACTCAGAACCTTTAGAGACTAAATTTCATAATGATAAGAGGGGTGGGGTGCAACTCCCCTCTCCGTAGTGCCACACCCTAAACCTTTTAAGGCATGGGCAAGAGATAGTCCATAACGGGCGACCTAGTTTTGGTAGTGGATAACAAAACTATGATGCAAGGGGTACATAGAGATATACCCATTGTGATAGACATAGAGGATAAAGTTACTGTTCTTGAAGAAGAAGATATTCCAGAAAACAAGGCAAAAGCAATTTTGCGAGGAGAGAATTCGTTGATTGGTGAAACGAGCAATTGTGCTACTACGTATCATAACAAAAGACCGAAGACACCAGAACAACAAAAAAAATATGAATCTTATATAGATTTACTCTCAGTAATTAATGGCAAAGCGATAGACTAATCTGTCGCCTCACTCGGCGACGAGTGATGAGAAAAAGACGGTGAACTCAAAAGAGGTGTAGAGGTCACGTTGAGGAACTACAGGATAATGGTAGTTAGGATCTCTGCTAACAGGAAAACACGTATATTTATTATATGATGCAATCCTGTGCCAAGCTTTGTTGAAGGTGCAGAGACTAAATTTCCGAAAGGATAAGAGGACGATGTGAAAGTCATTCGTCCGTAGCGCCGCCCATCTCGTTAGAGATGAAGAGATAGTCCAATGATGAGATAGCGCCAAAACTGGAGTAATTTATAAGATACCTCGTTATATTGCAAAATATGCCAAACCTCTTCCCTACTTCATGAAGTATGCATCTCCGTATTATGCAACCATGAAGACATTATCTAAAACACATAGCAATATGAACGAACTGTGTTGGGATATAGAGCATTGGCATAATCAGTTTAAATACAAGCGTCGAGACAAGTCGTTTGATTACACAATCATGATTGACAAGAATATCCCTATCGACGAAAACAAAATGGATGAAATAGAAAGGTTGTATATAGCGTTTAGAGAAGAAGCTGATAGTCTGATAAAAGCATATCGAAAGTCTTTGACTAAGAGTGCAAACAATTCAGACGGAACATATACTGCTGATATTAATTGGCAAGCATTCCACAACAAATATCGTCTTGCATGTTTTGATATTTGCCCTGACGTTTGTGAGCTGGCAAATTACTGTGTGATGATCTGTTATGAGAGATACCCCAAGCAAACCAAAAACTTTATGTGGGTCTGCGGAGGTGAAGGAATACTCGCCAACTTAAAGCAGACTGAACAATATCTGCCAATCAGAGATCCCAATGGCGAGTATGAATACTTGGGAAATAAATATAGTTTGGAGAAGATATAAGTTTGGTCAACGAAATGTTATTGGTTCAGGATCTGTTAAGTGATAAACCGGTGTATAAAAAATGCATGTATGGGTACTGCTATTTGTTAGCTAAGTACTGGCTACAAGAAGGATGTAGTCCGCTGCAAGTGCGAAAAAATATTTTTGAATGGGCTACGGAACGGCATTTATATTTGAATGTCACAAAGCTTAACGTCAACCAATTAATTTACAAAGCCGAGAATGATAAACGCAGACTGCGTGAAGATGTAACTGTCCGTATATCTGAACGTGATATTGAAGAGATTACTTCTCGGTTTGATAATGATCGCATTCGTCGCACAGCTTTAGCTATTCTTTGCTACGCAAAGGTAGCCGCTGATAAAGACAATTGTTTCGATATGTCTATCGAAATGTTATGTCACTGGTTAGGATATAGTAGAACACGCGTATATGAATCTTATCTCCGTGAGTTGCAGGTATTTGATTATATTGATCGCACCGAATATAAAAAAGAGAACACAACTCGATCGTGGAATGGAAATGTAAAGAGCAAGTCTGCGAATATTAAATTGTTGGTTCCGTTTAATAATAGCGGATCACATCAATTAATTGATAATGATATTGATACGCTGTACGACGAATGCTTCAAAAATAGATAACGAAAAGGGCTGCTTCGGCAGTCTTTTTCATTTATATGGATACTAAATATGTGTTCGCGGTTTGGGTCCCGCTTTAAAATCCCGCTGAACATGAAGATATTAAAGGATTGAATTGATTGATTAAATTAGAAAAGCCAGAAGTCAAGGCACTTCTGAAGAAAAACATGAACCAGCGTTTGGTGCAGACACGTAGGCAGCACTACGTTTGCAATGATGATTACGATGCATTGAAGCTGGTTGCACAAATGCGCGGATATGATTATGAGTTCTTTTACAAGAATTGCGTGAATGGATTGAAATACAGATGACGTTCTCAGAGTTGTCTTGCTTGAGTGGACAAGGATATATTTCTATTGACGGCAACGGACGGATATCTATCCGCGCTGAAGATGGACAATATATGCTTGACCAGTTGCTGGAGAACTTTGCTGGAACAAACGCGCATTTTGAATTCACGACTGCCGACATTGATATCATCCCTCGAAAGGAGGAGAGGATATCATGACGCGAATGGATATTGTACATAAGATAGCAAAAGACCTGAACGTCACAGATAAGTACGTCAAGGAACTTGTTTTGTTGTACGAAAAAGAAATTGCTGATGCTCTGAACGCAGGCAAAACCGTTAAGCTCCCTAACTTTGCGCGATTTGAAGTTTATGCTAAGAAAGGTAGTAGCAGATATAACATTGCAGCAAAAGCAAATGTATATATGCCGACGAAGTATCGAGTACGAATCACTGCTATTGGAGATTTAAAAGAGTCAGTAGAAAGTCAGCCTGTTTCAAAATTTGATAAAACAAAAAATGATGTGGACTTTGAGGAAGGTGATGACTAATGGCATATGCAAAACGAAGCAAACGCGTCGTAATGTATGATAAAGATAAGATTGAATTAGTCAATCCTGAAACAATGCGTTTGTGGCGTATGTATCAAAAAGATATGACACTGCGTGAACTTTCTCAAGGAACCATTACAAATTATCAGAGCGACTTATTTCAATGGTTCATTTATATCTTAGATAATCAGGATAATCGTTCGGTAAGAGAGTTGGATGAGAATGATCTTACTGACTTTTTCTTTTGGTGTAAAATGAACGGTAATAATACGCGACGGATGCGTCGTCGTTATTCTTCTGTTTCTGCTTTTTATAAGTTTTTGCGGAAGAAGCGCAAGATCTCGGAGAACCCCATGGAGTTTATAGACCGTCCAATTAAAGATAATGATGTAGTTAAACAGACATTCTTAACAATGGATCAAGTTGACTTGATGAAACGCAAGCTTGCTGAGTCTGGCAATTTAACATTAGAGGTTTATGCTTTGCTGTCTCTCAGTACTATGGCACGTGTTTCTGCTATCGGTCGCCTGAGATGGGAACAAGTAAACCTTGGTGAAAGATTTATTTCGGATGTGCTTGAAAAAGAAGGTAAGGTTGTAACTTTATACTTCTCTGAAGAAGTTAGAGAAAAACTGATTAAGCTCAAACAATTCCGCGAATGGAATTACATTGATGACGGTGGATATATCTTCTTTGGTAAAGAGCGTACTGGAGATATTAAGCCTGCCGATTCAGCAGTGTTGGCAGCATGGGCCAAAAAGATTGGCAAGATGATTGGCGTTCCGACTTTGCATCCGCATGACTTCAGACATTCTGGTTCTCAATTGTTGAAACAAGCAGGCATGTCTCTTGAGGAGATTGCTGAATTGCTGAACCATGAATCGACGGAGACGACACGTAAGCACTACTTGCAGCCGGATAAAAAGAGTATCCGTGATGCAAAAGATCGGTGCGGATTGTAAATATGGATATTATTCAATTAAACAAAACCAAACGTGAAGCAGCAGAGAAAAACGAAAAGAACGGAGAATACTATGTTTGGACATCTAATCATGTAAAATGTACAAGATGTGGTATTGTTCCGAAGTCACCTGAGTCGGCGTTTTTTAAGAAGTCTGGCTCTGTTTCTCTTTCAGGACAAAAGGACTATCTCTGTGTTTGCAAAACTTGTGCAGAGCAGATTTTTAATGATTATGTCGCAGAGTGCGGCAATGACGACTTGCAGGCTGTTATTAAGTTCTGTGCAGAGTTTAATTATTATTATGATAAGGAATACGCTAAGTCGCTAATTGATAGTGACAACATGAAGATCGGCAAGTATTTGCGATACATTAATATGAAACGCAAGTCTCGGACATTCGCTGATAATTATATTGATATACAAAAAGCTGTTCCTGCTGATTATGCTACTCAGTTGCCACAATATGATTCTGAAGCTAAATGGACAATTGAGGATAAGAAAAATAGAGATAGCGTAATTTCTCGCTTGGGTTATGATCCGTTTGCCGATTCTGGCCATACAGATGAACAGCTCCGATTCTTGTATAACACATTTGCTGGTTATCTTACGGATGCTGTAGAACAAGACTCTCATAAATTACAAAACGTTTTGATGATGGTTAAGACGTTTTTACAACTTGAGATTATAGATAAGAATCTGGATATGCAATTAAACCTAGCTTCTCCAGATATGCAGCTTGTCACAAACCTTACCAACATGAAAGAGAAACTTTCTCGCACAGCGACTACAATAGCAAATGAAAATGGATTTGCCGCTAAGACAGGAGCACGTTCTGCTCAAGGAGCAAATACATTTAGCGAGAAACAAAAAGAGATGTTAGAGAAGAAGTTCTCTCTATCTAAAGTTAATATACATGATATTCGTATGGCTGAGTCATTTAAAGAGATTTCAAAATTAAATGCTCATGCTCTTATTGAAGAGATGAATTTGACCGGAGACGATTATGCTCGTCTCTGCGCAGAGCAGAGAGAATTCGTAACAAAGCTACAAGATGAAAACGAAGGACTTGAGGAAGAGAATCGCTTACTGAGAATTCAGTTAAAGGAAATTCAGAAACAGAAGAAATGAGTTGATGTAATTGGGTGAAAAAATTACATTTGACGGTGAGCTGTATTTTGACACAGTGCAATTTGATATCGCTTCTGTTGATATAGACTCTTACGATATTGAAGATGAAGATCTGCTTGATTTGCTTTACCGAGCTTATCCGTTACTGAGCGCAAAAAAGATTCGTGAGTTTACGCGATACTGTAAGATATTACAGTGGGGCCGTAAGAACCCTGTTGATTTTGCTGCTTATATTCTTGGAATCGAACTTTTGGATTTGCAGAAATATGCAACTATAAACTCATGGGATAAAAAGTTTGTGCTTTGGCTGGAGTGTCGAAACGCTGGTAAGTCTACGCTGATCGCTATTTACGTTATGCTGCGGTCTTTGCTTATCCCCTATCATGTTACATATATCCTTGGTAATACGGGCAACCAAGCAAAAGAAACATTTGAAAAGATTGAAAAGATTGTTCAAAGGCGAATCACTTCGTTTGGCGGCGTTAATGATATTTTTGAAGCAGAATTGCAACGTCCTAATACAATGTCCACGGGATTCAAACATGACCCTAGTTCATTTGAATTTAAATTATTCAACGAAGCTGCCGTCTTTACTTTGAATTCCGATCCGACGAACATCAAAGGCAAGCGTGCAGACTTAGTAGTATTTGATGAAGCAGGTTGGTTTTCTAGTGAATTATTCGTGCAGGCAGAAGCCTTTGTCAACCAAGATGAAAACTTCGTGCTTGGCGGCGACAAAGATATGAGTATTGAACCAAGGGGATTTCCGAAGCAATTATTATATGCTTCTTCTGCATCCGACACATCTTCTGAATTTTATAAGAAATTTAGAAATATCAGCGAGCGAATGCTCATTGGTGATAATAATTATTTTGCGGTCAATTACGATGCTGATATGTTGTTAGGTGCAAAAATGGACGGAGAGGAATATGCTTCCATTATCAGTCCTGATGTTATTGCAAAGGCTATGTCAGAAGATAAGGAAAAGGCTCTGCGAGAATACTATAACAAATTTAGTGCGGACTCGTTCCAAGGACAGATTGTTTCTCGTCGTGACATCATGAATCTTACTGAAGTGACACCGCCTATACTTAATAACGATACGGGCAATCGTCTGATTGTCATGGCGTGGGACTCTGCTCGCTTGAACGATAACTCGGTTATTGTAATTGCGGAATTCTATGAAAAGATTATCGTAGACCCAGCAACAAAACAAGAAAAGAACCTAGGGTGGCATATGCGCATTCTTAATGTTGTATCACTAGTCGATATTAACACAAAGCAGCGCACGCCAAAAAGATTCCCGGAGCAAGTTAAAGAATTTAAAGAATTGCTTTTGGCTTATAACGGTTCAGAAAGTGGTCGCCTTGACTACGAGCAAATCAAACAAGTCATTTTTGATGCTGGTGCTGGCGGACAAATTATTGGTTCGGTTGCTGACTACATGCTGGAGTCTTGGACAGATTCACATGGCAAGCAGCATAAAGGCATTATAGATAAATCTCATAAGGCATATGCGTCGGCAGTCCGGTCTTATCCGGACGCATTGGATATTGTGACCCTAGTTGACCCTAAGGGTAATCGCAACGCTATCTTTGACGCAATTGAACGTATGATTAAGTTAGGTGTGGTCTCCTTCCCCGCTGATCCAGAGGGTCGAGACTATTTAACGCACGTAGATGATGAAGGTAAAGAGATTGTTACTCCTCTGTCACCGCAAGAATTAGTTGCATGTTCACAGATAGAATTAATGAAAAAAGAAATCATCACTATGTGTAAATTTACTTCTCAGGGTAATGTTCGTTATGACTTCCCAGTGGAGAAGAGAAACAAAATGCACGATGACCGTGTGTTTGCATTTGGTTTGTTATGTTGGTATCTCGCTTCTCTCCGTCGCGGGCAAGTAGTTCGCCGTAAGCCGGAGATAGACTATAGTAATTTCAAGATGCCATTCCGACAGCCGGTATTACGAAAAAGGTAAAAATAAACCCCGAAGCTGTGCGTAGCTTCGGGGTT
This sequence comes from Faecalibacillus sp., assembly GCA_963588175.1. GTDB lineage: Bacteria > Bacillota_I > Bacilli_A > RFN20 > CAG-826 > UBA4951. Next base: position 96,188 of record CAVAGP010000002.1, on the reverse strand, counting down.
GTCATCACTTATTAGCGATGCCGTATACTAACTCGTACACGAGTAGTGGTCTTGATCTTGACCGAAGTCTTAATTCTAACCATTACTATCACCTCCATTAAGTCCGGGGGCGAACTTCCACGCTCGAATTAACGAGGAAGTATCAAGGGCGAATACACGAACGATGACACATTACGTGTATTCGCTTCGACATTTGTTATAATATCACAGTCTAAAGGAAATGTCAATGGTAAATTTAGGAGGTGAATACGTGTCAAAAACACAAAAATACTCTGAAGAACAAATTGCTCAGTGGCAAAAATTTGCAAAACTGTCCAAGGGTTATTTGCGTCCACCTCATTCAATCCGAAATTATTACAATACCTATGTCCGATATACAAAAGATGAGATTGTTGATCTTCTGAATTATCCGGACCGTAATGAAAAGGGTATTCGTAATGCTTCTATTTATCTGTATAATATCAGTAATCATTATCGTAGACTGATAAACTTTTTTGCAAAGATGTCTACGCTGGATTATTATCTGGCTCCGGTTAAGATTGATAACAATACAAAGGTAAACGACAAGACATTTCGAACGGCTTTTAAAAAAGCCAGTGACCAAGTAGAACTTATGAATTTGAAACATGAGTTACTGAAGGTAATGGTTACGTGCTTCCGTGAGGATGTCTTTTATGGATATGAACACGAGACAAAAGACTCGTACTATATTGAAAAACTCAATCCTGATTATTGTCGTTTGAGCGGCATTGAAGATGGTATCTATACATTCGAGTTTGATTTTTCTTATTTTACTTCTCGGTCAGAGTTGTTACCTCTATTCCCTTCCGAATTTCAAAAGAAGTATGAAGCTTATAAAAAAGATACGGCAAACATGAAGTGGCAAGAACTTGATACCAAGAAGTCTGTCTGCTTCAAATTAAATGAAGATCTTTCTTTTCCGATTCCTCCGTTTGCAGGAACCTTTCCGGACATTTACGATATAGCAGATTACAAAGATTTGATGAAAGCCAAAACGGAGACTGGCAATTATAAATTATTGTATTTGAAGATTCCGTTTGAGAATGGCGAATGGACTATTCCAGAACCGTTGTCTCGTGCTTATTATGAACAGCTCGGCGCTCAGTTACCTGAGCAAATCGGTTTGGGCATGGGACCGATGGATGTATTGGATTTTGATTTTGACAAGAGTGGTTCTACGCAAGACAGTGATTCTGTTGTGCAAAGCGAGAATGCTTTTTGGCGTGGCACTGGTGTCACGTCAGCGATACTCGGCAAAGATAATATTACATCTTCAGGCGCTTTAAATCTGTCTATCGAAACAGATGCTGCAATGGTATATGCTTTTTTGCGGCAGATTGAACGTTGGATAAATAAGAAATTAAAGCTGCTTAGTGGTACATATCATTTCAAACTGACGTTTTTGAATACAACTATTTATAACAGATCGAGTGTTCAAAGTCAGATGCTCCAAGCATGTCAGTATGGTCTGCCGCTTCGGTATGCAACTGGCGCAGCGTTTGGGATATCGCAAGCAGATTTTGAAGGGTTGTCGATTTTGGAAACTCAGACTATGGATTTACCAGAACGTATGGTTCCAGTATCGTCGTCTCATACACAATCCAGCTCAGTTGATTCTGAGAGTACGCCGGGACGACCCAAACAAGATTTATTGGACGAATCCGGCGAGGCAACTGAGGAGAATGATGGCAATGACAGATAGCACTATGAGGTTTATTGTTACATCTAAATCAGATGTTGCAACCAAATTACAACATGAAGGTTATAAGTTATTACATTCTTGTAATGGCAAGTATACCTTTATATATAACGAGGCACTGCCTCTTAAATTTTCACAATCGTCAGATTGTTACTTAACTAGTACTCTTACATTCTAACCACCCAACAGGTGGTTATTTTGTTTTTGACGGGAGGTGAAAATGAATATGGGAAGATATACGTTTAGTTCTCTCCTAGAATCTCCGATAACAAATATCCGTGACCTGAATAGCAGTTTTGCTTTAGGTACTTTGCGTGTAGCTTATACGGGCAACAACCCGAATGGTACAAATTTTACGCATGAATCATTCGAAGCAAGTGCTCCGTCTATGTTTAATTGCCCTATTGTTGCGAACTATGATGCTGCTGAGAATACCATCGGCGGTCATGATATGGGAGTTGTTGAAACCGAATCCGGAGAAAAGATTATCAACATTACAGAACCTGTCGGTGTTATTCCGGAGTCAGCTACATATCGTTGGGAGACTCTTGTAGATGATAATGTACCGCATGAGTATTTCTGTATTGACAATGTAATTCTTTGGAAGCGGCAACCTTGCTATGAGAAGATTGCGGAAGATGGAGTCACAGCTCAATCATTTGAGATTAAGATTCGAAAAGGAGATATTGAAGACGATATCTTGAATATTAACGAATTCGAGTTCGAAGCGTTTTGTCTTTTAGAACGCGACGAACCTTGTTTTCAGCAGGCAGCTTTACAGGTTTTTTCAAAAGAGGATTCATTTAAAAGCCAAGTTAAAGAGATGCTTGAAGAATATGCAAACTTAACAGGAGGTGTTAAAGTGCAGGAAAATGTACAAGCAACTGTGCAGGAAGAGAATATTGACGTTGCTGAGACTGTAGTAGCCAGCGTAGATGTTACTGATTCTACTAATGTAGAACCGGGGATTAGCACGAACGTCGCTGCTTCCGAGGATGGTATTATTGTTGAAGATAATATTGAGGAAGATGCTCCGGAGGAAACTCCGCAAACTATTATATATACAGCAAATGAGATTCGGAATATGTTATTTGCAGCATTAATGAACAAAGACGTAGATGGATATGTATGTGATTTCACATTTGACACATGCTTCGTTGGCACATGGGACGACAAATATTTTGCTTACAAATATCAAATCGTTGACGGTAATGCAGTAATTGATTTTGATAATGGACAAGAAATGAGATTAACATTCGTTCCGAAGCAGGACATTGCAGATGAGGATTATCATTTTAGCCTGATTGAAGTAGTAGCTAATAAAGCAAAAGAATCCGCTGAAACGGAATATAGTTCTAAAATTAATGATCTGAATCAGCAAGTAGAAACGCTGTCCAAGTTCCGTAATGATACTCTCGCAGCACAGAGAGCTTCTGCTGAAGAGGCATTGTTTAGCAAATTCGACAATTCGCTGAAGCACAGCGACGAATATAAGAAATTAAAAGAAGAATCCGCTAATTATTCTATAGAAGAATTGGAGACTCAGTGTTTTGCTCTGCTGGGCAAACAGAACTTCTCTGTTAAAACCAATTCGACAATTCGTGTTCCGATTGATGTTCCAAATGATAACGAAGCAGAAGCGTATGGCGGACTCTTGAGAAATATGAAACAACTTTAATTGGAGGTAAATTAAATGGCAAATTGTGTAGTTCGTACCGACCTGTTGGCTGGTACACGCAATCCGGCCTTTTTGGAGCACGGACGTTATTATGATGCTTCCGGTGCTCAGGCTGAGATCCAGAATGGCTCTATCGTATATGTTGGTGCGTTAGAGGATGGAGAAAGAGAATCACATAAGTATACGGATGTTCCGGAAGATGCAACTATTAAGGATCTTGTTCTGATTGCAGCTCCGGAACTTATTTATGATGAGAGCGATCACAAGACTCTGCGTGACTTCATTAACGAAGCAGGTAAGATTATTCGTGGTTACTATCTGCTGCCGCAGACCGAGTTCTCTGTTAGTGCGGAGGGTATTGGCGGTACAGCACCGACGGTTGGTCAGACGCTGATTGTAGAAAAGGACGCTCACATCATGAAGGTTGGTGCAGCAGGCGATGACGTTGTTGTTATTGGCACTTGCACAGCAATTGAGACGAAATTTCAGCATGGTGCAACAATGACTTACTACACCATCAAGGTTGCAGGTTAATAAGGGAGGATTGAATTAATATGGCTTTTAATGCGCAAGAATTTGTAAAGCTGGCTCTTGACTCCCGACATGGCGTAGGCGAGGCAGTTAAGTATAGTAAGAATGATGTTCAGTCAGTTCTGCGTGAGCAGTTGATCGAGCTGAACGGTGGTTCTACTAAGTTTGATCGCAAAGCAATGCGCGGTGAGCGTGGTGCTCAGATTTACGCTCTGATCGAAGAGGTTATTCAGAGAGAAGAGAACCGCTATTGGGAGAACAATGAGGTTGTAAATCGCATTGTTGATTATCGCAATATGGCTCTGGGAGACGAGCAGCAGTTCTATGTTCCGGACAAGTCTTTCTTTGCTGTAGCAGACATTTCCGAGGGTAATACTGCGCTGCGTCGTCAGAGACTTGAGGGTGGCAGCTACTTTACGGTTCCGACTTCTCTGCATGGCATCAAGCTGTACGAAGAGGCTAATCGTGTGCTGGCTGGACGTATTGACTTTAACGACATGATTGATCGTGCTCTGGTTTCTCTGAACAAGGCAAATTACGAGCGTGTTATGAAGGCTTGGCAGAGTATCGGCGCTGACACGCTGGGTAGTGTTTATGCTCCGAGTGTTGCTGGCAACTATTCTGAATCTGCACTGCTTGATATTATCGCTCATGTAGAGGCAGAGACTGGCATTGTTCCGACCCTGTTTGGTACTAAAAAGGCTCTTCGTGCAATCGCTCCGAGTATTGTTACCACTTCTGAAGCTGGCAAGAATGAGCTGAACAACATGGGTTACATGGGCAAGTTCTATGGCTGTGATGTTGTTGCTCTGACTCAGGCTCATAAGACCAATAGTACTGACTTCGTTCTGGATGACAAGACCATCTTCGTTATGGGATCTTCGGACAAGCCGATCAAGTATATCACCGAGGGCGACGCAATGATCGAAGAGCGTTCTGGTTTTGATAACTCTGATCTGACTTACGAGTGGCTGTACATGGAGCGCACTGGCATCGGCATTGTCGTTAATCAGGCATTTGGCAAGTATCAGTTTGCTTAATTAAATATTTTTGAATGAAAGGATTAAATTTATATATGGCTGAACAAACAAAGAAACCGCGTTCTCGCAACAGCACAGGAACAAAGTCAAAGACGAAAGCTACTTCTGTAGAATCAGAGGTAGCTTCTTCTATTGATGCGGACATTAAGACTTCAGCTTCTTCACGTCCAAAGCGCATGGCGACTAACGCCTTGCCTTTGGATACGAAGATCTGTTGTGTTTCTGGTGTTGCTAACGGACAGCTTGTTTATGTAAGTAGTTTATACAACGGTAGAGAAACAGTCTGGACGGAATTTGGAGACGAACAGTTTTTAGATTTTCAGGATTTGCAGGCTATGCGCTCTCAGTATCCGACATTCTTTTCTGAGAATTGGATTCTGATTGATGACCAAGAAGCATTAGAAGCGTTGGGCGCAACGCAGTATTACCATGGTGTTTATTCTGCTGAAGATGTATATAACATCTTTACCTATACACCGGCAAAGATTCGCAAGATTGTGTCAGAAGTTGGAAACGGTTTGAAAGAGTCTATTGCAGCTATTGCTCATGAGAAGTATAAGTCTGGAGACTTAGATTCTAATGCGAAGATTAAAGCAATTGAAGAGACTACTGGTTTCGTAATTACTGAATAAGTAGGTGACGAAATTGGCAGTTAGCTTTGATGATATCATTGAACGGTTCATCCCTTCCGTTACAGAGTATTCTTACTTAGGTTTGGATGAGGATGATCGCAATGAAATCTTATATGCTTATATCATATCGGCTGCGGCGAAGTTTCAAGATGCATGTTTGGACGATCTGAAGGATGTTGATAATGACACAGGGATCTTTCATTCCGATTTAAGTGAAGAGACAATCGACATTCTGGTTGATTTGATGCGTGTAGAATGGCTGAAACAGAAATTATATAATTCTGATTTAATGAGAAATGGTATGTCTACAAAAGATTATACCATCTTCTCCCCTGCTAACCTTCACGCGCAAATTCGTGAAACGTATCAAGATGCTCGCAAAGATGCAAAGAATCGGTTGTATCAGTATTCATACACGCACCCCGGAGTAGATATTGCGGGGATTACAATATGATTACTTTTTCTAAAACTGATACTCGGACTTATGCCGAGCGATTAACCGGAAAGATATATAAGATCTTACCGATTTGCGAGACGAATCTTGAAACCAAAAAATCTTATATGGATTCTCTGATCGTTGAATTGCGTGGAAGTTTTGAAACTCTTGACAGTACTTTTGACCGAACCGAATATATGGCAGTGATTAATACACTTATCGAATTATCAAATGAAGATTACGATCCAGTAGTTTATCGGAGAGAAATTTTTAAGTGTATCCGTATTATTCGTAAGGTCGGTGGTTTACGTGACATTTGATGTATATGAAAAACTGCTGACATATAACGGCCCTACTGCGAGAGATAGAAATATTGCAAATCTACATCGAGACATTCTTGCATTGGCCCCTGATAATCCGGCGTTTCATTCTGTGCTCATTAATAATGTTTCTCGTCATGTGACGGTAGCTTCAACACAAGATCTAAATACGAAGACTGTTATTGCTCTTCCGGGAGAGGATCTTGGTGTTGGAGACCATATCGTCTTTGCAAAGAAAAATTATTATATTACAAGCTGTTCTACTGATGATGGGATTTATGCTTATGGCAAAATGGAACAGTGTACTGACACAATCCGTTTTATTTCTAAAGTCGATGGCGAAGTTAAAGAATATCCTGTTATCATCGTAAACACTACGAAGTTTAATACTGGTGAAACTCCTAACAAGAGAATTACGCTGGTTTCTGGTCAGTTTGCAATGTACATTCCTGTCGATGAACATACTTTGCTTATTGACAATGAAGATCGTTTTTTGATCGACAAACGTTTGGATTATCCAAGTGCTTATCGCGTAACTTATGTTGACCCATCGACATATGGTTATGATACTGGTTTGTTAAATGTAATTCTATTGCAGTGTCCATTTAATCCAGATACAGATAATAAAGAACTCATGATAGCTGATTACTACGAAAGTGCTGATGAACCTATGGCTGAAATTACGTTTGATACAGATTTGGTTGTAAAGGTTGGCGGCGCGAAGAAAACATTTACTCCGACGATTACTAATAATGTTTCGCTACCACTCAAGTTTGATGTTGGAGTTCCGGAAGAATGTAAGCCGTATGTTGAGTACTCGACAGACGATACGTCTATCACATTCAAGGTCCAAAATGATTCTCGCTTAATCGGTTGTTATCTTACTTTATCTGTTGTAGATGCTGACGACCAATACCGGACGGATGTATTGATTGCGCTGAAAGGGTTGGTATAATGAGTAATTTGCATACCGCAATTGAAAAATATAAGCAGCGTGCTATCTCAGAGATTTTAGAGAACGATGCTTTAGTTACAGCGATTGATCCTCACGCTGAATCGCCGGATGATCTGGTCTACAAAAACATCTTCCCGTTTTTCCGTGTTCCGACTGCTGATACTGAGACCACTACATATTTAGCAATCTGTATGGATTATCCGGAAGTTTATCATCCGGAAAATATGGTTCGCCGTATTGCTTTAAAGATTTGCATTATTGTTCATCAAGACTTGATGCAGACGGACTATGGAGCAACACGATTGGATTATATTGCTTCACGTTGCGACGATATCTTTTTAGGCAGTTCTAAATATGGCTTTGGGAAACTTTTGTTATTGTCTAGCACAGAGACAAGCCTTACACAATTTCATCGTGCCAGAGAATTGATTTATGTATCTAACGAGTCGCAGGGTTCATGCTGATGGATGTACTTCAGCTATATCGTGGACGAGATGGATATATTGGGCCGTTGGTGTTTCATGGTCCAACCCTCGGTGAGATATGTGATTATGGTCAGATAAAGTTTATATCTTTAGTTTCTCACATTTGTTCTATACCTACGGACTATATGTCGGAGTTAGAAGACAAAGGGATACGATACGAAGACATAGATGAGTATGAATTTTTTCTCACAAGTTTATGGCCTTCCCTATCTAGCAATAGTGTCTCTATTGTTTTTCCGGACTGGGAACCTGAGAAGATGGTATTAGGTCAACGCAAAGATGAATTAGTACGTTGGAATCAAGAAACAAACTTTGTATTTGATAAGCAATTATATAAAGAAATGACAGACACGCTGCGCAAATTCTGCGGTTTGAAGTATGCTCCGAGAATTGCAGGCAATGCGCTGACGCGTGAAAAAATGATAGAAATTGATCGGATAAAAAAACGAAAAAAAGCTTCTAACAAAAAGGAAGATGAATATCTCTTCCCTTTGATTTCAGCAATGGTGAATTGTTCTGAATTCAAGTATAACCACGAAGAAGTTTGGAACATGCCGTATTTTGCTTTTATGGATGCCGTAAAGCGAGTCCAAGTAAATCGCACGGCAAAGGCTATGATTACAGGTGGTTATTTTGGAGTTAAATTATCCGACGTTTCTGAATACACAGACTGGATGCGTTCATTGTAACGCATCTTTTTTATTTTTATTTATGGAGGTTATTACATGGCTTTTAACAAAGACAATTTGCTGATTAAAGACGTGTTGTCTGGCACTATGCTTAGCAAGTCTGATATGAGCGTTAAGTTCGTTTGTAATGATATCGCAAGCCCGTCTTTGGAACTGGGCGGCGAAAAGGTTTATTCTACTGACCGTCTGGGCTTCAATATTGCAGCGTATGACCGTCAGAAGACTGCTAAGTTCTCTGGCGAGAACGGTACGTTCTCTCTGGGTGTTTTGGCAGCACAGACTGGTGCTACTAAGACCGTAGGTTCTTCTAGCTCTAAAATTGTTACTCCGACCCATGATGATTTCTTGGTTGGCGCTAACAAGACTGTAACCCTGAAGCAGACTCCGGTTGCTGGTTCGATTTCGATTGCCCATATGGATCGTGGCAAAGAGCTGATTGAGAGCATTGAGATTTCTACTACTGCTGGCGCAAGTGTTGCATCTGTTTCTGACAAGACGGTTACTCTGCCGACCAGTGGTCTGGATGCTACTGATTACATCCGTGTTATGTACGAGTACGAGGCTTCGGACGCCGTTTCTGTAGTTGACACCATGAATGGCACATCAATCTCTGGTATTTTCCGTCTGGAAGTTCTGTTTGCAGATAAGTGCGACCAGTCCACGGAATACTACGGCTACATTGTATTCCCGTCTGCCGTTATGGATAATAACGCAACTATCAACCTGACTGCGGAAGACAAGCATCCGTTCACCATTGAGGCAATGGTTGACTATTGCAGCGAGAATCAGGAACTGTTCCACATCGTCGTACCGGGCGAAGGCTGATAATTGATGGCAACCCGCATCTGTAAAATATGCGGGAAGAAGTATAAAGTTTGTCCAACGTGTGAGGGTGTTCGCACCTTCACACCTTGGCGAACTCTAACTTGCGACCCGCAAGAGTTTATGCTGTTTGAGATTTTGTCGAAGCATACTTTGGACCACGATTCGATTGAAGCTGTAAATCAGATAAATGCTCTTGGATTTTCAAAAGAACGAATCAAAACCTTTCTTCCAGAGATCCAAGAACAGATGACAAACATCCAGAAAGATGCTAAGAAATCAAAAGCAAAGAATAAAACGATGATTGAAGAGACTCAAGTTGAGGAATAAGACATGCAGTATTTGCGGGAAGGAATATCAAATTTGTGATTGCGCGAAAGAGATGTATTTCTTTTGGCGTGAATATTGTTGTTGCCCGGCGTGTTTCGAAATCTACATGAAGAACGAATTGAAACATTAAGGGGCGACTATAGTGTCTCCCCTTTTTTTATCGCATAAAAGGATTGTTATGGAAAGTAAATACAATGTTTCTGCTGATACATCCAAGCGCACCTATGATGGCGTTGTATATGATTCTGCTGTAGAAATGAGATTTATGCGGGATTATGTTGTTCCGCGAATCGAAGCAGGAGAAATTAAATCTGTCGAGCGTCAGGTAAAGTATGAATTACAGCCGTCGTTTCGACATAATGGTTCTTTGATAAGACCAATTAATTATGTGGCTGATTTTGTTCTGGAGTATACCAATGGATACGAAGTAATTGTTGATATTAAAGGTATGCCAGACGCGACAGCAAAATTAAAGCGGAAATTATTTTTATACAAATATCCGGAGAAAGACTATCAATGGGTATCGTACTCTAAAATTGATGGCGGCTGGATTGAATATGAACAGCTACAAAAGGCACGAAAAGAACGAAAACTAAAGAAAAAATTAAAGGATGAACAGAATGGAAATTAAAAAGAATTTAACTTTGACAGAAATGAATCTGTTGTACACAACTATGATTGATAGTCTGTACGACGGTGATGAATATAGATATCAATTTGAGGATTACATCTGGAGACGTGCTATCATTGAGGCTTATACAGATATTCCGATTCCGAAGGATATGGATGAATCATATAAGTTTTGTTATGACGCGGCGATGTGGAGCACGGTTATGACTCACATTGATGATAGAGAACAGCTCAATGAAGTTAAGAATGCAGTACGACGTTATTGTGAGCATAAAGAAAAGGAGCAATTGGCTGGACTTCAGTTTCATAGTCTAATGGAAGACATGCAGTCTATTATGACGGCTATCTCGAATATCGGTAGTCTGCCGGAATTTTTGGCAAGCCTCGACGAAGGTGAGAATCCGCTGTTAGGCGGCGAATAACAATGGGAAGCTTAGTGGATGCACTCAACCAACTTACCAAACAACATGTAGAAGAGGTAAAGACTCAGCTTCCCGGCGTTGTGGAAAGTATTATGACAAAGACTGTTGATAATACAAAAACAAAATATGCTGCTTTATACGCCGGAAACTCTCCAACTCCGCATCAGCTTACTAACTCTGGGACTTATTCGGGCCAAGTTATGTCGAGTGGTTTATCTGCACATGGCATGGTTGATCCGAAAGCTGCTCCGCAAGCCTCTTGGTTTGGCATGGCCACTTACGCACCGTTTGCTCAAATGTATGAATCTAGTCGGATTCTTAATTTAAAAGCATCGAATTTAAGAAGTGGTCAAAAAGTGTTTTGGAATTCGCGGTCAGTGCAACCACTAGCACAACAATATATGACTGAAGAATTACGAAGACAAGTTGCAGCCGCAGGGTTGCAAGCTAAGTGAGGTGGAGATAAATGCCTAATACATCTGTAAGTGCAGATCTTAAAGTTAATGTAACTGCCGATGCGTCTGCGGCCCAAGAAGTCATAGCTTCATTAGAAAAACAGATTACCGGCAAAGAATGGAAAATCAAAGTTGGCGTTGATGGAACTGCCGCCGATGAAATTAAGAGGCTTGCCTCTTCTCTCCAAAATTTAAACGTAGCAAAAGGCTCGGTTGAAAAGAAGCCTCTTGATGTAAAAGTAGATACCAAAAAATCTACAAATGATTTAAAGAATTTTTCCAAAATGGTTAAGAGCCAGAACAAAGGATTGAAGCAAGCATTTAAAGGCTTTGATATTCCCTATGCTTCTGGTAGTTTTGACGGCATAAAAAAAGAGTGGAGCGCCATTGAAAAGAACGCGACTACTCTTGGAAAGAATGTTAGTGTTACATATAAACAAATGGGCAAAGATATGGTTGTCTCCTTTAAAGAGGGAGCACAAGCTGCTCAGGATTTTCAGTACTCACTAACAAAAAGAAACGGTAAGGATATCGCCTTTTTATCCAAAGACAAAACAAATGCAGTATCGAATAGAAGCAACATTTTAAAAGACTACGAAGGCCAGTATGCTAAATTGCAAACTGTCTTACAGAAAAACAACTTATTCAGCGATAATTCTGAATTAAAGAGACAGTTTGATGCGCAGTATAGCAGGTTTAATGAATTACGAAATAGTTCATATTTAACCGAAGATTCTTTAAAGGATTTTAATGCAAAGCACAATTCGTTAAAACAAAGTTTTTCTAACAATGGTTTATTGGTTGATGGCTCTGCTGTCAAAAATGCAAAAGAAGTAGAAGCCGCCTACAATCGCATTATCAATCTGCAAAACAAGATGGCAAACTTCTTTAACTCGAATAAGAAAGCTAAAGATTTTGGTAATGCTTCAGCTCTTCGACAACAGGTCGAAGGTTTGGTATCAGCGTATAAAACCACAGGAACTTATACGGATGAACAGATTAGTGAGATCAATAAATTAAATGGCGAATTCACGCAGTTCAAGACGCAAGCTCTTGAAGCTGGCGTGGCATCGAATAGTGTCTTTGGTAAGTTGACTTCTAAATTTAAAACTCTTGGAACATATATGATGACCTCAATGAGTTTTCAGTATATGTTACAAGGCGTTAAATCAATTGTAAGCAATGTAGTTGATTTGGACTCTGCCCTCACTGAACTGAAGAAAGTATCGTCAGGCAGTGCGGATGACTATAAGAAGGTCATTACAGATGCAGGCAGTATTGCTCAACAAACTGGCAATACCGTTAGTGATGTAATTCGTTCCGCTTCCGACTGGGTACGTCAAGGATACGGATTAGAGGATTCAACCAAATTAGCTAAAGTTGCTGCGTTGTATCAGAACGTTGGCGACAATATTGATATTGATACTGCTACTAGCAGCTTGACATCTACCTTGCAAGGTTTTGGATTACAAGCAGATCAAGCAGAATCCGTTGTAGACAAATTCAATGAGGTAAACAGATGCCTCCATATGTGGCAACACATATGCTTCTCTTTTTAGAGTTGACGATAACTATATCGGTTAAAGGCCAGAGATGGTTCAGACCGAGGAAAGACTATGATTTAAAATTATAGAATCCGTAGAGACTGCCGGGTTTAATGTAGTAATACATTTTACTGAAGTTATCCTCCTGCTCTTATAGGATGAATATACAGTCCGACCTCACGCAATAATCAAAAATATAAAACGTGAGAGCTAGGCAGAAATGACCTAGCCTTTTCAATTTGAAAAGTAACAATTGATCTAATAATTTCGCAATATCGTCTGATGATATCGGCGAGGCTCTGCAACGTAGTTCTGCTAGTTTTAAAGTAGCAAACACTGACTTATCTCAAGCTATAGCATTAACAACAGGAACTTCGATAGAGGTTCGGTATATAGAAATATGTGCCTAAGAATACACTTAATTGCTGGGAACCCATAAAGCTCAATATACTACAACGCAGTCGAAAAGACAAACGTGAATGTTGCGAAAGCAGAAAAAAATATTGAGATGAATCTATGCTGAAAAAAAGCCTTCGGGTGCTAAAGATTTATGCAATTGGCAATCAGCAGCCAAGCCTTACTGCTTTGCGGTAAGAGTAGAGGTTCGACGGTCATCCCCGTGTCGGGACTATATTAGTCAATAGGAGTACGGCGCAATCGTATATGGCGTGGGTGAAAACCCCTTAAATGGAAAGAGTGTACCCTGATCGCATAATGGCGCAGGTGAAAAGATGACCTATACATTATGGAAACATAATGATGTAAATAATACATAATAAGATTTACGACCTTATTGAATACAATAGAATGCTGTCGTACAGGATGCAGCACGTACAGGCAATATGTGGAAAACAGTATCTGCTCGTATCCGTGGTGCATCTACTGAACTTGAGACAATGGGCGAAGACACAGATAATGTAGTCACAAGCTCGTCTAAATTACAAAACATTGTGCAAAGCATGACAGGCTTTGACATTATGGAATCCGACGGTAAAACATTTAAAAATATGTATGATATTATCGTCGGTATCGGCGAGGTTTGGGATAGTCTGTCTGACATAGATCAGGCTGCATTACTTGAAACTCTCGCTGGTAAGAACCAAGCAAACGCACTTGCTGCTGCTCTGAATAATGTTGATATGATTAAAGAAGCATATCAGACAGCGGAGTACGAATCCGCAGGTAGTGCCGAGCAAGAAAATGCTCGTTATATGGAGTCTATTCAAGGACGTCTTGGTCAGTTAAAGGCTACGTTCCAAGAGACTTCTTCTAACTTAGCAGATTCAGATTTTCTAAAAGGTGCTGTTTCTGGTGCAAATGAATTCTTACAAGTCATTAATCAGATAACTAGTGCAATGGGTTCTTTAGGAACCATAGCTGTTGGCAGCGGTATTGCTGCATTCATCAAGAATTTTGATTGACCCAAAAGACATAGGGTTGTATAGCGAGTCTACTTTATTACAAGAACACAATAAAAATGGTGTTGTGAACAAGTAATATTAACATAGGGGTTCTTGATGATTTAAAATACCTAGAGGGGTAAATGCTGGGAAGCAAGAGTATTATATGCCAAAACAGAATCAGTAATGATATATGGCATGGTTTAAAAAGATATGATGCATTGACTGCAATCAGCAGGACGGATACCAAACGTTTAGGTAAAGCACATCTCAATAATATGAGGTAAGCTTTTTAAATGGTATTCATCCCCAACGAGCACCCACCCTCTTAGTTGCATACGCCTTAGATGTGCAGCTAATAATGTTTGTTCTAAAATGTGATTCGGCTCTTCCCTGCCGCAAATGGGAATAAAATAAGAGTGGTCATACTGAATGCAGCACAACCACTCTCGTTAGAGTTTTGTCGATTGTAAGTGATACTTACCATCTGTGTATATTATACATGGTGTTTATCGTCAAAGTCAACAAATAAATTCAATCTTTTATAAAAACTTTTTGTTTCAAAGTGTGGGGACATATTGACTTTTGTTAATAAGAAGTTTATAATAAAAGTGTGGAAACCAGACGGTTGCTACAGATTTGTGATTTTTATTTTTGATTTATAAAGCTGGTAACTTCATAAATCCTGTGAAGCTGTCTATTGTGGCGGACAGTTCACTTCTTTTTCTTTATCTGGTATGTAAACACGAAGATCGCGAATGCGAAACCGAGAATGCTGGAAATGTTTCCGGTGATACTCAGGGTAGTAATCATGTGTTCGTCCTCCTTCGGAAATATTTCCCACAAAGAGCTATATGCAAGCCTCCATTCCGCGCTTTGCGAGATGACAGGCAACCGTCTTCGGAACCGTTCCACCCCCCCAATCCAAGTCGGGTCGGTGGCTTCCACTCTTCGATAATAACAGATTGGATTTTCCTTGTCAAGAGCTTAAATTAAATTCTAAAGGAAAATCCACGACGCTGACGTGTAAAATCAGGGATGCTCCGCGTTGAGCATAGTCAGTAAGCGACGACAATGCCTGCCAATGCCTCCAGATGTGGGATCTGGAGGGGTTTCCTGATAACGGCAAAGTCAATCGTAGAAGGAGACTATGGCACTGTATTGTGCTAGTCTCCTTCTCAGTATTCAAGAGATCGAAACGTTCTCCGTGTGGCGACACGTTAAAGCTGTGCTCCGGCTGGGGAGGATAAGTACCACGCACATATCTGTGTTCGAAAGGACACGCAGCCTGCATCGAGGATATACGATGATTTGATTACAGGCGTCATTAACGTCTGGGCTGACAGCCAGCATTGTAACACGCATTTTATTATTTCTGTAAAGCAGAATATAATATCAACCGATAGGACGGGGAGCATATGGCAAGTATATTTGATGTAGCAAAATACATTCTACACAAACAAGGAAAGCTTTCTACAATGAAGTTGCAAAAACTTTGTTATTATTGTCAAGCATGGTCTCTTGTATGGGATGACGAGCCATTGTTCCCAGAGGAATTTCATGCTTGGGCAAATGGTCCTGTGTGTCGAGAGTTGTTCTTTGAGACGCAAGGAATATTTGCAGTAACTGAGAACGACGAACCGGGAGATATATCTGTTTTGTCAGATTCTCAGAAAGAGACTATAGATATTGTGTTAGACCATTACGCTTGTCATAATGCCCAATGGCTAAGTCAGCTTACCCATATGGAAGCGCCTTGGAATGAAGCTCGAAAAGGATTGCCTATGGGTGTTGGTTCAGATAATATTATTACACAAGAAAGCATGGCAATGTATTATGGAGGATTATCGGAAGAATAACGAGGTGTTTTCATGGCAACATCTTCTATCACAAAAGAATTCTATATAAAAGACTCCGCTTCTTTCGAGAGTCTGAAATCAATTCTTGATAATAGTTCTTTTCAGAACTATCAACCACACTCCCCTTCTTTGGAGAAGGCGCGAGCTAAATTAGAATTATTTGCATTTCGCAAGCAAGATAACAGTTCGAACTGATTGGGCTGGTCGTAAGACCCTAGTCCACCGAACGGCGGGGGATTTCCCCGCTATTTTTATATTTTGTCTTGATGTTTTTGATGATCTGATTCATAATATAATAACATATAAGGAAGAGGAGGTCTTGTTATGTATCGTGCGATTGATGTTGCTCATTGGTTTATATATCATAACCAACAAGCACAAGACGATCTTGGTGGAGAACCGTTGTCACTTCTCAAACTTTTGAAATTATTATATTACGCCGAAGGTTCTTATTTGGCTATTAAGAACAAATCTTTATTCAATGAAGATATCTTAGCTTGGGAACATGGTCCTGTTGTCAAAGAAGTTTACTATGCTTATTCTGATCCGTATAATTTACAATTGACAGACGAAGATATTCAAGATGCTCGAAAATTTTCTAAGGATGATTCAATATTCTTGACACAAGTATTTGATGTGTTTGGGCAATATTCTGCATGGGCATTAAGGAACCGGACTCATGAAGAATCTCCTTGGATAGAAGCTACCAATCATGGTAAGCGCCTGAACCAGATTATTAGCCGAGACACTATGAAAAAATACTTCAGGGAAAATTATGTAGATGATGAAAGCTAAAGACAAACGAAGGATTGTGCCGAAACTATCCTCTGGCAATTTAGGTCAGTCTCCCCTAAACATCTGTTTTGGATTCTCTTATATGAGTTTCGACTCCTCTCATGGCTTTGAATATTTCCGGAAAAGCACTTCTGATAAATGCAAGGCATATGAACATTTACACAAAAGACTATATGAATTATCTCAGATAACAGTAACCGAAGCAAGAGATCGAGGCAAAACTGCTGGGTTAGAAAAAATTCCCCTAAAACAAATGTCAAATAAAATCCAGTCTATTTGCATTCAAAAGAACTTAGTTACGGATGAAACAAAACTTACTGTGTTTCGTTTTGGACAGCAGAAATATCGTATTATATGTAAAGACGATATATATCAACCTAATCTTATGCATGTAATCGCTTTTGATTTCGATTATTCTGCTTACAATCATTAAGGAGATTCTATTATGTATGCCGTTGCTGATATTGCCAAATGGTTCTTGAGTAAAGATTCAATGACGCATAAAAAACTTCAAAAACTTTGTTATTATGCTCAGGCGTGGAGTTGTGCTCTGTTTGCTGGAGATCGGTTGTTTGAGGATGAAATTCAGGCGTGGGTTCATGGCCCTGTAGTTCCTTCCCTCTATCGGCAATTCTCCAAATATGGATGGAAAGAAATACCTAAAGAGAATTGTGATTACTCATTATTTTCAGATGACACGTTATATGTTTTAAATGCAGTATATAACACATATGGAGAATTCACCGGAGATCAACTTGAGTGGCTCGCTTGTTCAGAACACCCGTGGAAAGAAGCGCGTCATCAAGCTTATGCGTGGGAAGTATGTACAGATCCTATCTCATGCAAAACAATGAGAAACTACTATGCCAAAAAATATGAAGAAGCTCAAAATGATTAAGATAATATAATTATATTGACATTTATATTATTCTAGCATATACTGTTAATAGAGGTTACGAAGCCTACCAAAATCGTATTAATAACCACATCTTACGGTGTGGTTATTTTCATATAGAAGAGGAGGTGTAGTAGATGAGCTATGATGTATTAGATGTTTGTAAATATATAATTGATTACAGCAATAAAAAAGACTATGGTATTTCTAACTTAAAACTTCAGAAAATGTTATATTTCGTTCAGGCGTACTTCTTGATTGTCGCCGATAAGCAATGTTTTAAAGAAAAAATTATAGCATGGGATTTTGGTCCAGTTGTTCCAGAAGCATATAAAAGGTATAAGCAATTCGGGAGTGGAGATATTCCAACCACTTCGTTTATCGTGGATGTTGATGAGGATAATATTTGGAATTCAAGGATACTGGAATACGATGATGACGTTATCACAAAAACGGATAAACATATGATTGAAGCAGTCGTCGATAAATTTTCTGATTACTCTGCAACTGATTTAGTAGCTATTACTCATCGCCAAGCTCCGTGGAAGAATGCTTATCAGCAAGGGAAGAACACTGAGATCTCACCCAAAGCTATAAAGGAGTATTTCCATGCTTGACACAAATCCTCTTGATTCACTTCAACAAGTAGATGATTCTTCTGACGAATTTCTTAGTACTGATTCTAAGAAGTATAATACAACCAAACGAAGGATAAATAGTATTTGCTACTGTCTAACAATCGAAACGAAAAAATATCGTCCAGAGAAAACAATTAAGCAGATTGATCTCTATGTGAATACAAAAGATAAAATAGCTAGGATTCCATATTCTGAAATTAGTAATTATTTGTTTAATTTAGAGCCGGACAAAAGAGCTATCTTTCTTACAAATGTTGAGAATCTGCTTATTTATTCTCTGAGCAAAGAAGATAGTATTAATGATGATGTTGTAAAAATAGTTACAAAAATATACGACCATACGCAATTGGTCAATTACCAAATCGAAAATATGAATGACATTTTTGCACAGCGAATTGTAGATGCGAAAGTAGACCTTCATAATGAGATTAAGGGCGTAGAAAAGGAGTATATCACAATCTTGGGAATCTTTGCTTCTATTATGTTAGCTTTTGTAGGAGCATTTACCTTTTCGACTTCTGTCTTAAACAATCTTGGCAAAGCCAAAACATTAGATCTCGTGGTTATTGCTATCGTAATTGGATTAGTTTTTGTCCTTTTGGTGTCGATCCTAATAGATTTTTTGAGAGAAATTAACGACAAAGTTATTCGAGACAAAAATGGGAAGAGAAAGTGGAATGCTAAAATTATAGCCAGTATAGGAGTTTTAGCTTTTGTGGCTGTGATTACAATTATCTCTCTTGGTGTTTCGAAAATGTCTTTTCCAGAAAAAATTAATATTGGCAATCATCAATATCGGCTTGTAGACGAAGTTGCTAATGGATCAGGAAATATCTCCAGTATTGATGATGGCAAATAAATAACTTACATAATAAAAATGTTCAATTTTTACCCATAGAATATTGATTTTTCTGAAGATATAGCATATACTATTGATACAGAAAAGATTTCAAATGTCTGTTGCTTCTCGATACGCAACTCAAAGAAGGTCGAGTCCAAATGTCTGTTGCTTCTCGATACGCAACTCAAAGAAGGTCGAGTTCAAATCTTGTAGCTCCGTTCTTTATCGAATGGAGCTATTTTCATATGAGGTATTTATTTTGAAAACTGGACATTTTTATTTTCTCAAAGACCAATATTTTTCTACTTTTTCTGATCCTTGTTTGATGCAAAACAAAGAAGAACAAAACGGTCAGCCGCACGGAAGAGCTTGTTATTATGCCTTTCAAGATCCAACTACTGGCTTATATTGGATGATTCCATTTTCTTCTCAGGTAAGTAAATTCAAAAGAATTTATAATCAAAAGATGAAAAGACATCATCGTTGTGATACTATTTTCTTTGCATATGTTCTCGGATATAAAAAGGCATTCTTGATTCAAAATATGTGTCCAGTAACAGAAGATTATGTTAATGATGAATATTTTAATCATGGCAAATCTGTTCGTTTGGACGAAGTTGCTGAAGCAAAGTTATTGGCTAAAGCTCAAAGAGTATTAGTTCTTCATCGTAAAGGCGTAAAAATTATATTTCCTGATGTGTCTGCTATTGAATCTCAACTGACTCAGACTACAGATAATTCTACATAATAAAAAATTCCTATTGACATTTAACATATTTTGCTTCATAATATAGTAAAGAAGATGACGAGTGACGGTTCCGACTCGTCGGTAAACAAAAAATAACCGAGTGAAGATGACGGGTGGGGCTAGTGAAAACTATCCCCATTCTTACTTTTATGGAGCCATTTTCATATAGAAAAGGAGGTTTTGTTATGTATTCTGCAAGAGATATTGCTTTGTATTATCTTTCAAAAGATCCTAATCATAATATTTTCACTACAGATTTAACATGTCGGAATGGCCATAATTTTTATTCTGGCAATGCTAGGCTGAATAAATATTTACACATTTCGCAAAACCTTTTCTACGCTAAGACTGGTAATCTTTTATTTGCAGACCCTTTGCTTGCTTATGCTAATGGAGCAGTAGTAAACGATGTCTATCGAAACTATTCTTCCTTGCTTTCAAACTCAAAATCTTTTACCGAAGCAGATAATTCTGTCCGTTGTTTTTTAGACAAGATTTTTTATGTTCTGCAAAATGCTTCATTAGAAGAATTAATCGAACTTTCTCATGAAGATTCTGCTTGGCAAGAGAAACGAAATTGTACTGGAGCAGAACAGAAAATGGACACCGAAGGACATCATAAGGAATATGTCGAACAGTATTCCGATATGTTAAAGGTTATAGACAGAATTGACTTATGAAAGATTTAGAGATTGGACAAGTACTTTGGTTGCGAGTACGTTTTAATAATGATGGTGTAGTTGCTGATAAAGAACATCCTTGTTTAATAGTAGCGATTAATGATGATTACATTGAAATTGCACATATGGATTCGTTACAAGGCAAAGAATATCAGGCTGCATTCCGGAGCAATATCGTGGTTTATTCAGATGATCCTATTGAAACTGTCATTCAAAAGGATAGTTATCTTCAACTTAATAATACTTTTACAGTCGAACTATGTGAGGAATTATTAAATTACAGAAGAACCATAGATAAATTATCTTTGGAAAAATTACAGAATATTTTGATGGAATATAAGATATACCATTCATTAAATTCGATACATCCAAACAAAATTGTTCATATGTCTAAATCTGAAATTGCAACATTGAATACTCTTTTATTTCTACATATAAAAAGCGACTGTATTTACAGTCGCTTTTTCTCACCATTTATTACCGCAATTCTTACATTCCCACTGAGAACGAGCGGTTTTACTGAACAATCCAAACATCGCACCGTGAGTAATACGTTTGGTTGTACTAAGCTTTTTTATGTTGGTTGAACCGCATGTTGGACAATGTGGAACGCATTTGTTTTGAGATTCTTGTTCTGCCATATAAAAACCTTTTCTTCGCACATCGTTAAAACGTTTGGCTCTTTCGAGGTCTAATGGTGCAATTACGCGATCATTTTGACAAATTGGACAATAGGTATATATCGCATCATCTCTAATGTATATATTCTGGTCACTATAGTTTTTATTACACTCGCATATGACAGGACACATATCAAATACATATTCAAAACTCTCCGAATACTTAATTTTATAATATTCTTTTGTGTCTGATGTTAAACAGCCGCATTTGTTGCATTTGCTGTCATTTACGTCATATTCTTCATTACAATCTTTGCAAATTATTTTTCTCATATTGTTTTCCTCCTTTATATAATATATCACATTTTGTCACTAAAAACAACTGGAGAAGCAATAAAAAGCATCAAAGGCGAGAAAAATATTGATATCGTCCGAAAAAGTTTGGATGGACTTTCAGACTCACAAAAGAAAGTTGTGGTTGAAAGCAGTTCTTTAACAGATGCACAAAAGAATCAACTTATCGTTCAAGATGCTTTAACCAAAGCGCAGACTAATCTTGATGGAGCAAGGAGCCAGAGCGCTAAGGCAGCCAAGGATTTGACTAGTGCCGAAAATAATTTACGTAACATTCTTCAATCTCCTACGTCCTCCATTGAAGAACAAGCTAAGGCTACTGAGAAATATAATGCGGCACGACAAAACCGAATCCAAGCCTCGAAGGAACTTGCGAAAGCTGAAAAGCAATTTCAAAATGTTTCTTCTGGAAAAGTATCTACATCTTTTAGCACCTTTGGAACTGTCTTATCTGGATTAAAAGCCACCTTAGTCTCTGTCTTACCGCAGATGGCTGCAATGGCTGCAATTGGAATTGCTATTGGTGCTATTTCGGATAAACTACATGAGTATGACAACAACAAACAGGCGGCTCAAGACGCTGCGTCTACGTATGCAAGCACGCAATCTGATTTGAGTTCTGTGAATGATGAGTTATCAACTACGCAATCTCGTATAGAAGAATTGCAAAAGTTATCTGCAAACGGTCGTCTTAGTATGACTGATGAGGCTGAACTCCAAACGTTAAAGCAACAAAATGCTGAACTTGAGAGAAAGAAGACATTATTAGAAGCTCAAGCAAAAGCAGATTTAAAAGATACTGTTGACGAGAATTATGAGCTTTTAACGGATGACTCAAAGGTTTATCATAATGAAAGTGCAGCAATCTCCGGTGAAAAGATTACTGGTGCTAATGGCGGATCATTCTCAGGTCGTAGAGATGTTATTGAAGATCTGACTGCTAATCTCAAAAAGATGAAGTTAGCAGAAAAAGATCTTACGAAGTTGGAAAACGAAAGGCAGAAGCTCCAAGACAAAGGCGAAAACACTGATGACTTAGACAAACGGATTTCCGATCAGAAGCAAAAACTTTCTGATTTAAAAGCTGAAGCCGCAACAGAAGCTGCCGACATTCAGACAGCGAGAGATGAACTTGCTAAGGGCATTGGTTCAACTTACTGGAATGATGATTACCAAAAAGCATTTGATGCAGCGAATGCTGCTCTTCTTAAATATGAAAGCGATACATCTAATGCCACTCCTCTTCAGAAAGATCTAAAAACTTTACAAAGCTTCTTTAATAACGGCACGGATTCACGTTCACAGTTGCAAAGTACAATATTAGACAAGATGGCTGAGAGCGGCAAGAAAGCTTCTGATGTAGTTGCCGCTCTTGGTATTTCATTAGATGATCTTGGTGTTGAAAATGTAGAGAATCTTAATCGGTATTTTGATGATTTATCTGAGTCTGCTACTAAAGCTCAGAAAAAAGCCAAAGAAGTAGATGGCACCTTAGAAGGCATTGCAAAAGCCGCTGAATCAGCAAATGAAGGTGCTGACTTTGAGAACCTTGGTAACTATCTGAAATCAGGAAAGGATTTGTATGACAAAGGTCTTGTTGGCACAGACGACTTCAAGACCATTGCTAAATTCATTGATCCTGACGGTAAAAAATACAAGCGTGACTTTGCTGATAACTATGAAAAACTTCAGAGATATTTCACAACCAACGACGATGGTGAGTACACCAAGTCTGGTATAAATAACTTTGTAAGCGATTTAGCTTCCTCTGGTAAAGAGTTTAAAAATACCGCAGAAGTTGCTGATCAGCTCGGCATCTCGGTCCGCTCTGTTGAAGCTATTATGGGTCGTCTCGGCGATTATGACATCACCAAGTACGGCAGTTTCAAAATTAAAAACATTCAGAGTGTAGCAAAAGCTTATGATGAAGCATCTTCTAATTTGGATAAATTGAAAACCGCAAGAGATGGCATCGAAGACTCTGATACTAGAGACGCTTTGTCGAATGATATTGATGAGTTTGAAAAGTATCTTGATGGTCTTGATGGAGACCTTTCAAAGTTCGATCCGGAAATTGCAGTCAAGATTAAAGCCGAATTAGACGAAGCACAAATTCGCGCAGAGAGGGTTAGATTAAAAAACCTTATTGACAATGGTAATGATTCCCACGAAACTCTTGCGGAATATATCTCTACCAATGAGAGAGATCTCTCGACGATGGAAAGCGGAGATCACAACTCATTCAAAACTAAGAATGGTAAGTATAAGAGCTGGGTTAATGATTCTTATGTTAATTCTCGCAACGTTGCTGAAAATCTTAGCGATTTTATGGGAAAGAATATTAATACTTTATCTGATGACCAGATAACAGATATTCAGCAATATAAACGCAAGATTCAAGAAGCAGAGCTTGCGGTGCAAGATAGTTTTGCGGCTGCTAAGAAGAGTGGTAAATCTGTTGCTCAATGGAAAAAAGAAGCTAAGAAAGACGGTCTTTTCGCAGAACTCATATCATTAAGTGAAGACGCGGACAATTATATTAAGAAACTTGGCGGCGACACTTCTAAGCGAAAGTATTCAAAGAATAAACGTAAACGTCAAAACAAAGATAAAGACGATGTTTCTGATGATTCTTTTGAAGAGGGCACAAAAAAGTACAAGGCTAAAACCTCTAAAGATGATCCTTCTAGTGGTTGTAGACAAAGTAATAAAAAAACTTCCGAAACAGATGAAACTGTCAAAGTTAATTACGAAATAGCTAGCCAAGAACTTCCTGAAGAAGAACAAGCTTTGCTCGATTATGCTGTTCAAAGCCAAGAAGATCCTGAAGATCAAGAAGCATTGATGAATTATGTCATCGAGCATCAAGATGATCCAGTGGCTATGAATGCTTTACTGAGTTATATAAAAGCTAATCAGGACAATCCTGACGCTATGAATGCCTTAATGGATTACATTAAAGGATCTCAGGAAAGCCCTTCTCGCAAAACCACCCCGGTAGATTATACTAAAGGAAACCAAATTAATCCTGATCCAAAAGATACAAAAGTAGATTATAATCTAGGTTTGCAACAAACGCCGGACCCAAAGAATACTGAGGTTAATTACACCAAGGGTAGTCAAGAAGCTCCTTCTCCTATGACGACTATCGTAAACTACGTAAAACGTTTTATAGGTGGCGACGGTACTAGTCCTGCTACTGGAACTGCATTTTCTGAAAGTTCAACAAAAATTGGCGGACCAGCAAAAGCAAGCGGGGACTGGAGCGTCGGTAAGAGCGGACGTGCTCTCGTCAATGAGGTCGGCCCGGAGATTATTTCCAGAAAAGGTCGTTGGTTTATTCATAACGGAGGCAAGCCCGGATTTGCAGATCTGCAAAAAGACGATATTGTCTTTAATGCAGCACAGACTCGTGACCTTTTAAACTCTGGCAAAGCATCTTCTTACGGCAAATTCATCGGCGCATCTCACGCTAACGGTACTGTCGGAGGTATGTCGTTTGCTTCTGGTTCTGGAGAAGATAAAGTCTTATCAAACTTTCAAGAGTGGTTTGGTAAGTTCTTCGACTGGATTGAGATTCGTTTAGACCGTGTAGAACGTAAAATAGACAACGTAATTACAAAAGCTGAATCAGCAATGAATCAGCAACGTTGGCAACGTTCTGAGAATTTATATCGTAAAGGCATCTCTTATACAATCGGACAGATTGGCAGAGAGACTACCGTTCAAGGTCGATATAAAGACAAAGCAGATTCTGTACTTAATCGTGCAGTAAGCAAAGGTCTTATCAACAATAAGCAAGCAAAAGCAATTCGTAAGCAAGTTAAAGACGGTTCTCTTAACATTAAGTCCTACGGCGACAGAATGCAAGAGGTCATTAAAGACTATAAGGAATTCTACGATAAATCTTTAGATGCTGCGGATGCAATTCAAGAGCTGAAGGATAAAGTACTTGATTACGTAGATGCTCTTGAGGAATTGCATGAAGCACAGATGCAGGCGAAATTAGATGTTATCGACTCTCTGGATGACATCAATACATCTACACAGAATTATACTGCTGCGGCAAAGGCTGCTCAGTTGCGTTACGCAAACGATAATCTTGAAAAGCAGAATGATGCGTATAAGACGCGCGTCGAAGAGACTCGTAAGGATTATGGTAGAGCACAAAATTCTGCTGAGAATGCTGCAAAGCAACAATCAAAAGCAAAGCGTCATAAAGGTACATCTAAGTCAGAATATAAGAAATATAAGAAGGCAGTTAAATCAGCTCAAGCTGCGATTAAGTCCGGCAAAGAAGTGTCTAGTTCAGATTTAAGTGTAATTGAAAATTATGCTAAGAAGACAACTGGTAAAACTTCTGCCAAGAATGCGAACAAACTCGCAGCTAAAATTATTAAATACAACGCCGAGCGGCAAGCACTTGACGAAGCAA
This sequence comes from Faecalibacillus sp., assembly GCA_963588175.1. GTDB lineage: Bacteria > Bacillota_I > Bacilli_A > RFN20 > CAG-826 > UBA4951. The sequence continues at coordinate 70,234 of CAVAGP010000002.1, read as the reverse complement.
AGCTTGCTCGCGACGTTGCAAAAGCTGAAAACAATGCTGATATTATTTCAAACATCCAAGACATTTATGATGCAATGGATGACGAAGCAAATGACCAGATTGATTTATTAGAATCTCAAGCTGATGTTGCTACAACCTTAGAGGAAAAGAATAAACTACTCAAGCAAGCATCTAGTCTTTATGACACAATGTTGAGCAACGACGATGCTGAAATTGCAGAGATGGCTTCTGGCGTAAATTCTGCTGCTAAAAAAATTGCAAAGAGTACTGCGTATGGTAAAGCAATTAACTCGGCTAGTGCTGCTACTCGTAAAAAAGTAGAAGCATTAGTACAGGAATGCAAACGCCGTGCGGCTTCCGGAGAAGACATTACTGATGATATGATCTCTCAGCTCGCTGAATATAACTCAAAAGGTTATGTTTGGAGATCGTTCTACAATGCATGTTTGCAATACCATCAATATTATCAGGCTAAACTGCAAGCAGAGGCCCAGAAAAAAATTGATGAAGCGTCGTTCAAAGCAGAGAAAGAAGCTCTTGCTTATCAAGCCTTTCAGAATATTCAGGAGAGCTACGAACGTCAGCAACAGCAATATGATAATGAAGCATCTATTATTGATGCACAGCAATCTAAAAATCAAGCACTTGGTTATGGCGATTCTGCAAAGTATTACACTGCAAAACAAAAGGCTCAATTAGCGCAGAATGAATCAATGCGTCAGGAATTAAATGCATTACAGGCTTCCCTCTCCGACTTAACGGTTGGTAGTGACGAATACTATGATGCACTGGATGCTATTAATGATTTAACTGTTTCATTAATTGAGGGTGAAGCTGCGGTTGCAGAATATCAACAATCTATTAATCAGTTAAATTGGGATCGCTTCGACGAATTACAAGATCGTATTTCAAACCTGACGAGTGAAACTGATTTTCTAATTGATCTGTTGTCTTATAAAGACTTGCAAGACAAAGACACTGGCAATGATACGGAATACGGCAAGGCTGTCAAGGCTTTGCATGTCCAGAATTATCAGACTTATACTCAGCAAGCTAAGGATTATGCAGAAGCAATTAAAGAATTAGACGAACAATTTGCTGACGATAGCTTAAATAAAGATTATCTTGACCGCAGACAAGAGCTTGTTGAAGCGCAACAGGATGCAATCATCGCAGCCCAAGACGAGAAAGAATCTTTGATTGATCTTGTTCAGGATGGTTACGATGCTCAACTCGATGCGCTTGATAAATTGATTTCTAAATATTCTGATGTGTTAAATGCACAAAAAGATATTTATGATTACCAGCAAAATATCAAGGACATCACAAAGGACATCACCACTTATCAGAAACAATTGCAAGCATATCAGTACGACGACTCTGAAGAAGCAAAACAACGTATTCAGCAAGCAAATCAAAACTTAATGAATGCGCAGCAAGACTTGTCCGATGCGGAGTACGATCAGTATATCAGCGCAGCACAAGACTTGCTTAGTGATTTAGAGGACGAATTGAGTGACCACTTCGACGACATCATTGATAGTCTCAGAGATAATGCAGATGATTTAATCAATAGCATTGACGCTAATTCTGCCGATGTATCATCAACAATTAAAGAGGCTACAGATTCTGTTGGTTATACTATGTCTGATGCAATGACTAAGATTTGGGGAACGGATTCTGAATACGGAACTATTTCTGCGAGCGTGTCCGCTGCTGTCACCGGAATCAAAACACTGTCCAGCGATATTAACGCAGCGGCTGATAAGATTGCATACGCTGTAACAAATAAGAATCCAGAGAAGAACGGACCGACAGATAAAGATCCGTTTGAGATTACTGGATTTGCTTCAGGCGGCGTTGTAGGCAACTCAAAGAAGATCCTGTCTCGTAATGGCGATACTGATTTTACAATCAATACACTGAAGGCTGGAGAGCGTGTGCTTACTCCAGAGCAGAACCAAAACTTTGAGAAGCTCGTATCATTTGCTCCTGATCTGATGGATGCTGTCGCAGAACTGCCGAAGGTATCTATCCCTGTCGACTTGCAGAGCAACGTCAGCCAGATCGACATCTCCTCCCCTATCAACATCGAATTCACATTGCCGAACGTCCAGAACTATTCAGAGTTTATGAATGAGATGCAGAAGGACAAGCGTGTGGAGAAATGGCTTACGTCGATGCTTGTTAATCCATTGACGGGTAAGTCGTCAATGAGTAAAAATAATATTCGTTTCTGACGAAACATGTAAGAAAAGTGCGTACTTTTATTTCAAAAAGTACGCACTTTTTCTAATTTTTACTTGACTTATTGGGTGAAAAAATATATAATAAAAATGTAGAAACCAGACGGTTGCTACCAAATCATAGTTTACTTAAATTGTATGAAGTGTGAATTTTCATACGACTTAGTGAGCCATTCTGTTGCAGCAGACGGCTCACTCTTTATTCTTCTTAGCATGGTATCGGTCGTGCATATAAAGCACGAACATGATTACATTACAAATCTTATCGAGATTCATAATAACCGTTACAAAGAGAATATTCAAAATGTTTATGTAATCTTCCTCCCTTCGAGAGTATTTCCCGCGAGGAGCAATATACACGCCTCCATTCCGCTCGTGCGAGATAAGAAGCAACCGTCTTTTAACCGTTCTGATCTATAAAGGCTGAAATTCGATACAGACCAGTTTGGTTTCTACAATTGTTATTCTAAAGGATACTCGTTAAAAAGTCAAGTATTTTTTAGATGAACATTTGATGCCTCCATATTCCCGAAGCTCTGCGTGCCTACGCGGAGTTCACATGTAGGGAGTATCAGGCATCTTTTGTTTTACAAAATTAGACACCGACCCGTTTAGAGAGGAGCGTTAGCTCCTCTCTTTTGTTTTGAACAAAAGGTGGAACTGAATGACCGGATTTAAAGAACGAGCATTACGCTCGAAAATAGAACAGCTCAATTCGTCTTTGGTGTTTGCTGAAGAGCGAATTCAAGAGTTGGAAAAAGAGAATAGAGAGATACGTCGTCGTTTGGACGACCGTGAAGAATCACGAGTAGAGGAAATTGTAAACAGATTAAAAGCAGATTATGAAGAAGGTATTTTACTATCTAAAGAAGCTAAAAAGAAATACGAGCAAATGAGCAAGGAACTTGCTGTATTAAAAGCAAAATACAATAAAGATATGAACCAATTTAGAAAAGACTTTATGGGAGGTCAGTCGTAATGGATACTTTTGATATGATGTACGACGGACAACTACTAAGTGATTTTGGTTTTGTTATTGGTTCTATTGATTCATCTGATGGTTCATTTACTATGAGCGACGAATCTACTATTTCGTTTGACACGGTATCTACTCATTCCGGGAAATACTGGATGTTAACAGATACGAAATATGAAACGGCCCTCTCTGCGACATTTACAATTGTAAAAAATCCCTGCAAGAATGATAATTTAGAAATTACAGATTTAGAATATAGACGCATTATGCGTTGGTTAAATAGAGAACAATTTTTAGAGTGCGGCTTTTCTTTTCCAAATCAAAGCGAAGTTGCATATTATAATGCCAGTTTTAATGTTGAAAAGAATCGTGTCGGCGGACGGCTTGTCGGTTTGGATTTAACTATGACTACTGACTCCCCTCACACACACAGAGCTACGGTGTCTAAAACATTTATCATCAGTAGTTCGTCTACTGTCAATGAGATGGAAGATGTCTCTGATGTAATTGGATGTACTTATCCCGACATGAAAATCACAATTAAAAGCGCTGGCGATTTAACTATAGCAAATCAAACTACAGGATACAATACGATAATTAAAGGCTGCACAGCTAACGAGGTTATTACAATCAAAGGTAAGGAAATGATTATCTCATCTTCGAATTCGTCTCATGATATTCCGAGCAATTTTAATTTTGAGTTCTTTGCGCTACAGAATACATACAGCGATACAAAAACAAAATTCACTTGTTCGTTGCCTTGTACAATCGAGATATCGTATAAACCGTCAATTAAAAGTGGAGTTTAAGGAGGTGCGCAATTGGCAAAGAAAATTAGATTCAATGTAAATCATAACCCGATTCAGCCTACGCTGGTTCTCGGTCATCGGTCCGGAGCACTAGTTGGCGCACTCCCCTATTACAATTATAACATCACTGGTTCAATGACGGACGGTTATTCTATTTCATTCCAAGTCAGCAAATATAATAATGGAGAAGAATATCCATATTGGGATGACATTAAAGATCTCCGTTTTGTTTGGTTGAAAGACTGGAACCAATGGTTTGAGATTTATGTAGAAGTATCCGAAGAATCCGGCACGGTAAAAAACATTACAGGCACGGATGTTGGGCACGCTGAATTGTCTCAGATTAATTTGTATAATATACAGATTAACACAGACGACGATATTGCTTTGGATGATTATGTTCCCACTTGTTTATGGAACGCAGAAGACACTAAAGGCTCTCTACTGCATCGTATCAGTGAGAAGATCCCCCATTATACTTATGCTCATGTAGATACAAGCATAGCAAAACTGTATCGTCAGTTTGAATTTGACGATGAGAGCATGTGGGATGCTTTTAATGATATTGCAGAAGAACTGAACTGCATCTTTGTGACAGATGTTTACACCGGAGATGACGGAAAGATTCACCGTGACATTTCCGTATATGATTTAGAAAATTACTGTCATAACGATTCATGCAGTTATTACGTGCAAAAGGGTTATCGTTATCGTGAAGAGAATATGCTGACCTGTCCGAAATGCGGAAGTACAAATATTTCTCATGGTTACGGAAACGACTCCACTATTTTTGTTGCAAAAGAAAACTTGGCACAAGATATTACGTACACAACAGATATTGATAATGTAAAGAACTGTTTCAACTTAGTTGCTGGCGACGACGTTATGACTGCGGCAATCCGCAGTTGTAATCCGAATGGTTCTGATTATTTGTGGCACATCCCGCAGGAGACCAGAGATGATATGTCTTCCGGATTACAAGAAAAGCTCTCATCTTATGATGAACAATATAAGTACTACAACGAAGATTATCAGATGAGCTTAGATATCAGCACCTACAATACGCTCGTACAAAAATATAAACAGATTGACACAGAGTCTAAGATTGAAACAATTGATACAAGCGTTAAAGGATTCAGCAATTTAACGTTGGCGTATTATAACACAGTAGATTTTTATTATTATCTAAAATCGGAGTTAATGCCGAGCGCAACACTGAACGATACGACCGCCGCGAAAGAAGCAGCAAAGTTATCATCCTCTTCCCTGTCTCCGGTTGCAGTTGCAGATTTAGAATCTGTAACAACGGCTGCTGCGAAAAAAGCTGTTATCTCAAAGGCAAAAACCATTGTTGATTTTCGGTATGATGTAACAGCATCTGAATATAAGTATGACTCTTCTACTCATGCTTGGTCCGGTAAGCTGACAGTAAAAAACTCATATATTCCCGAAGGTGACGAAGAGAACTATACCGAAGGTGTGGCGTATTCAACGATCACAATTTCGGAAAGTTCTCCTATTTATATCAATGACGATTATGAGAATTACATTAAGCAGAAAATTGAACTTGCGTTGAATGATGAGAATACAAAAGACGTTAGTATTACCGGGTTGTTCAAAAAGGATATAACGGTTTCAGACGACACTTATTCCGGTGCATTTGTTGATGAATTGCATAAGTATTGCTATGACAGTCTGAACATGTTTTATCAGTGTGCAGAAGATGTGTTAAGCATCATGCAGGAAGCTGGTTATGGCGATCCGAAGCATGAATTATATCAGTCATACTATCTCCCCTACTATAATAAAGAACGAGCTATTTCAAAAGAAATGAAGGTTCGCGCGGATGAGATTGGTATTCAACACGACGATGGAACATTTGAATCTGGCACTATCTCAGATACTATGCAAGCCGTAACCAAGCTGCAAAATGATATTTATGATAAATTAAATTTCAAGAAATATATTGGAGATTATTGGACTGAGTTCTGTTCGTATCGCAGAGACAGCTCATACAGCAACGATAATTATGTTTCAGATGCTCTGACGAACGCTCAGATTGTAGCGCGAGCAATGGAGTTTTTTGAGACTGCGCAAAAGGAAATCTATAAGAGCGCTAATTTGCAGCATTCCATTTCAAGCACTTTGAATAACCTGCTTGTCATGAAAGAATTCGAACCGTTACTTGATTCATTTGAACTCGGAAACTGGATTCGTATTCGTATTGACGGCAAGGTTTATAAGCTTCGATTAATTCAATATGATTTATCTTTTGATGATTTAACTACATTAAATGTAGAATTTTCTGACGTAAAAAATACTGTAAATGGATTGTCTGATTTAGAGAGTGTTATTTCTCAAGCCAGCTCTATGAGCAGTTCTTACAGCACTGTTCAGCGGCAGGCATCTACGGCGGAAGACACTACGAAGTCTGTAGACCATTGGGTCGAGCGCGGTCTTGATGCTGCCAATCTGAACATTATGAACAATGCGACAAACCAAGATCAAGTTTGGACGGAGAATGGTATGTTGTTCCGTAAGTATGATCCTGTGACTGAGGATTATGCGAATGAACAGATGAAGATTATTAATAGCACAATTGCTATTACTTCAGATAATTGGAAAACAATTGGAACAGCATTAGGCAAGATAAATTATATTGACCCTGAGACTGGCGACACTATAGAAGATTACGGTATTATCGCAAAGAAAATTATCGGCACTTCTATTCTTGGTGAAGAGGCTAAGTTCTACACGCCGGACAGTTCGGTCTCTATTGACAGCAACGGTTTGGTTATTACTGGCAAAACCTCTAATGATATTCCGCTGTTCAAAGTGCGTCGAAAAGAATCTGATGGTTCGTGTACGGATTTATTATATTTAGACTCTAGCGGACAATTAATTATTGACGGTACGGCCCAATTTAAAAATAGCTCTGGAACATCTAAGAGTGTTGTAAGTGTTGTTATTCAGTACGGTAAATCGAAATCTATAGATGACGAACCGGCTGAATGGACGACTGAATCACCGACATTAGAAACCGGAGAATATTTATGGCAAAGAACTTTGACTACATATTCAGATGGTTCTTCAGCCATATCCGATTGTAGCGTTGTGTCTACAGCTACTCCGGGAACCCCCGGAGAAAAAGGAGATAAAGGCGACAAAGGTGATAAAGGTGATCCGGGCGACGCGGGTACTGATGCTACTGTTTATTCCGTACTTGCATCCGCTTCTAGCGTGTCAAAAAACATTTCGCACACGGCTTATTCTCCGAGCAGTATTACATTCACTTCTTATTTGCAGAAGGGCGACGCTGCTCGCTCAGCATATACTGGTAGGATTTTAGTGCAGTGTAAATATGGTTCTTACACTGACAGTACGACTTATACAAAATCGTCTGTCTCTGTCTCCCCTGCTATTAAATCTAGTAGCTCTACTACGGAGCTTGAAAGCATTGTTGCTACATTATACGCATCTACTGATACATCCAATAGCGTACCTTTGGCAAGAGTTACAGTCTCTGTTATTCTTGACGCAGACGCATTACAGGCGCAATGGTGTTCTGACAATGATACCACTCTGATAGATGGTGCAAAGATTTATACTGGCTCTATTACTGCAAACCAGATTGCAGCTAATACAATTACTGGAGATAAAATCTCTGGTAATACAATTACAGGCAATAAGATTGCAGCTAAGACAATTACGGCGGACAAGATAGTTGCTAGTGAGATCACGTCTCATAAGTTTATCGGAGATTATATTCAATCTGACAATTATGCTGAATCTAATAATAAAGCCACTGCCGGAACAAAGATATTCTTAACGACCGGAGAGATTCGAACAAAGAATTTTACTGTAGATAGTTCTGGTAATGTTTCCGTTTCGGGAGCTATTGCATCTAGCAGTTTGAATGTTGGCAATGGCACGATGACGTATGATACGACTAATGGTCTTGTTATTTCAAAGAATTCCGTTGTTAGTGTTGATAAAGTAATTTCTACATCCGTACCTCTGTATACTTCTTCAAGTAGCTATACGTCTTATACGACTACTGCAACATGGTCTGAAGAAAAGCCTACTACGGGTACATATATGTGGAAGAAGAGTACTGAGAACACGTACTGCGGAGGTAGTAAGGCGATATACACAGTTTACACTCGTTCTACTGGAGTGCAATATTCTCAGTTTGATATATTGACTTCCAGCGGAGAAGCAATCCCTTCTTGTATCATTATAGATAGCGCCGGAGCCTATAATATCACAACATTATCAGCATTGCGTCCGTGTTATATTTCAAACGGGTCTACAACCAGAATATTTAGTTACGCTTGTGTAGATTATACTACCGATGGCGGCAATACATGGAATACAGTAACTCACTCAACGAGTTCGCGCAACTATGTAGATGTTACTTTTGATGCAACATTAAATGCGTCAGCCTATCGTATTGTATGTTACAATTCTTATACTAGCAATACAGACACTTATTCCATACCATTGATCGAAAGAGTAATTCCAGTTGTAGGCGAAACTTCAGATAATTATCTTGAATATATGTCTTCGTTGTCTTCTGTAGACAAAGATGGTGTTATGATCAACGGTGGGGCTATTACGGCTGGAACTATCAGCGCTTTGAAAGTAGAAGTTGCAGAACTGCTTGCCGACAAAATTTTTGCTAATGACATTCATGCTTATAACTCTCTTACTTTTGGAAGAAGTTCCGATTCTACTAAGTATGCTCTGGCAATGAATTATGGAGGATTCCGTTTAGATGTAGGCGAATTACGCGATTCGTCGTATGGCGAATCTTCTTTGAATTCAGACGATGACACTTCTCAGACTGGAACTTCTGATCCTGAAATGACAGATACCGACGGTGAAAGTTCTCAGTATGATAATTACGGCTTCTTATTTGATGATTTGAAAACAGGACGTGGTAAAAACGTTGGTCTCAAGACATCTGGCAACCTACACGCATACGGAGTTTATACTGACAAGATCGTAGCTTCTCGCGGCAAAAAATATACTGCAAATAATGGAACTACATATAGTTATATTGAGATTGTCAATGAATTGAAATACTCTGGTAGTCGTAAGAAAACAACATCTACGAATGCACTTGGTATGACAGTAAATGGTTACTTGAGACCATTTGATTTCGATAGCATGTCTCAAAGAATAACTACGAGTTCTACTGTTCATGCAGAACATTTTTATTGCGATTATTATGCTAACGGTAAGACAGCAGAATTCTCGTCGAGTCCTAATATGTTTATAAATAGCAATGGTCGAATTGGTAAGACTTCTGGTTCGTCGGCTAAATTTAAGCATGATATAACTTCTGTTTGTGATGAAGTTCTTGATCCTCACAAGTTGTACGATATCCCAGTGAGACAGTATAAATTTAATGAAGACTATCTGTCTGAAGAAGACCATCGGTATAATCAGAATGTTATAGGATTGATCGCTGAGGAAGTAGCAGAAAAATATCCTGTTGCGGCTGACTATGATTCAGGTGAAATAGTCAACTGGTCCGAACGATATATCGTCCCTCCGATGTTAGCATTGATACAGGAACAGCATAGACAAATTGAAGAACTGCAAAAAACAGTTTCTGAATTGAAAGAAAGGATTATATGACATTAACAACCAAACAGATTTTGGAGGCCCATGAGGGCCTCCTTTTTATTTGCAATGAAAGTGTAAAGCTGCCTGCTCAGGTGGCTTGGAATTTATACGCAAACATAGATGCAATGGAGACTATCGTATCTCGGTTTGATTCACAGCGAGAAAAGCTCCTCTCTCCCCTTCAGCAGAAGGAAGCATTCTTCAAAGCGGAAGATGGTTCTTGGATGTGTAAGAGTGAATTCGCAGAGGAGTATACAAATGTAGTTTCGAAAATTGAAGAATATTTAAAAATTGAAAACGAAATTACAATCACAAAGATTCCGCTGTCGGAGTTCTCTATTCCGATGAGCCTCGCCGAGATGCGCATTCTTAACTTTATGTTTGTACAAGACAATAGCAAGGAGTGATTTAATGGCTGTAACTTTAAGCGCATATGGTCAACATACGAATGAAAATGTGATGGAACTATATGGCACATCTGGAGACGAAAAACCAATTGAAGAATTCGAGGGGATGAGCATTCCAAACGGTTCTTCTTATTTTGAAATTGACACACGACAACTATATTTTTATGATGCCGAATATGCAGAATGGTTGTGATAAATTATGACAGATAATATTGCGAGAACATTAGCTGTGCAAGCAAACAACTACGTTGATTATCTTAACAGTTATCTTCACAGTTATCTTCCAGAAGAACTTTTTGAAACTACTGTCAAAGGTGTTTCCAACAAAAGCTCTTTAACTGAGATAAGTCGCCCTTTTGCAATTGTTGTTGAAAAGAATGCATTTAAAGATTGTACTGTTTTGGCCATGGTAAGTCTTCCTTCTGCAATTAAAATCGGAGACTATGCTTTTCAGGGTTGTGCTGCTCTATCTACAATAACACTTCCTCTTGCTACTAGTATCGGAAAATATGCATTTAAAGATTGTTCCTCCCTAACTTCAGTAAATCTTCCGGTTGCCACTGAAATTAGAGAGGATGCTTTTCGGAATTGTACTGCTCTGACTTCAATAGATTTTCCGCTTGTGACTAGTATCAAAGATAGTGCGTTTCATAGCTGTTCTTCTCTGATTTCAGTAAATCTTCCGGTTGCCACTGAAATCGGACAATGGGGTTTTCAAAGCTGCACTTCTCTGATTTCAGTAAATCTTCCGGTTGCAACTGAAATCGGAAGATATGGTTTTCAAACCTGCACTTCTCTCATATCAATAGAGTTTCCTTCTGTAACTATGGTTCATTCGGATGCTTTCAATGAATGTTCTTCTTTAACTTCGATAAGTCTTCCTTCTGCAATTAAAATTGATTCGTCTGCTTTTGATAACTGTACCTCTTTGACTGAAATAAACCTTCCTGTTGCAACAGATGTCGGTGGTTTTAATAACTGTACCTCTTTGACTGAAATAAACCTTCCTGTTGCAACTAAGATTCGTGGTTTTGATAGCTGTACCTCTTTGACTGAAATAAACCTTCCTGTTGCAACAGATGTCGGTGCTTTTGATAACTGTACCTCTTTGACTGAAATAAACCTTCCTGTTGCAACTAAGATTTGTGGTTTTGGTGGCAGCACTCCTCTAACAGCTCTGACTTCAGAAATTTTCCCTTCTGTTACTGAGATTGACGGAGGCTTTCAAAACTGCTCCTCTTTAACTTCAATAGACCTTCCTCTCGTGACTTCGGTTGACCGCGGAGCATTCCGAGGCTGCACCTCTTTAACTTCGATAAACCTTCCTGCTACAACTAAGATTATGCTTGAAACTTTTCAAAATTGCATTTCTTTAGCTTCTCTGACTCCAGAAAGTTTTCCTTCTGTTGATTACATTGGCTATGATAGTTTTAGCAATTGTACTTCTCTGGCTTCGGTAGATCTTCCTTCTGTAACCACGATTGGAGATTATGCTTTTCAGAAGTGTACTTCTCTGACTTCGGTAAATCTTCCTTCTGTAACCACGATTGGAGAACACGCTGTTCAGGAGTGTCATTCTTTGACCAAGATAAACCTCTCTTCTGTAACTACGATTAAAAACTGTGCTTTTTTGGAGTCTGTTGCGCTAACATCAATAGATCTTCCTTCTTCTATATACTCGATCAATAAGACTGCTTTTAAATATTGTTACTCTTTAGTTTCATTTGTCATACGATCTACAACAAGATTGTTTTACTTAGGAGACATATTAAGCACTTGCGATCATTATACAGGCAAAGTAGATAGTACGTACAATCCAGATGGATTAAGGGACGGGTATATTTATGTTCCGTCTTCTGTAGTCGAAACTTGGAAGAGCAAGTATTCAGTAAGCACGACGAGTAAACCTTTTGCGAATCAAATTAGAGCTTTGGAAGATTACACAGTTGACGGAACAATAACGGGCGAACTGGATGAAAGCAAAATTTAATTTGTATTTTAAAACAATATTTTGAATATATGTTATACTTTAACACATTAGATTAAAATGATTAATGTTATTTTTAGACAAGGAGCACTTATGGAAACTATTATCGCCGCTGTAATTACCGGCGTACTTGCTCTAATTGGTGTACTCTGGAGCAATTATAGCTCCGGACAAAAAATGACACAGCAATTAGAGAGAAGTCAAACGATTGCAGATACAAAAATTCAACAGCAGTTAGAAAAACACCAAGCTATTACTGACACTAAAATTGAGGAGCTTACACGTGAGGTGCGAGAGCATAATAATTTTGCAAAGCGTATGCCAGCCGTAGAGGCTAAGATCCAATTAGATGAAGAGCGTTTGTTGAATTTAGAAAGAAAGATTTTAAATTGAAGAAGATCATAGAAAAAATTCGCAACTCCCCTATCTGTTATTTTTCTGATTTGTTTGTTGTAGCTATGGTTATTGGCTGGCTCTTCACCGGAGTAATTATGATGGGCGCTGCTATTTATTCTATGGTGGTACTTGCTGACACTTCAATTTGGAGCAACGTTGCAGAGTTAGTTACTCTTCCCCTTTCTGCTGGTGGTGCGTTATGGATGCTGAAGAACAGTGTTCAACACGCAATATTAAATAAGCAAGGGAAAATGGTAGAACAGGACTTCCCTGCCGTACATCCTGATGATGAATATATGGAAAACGAAAAATTAATGTCAGAAGAAATTGAAGACAACAACGAAGATTCAGATGAAGACTTTGAAGAAGAGTCTGAAAAATTAAATGCGGAGGAATTGATATGAACGTTATTTTGAAAAAATTATCAAGCAGAAAATTATGGGCTTGTATTGCTGGTGTTGTGTCTGGTCTGGCGCTTGCGTTTGGTTTGGATGGAGACACAATCACCGGGGTGTCTGGCGCAGTAGTCTCGCTGGTATCTATTATTACATACATTTTGGCAGAGGCTAAAATTGATACAGCCGCTGTTGGCAAAGACCAACCGAACGAAGATCATGACAAGCTGGACGACCAGCAAGAATTAATTGGTTCGGACACTGACTCTGCGAAAGAGTAAAATTATTTGTAAATAAAAGACCGCCAAATGGCGGTCTTTTTATTTTGGAATGAATGGAGTGTTTTATGAGTAAATATATTTCTGACCAATGGATTAACGGAAAAATTAACGGTATCCAAATAGGGCATGTTGCTTGTTCTAGTGGCAACTACGAGACATGTTCGGGCCGCACTGTGAAGTATGTGGTTATGCACTATACCGGCAATGTCAAAGATACGGCTGCGGCGAATTGTAACTATTTCAGAACATCTGGGAGAAAAGCATCTGCGCATATCTTTGTTGATGAGAGTCATATTATCCAATCGGTAAAATTAAAAGATAGAGCGTGGGCAGTAGGCGCTAAGTCTTATGTGCATCCGTATTGCCGTAACGAAAATTCAATCAGTATTGAGATGTGTACTAGCGGCAATTCTCGCGTAAGTTCAAAGACCAAAAACAACGCTGCTTATGTTTGTGCGTATATGTGCAAGAAGCTCGGTATTTCAGCGAGTCAGGTGGATACATATGTATTGAGACACTATGATTGTACGATGAAAAGCTGTCCTCAGCAGATGTGTGGTTCCAATAACAAAGAATGGATTGATTTTAAATCTCAAGTTAAGAAAATTTTGAACGGTCAAGTTAAAGTTAAATCAAACACTGCTCCGAAATTTGAAGTAGGGAAGGTGTACAAACTTCGTACTGATTTAAAATTAAGAACAGCAGCTTCAAAAGATGCAGATGTTAAACTTAAAAAAGATCTGTCTGCTTACACTCAGAAGTGCTGCACGTCCGCGAAGGAAGCCACTCTGAAAGCAACTACTGAGATTACTTGTAAGAGCATTAAGACCGGTGAAGACGGCAGCGTTTTTGTCCGTTGCGCTTCTGGTTGGTTACTTGCTTGGAATAAAGAAACTAAATATGTGAACATTATTTAATCATAAGAAAAGGGATAGCGTATGCTATCCCTTTTTTTAGCACTTTTTCGTCTGTTAATTTATTTTGAGGTGCTTTTGTTAAAATTAACAATAGTCAGATTCCCTATGCCTTGTTGTTGCTTTTGAAAATAAAAAACGACTTTTGTTAATTTTAACAAAAGTCGTTTTCAAAAATCATAGCATAATTTTTGTACGTAGCACTAATGTTAAAATTAACAAAAGTCATATACAGCAGGGGGAGAGGTGTATGATTACACTATTGTTAAAATTAACAAAAGTCAAATGTTTCGTTTGTTATCTGTGGTTCGTGCGTCAAGCTCTAACTAATGTTAATATTAACAAAAGTAGCTCGCGAAATAATTTCAGAGTGCGTGTTTATTTTTTCAGAACAACTAATGTTAAAATTAACAAAAGTGATTTTGAAAATAGATGTCGTTAAAACAAACCACTAATGTTAAAATTAACAAAAGTACTCAGACTATAATATTGCACAAAAGGAGTCGAAAATATTTTAAAACTTTTTTAACCAAAAGGGCTTGCAAAATAAATGATCGGCTGTTATAATATATGCGTAATAAAAAATTACGTCATAATGACTCCTAATATGGAGCGTCTGTGCCCCTCTTCGGCTGGGAACCGAGGAGGGGATTTTACTACTTAAAGATAAAATCAAAAACCTCGCATCACAGAAATGATATTATTATACGCAGTATTATCCCATTTATATTTGTCTGAAATAAATTGATGTATAGCCTCGCTTTCTAAGATGGAAAGGGAGGCATTATTTTTATTCCACCACTCAATATGTTCATTATTTTTGTATGCTAAAATAAACTGCTTCATTGTCGCAACACAATGTACAACATCATCAGTTGGGATATTTATTTTTTTGCCTGCTGAATAAAGTGAAGCAAGAATATACTTGTCCCTATTCCGAACATTAGGCCGTTCTTCGATTCTCTCAATAACTTCCGCTACTGTAATACAATCCAACGCATATATTTTTTTTGCGATATCCGATGGGCGAGTGGGGAACTTATTCAACCAGAGCCGATGCTTTGAAGAGATAGCGTCCATTACAATTTTGATGATCTCATGCGCCACATCATAGCCATATTCATTAGCAAGCCATTCAAAATTCATTGTGGTCTTGAGCGTGGCTTCAGTAGCTTCTTTTTCAGCTTCTTCAACAATCTCTTTTTCTTTCTTAATTGTTTCAATTTTACGCTGATATTCTTCGTCTTCGTATCTTTTTAACGGTTTTCCATCTGGATTCTCGATAGGTTCTTCATAAATTGTGTACTCGCTTCGAACACGCAGATTTCGCTTATTTAAAATATCGGTGCGCACCAAATAACCCAAAGACATAAGTTCGTCAAGGGATCGCTTGATACTACCAACACTCTCTTTAAAAGCCGCAGTAAGTCCTTTGATAGTCATTGTCCAAACATCATCATTGGAGGATGGAGGATAGGAATTATCTTTTTCGCCCAATAGGTACATCAGAACAGCCTTGGCTTTGCAAGACATATTTGGATCTCTCAAAATTGAGTTTGGAATCATCGTAAAGCTATTGTCGCCGCCGCGCGGTAAACGATGTATTGTAAGATTAATTACTGTTGCCATAATAAAGCTCCTAAAAATAAGAAAAGCACCTGTTGTCACAGGTGCTACATGTATCAAAAAAGAGTAAACTTAATAAAGCTATAATATAAATTATAACCTCTTACTAAATATACGACCATACTCTTATAGCGTCTGTGTGAAAAGAAGATATGCGCACTGGGAATACGCCTATATATTTTCATATAGATATCTTCACGCTCCAATAATACACGATGTCTGATGGGTTTGTCAATAGGATTCTGGAAATTTCTTGAGAGATTTTTTGCTGCGCGGATTGATCTGCTCTAACCAGTCTTATATATCACAGTCTTATATCTATCATAGTATTATATATGTACTTGTTTCCGACAGCTCGAAATCCGCAATATCGAAAGTGAACATTGCGAAAACAGAAGTTATCAACAAGGTTATACACAGGATATTAACAGAGTTATTAACATACAAACAAAAAATTACTGAGTAACGAAAAAATACACGGTAACGGTTATTGACATTTCGTTACGAATGCTGTAATATAAGCGTATCAGGAGGTGAATGCAATGATACGGAAGACCGTTGCTTTGGACGATGAGACAATGGCAAAGTTAGAAAAGCAAGCGGCAGAAGAGCAGAGAACGATAAGTAATCTACTTCGGAAAATTGTTGTGGAGTACTATGCAGAAGACAAGGGGGTCGATCATCATGAGTAAAGTAATCGTATTCTCGAACCAAAAGGGTGGCGTAGCAAAAACGACGTCGGCAATTATGACAGCAGGCAATCTGATTAGCAGAGGCAAAAAGGTTCTGATTGTCGATGCAGACCCGCAGTGTAATTCGAGCAACTTTATGGTTGAAACCTTTGATGAGATATCAGATGACCATCCGACCCTTTTTGAACTGATCTTTGATGGAGAATTAAGTATTGAAGATTCTATCATCAAAGGAACCTCTTTTGGTGATGTGATTATAGGGTCTCGAAAGTTGTGGGATATGGACAGAGCTGATACAGATCCGCTTGTCTTACGAGAGATCATTGATGAGGTCCGCGATGAGTATGATTACGTAATCATTGATACTCCTCCTCATCTGGGCTGGTTGCAGCTTGCATCATTGGCTGCCGCCGACTATGTGGTTATCCCAACAGATGCTGACAACATGTCAGTACAAAATATACCGTACCTCTATAACACAATAGAGAATACAAAAAAGCTGAATGATGCACTCCAGATTGCGGGAATCTTATTTACAAGAGTTGAGACAAGAGGATCTGGATTGCGAGTTGAAAAGCAGATTATCAGTGATATGCAAGAGTATGCTGACGAGATGAATATCAAAGTATTTAACACGAAGATTCGTGCAGCAAAAACTCCTCTTGGTGAATCATCTTTGACACATCAGAATATTTTTATGCGAGGACGTAAGCATAAGGTAAAAGAGGACTATGAGCAGTTTGTAACTGAATTGCTGGAGGTAGTAGGATGAGCAGCCTAAGAGGGAAGAGCAGTATCTCAAAAAAACTCGTAGGAAATACGGAAGCCCCAGTGGTTGAGAAGAAGACGCCTAGTATCCGAGAAATTCCGCTTGATGATATTATTTGGTATCACCGCGAGGACGTGAACGGAAGACCAATTTTTCGCGATTACTCCCACGAGCAAATAATTGAATTAGCTGATAGCCTGTATGAACAGGGCCAGATGAAAGCTATTACAGTTTTTCCGTCTGGCATACAAGAAGGCAAGTATGAGGTGCTGGAAGGCAAACAACGAACAACTGCTGCTCGCGAAAACCTGAAGAGATATGCTGATGCGTCTAAGACAATAAAAGCAGAAGTTGTCTCATATGAGAAAGTCAGTGCAAACGATTTTCAGTACGGTGACTTGGTGTATGTCAATACCAACGTTTATCGCAGACAAGAGCTTTTACCATCCGAATATGGACTGGCGTTTGAGATGCAGGCAAAAGCAATGAATCATCAAGGAGCAAATTCGGGCACAAAGCAAATGCTCGAAGAGATTGCAGAAAAGTCACATACCTCTGTATCATATATACGTACTGTTCGTCGGATTATTCCAGCGCATTGCATTGCTGAAATTATTGAGATGGTAGATGACAAGACACTCTCTATGTCTCCGGTAGCTTTGTATCTTACACGACTTGGACAAGAAACCACATTACAGAATCAGCAGGTGTTGTGGAATTTTATCTACAAATACTGTGATGAGGATAAAGCGTCTACACAGGCATTCTTCAAGAGATTTGTTAAGACCGAAGATATGGTAAAGATCCAAAAGACAGTAGAAGCAAAGGGAGATGAACTTCTTGTGTCTGATGATTTGTTATTTTTGCTGAAGAAGGCTCAAGCAGAAGAGAAACCACGCACCTTTAAGTCTCCAAGCAAAAAGGCATTGAAGTCTATTATTCCAGCGGAATTGTGGGGAGACGCAGATGCTGCTACGGATTATTTGCGCAAGGCTGTAGAGGTGTACAAACAGTCGCTCGAAAAATAGTCGATATACCTATCCAGTTTTTGCTGGATAGGTATTGACTAAATGATTTTTAGATGTTAAAATAAAAGCATGGATTCACAGAAAGGATTGACAGTTATGAGTATTAGCCTGAGTGAAGAAAGTAAAATCAAAGCATTGACAGAAAAGTTAATTAAAGCGAGTGATGGTTATTATAACAATACACCAATCATGACGGACGCTGAATTCGATACGTTAATGCATCGGTTAGAGGAACTAGAAGCTAAGAACCCGGAACTTATCAATCCTAATTCACCATCTAAAAAAGTTGGTGCAGATCATCAGAAGGGGTTTGCAACGATCAAGCACAAGTATCCAATGAAGTCTATGAGAGATGTCTTTACGATTGAGGATGTAGAAGAATTCACTAAGAAGCAAGATTGTAAGATTGTTGTTGAACCAAAGATTGATGGATTATCATTGCAATTGACTTACTTAAATGGTAATCTAAAAACAGCAGCTACAAGAGGCGACGGAACGCAAGGTGATGATGTCACCGAGAATGCAAGGAATATTAGAGGCATTCCAAAGAAAATAGACATCCAAGAAGAGCTGGTGGTTCGAGGCGAAGTTTATATATCTAAGAAGGATTTTAAATTATTATCCTATCAAGGGTTCGCAAATGCTCGAAATGCTGCTTCTGGAACATTGAAGACAAAAGATCCTCGTGTCGTAAAAGAAAGAAAACTTCGATTCATGGCGTTTCAGTTTGAGAACGCGCTTGATTATAAAATTAAAAGTCATGCAGAATCATTAAAGTTTTTAAAGGAACTCAAATTCAAAACAGTTCCGATATTTAAATCGACAAATCCGGTCCAGTCAGTTCTCCAGATAGGGGAGCAAAGAGATAGCTTTTCTTACAATATTGATGGGGCTGCTATTAAAGTAGATGATATTCTAAAGGAGCGTGAACTAGGAGAGACGGATAAATATCCGCGATGGATGATTGCTTTTAAATACCCTGCTGAGATTATGACAACAGAGCTGGGATATGTTGACTATCAGATGGGTAGAACGGGAGTGATTACTCCGGTTGCGATGTTTAATCCGGTTATGCTTTGTGGGACTACAGTTTCAAAAGCAACTCTTAACAACGAAGAATTCATTGATATTTTAGATTTGCATATAGGTGATGAGCTGTCTGTATCAAAGGCTGGAGATATCATTCCTCAAATCTTAGGGACCAAGAGAGGGAAGAGAGACTTAGGTAAAGTCGCATTCCCAACAGAGTGTCCATATTGCAAAAAGCCTCTAACAAAGATTGGTGCAAAAATATTTTGCACCAATGACATGTGTTCCGAAAAGCGTAAGAAAATACTGACGTATTTTGTTTCTAAAAATGGTTTTGATATCAAAGGTTACGGAGAAACAATCATCTCGAAATTAGTAGATGCCGGATATGTCTGGGAGGCGTCCGATCTTCTTACTGTGACGAGGGAACAGCTCCTTACATTAGATAACGTAGCAGATAAAAAAGCAGACGAAATTTTGCAAGGAATTGAAAATGCAAGACATCAAAAGCTTGATAAAGTTATTTGTGCGCTGGGAATAGAAGGAGTAGGTTCAGTAGTAGCCAAGCGGCTGTCAGGATCGCTCAGAACGATAGATAAACTGCTTGACGTAAACTTTGATGTGCTTCGTTCAACGTCTAATGTGGGCGATTCTGTGGCAAATAAGATGGTAGCATTTTTAGAGCAAGAAAAGAATCGG
>CAVAGP010000002.1:0-49814 GCA_963588175.1 Faecalibacillus sp. | reverse complement strand
GAATGGAACATGACAAATCTTGATGCAATCAGAAAATATCCAGCAGAAGTTCTTGCAGAACTATTAGTGCATGGTGAAATGGAGACTGATGAATGGGGAGAGACGTGGTGGGTTTATAAATCTATGGCTCCCGTAGAAAGCATCAATTACGAACAACAAGTTGAAGACACAATCAAATGGTTGAACGCAGAGGTTGAGAATGACATATCTTGATGTTCTCAAAGGATGGGCAGTAGAAGACTTAGCGTCTGCACTTGTTTATCATGAAATCATTTGTGGACCATATGACTGGCAAGTGGATTATTATATTACACTGTGTGGAAAAAGATATGATTCAAGAGCAGATGCGGTAAAAGCTACGCTGGATTGGTTAAATACGGAGGTCAGATATGACGAATCTTGAAAAGATTAAAACATACTCAGCAGAAGATTTGGCCCCTATGCTTGTTCGTTGCGAGACCTTTTATGACAGAGATGATGGATATGAGGACATATACACCTCTCCGTCTGGAGGTAAGTATTATTTTGAGGAAGACGCGGTAGAAGACGCCATAAATTGGCTCAATGAGGACATAGAAATATTGAACACATCAAGGAAAAATGTCTAATAACTTTGAGAAAAATCTAAATAAAAACCTTGTTTTATTTAGTATCGCGCACTATCTCTAATTTAATTGTAAATGAACATAAAACAAAAGAAGGAATTAAAATAAAAGTATTAAGTTTATTTGATGGAATCAGTTGTGGTCGTGTCGCTCTTGAACGCGCGGGGATTTCTGTTGAACGTTATGTTGCTTATGAGATTGATAAAAATGCAATTTCAATCAGTAAGAAGAATTGGTCAGATATAGAACAGTGTGGCACTGTTGTTGGAGCGGATTTTACCCAGTACAGAGGTTTTGATTTGTTGATTGGCGGTAGCCCGTGCCAAGGTTTTAGTCTTGCTGGCAAGCAATTAAATTTTGAAGACCCTCGAAGCAAACTATTTTTTGAATTTGAACGAGCGCTCAAAGAAGTCAAGCCAAAATTCTTTTTGTTGGAAAATGTTAAGATGAAAAAAGAATTCTCAGACGTAATTTCAAATCGTCTGGGTATATGTCCGATAGAGATCAACTCAAGTCAAGTGTCTGCGCAAAGACGGAAACGGTTATACTGGACGAACATACCGAACGTCGCACAACCATCCGATAAAGGCATTATGCTCGCAGGTATTGTGCATGAGAACGAAGCGAATTTCGAGGAGGGGTTAGAACCGTACAAAATACCGATCACAAAAACGTTGAATATCCTAGAAAGAGAAACTGCCGCTGGGAAAATCGGATATTTTGGCACGGACAGTCAAGCAAATAGAGTTTATTCCATACATGGGAAGTCAGTAACACTCTTAGGTGAAGCGGGCGGTGGCGCTGCAAAAATGGGACAATACTTGTTTGGATGCTTAACACCTGATAGGGAAGTCAAACGACAAGCCGGACAGCGATTTAACGACGGGAAAAAGTCATACGCTTTAACGACTTGCGATAAGCATGGAGTTTTATGTGACGGATATATACGAAAATTAACACCCGTAGAATGTGAGAGGCTTCAGACGTTGCCTGACGGATACACAGAAGGAATCAGTGAACCACAACGATACAAATGTTTAGGCAACGGCTGGACGGTGG
Source organism: Faecalibacillus sp. (assembly GCA_963588175.1). GTDB lineage: Bacteria > Bacillota_I > Bacilli_A > RFN20 > CAG-826 > UBA4951. Next base: position 48,150 of record CAVAGP010000002.1, on the reverse strand, counting down.
ATGTCATTGTGCATATCTTGAAAAATATACCTTATGAAAAGGAACACGTCTTATGACCAGAAAAAGATTTACAAAGAAACTGATGGCAGAAGGATATACTAGAAATGAAGTAGAGCATTTTGCGAGATTTAATATTGGTAAGCTAAGAAGAAGCTAGTAGCAAACAAATCGGACAGTTAGTCAAACGGAAGAGTCTCATGTTTCCGGAGCAAGATCCAAAAGAATATGAGGCGTTTTGTAACTACGTTTTGATGCAACGTAAAGATGTGGTGTTGAGAATGCTTCATGCAAAAAATACATCCGGGGCTAACGTATATATATATATGGATGGCGCAATGCATTATTATACATGAAGAACATACACTGGACAAAACACGAAGGAACGTTTCTCGTAGGGTGGTTTTATGACTAGAAAACGATTTGTAAAATTATTAATGTCTAAGGGTGTTGATAGAAATCTTGCCCTTGAATACGCTGCTTTTGTGCCCGGATCATATTGGATTGACAATAATGAACCGGTAAGCTATCGGGAATTTTACATTGTAATGATAAAGTTAATACTTTTTTTGAGGAGGGAATGTAAATGATTCAAATCAGACGTGAAGTATTCGAAACAAACTCTTCGAGTAGCCATTCTGTTTCAATCAGAAAGCAGGATGACTATTACACAGAAGAAGAAGTTAGAGAAGAATTATGGCGATCTGCAAAATACAATAACGGACTCTATCGAATTTGGTCATATCGACTTGAATTCGGCTGGGGTTTTGATGTGTATGATAGCTTTTCGGACAAGTTGCGATATGTGTTGGCAGTATATTTATGTGCGGACAATGATAGCAAAGTGGCGAAAATCGTGTATTTTGCAGAAAGTTTCTTTGAAAAAGACAAACATTTTAATATTGTTTTGGAACCGTGGGATGATCCTAACAGTCTTACCGAATATGAGCGATATTCGTTAATTGACCATCAGAGTCAAAAAATGCTTCAAGATTTTTTTATCGCAGAAGATATTGATTATGAGGAATTCTTAATGAATCGCAAATATGTTTTGTGGATTGATGACGATAATAATTGTTACGTTCACAAATTAAAAGATGCAGGAATTTTGCATATGGACGATTTTGAAAGACATTATGAGGTGGAATTATGAGACAGGTCAGAGCAGGAGTGTTTGAGACAAATAGTTCGAGTACACATTCAATCACTATTTGCACTCAGGATGAATACGATAAATGGAAGAAGGGAGATTTTGTTTGGAATCGCTATTCGGAAAAACTGATGTCAGTTGATGATATGTTCAAGAAAATTGATGGAGTTAAATATGGTTGTGCGAATGAATTGAAGGAACTTAGAGAGGTTGACTATGAAAAATTCCTAGCTGAGATCAAAGAGTACGGTTATCTTACTTACGAGGACTATGGCGAGAGATATTGGTTGGAATGTTATATGAGTGAATACGAAACACCGGAAGGAGAACATATTGTCGTGTTCGGTGAATACGGATACGATGGCTAAGTAAGAGAGGTAGCTATGATTGGAAAATATCGAAACGGAAATTACAAAGTTACGTTATTTGAAGACGGAACAAAAGTCAGGGAAAATGACTTAAATTATTTTGAAGCAGATTTTCCAGAGAGTATGGATTTGAAAATCTGTGATCGGTGCGATATGGGTTGCCCGATGTGTCATGAGAACAGCACACCGAACGGCAAGCTTGGGGATATTATGAACCTCAAATTTATTGAGAATCTGCATCCATATACAGAGCTAGCTATCGGTGGAGGCAACCCATTAGAACATCCGTCCCTTGTGCCGTTCTTAGAGAAGTGTAAGAAGCTACAACTTGTTCCGTCAATGACGGTACATCAGAAACATTTTTATGAATACCGAACCTTTATAAAGAGTTTGGTTGACCATAGATTAATTTATGGAGTAGGAATCTCCGTAACAAATGAGGAATCGACTGATGAATTTATTCAGACAGTTCAGAAGTTTCCTAATGCAGTTTTGCATATTATTAATGGTTATACTCCTTTTAGTACAATTGAGAAATTAAAGCATAAGAATCTAAAGGTTTTAATTCTTGGATACAAACAATTCCGCAGAGGAGCGAATCTGTTTGAGCAGGAAGCAGACAACATTATTTCTGCATCTGAAACGTTGAAGACTATGTTGCCAACATTAATTAAGGACAAATGGTTCTCTGTTATTAGCTTTGACAATCTGGCCATATCTCAGTTGGAAGTGCAGAGTGTGATGACTCCAGAAGCATGGTCTCAGTTTTACATGGGTGACGATGGACAGGATGGAGAGATGACTTCTGCCTCTATGTATGTAGATGCAGTCAAGCAAGAGTTTGCTCGTAATTCATGCAGCACAAATAGATATTCTCCGCTGCTGGATAGCGCGGAAGAAATGTATCAGTATCTGAAGGGAGTTTGAGATAGATGAAAGTCAAAGTAAAATTCATTGATGCCTTATTCAAGAAAACGTTTTGCTGCTCTGATGTCGAAGTAATCAAAGATAATTATGTTTTGTTTGATGAAGACAACAAAGAGAAAGTCGATATGATGATCCCTATGATGAATGTCATGTACATCAAGAGGTGTGAAGATGAAGACGAATAAGATAAAGTTGGTTAGAAAGAAATTTGGAGACCTTATCCCCGGAGCAGTATTCGAATATAATGGACGCCATTATAGAAGAACGGGAGCTTGGGATACTAGATTTCAAATGCAAATGCTTGGCGGAAATTGCGCTGTTCTCAATGAGCAAGATCCTGACGGAGTAACATTTCTCGAAAATGATGTTGATGTGTGGCTTGACCCCAAGAGTACTAAGTCTCATATTACGTGTCATTTTAATGTCTTGTATAGTGGCGATGTATTTGAATTTCAAGACGCATATTGGATAAAAACTAATTCTCCAGACAGACTTGTAGCCAACTTAGATACTGGTCAATTGGGAAGAGTAAAAGATGAAGATATCGTTATCAAATACAATAACGCTGAACTGAAACTGTGAGGTGTCAAAATGTTTCTCATAGAAAAGAAGACTTCTACCGAAGTCCAAGTGTTTGCCGTGAGCACGGATAAATGTGGCTATCCTAAATTTTTGATTTATAAGGATGGGCAGTGGATTTGGAGAAGTGCAAAACATTTTAGACCATACATGTTTTGAGGAGGGCATATGGAAGGCACCTTTATTAACTATACTAATAACAGTCCGGATACAACTTATGACGTGCCTATAACTCTAACGCAACGCGAACTTTTTCAACTAGCTGATTTGTTGTGTACAGTTTGCAAAGGAAAATATTTTGCTAACTACTTAGATGAGACTGACATGTCTGCGCGAGATCTTTGCGTTCTGATGAGCGCTGTAGACACCATCCTTACGACGGAATGGGGAGATCAGTATGAATAAAGACGAACAAAAAAGATTAGCTGATGAAGCTATGACAATCAAAGATTATTGTAAGTCGCGTGAGTTTTTATCCGAAGTCTGTGACGGCTGTATATTTGAACAGACCATAGGCTGTTTACTTACGAATGATTGGACTTCAAATTGGAAATTGAAAAAGAGACTAATATATAAAGAAGTGTTTTTAAAAGCGTTTCCCAAAGCTTATTTGCATACCGGAACTTTTACAATATGCAGAAACGAAATTTTTGAAGGATATCGAAATTCTTGTATAGGGAAAACTTGCAATGTTTGTTGGAATGAAACTGCCCCAGAAGAATATCAAGAGGAGAATAACTAAATGAAGACATTAGCGTTTATTATTGCAGAGGTATTAACCGCACTTGTTGCGGCATTAAAAGGTATTGCATTTTTTGGATTTGCTGGAGCTGCAATTCCGAAAATTATGGCAGTGGTTAGTATGATTCAATCGGGCAATACTCAAGGAATTGCGCATAATATGATGTGCATTGGAGCTTGTGTTGGGCTTATGATTTGGGTGTTAGTAGACCTTTTTGCTTGGGAACTTGTGACGGAGGAAACAGAGCATGAGTAATTTGAACTTTTTGGAAACAGCAAAAGTAATTAAAGGTATTAACAAAGGTTACAAAGGAGTCATGATTTTACATGATGATGAAGATGATACTGTCTGGCTCACTGGAACATACGATCCAAAACATATTCAGTGTAAGATTTACAAAAGAGATTCTGTTATTCCAGTTCGCGAACTGTATGAAGGATTGAGAGTAGACAGACAGGGCAGAAGAGTTGTGGCTAGGTACTTTGAGGAAGGGCAACTGATTGCAAAAGGAATTGCCAAGTGTCACAAAGATGATGAATTTGATTTGCAGCGCGGAACAATGGTTGCTACAAGAAGACTCTTTTCGAAGCTGAACAACATGAGAGGAGAGTCGGAATGAAAAAAATTATTACTGCATTTATCTTGACAGTTGTGATGTCCGTATCGGCTATGGCGATTACTCCAGCACTCATTTTAGATAAGGGTGATTTTAAGTATGTCAATTATCAGAGTGCTGACTTCGTAGATAATGAGCCTGCTTCTGGAAATAAGACTTCTATTAAGGGAGTTGATTGTTATTTTCAGAATTATGAGTGGGGATATTTGAAAGTCAGTTGGAAGTCGAAATCGAAAGCCTCTGGATATCAAGTAGAATACAGTAGTTCTAAAAAGTTTAATGGCGCATATCGTTGCTCGGTTGGCAAATTACAAAATCATGTAACTGCAAAAGGTGGAATGGCCACCTTCAAAAAGGGCAATACGTATTATGTTAGAGTGCGAGCTACCTATAAAAATGACAAAGCAGGTAAGTGGAGCAAGACGTTCCGGATCAGCAGGTAATACCATGCAAAGTAAACACAAAAGGAGGTTAATTATGGGATTAAAAGATGTCTACGTTTATAAAGAATCAGAAGATTCAAATGAGTGGTTTATGAAGTTAGTATACGAATATGAGGATAAAAAAGGAGTGCATCATAGAATATACCCAAAGGTTGCTCTTCCTCAAACATTGTACAGAATGCCGGAACTATCTATACCTCAATCGGGACTCGACACACTCGTTGAACCTACGGTGCATTTTGGAAACACGCCATACATTTACCTAGACGACGTATTGCATTTATATAAAGGATCTGTATATACTTCAAAACGTAAAAAATTTGACGACGTTGTATATATGGACGAATTGATTAAACCAGCGGTATACAGGATGACTGTCGAGGAGATAGAAGAAAAGCTAGGATATAAGGTTGAGATTGTTTCGAAAGACGTAAAAGGAGAATGACAATGAGCGGACCGACTAAAAAGATTGTTTTTGAAATCAACCAAAACAATGATATCTCTGTTATGTGTACATTTGGCGATAAACTTCTTGGCGAAGGGACTGTGCTGTACGATAATTACTGCGGCAAGAACCACGAGGATAAAATGTCTGATAGAGATGAATTAATGACTTGGATGGAAGATCTAGTAGGCGAGTGTTGTGATGCAGCACCATTGTGCGTGGGAGATGTAGTGATGTATATTGGTAGCAAATTTGCCAATATATCAGACTACAGAGTTTGTCCGGACAAGCATCAACTAGGAGAAGTAATTAAAATCTATAACGATGGAACAGTAGTAGTGGATTGGTGGATTAGTGAGGATAGCAAGCCGCAGCAGTTAAAAACTTGCGTTTATCCAATAGAACTGATGAAAATGGACGCAAAAAAAACGATTATACACAGGTTGAAACATATGTTCTGCGTATAGGCCCCGAAGGTGTGTGTGTACCTGACGGAGCATATGGAGTTGTTAAACAAGTGTTTTGGAATGGATATCTTGTTTCATGGAAAGCAGGGTATGACACTTTTGGAGAATTACATTTTATTGGTAAGAGTTGCGTGAAACCTCTCCGATTAACATGGAAGAGTGATAACTGTCACACTGCCGACCAAAAGACCGATAATAACATCAAGGTTGTAAAACAAGACTTCTATGAAGTTGGAGATAAAGTTAAGATTGTTGATAAGTGGCGCGGCACTCACAGTTCGGACGGTAGAGTGGATAAATGGCTTGGTAAAGTCATGACCATTAGAAAAGATGTCTCCGAGTACATCTACCGGATGGAAGAGGACTTTGGAGAGAATTGTGGGCATGGTTGGACATGGTATTACGAAGACATTGAGGGTAAGGTGGTTGAGGACACCGAGCCTGAGAGCAAGTCAACCAAGATTGACCCTGAGCTTCATGTTGGAGACACTGTAGAGTTTAGAAATGAAACTAAACACAATGTTCTGCCTATATTCTATCCTCCGGTGGGAACGAAGGGAACAGTAGTACAAATCAATGGTGACAATGTTTGGGTTCAGTGGGAAAAGGGAAGCGCCTTCCATGATGATTGTTGGAGTGTTATTCGTGAAGATGTGAAAAAGATCACTGATGAACCCACATATAAATTTGAAGTAGGGGATTTAGTCATTGGTAATCAAAAAGCAAATGAAACCGAGCCTGTTTGCAAAATGGGATGGATAGGAATAGTTGAGCGAACGATGGAGAATAGTTTTCAAGCAACTCCATATGGAGAAGAATGTGGAGTTGGCTACCATCTAAAAAGTATATCACAACAATATACCGGTCTCCTACTGTGAGATATAACTATTATGGAGTTAAAACAAAATACAAAGGAACTTTATTTGCCGATCTTAACAACAGGACAATTAAAAACGGGGCCGTCTTTTACGAGAACAAAGGAATTGAAGAGACGTTGGAGTGGCTAGAATCATCTTATTCAGTTGTAGTATTTTGGGTATCGTGGATTATATTTATGGCGGCAGTAGTGTTTGGTTTTTACTACTTAGATAATAGATGGTTAAATGATTAAAAACGATTTTGTATTTCATGAAAAGATCCAGAATACATATACTTTTTTGTTTACGGCGTATCTCAAGCAGAACTATGCAAGAAAGTATCTGGATTGAATTTGAATATAGTCACACAGGTAGAGTATGACTACAGGTTGGACCAAGTGACGCTTAAAGGATTTTTAATGGGCATTATGGACGATGATAGTTTTGGTGAAATAAACTATCCGCAAAATGAGCAGGAAGGCCAAGAGCTAAAAAACTTTATAAAAGACTTAGTGGTAACCGTGGAGGAAGAAAACAATGGTGTTAGAACAGAGAGACGGCAAGATTTTTATTGACGGGAAAGAAATTTCGAACCCACCCACAAAGAGGAAGTTTACTAATGTAAGCTACATTGGCGGCAAGCTGTATTGGAATGGGTTTGAATATGTAGACGGCAGATGGAAGAGAACATTAAAAGCCATTTGGCACGATATCTTTTGAAATACACATAAAAGATAGTTTTTATTTTTGGAGGTTACAATGAGCTTAAAAGAAATGTTTAAAAAAGGCACACATGAAGTGATTGAACTTGATGCCGTCGTGCCTAAGGTTAAAGAAGAGGAGCACGAAGATTGTAATAAAGTTCAAAAGGACGTAATGACCAACGAAGTAAAGTCTCCGACATTAGAGAGCATTTTGAAGTGTTATACAGAAGTTCCTGTTATTGTTATTATAGGGAAAGATAGCACAGTTTGGTTGACGATTCACAGCGAGTTGGACAGAGAAAAGATTCCGGATATTTTTATGAAGGCTGAAGTGTTAGAAATGTCTTTGATAGAAGTCGAGGAGAAAAAATGCCTTGCTGTAACGATTTACAACGGACTTGTTTAAGAGAATAACATATGTATACAGCATTAAAAGTAGCTAGTTATGTGATATGGTACTGTCAACAAAGGAGTTATATCATCAGTAACTTAAAACTGCAAAAAATATTGTATTTTATTCAGGCACAGTTTTTAGTATTTGGAAACGAAAATAAGGCTTGCTTTTCGGATGATATTCAAGCATGGAAATTCGGGCCTGTAGTCCCAGACGTTTACAGAAAATATCGTTTATATGGCAATGCACATATACCCAGTTTTGATAAAGAGGAGAACTTTTCGGAAATAGCTGAAAAAGATAAGGCAATGATTAATCGGATGGTAGATAGGTGTGCGGACTATACTGCATCGCAATTAACAGCAACGACAGAACGAACAACGCCATATCAAGAGGCATATGCGAAAGGAACTCAAACGGTAATTACTCATGAATCAATTCGAAAATTCTATGAAGAGGTATAAATGTGAATATCATTAATCGAATCCAAATGTGTTTCTGTAAGCACGAATTTGAGTTAGCAAAAAATACTCATGTTATAAAGGATGTTCTCTTCTGGCATAAAGATTTTTGGCAGCGCACATACATATGTAAAAAATGTGGACGTATTAGGAGGTTTTGAAATGAAGATGTCGTTAATTCTTATCTTGAAAATTATTGTGATGCTCTTTGTATTAACTGCTACAGTATTAGACATTAAAGACGGGCGAGAAGGAAACATAAAACATACAAAACTTATCATAAGATTACTTACTAGTGTCGTTTTGCTTGATAGTATAATCTTTTGTCTGATGTAAAGAGGTTTTGGAAATATGATTGAATCTATTTTGGAAGTGATTGGCACAGGCTCGATAGTAGCTGCTACAGCGTTCTGGATAATGGATTGTATTTGGAGGAGCAATATTCGCGCACAAAAGGTTATAATCTTGTTGTATTTGTATATACTCTGCGACACCATAATCTCTAATTGCTTTACATAATACGAATTGGAGGTGAGAACATGAGCCAAGACAATGCTTCTTTTGGAAAGGTCTTGCAAACTTGTATGGAAGCGCATGGCATCAGCAAAACAATTCTAGCCAAAATATTGGATGAATCAGAACGGACTATAGAGGGAATATTGAACGATGATATATATCTGTCAAAAGGAAGAGTCGCTGTCTTAGCAGACTTATTTGGGATTCCATATGATTATTTTTGCATAATCCAAGACTGGACATGGAAATCGTATCAGGAGGAAAAAGATAAGTAACGTCTACTCCCAATTGAACAAAAACTTTATTTTGTTCAATTAATAATATACCTCCTCTATATAGAAATAGACCTCCTATGGTTTACCCATAGGAGGTCTTCTTATCTTAAATACCAATTTGGGTTTTGGTTTTGATAAAATAGAGTTCGGATCAAGCTATCTTTTAGTGTGGAGGATTGGCAATCACTTATATTAACTCTCGCTGCTTTCTTTATAGTTTTCTTGCCAGAGTCGGTAATGTTAACAACGATGATGCCCACATAGTCAGGGATCTCCGACTTCCAAACATCTAAAGATTGTTGGTCAAAGAGTTCTTCAGTCAAAACCAAATAATTGAAGTGACCAACCCAAGACTTCATTGCCTTGCTACGAAAATCAGACGTGGAAACTTTTATCTCATAACATCTGAAGATTGCATTTTTAGGATCATAACTCATGAAATCTACTATTTGTTTTTGATGCTTGTCGCGCTGGAAACCAATAGTGACTTCAGTGCCCCCATATTCTTTAGCAAGTTTAGGGTTTGATCCGAACAGGGACTTCTTCAATATTTTTTCGATAACTATTGTTTTATCTGTTTTCATCATCGTGCTCCATAGAGATGTTTCTCTTCACTATCCTTTTTTCACATCCAAAAAGCAATTTGGAAAATCGCGTACTCTTGTATCTTTGTCTACGTAGCATAAAATGCCATCTGTAATATTTACAGCGTTACACGACAATCCATTTGCTAATCCTACCTCATCATCGAGTTTGATGTAATACTCGCCTTGTTTTTCAAACAGCTCCGCTGCGTGTACATTTGAGAACGCTGTTTTAGCGTCGTTGTTTTCCACGACAAACATGATAATCTCCTTTTTTGTCTTACATAATTTCAACATCTAAAAAATTTTCAGGAAACACTTGACAAGGCTTCTCCGTTGCGGTAAGATCAAATCATAGATTTTTTAGAATGTTATTTAACATAGAAAAAAGAAAGGTATTCTTCTCCACGAGGTCAACGAAAGGATGATGTCTTATACATAGTAAACTCACCAAAGCTCTTAAATGGATGTGGAATAACTCATCCAAACTGTGTCAGATTGTCATGACTATTGTGCAATTGTACGTCATGCTGAAATGACCTTTCTCGAAGCGGCTGTCGCAACCAGCCGCTTCTTTTCGTGTTGAAGAAACCCTTCTGATTTCTATTTGTATTATAACTCAAATATTCAATTTTGTCAACTTTTTTCTGTAAATAAACTGCATTTATTTTTAATTTTGCAAAGTTTTTGCACTGATACTAAAATCTAAAATTATCAATCATTGAGACTTTGTTTCCACATAGCTTTGACATACTCAAACCTATCGTGCAGTTCGCACAGGTTGCCCTCTAACCTGTTCATACATACGAACGGCTGGTTCACAGAGCCATACGAATTGTTGTAATCGTTCAGGTTTTGAACGGCTGCTTCTAAATCTCGAAGACAGCCACAGACATCAACGAGCATTAGATACTCATTTAAACTATCCCTTGTCATGTATCATCATCCTCAATGTTGTCTCGGAACCAAATGGCAATCTCTTCATCTTTGAGAGCGAGGGCTGCTACCTTCTCAAGTGATAGCTCCAGTTGATGCAGATGGGCCAGAGCTTCAGCGTTGCGAGATACGCATGGCCCAGACAGATGTCGTTTGCTCATAGCTTCTCCGGATGCCACTAAAGACTTTCTTACTTTCTTAATATCCAAATTGCATCTGTGTATCAGTTGAGACATAGGTGTTTTTTTATATTGATTCATGCAATCATTCCGTTTTCAATATGCTTAATTTTCTGCCGCAAAATGGACAGTAATTTATGCGTTTACGAGCTTCGTATTCTCCGTATGCGATTAGGTCTATGCTGCCATCAGAGGCGTTGTACTCAAAAGCCAAATCATCATACATACCTTCTTCAATAGTCAGTCCAACGATTCCACTCGGATAACCGGTGTAATTGTTAATATCACAATAGTAACACATGGAATTCCCCTATTTTACAAACATAAAATCTCTCTTTTATTTCGCTCAATGAGCGGCTTTGTCTGCTTCGTGTAAGGCATATACTCTCTCAACAAAGTCAGACCCTAGTAATTCTAAGTCTTTTTGTTTTCTTTTTTCGCTTTGTGCCCATTCACGATACGGATGCATGTGATAATAGATCAGATTAATGGTATCGGTAAGAGAATAAAATCCAGTATAAGGAGCTAATAAAACCATTGCGTCATAAGCAGACACACAATGATGGTTGTAATAATGCCAATTGCCGCCATACTTCCCTTTTGTATTGCGACGAGTTTTAACGAATGGCTTCCCGATATCGTGTAACCATGCTGCTAAAATCAAATACAAATCGTTTTTGCAAGATGGATTATTCGATACATACTGAGCAGTATAATCCAAATGATTTCCGAGCGTCAATGTATGGTATTCATTATGTTGATTGTAACGCCGGAGTGGTTCTACGACTTGGTTTAAGTAGTTAAAAAGAGAATCAATCTCTTCTACATTACTGTAATCAAGAACGTACCAAACCTTATCAAACCCTTCGCTCTCATGAGGAGGTGCAAAAGAAGTATACATTTTTCGTATTACTTTTTCGGGGACCACTCTATCTCTGTTTAAATTTCGTCTCAAGCACGCTTCGTATGAGGTAGCACAGACAGCGGCAACCTTATCACACTTAATATTTTTTAAGGAATTCAAAAAATGAATACGTCTTTTTTTAGACAGATTTGTTGAATCAATACAGACACTTGTGCCAACACGAAGTAGATCGCGCGCTCTACGATGTAGTACCTCAAAGACCTTTGCATTATGTTCAGTGTCATTAACATTACCGTACAGTTCTTCTCGGATGGCATCAGAAGAGAGAACAACACAATCCTTTCTCTCTGAAAAAACTTTGGCTGCGGTTGACTTGCCGCTGCCGGGCAAGCCAACGAGCATTACCATGAATGGGCATTGAATATCAGAAACGTAAGAACGTTCTTTGTTTTTATCCATAGACTAATCCTCCGGAAACAGTCCTAAATCTTTTAATGTAGCAACTAATTCTTGCGTCCTCTCTTTTTCTCGAACTGCTTCCTCTACTTCCTTTTTACTTTTCTCTACATAATACTCCAAACATTCAGCAATCCTGTTTAAATGATTAGATATATCCTGAAGAGCAAAACCATCTATTCTATTGAACATTTTCATTATCCTCGTCAGAGTCATCAGTCTCATCATCATGATACAAATAACAGGCTTGATGACTGCCGTTACAAACCCAGCCTACGTATTCATCAATATATTCGACATGATAGTTAGAACACAATCTACATTTTGGGTCCATAGCTACACCTCAATATTTCATGACTCGTACTTTACGTTTTGGATGCGGAATATTCATAACTGTACAAACATCTTTAACTAATTGTTCTACTGGCTTTTCTGCATCTAAGATAACCATTGGTGTCAGACGAGCCAGTCCAATAAAAGCATCTTCGTCATGCATAATTCTTTCAGATACTTTAAGCGGAGAATCGCCTCGGTCTAACATTCGCTCTCGACGAGTATCTTCTGAAGCAATCAAATAAAAAACCAAAAGACGTTTCTTTCCTTTGTAAGACTCTTTTAAGGTCTCAACACCATCAGGATCTACGACAAACACGTCGCAGTTGTTAATCTGTTGTTTAGTAGTACAATACCTATATCCATTAAAGACGGTATAAGCAACCGCATTTTCAACTACGATATCGAATACCTGATCTCCTACAAAGATGTGTCCGCGTTCGTTCTTAGAACGCGGCGGTCTTGTAGTAAAAGACTGCACCTCTTCCCAAGACAAATCTTTGCAAAGACGTTTGGCTAATGTGGATTTGCCCGTTCCGGATTTACCTACTAATAAAACAATCGTATCAGTCACTAACTTGTTCCACCTCAGCCAAAATGGTATTAATTACGTTCAGGTCTTTTATATTTTTCGTGTTGCGTTTACCGTCATTATGCTTTTCGATTACCTTAAACAATCGCTGTCGAAGAGCTTCTTTGTTGGAACTTGCTTCTACCTTAGCTCTACAAATGTTGATTACTTGAGTAATTTTGTTTTGAACTTCGTATTCATCGTCTGAGACTTTAAAGTTCTTCGGGTCGTATGGAGTGCTCAACTTATAGATAAGATAGCTTCTGCTCGCCATGTAATCACACAGATGGACAAACAATTCAATGTTTGACTGCGGCACGGGCAGTGTTGTGGAAGAACGAGTGCTAGTAGTCCACGGTCCCATATGAGAACGCATAGCACAAGTAATTAAATCAATCCATTCTTCCTCGATATTATGTTTGGTTGCTGCTTTTTCAACGTTATCAGCGGCTACGATTGGATGTTCAAATCGTGTATACTTTGAAAAATTTGCGTCATTCAAATCAGCCTGTCCATGCTTCCAGCCATCGTGGAACATTAGAGCAATAACGATACAATCCTGTTCTTCTTGCGTGAACAGATTAAATACTTTATCTCGGAATAAATCCTGAGCAATCATAATTGCCGCTTTTGTGTGACGAACCAGTCCTCCAGCGCCAAGACAAGTCTCGCTGTGATATTTTCCAGTACTGGATGCAGCTACTTCAAAAAAATAATCCGGTAATTCATTTACAAGAGCAGATGCAAACTCTTTTAATTCAGGTGTTTGAATCAGTTTGAGTTCGTCTGCAAATACCTTTTGTTTCAAGTACAAAATATCTTTCCTTTGTTTCTATCGGCATAGCGTATGAGCAAATGTGCTCATACGCTACATGATTCAAAATTAAGTGTCAATCGTTAGAGTGCAAGGAATTGCTTTCAGCCATTCTTTTGGGTTCCCATCTAGCCCCTTCATGCTTTTGCGGTAAGCATTAGCTGAAGGAGTCAAAGTGAAGCTCGGAGAACGCCGGATGCAATGCCTTGCCGCGGAAGCGTTCTTAAAAAGAACGGGGAGTTTTGATGTGGGTTCATCATGAAGCCCAATTACACGAGCATCAACACCACCGCGCAGCATCAAACCACCATCATCTGTTCCAACGATATAAGCGTTATATACCATTCTCATGGCAACAACCCCTTTCGTTTGTATAGTGCGAGAACAGGATCGTCTACATACATTGATAATTCACAGTCATAAACTTTGATTCCTGTTTTAATTACATGAGCCAAAGAGATGTTGGGATTGTTTAAGACCTTCCCCTTTTGCAGATCATTTTCCCAGCGTTCAAAATAACATTCTAAGTCTTCTGCCGACGTAACATAAATCTTAGTTAGTGTAGTGCCGTTATAGATTGAAAACGCAAAATTGCTTTTGCGATAACGGTCAATGATATTTTGAGTCATAGGATTTGCTGTCGAAAATCCCTTATGGCTATTGCCTATATTCAATGATTTAAGTTCCCACTGATCGCCAAGACAATCAGTAGCATCTGCTGACTGACGGTCTGAACAAAAGCGCAATCCTAAATAGAGAGCTTGCTGGAGCTGCTGCAAGTTGGAATCTTTATATAGATTTGTGATGCCAAACGTTGCAGCAAACTCTTCAAACTCTTTGTTATTTTTGAGATACGAGTCAAAAAGGATTCGTTCTTCACTGCGGATCACTTTGTTCCCGTACTCCCAAAGCCTCCACGATTCGTATTGTTTAAATGATTTACTTTTTCGAATCTCAACTTAGGCTGGACTTTTACAATCCGGAACTGACAGATGCGTTCTCCTTTGTGGATAACAGTATCTCTCATAGCAAGAGCCGGGAACTTCCACTCATCATGATCGCCTGAGTAAGAGTTATCAATGACACCCATATGATTTGTTTGAATCACGCCAAAGTTCTTAAAAGTGCTGCTGCGCGGAACAATATGGGCCTCATACCCTTCTGGCAGAATCATTCCTACTCCGAGAGGAATGAGAGCAAAATCTCCAGACTTCATTGTCACTGTTTCGGCGGCGCGGAGATCTACCCAATCTCCCTTCGGGATCTTTTTAATCTCTTCAATGCCTTTGGCAAAGTACTTAATTTTGATTTTCATATCCTTTTATTCCTTATCTAACAATACAATTCTTTTTTGTTGGCGGCTTGCATGGACATCAATCAAGCGCTGATTGGAAGACCCTCTGAATGCTAATGCAATGTCCCTCTTGTTGTAGTCAAATGGACCATCAACAACAACATCACATAAAGCTAATGTTCTTGTAATTAAACCAGAAGATTGCGAATTAAAATGATGAGGACTTAACTCAAAACCTGTATATAGCCAAACATTCTTTTCGGGAAATCGCGACTTAAAATCTGTTAATAGTTCGTAGACAGTTTTAATATTAGCGGTATCTAGCGGATGTCCTCCACTCAAAGTCAAACCCGCAATCCAAGGTTTTGAAACAGAGTTGTATAATTGTTCTTTCGCTTCATTGTCAAAAATCTTTCCTGCATGAAAGTCCCACGACTCTGGGTTCCAACAGTGTTTGCAATGTAGACTACAACCCGCAACCCACAGGACAGTTCGTACTCCATAGCCATCAACAAAAGAAGAATTGTCTATTTTTAAATAGTTCATCGGTGCATATATCTGTTATGCTTAACACGCATTGCAACTTCTTGCTGCTTACCTAAATTAAAAGCCGTCTTGTAATCTCCAGTCAAGTATCCCGTCACTCGTCTGAGTTGCTGGATATCATGACTGCCACACACAGGGCAAGAGTCATTGAACTCACCAGTATATCCACATCTCAAACATGTATCATTTGGAACATTGATTGCAAAGTACGGAATGTCTTTATCCATAGCGTAATTTACGATTGTTTCCAAAGAATCAATATTGTGAATAACTGCTCCTTCAAGTTCTACATAAGTGATGCAGCCAGCACTTGAGTACCCAGTAAGCTGTGACTCTAAATCAATCTTTTCAAACGGATCAATCTCTTTCCAAACTGGTACGTGCATACTATTTGTGAAGAAGTCTTTATCGGAAACGTTGGGAATGATGCCATATTTCTCTTTAAATTTCTTCATTGCTGTATAGCATACGTTTTCAGCAGGAGTAAAGTAAACACCAAAGTTTAATTGATATTCTTCCTTAAATTCTGCGCAACGTTCTTTATACAAGGAGCAAATGCGTTTTGCTAACACCATACCTTCTGGGGTGGTATGATCGCATCCAATTAAGAGCTGCAATGTTTCAGCAAGACCTAACATTCCAAGAGCAAGCGTTCCGTGTTTCAATGCAGAGCGTATATCTTTTCCGTCATATCCTGCCATGACATTATTCTCGTACATAAATTTTGCAGCGTTCGGATCTTGAGAACAAATATAATCAAACCGATAGAGCAACATATCTTTTGCTTCATGGATTTTAGTATCCAATAGAGTCATAAATGCCTCTACAAAATCATCATTGTCGGTGTTCTCTTTTACTTCTGCCGCCAACGTCGGTAAAATAATTGTAACTGGACAAATGTTTCCGCGACCATCTTTTAATTGACCAAGACCATTTATGTCCCAGCCATTAGCTGTTCTACACGTTTTAATCTATTGTCACCAATAGCACTGACTATGTGTTCTACTAAATGTTAATTCATTTATGCTTCCGCAGGATTTCTCCGCAGCCTTCCGCTTCGGTTTTCAGATGCTTCGTTTCCTATAACATCGCTGGTGCTTATCTCCAGCCCTAACCCATACACTCATCAGGGATAGTCGATACACTTTTAATCAAGTATAATAAATTTATTATACTTGATTACTTAGCACGAACTCATCTTTATTAGATAACAGCTATAAATATAATAAAGACCTATTCGTTAGCAAGAAAATAAATTCTCACACCCTCTAGCGAGGTTCAAAAGGTTTTAAATGGGCTGTAGTTTTCGCTTACCCATTGTTGAAAAATATGTTTTTGGGTCATTCTCATCGTACCCCGTGTTACCTGACCAATCTACATTTGCATAGTTCGGATACAACCGTTTTGCCGTTGACTGAAGGGCCAAGCGGAACAAATCATAGTTTGGATCTCCGGGATGTCGATTGAGTCCAGTCTTCAATTGAAATATGCCACAAGGGAATACAGATGTTTTATGAATTTTACCAATGCCAGAGATGGATAAATCAAGCAAGCTTTTAATTATCATTCTACCCTCAGGCAAAATACAAGTTCCATAGTTTATAGAAGTGAACGGTCAATTATGTTATCGCAAAAGCTTTTTATCTTCTGCTTCTGGAAGTTGCCTTCTTTTAAGTCTGTCAATTCAGACCAGTTCAGCGTACATTTTCACCGTGTATGTATACTTACGGTGTCGGACACTCTTGGAGGAATTATATTCTGCTTTTACGCAGGTTCATCCTCTACGCGTTACAATACTAACACTCTTTTAAAAGGTTAGTTATCTCGGTATTTTCTAAGTTCATCTAGGATTAAATCGCATTTTTCTTTTTTTCGATGCATATATATCGTCGCATCATTATAAAGATAAGGAATAATATTCTCCAGATCTTTATTGCTTCTATAGGCGACAGACCAAAGGTTTGTCTTGTCTTGGTATGTGTTCAACGAGGATAGTCCGGCATCTAATGCTAGAAAAGAAATCAAATCAATCAAAAACTGATGTGATCCGCTACAAAATCTAACAGCTTTTGTGTGGACCTTTCGGTTCGGTCGCGCGTAAAACGAAACACTTCCGTCCCCATCAAAAACCCCTCTAATAAAATGTCGATATAAATCCGAAGGAAGATTTTTAGGGAATTGAACAGTGAGAGACTTATTGGGAACAACTCCATATCTACTCAAATCATCAGCCATGCGTTTTGAAAAGACAGCAAACTGAAAACAGCCCCTTCCGTCTTGTGATATCTTCTTATTGACACACAATTCGCTCCGGAGAGCTTCTAATATATACACATCCCCGGTCTGCAATGTTAAATTAATATTTGGAGGATGCGTTTTAGATTTATATTTATCAAAAATATTTCCATCCGTTAATAGTAAACCAAGAAAGTACGCTTTGCACTCCGTGTTGATTTCAGAAAAATAATTCTCTTGAAAGTTTGGAGAATAGATTAAAAACTTATCCCAACGGGGTATGGACTTCTTGTTTAAAATTTTACTTACAGTAGGAGTGCATAAATCAAACTTGTCGCAAACCGTATCTAAAGACATTGGCATAGTTTTGTAGAAATCAATTACTTTTTGACAAAGTTCTTCTGTTATCTTTTTACCTATATTTATCACCTCTTATATTGGCACAAGCCAGAAAATATTAAAATGCGATTATTAGTTTTTTACCGATTTTGCCCGATACATTTATAAGTGTTTCCACTTATAATAGCCACTTTAGTTTAGCTGGTTGCCACTTCTACTTTGCAATGTATTAAGATTATGATACATACCTTCTACAGATTGCCGAGCTTCCCTTTCGGTCATATCGAAAGCGTATTGATACACACTACTATGTACTTGATAAACAGCATCATCAATAGAAATATCTTTGATTTTCTTGTTAGCAAAACAGTATTTGTATTCCGCAGAATCTTCGTAGTCTTTTATTCCAGCGATATATTTCATGCCGTCGAGCCAATGCTTGTGAAAACTCTTTCGCACATACGGAACCATTGTCCAATCAAGGTGAGTAGCAGAAACGCCTCCAAATTGCTGCAAACTCTGGAGCTGAAAGATAACTGCTACCAGTTGAAATGCAGTACTCAAGGACTGGGCCGGACGGACATCGGTTTGTCTGGTATTGAATCCGTTTGATAACAAATCGTCAAATGGAATACTTAAACAATTGTGCATACCTAATGCAAAGCTATCTAAATCATGGATATAAATCTCGTTATTTACATGATTTTCTTTATGCTTTAACGGCATACAATAATCCAAAGCCAGCTTCTTCAGAACCAAACGATTGACTTCGCCTGCTCTTCCTCCAAAAGACTTTTCGTCAACGTTGGCGTTTTGATTTTCAACGTTGGCTGCTCCGATCTTATCCCAGATCGCAGACATTAAATCTTTATATTGGGTACGCGCCAGCTCATGAAGATAACGATAATTAGTGTAAGCTTCTGCCACATCTTTATATTTGCTGGCCATCAGCTTGTAAACAATAATGTCTTGGATGTCTTCAACAGAGAGCGTTTTTGTTTTTGTAGAAATTCCGTCTGCGATAGATGCAGATAGTTTAGAAGTATCCTCATCTAATACATGTCTTGTTTCTATAAATGCCTTGTTGATTGAATCGACAATTTTCTGTTTGTCAAATGACTGAAGTGTACCATCTCTTTTAATAACTTCTGTCATGATGCATCCCACTCAATATCATCAAAAATAATTGGCAACTGTTCTTTTAAGTCCAGCAACAATTCATCCATGATTACTCTCATCTGAGGATGAGCTGCAATATCAGTTCTTAATTTAAAGATATTCCGCCATTCACGATAATTTGCTGTGACAACCAAGTCACCTTTGGTGGATAACGGTAATGCACCGCGAGCAATCTGAGGAGTAGCGCCAAGCTCAATCATCTTCAGGTAATGTTTTTCGGCATCGAACATAGCCCGATACCATTCAGTAATGATTTGTAAGACTTGCTGAATTGGTAAGTCTCGCATTTTTGTGTCCTTTGAGATACCATTCTCAATGTTAATTACGGTAATCTCATTGCCAAATTTGTCTCCAGAGTAATTGCAGTATCGTGTGCTTTCATGTGCAAAAGAAGCGAGTCTGTGACGAACAACCTCGTGACTAACTCCTCTGTCGATAGCGAAGCGTACAGACAATATGCTGTGTTCTAACATTGCTTCATGTCCTCTCTTGATGAGAGAACGAACCAATGTCTTTGCTGAAGAATCATCCTCGGAAATACGCCCTTCGCTCTTATAGCACGTGCGAGCAGCAAGCTCAATCAATTTGAGTTCTTTAGAACCACCCGGAGAGATTGGAGTTAAAATTTCATAACTTTCATTGATAACTTTAATGTTATCGCAACCCCTTCACATATAATTTTCGTAGAATTCTTCCCATTCTACTTCTGCACATCGTTGCAAAGCGTCCTGTTTTGTGACCACATCAAAAGTCAAAAGTAAAACTCTTGAGTATTTTTTTAGCTCGTATGTGTTGTCATGCAATATCTCGCCAAGAGATAACGACTTAAAAGTCCGGTATCTGCACTGCCGAACTTTTATAAACAAACGAGCTTCTTTTTCAAGCATTGCCTGCGACGCAAATGCTTCTGATTTTAATTGAGAGGTATCCGGATCTGAATCAAACTCTCCATCATATTGTCTCTCGCTTCCGTCAGCTTGATAAATAATATGACTAGGAATATACATGCCATTGATATCAATATTATATTTTTTTAAGAACGGTTCAGCAATGTAATAACAATGATTCTTCTTAGGAATCTCTCTATCATAATAAACTTCTCCTTGAGAGAGTTCGAGAATCGCATTATCTCCACCTCTCGTGAGAAGTTTATTCATCATTCGTTCGCTGAAACAGATTGGTTGCATACGCATCTCTGTTTCATTTGAAACAATTTCATTACATAATTTACTTTTGATATATTCAGGTGTATTACGCACCTCAAAACCTCGCTTTAATTAAACGAAATGCAGAACAAAGTCCTGCTGTCCAGCCTTCGCTGTACCTGCAAATGATTTCCGCAATATTCAGTCACCATGTGAATGCGCCTGTGCCTTCGGGAGCGACCCTAAGCAACGCACCCAACGAGGGAGTTCCCCGCGAACCATGAGATGGATTGATTACCATCAACGCTCACCGGACTTTCAGAAGTTATCATCTACTTTTTTAAGTATACTTGAGCGTCTATCAGCTACTCGCACCTCGAACTATGATTATAGCAAAATTTCTTTTGCATCCCAACGCAACTGGTTGTTGATTTTCCCAACTCCACTACGGTAATCAGCCTAAGCTTCTGTTGGGTTATTCTCCACTGGAGCGTCTATTGCCCAGTCTCATAATCGAGTACCTTTTGTGGCATCAAATGCTAGCACTATAGATTGACGTTGACTGGTTTTTCAGTCTTCTTATCATGCCTCACAACACAATAAAACTCTTCTTTTATGGCTATCGTCATAATCAAAAAGTCGTCTTACTCTACATCTCGGCAGGATGTCAACCCTTCTTCACCGAGGTGACAGCAGAACTTTGTTCTATCTTTCGTCTTTAGATGTTCATTTTAACACCGTCTCTCCGGTGTGTCACTCGTCTTTCCGGGTTGTCAAAGGAAATTTGAAAATGAAACGGATAACACACGACCGGGCAAGTAGTTCCCAATCTACTTGCTGTTATTCCGAATCGGCTGGCGGAAGAGGTGGGATTCGAACCCACGAAAGACTAACGCCTTCTGACGGCTTAGCAAGCCGCTCTCTTAAACCACTTGAGTACCCTTCCATATCTTTGGCGGAGAGGGTGGGACTCGAACCCACGTGCCCTTTCGGACAAACGGTTTTCAAGACCGCCTCGTTATGACCACTTCGATACCTCTCCATATCAATCTCTCCGGAGGCAGTGAATAAAAAAGAAAGGATGATGATAAAACCTCCGGAGAGAAGCCTACGTTCCGTGTCTAATAATTTTTAGAATGCTAATTACTGCCCCTGTAGGATGGGTCGGTTCGTCGTTTTTGGAGGTGATTCCCGCGCAATTACAATGACTAAAAATCCCAGACTCGGTGGTAGCCCATCGGGGACTTGAACCCCGGACCCCTTGCTTAAAAGGCAAGTGCTCTACCAACTAAGCTAATGGACCATATTATGCAGGAGACACCGATCAGGATGCCCCCTGCCGAAGAGATTTATTTCATCAACAAACACAACTAAAAGGAGCAATGCTCTCTTCGATTATTATCATACCACATCTAAGCCTTAGCGTCAATAGTATTCTAAAAATTTTTCAAGAAATTTTTATGATATCATTATACACAGCTCGCAAAGCACAGACTGCTCCGTCTTTAGATGCAATATCATTGAGATAAACCGGCTGGTCAACATGATAATGTCCGAAGAACCATGTTTTAAATGATGGGACTCTATATAATAGATCCTCCAAATAACGTGATGATTGCGTTGGATAAATATATGTGCTCATCACGGACTCTGCGGAACGAGGTGCAGCATGAGTGAGGATATAATCTACTCCTTCACGTTCGATAACATTCCGAAGCGCCAACTCATAATCTCCCGGACGGATTGATTCGGTCGCCCACCATGAGACATCAGGAATTCGATATTCTTTATCAATGGATTCCGCTCCGCCAAGAGCCAAGAAAGAATTCCCTTCAATGTCGTACATATGTCCGCGTTGCAGATAGAAGATACTATCACTTATTTGGCGCACCATATCTCCAAACATAGGTACTAACGGATAGTTCCAGATTAAAGGATGGTTATCATGATTCCCATCAATGAATAAAGTCGTCCACGGCTTGTCATTTAACCATTCTTGCCAGTACAATTCTTGTGCTGAATTGTCCCAAACCAGCCCAAAATCACCCAGAATAATTACATAATCCTGTTTTGTTAGATCCTTCTGGTGAGGAAAATTCTTCGTGTTCAGTTTGGAGATATCGATATCTCCGTGTGTATCTCCGGTTATGTAAATCATAAGTAGCCCTCCTTTACGTTCGGTATTGTTCGATGGGAATATAATATCACGAACATCAGTCCTAGTCAATACTCATCGAACAAAAATTTTATTTGTCTCACCAACAGATCTGCTTTACTAAATTATACTATCAAGACCTGCTTTTTGCAATAGTACCAATACCAGTAAATGTTGGAGAAATAACCATATTTTAGTTATAATCTTGCGTTAAGGTTTCTTGCGTATCAGAATGAAGCACATGCAATGTCTCCGCGAGAATTGTAGAAGCATCTTCAAAATCTTCTGCATGGTCCTCTACAATCTTCACAAGAATCTCAGACACACCAAGAATTAAATTATAAAGAGAACCACCTGTTTCGATTCTCATCTCGCCAGACTCTTCATCCATTTGTAAATTAATATATGCCAATATTATTTAACCTCTCATTTCATACTTGTTCAAATACCAGTACCCTTTGCTGTTTTTATACACGTTCTCAGCATAGATAAAATCAGACTTATGCACTGGCTGTTCGTCATAATCAGCAGCTTTAATTGTCATTCGCCCATGCTTTCCGCTGCCAATAGACTGCGTTTCAATTGCATATCCCCATGGTCTTCCGTCGCTCTTCGAGAGCAAAGCTTTTACATCAAGTATAATCAAAAAGCGTCGGTCTTCAGGTTTATTTGTTTGCGTACTGATATAACCGAGTGTATCAATTTGATTTTGAATACGCACTTTTAAATCAATGTCACTCATGTGGTAAGAAAGAATCAGTGACTCGCAGTCATGGATAATTGCCAAAATATCTGTAAAGGTATACGTCTTTATAGGGTTGCCATTCTTGCCAACATTAGTGGAATATTGCTTAATAATCGGCGCAAATGAACTATTCTCGAATTTTGAGATGCTCATCCTTTGCTTGTTACCAAAGTCAAAAAATTCTACCATATCAATAATGGACTGCACTTCTCTTTGATTGCCAAAGGATTGGAAGTAATCAATCTTACGCAACATAGTTGTGACTGTTGTAGTAACGCCCTTAGGCTGCGGTCGGATCTCCATTAATAAATCTGACAGATAATCATAATGACGCAAACGACACTCAGACAATACAACAGCAGCATTTTTGTTGAACCCCTTAATGGAATTTAGAGACATGTAAATCGAATTGTCCTCAGTATTTATAGATACCTGAGAGTTATCCTGACCAAAACGATATGGCGGAAATTTAATTCTGAAATAAGACTCTGCTTCTGACTGCGCGGCGGCAGCTTTATCTTTCTTACCGCCGTCTGTCATCAGGCGAATATAAACTCCATAGAATTGTAGCGGATAGTGCGACTTTAGGTATGCACAATACAGGCTGTCCAGCGCAACACAATACGCGTGGCTTGCATTAAAAGAATAACCTGAGTTATCCTCTACGATCTGCCAAAGTGTTTCTGAGGTCATCTGAGCGTCCGCATCGGACATGTGCTCGTTGCTTTTTAAGATATTCGCAAAGCCATCGACGAACTGATTCTTCAAAGCAAATACTTTTTCTTTTCGTTTTTTAGCAATGTTTTTGATGGCTGTATAACATTCTGCCATCGGAAATCCTGCGTAGTTTAGAGTTCTCATAACCTGCTCTTGGAAAAGAATGTATGAGTTCGGCATGAATTCAGTTTGAATTAAATTATCAAACGATGGAATATTATAGGCGAACGGCGAACGAGCTTCAAACTTTTTGTACATTGACTTGAATCCGGGGCGAATAGCCGCCACAAATGCACAAAGTTCTGCGATTAACTTCGGTTTGTACTTCCCTACTCTAGCGGATGTTCCGGGTTGTTCGACTTGATTTACGCCAATTGTACAACCTTTGGCATAGACATCCCATACTTTATCATCAGGTGTACAAGCAGCAAGCAATTCGTTTACAGACATGCGAGGGATTCCAATCTCTTTGAACGTCTGGTCAATGATGTTGACGACAACTACTTTTAACAAGTCATTCTTTAGAAAATGATTCTCTTCTGCCCAGTGTCCGTCCATCAAACAACAGAGTTTGTCTTTGATTTTAATTAGCCCGATCTCTTCTTCAATATTTCCAGAGTATAGCAAGTATGCGCTAGGCGCAATGGACCAAGATTCGATGGTCGATAAGTACGCTTCGCTTTGCTTATAAAGATCTAAGTATTGAGGATCAATATAATCTTCAATAAAGATTGCTGCACGAGCATCATCATCGTCTGCATACTTCAATGCTCTTTCATACTTTTGTATTTGATTTGATACAGCCTGAGCGGTTTCAAATGGTACATTAACAGCACGAGCATATAGTTTCCATGCGCCAGAAGACTTCATCGTACCATAGGCGATCATAGGATATGCATGGATTTCTCCCATGATTTCTCTCTGAGCTTGCGCAAAAGGTTCAATTGTACCCAAATTAAAGTCGATCCATAAGTACCCCTGCTTTCGCAGTATTTATATAGGGTGTAGACTATACCATCAGCGTAATGATTTCGGTCGGCTGCTCCTTGGTAGTCGTTGCGACCTTCCCTTTATTTACGGGCTGTGTCACAGGATTGCCCAATCCTACATCTTGTTACCATACCATGATGATTAGTCATGCCGCTTTTTTCTTTCGATAAAGTTTGGTAATGTAAGCTCTAAGGGTGTTCCCTGTTATTCAGAGTTTTCATTATATATCACTATATAATGCGACCTATTATAAGACTCTATTCCAATGCAGTCCGGCTGCTGTCCTTTTAGGATTATCTAAAGCTACCGAAAAAGAAGCATGCCACTTAACATTATATTTTTGCATTGCGAATTTAATACAATCAAAGACTTCTCCTGTCTCTACACATTGTATTTTGTGGCGGTAGGATTCTTGGTATCTTTATACCTTCCGGAATCCACTTGCTTTTTACCCATAGCTTCCTTTTGTTCTTGTGACCAGTGGTTCCCGTAGTTCGGATTGTCTTTTCCCTGAACAAGCTTTGAAATCTTTGCTCGAAATTCTTTGGTTTTATACACATCATTAATACGTTCGCGTTTTTGGTAGTATGACGTGTGTTTTATGTAATAATCAATAATAAAACGCTCCATCTCGTATGCATTTTCTTCTGATAGCCCTGAAATTAAAATACGAGAAGCACAATCGTATTTGCGTATAATCTCCTGAAAATGATTAGTGCGACAAGATTTGTTTGCAAATCTTTTGCTACTCCCTTTTCCGACGTAGAAGACCTCGCCTGTGTCTACAAGATACCATTGATAAACATAATATTTATTTGGACCTTTTTGATGTCTTATATATTTATAATCGGGGAGCGAACCAGTTTCGAGAATTCTAGTTGCGCTCATAAATCGTTCTGGGTACATTTCTACCTGCGCGGCTATACGATCTACCTCTGTGAATCCTAATAGTTTATTGGTAATAAAAGACACAGCAGAACCGCGCCCGGTGCTTGTGATTACACCACCTAATTCTTTGCCTCGTTTGATGATGTAATAATTTAGAATAAAGTAATCAACCATATGGCAGTTGATTACAATATCAACTTCTGCTTTTATTTCTCGTTCATACACAGCATGAGATTCTTCTGGAATCTCTTTTTTATATTCTTCCCATGCATCCCATACAAGGCGTTCGTATTCTCTATCTTTTTGCTCTTGCGTCCATTCAGGATATAACGTCGGCAGCTTTACTGTCTTATCAAAAATAGGACTATTGTATTCTTCTGCCTGCAAAAAGACATTGGTATTATTAATTGCCTCCATGATTTCATCATGAGACAAAATGCCTTGCGTAACAAAACGCTGATATACAGTATCACCATCCGGATAATCCAGATACCAACCTTCTTCTTCTGGATACGAAATGTTTTTTGAGAGAAGAAAGTCCGTTCGTTCTTGTGCTGAATTTTCATTGATGAAGTGCGAGTCACAACCAAAAATCAAGGGAATCTTATATTTATAATGCATCATTTTTAATTTTTGATTTAGACCTCGCTGAGAATCTGTATTATGATACTGCACTTCCAAATAAAAATGGTTCCCAAAGTGCTCATATAATTGCAGAATGATCTGCTCAACGTCATCGTACTTATGAAAAGCAACGCACGCGGTTGTTATAATTACGTTCTCTGGCTTGAGTGATAGAAGTAATTCAATATCAACACGAGGTCGAATATAATATCCTGTACGATTGGCTTCAGCAAGAATACGATTGATGTCTCGGCGGCCCATTTCATTTAGTGCTGCTAAGATAATATGACAGTTTGTTTTATCTGGTTCCCTACGGTCTTTCACCCAATATGCTTCAGCACAAAATAAGAACTTTAATCCATGTTCTTTTGCTAAGTTATAGCATTCAATATATCGTCCTTGGTAGCCATGCTCACAGGAGGATATAATTGTATGTCCTAACTCCTTTGCTCTCAAAGCATACTCTTCATTGGTTGCCGTAGAATCTGGAACCAGAGGATTGGTAAGCTGCGTATGGCGATGATAGTTTTGATAAACGATTATTTGCTATCACCTCATTGATAGGCATTGACCATTTTCGTGAGGTCACGAAAATGATATTTAATATGGTAAGTTTTCAAGTTGCGGAACAGGATAAGGATCTTCATAATTACTATAATCCGTTGTGTCCCACTTATATTGATGATACAAATCCTCGTAGCAAGTAAAAAATCTACGGGACGGACGGTCGTAATATAGTTCCACAGACTGTCCCTCGTATCCTCTCATTCTGTCTTTTAAGATGTCGCATACAACATCACGCTCTAATACATGTTTCCGGCGCTGAGATTGGTCTCTGTCGCTATCTTGTACTCGGTATAGGGAAAGTACTCTATGAGCTAAGTTAGTGATTGCAGAGCTTCCCTGCACGTCCATCTTAGTCAAACGGCGCATTGTATCAATCTTTTTTGGATGGATAACCAAAATGACAACCACTTGAAATCGGTTAGCAAAACTAATTAGCTTGTTAATAAAGTCCTCCTGCTTCTCCCAGCGAGCAGACTCGCTGCCGCCGAGAGATACAGAAGTGAGGTTATCAATGATAAATAATTTACAACCGTACTTACGTGCATTGGCTTCCATTGACATCAGAATGTCTTCAGCCTTTTGAGAATATCCATCTTTGTAGATAAACAAATGTCCCCGATAAAAATTATCAATTGCTGGCTGTACAATCTTGTTGACTTTAAAATACTCTACATCTCTGGTCTCGTAACGATTAACGTTATAACGACCAGCCAAAATAAAGTTCAACCAGTTTTTTGTTTGATAATTTGGCAATTCTCCAGAGTATAAGAATACATTTTTGCCTTGGTCAAGACAGTTACAAGCAAGCTGTGATAAGAGAGATGTCTTGCCAGCACCGGAGATACCAGTAACAATATTAAATGTTCCGTACTGGAGCTTCATCAGCTTTTTATCCAGCTCTCGGAATCCCGTTTCAATGCCTTCAATCTCCGACAAATCCAGTGATTGAATATCTGCAAAGTCAGTAACAGAATCAACAGGAGTATCCTTTGCATTTAGGATAGCATCATTAACGGCTTCTACGCCGCCCCAGTACAATAATTCATTCAGGTCCTTTACGCTATGTCCGTCAATCTCAAATGGAATCTCGACGAATCTGGTGCGCCAGCTACCCAAACGATTCAATACTTCTTTGCGCATTTCATTTCCGGCACGATCATTATCAGAACAAAGGATAATACTATCAAATTGTTCTAGCCAATCGAAGTTCTCTTCGATCCAGTGGTAGTTCCCCGCGCCAAGCGGGACGCTGACAGAGTTGAGATAGCCGGATTCAACCGCTGCTGCGCAGTCCAGTTCCCCTTCTGTAATTAAGAGAGGCGCTGTTGTATTGATTCGGTTCATATTAAATAACAGTGGCGTGGTATCCGCGCCCTTCTGACACCATGTCTTAACTGGTTTTTTACCTGTCGCAAGGTCTCTTTCAAGACGATGCGAAGGTCTGTACTTTACCATAGTCAAGACATCGTTGGTGTCGTAAAAATTAAAAACACAATTACCTTTGCTATCCTGTTGGATATCTAGGTAGTCGGCTGTCTCTTTTGAGATGCCTCGTGTTTTTAGATACGCATATACCGCATCCTTTGTATCTGTTTTATCATACGTTGGATAACGGTATGTGCGCCGCGTCTTTACTCCAGCCTCGCCAAAGTTGTATTTAATCTTTGCTTCATCAAACAAAAATTTACAAGCTTCAAGAAACGTGTGGTCCGTTGTCATGTAGGCTTCGATGATATCTACTGTCTTACCACACCCAAAGCAATGCATGGAGTAATTCTTTTTGTTGTAAACAAAACTAGGTGTATCTTCTTCGTGAAAAGGGCACAAGCTTTTCATATTGCGAGCGTCGTAATTTTGCACCTGTAAGATCTCTGTAATTAATTCTGCATTGCGGTTCCCTAGTTTTGCTTTTGCCTTTTCAATCTTCTCTTTTTCAATTATCATTCGTCATCAGTTTGAACATAGTCTTGAGACCGTGGACAATAAGGTCTCACTCCACATAATTCATTACAAAAGAAATCGCTTTGGTCAAACTTACTGATATCTTTACCTAATCGCTGATACTCAACAGCAACCTTATCGAAGAACTCCAGATCCATATAGATGTCTGCAACGTTAGAAGTAAACCAATCTATAGCCTCCTGTAAATCCTTCTCATTAAAAGGAATTACAACGGGATCTTCTCCGGTACGGAACATATTGAAGACGAGCTTCGTAGGATATTTTCCGTAATGTTCTTTTACATAAATGGAATAAAGATAAAGCTGTCGAGCAAATTGATGTTTTTCGGCTTTTGATTTAAACTTTGCTTTTGATTTATGATCTACAATAATATACTCGTCTGTATCTTTGTTATGTAGAATCAAGTCTGCGTATCCAATAAAAGGAACATCCTTTACATTGATCTTGATTGCACATTCAATGTCTGCTGCTTCCCATGGAGCAGGGAGTTCTTCGATACGTTCAATTGCGTCCAAACCGGCCTGATAATATTTTTTATTCAAATCTGCATAGCGATTATAAGGGAACACATTCATTACATGAGAATCATATTCGTTCTCGTATTCATCACAAACATCGAAGAAATCCATTTCTCCACGATAAAAACGTTCATAAATGGAATGCATGAATGAACCCCATTCCGCAAATGCATTATTTACTTTATCAAGTTTTGGGCTTTGCAAATACGAAAGCCAAAAACATCTTGGACAATTATTATAGGAAGACACCGAAGAGAATGACCAACGAAACGAATTAAGCTTCTTTGTGTAATCTTCTCCTGTTGGTGTAATCAGAACAACTCTTCCTCTTCATCACTTACATAATCATTGTTGTAAGTGTTTTTTGTTGAGTTGTTACTGTCGGAGAAATCACAAAAATGAATCTCATTTGCAACGATCTCAATTGAGGTGCGTTTCTTTTTGTCTTTGTCTTCCCAATTTCTCGACGTAAGTTCTCCATCAATGAGAATCTGTCGTCCTTTGGTAAAGTTCCGAGCTACAAATTCTGCTGTATGTCTCCATGCAACAACGTCAAAGAAGTATGTGTTCTCTTCTTTTCCATACTTTTTATTTACCGCAATAGTAAAATTGCAAACAGATACGTCCCCAGAAGTCTTCTTCAGCTCCGGATCACGAACCATACGACCCTGTACTAATACCTTATCTAACATCAGAAATCCCCTTTTACTTTAGTTCGTTCAGCAATTTAGCAATCTTCTCGCATTGCTCTACTGTCTTAATGTGGCTTGGCATTCTGTCACCGTCATTATTCTTTTTAATGACTTCATAAATATCATCTCTTGCAATTCCCTTTGAGATTAAAGTCTTAGCAAGATTAACGATATTCTGACGTGCCTGCTTCAGCTCCGGTGATACAGAATCATCTGCCTTCTTGTTCGCGCTTCCCGGCTTACGACCGCGAGTAGAACCAGAGGTTGCATCAGGATCTTTTGTGTCATCCAGACAAAACAATCCACTGAGACAATACTTACGACTATAACTAGAAGCGCTTCCTGTACACTGCGCTGGCTGCATGCCCTTCTGTTCTTCTGATTCACGAGCATATGCTTTTGTCTGAATCGGCTCAGAACCTTCTTCTGTAGAGCAAAATGTAGAAGTGGCGACCACATAATAGTGCTCACCGATTAATTCTACAGTATCGTCTACAGTCAAAGTAGCATGATATGTAGCAAGCAGAGGCTTTACAGCCTCCATAATGTCCTCACAAGACCGGAATTTGTAACCACCAAACTTATTGTCACGGGTCTTTCCAACTTTTAACTCTCTCTGAATATTAGAGAGTGCAACTTGAGTTGCGTTTGAAATAAAAATTCCTCCTAATAAAATTTAATCATAAATAAACGACTGGTTGGCAATATCAAACCAATAGATTTTTGAATATCTCCAAAGCAGTTTGCATTTTTTTGCATTGACTTTTTTACAGTGTTTTGTAGGACTTAAAAAATTTAGTGCATTTAAACTCGGATATAGCGCGGTTACGTAACCCCTATAAATTTTTCCATTTTTAAATGTATATTCGACTAAATCTCTATGTCGGATTCCTAAAACATTGTCAGTCTTTGCTTTGCTTTGTCTACGCATAGGCTTAATAACCCATTCTTTTATCTCGCAAGTATCTGGACGAAGATTTGTTATGCAAATAGCGTCATTAGCATGGGTTTTTGATATACTCCAGTCAACACGCTTGTTTGATGTATCTCCACCATTTGTTAAATGTAAAATTCCTAAACAAGATAATTGTTCTCGAAGCCACTGCTTGCCAATCATTGAATGTTGAGCATAATTAAGCGGTTTATGGTTAGAAGAACCCAATAAAGAAAAATATTTATCCATAAACAATTCTTCTTGCCCTTTTGTTCTTTGATGACATTCTTCACATAATGCAATCAAGTTGAACAATGCGTTTGAACCATTTAGCCTTTTCGGTTTTATATGGTGGACCTCTAATCTACAATGAGATTTGCCACATTCCATACATCTGCAATTATCTCTGAGAATAACCGCTTTACGAATGTTCTCATCCAATCTATTTGATTTTTGGTATTGCCACCTATAAGGTTTATATCCATCAGTTAATGCTCGAATATCAATAGCAACATCTTCAAGCCAATAGTTAGTCATATTTATCCACTTATTAAGTTGATATATAACTCGCATAGTAGCTTGTCTTTTTTGAAGTATAGATGGAGCGATTCTTCCACTTCTTTTTGAAGAGCTGCGATTATTAAATCTCGCTTGTCTATATCTCTTATGATAACGGTGGTAGCGTCTGTAGTTGCGCCTAGAATTCATAAGGTGTTTGACATCATTGCGTTGCTCAATAGTTCCCTTAAAAAGCACTTTATTCTTTGTCTTACATTTTTGAACAAGAGCAATACCTACGTGCAATCCACCGTCATCAATCCCACAACGAACTTCATCTTTACAAACTTCGTCGTCGGACACTGATTTATTGAGCTGTATTACCATTGGGTATTTATTAACTAATACCGCACGTTCTTTGCGGATAAGATACCATGCTTTTGCCTCCTTTGTTGGTGATAGTTGTCTGCCGTTGTTGTCCAAAACAAAAGCATAATTTGTCATTTCTGACGCCTTCCTTACGGAGAATTTCTCTTCGTGCCAATGTCATGAGGAGTTCATACTTTTCCCTGTTATCTGACCAGAACATTAGGACAGTTTCTTGGTTGGAGTTCTTAGAGCTTCAGACTGAAGATTACATCCGAAGGTAAGTCTTTAACTTCTCTCACAACGTAGTTCATATCCGCAACGCATCTTTCGATCATAGCGGTCACTCAGGCTCGAAACCTATTGTTAAGCCACAAATAAAAGGCATAATGTGTTCACTCTTGTTTGTGTTTTACTACTTAACGACTAGTCCATAATTTTAGATTTTGTTCTTATGAACAAGTGGCAGAGGTGGAGGGAATTGAACCCCCGATGCTGGAGTCAAAGTCCAGTGCCTTACCACTTGGCGACACCTCTATGTATTCGGTTTGGGCTATTGTAGGCACATGACCCGTCACAACCCGCTCATCATTGGAGATTACATTTGGAAAAAATTGAGTTGACACTCCCCATGTCTAAAGACAGGAGATTCTTGCTTCAACCATCTCTGCGCAACGCGTCTTACATGATGTCCACAAGCGTATAGGTTCGGACATGTCCTGCCCTACCATGGCTATATTACGCCAGCAGGCGTAATCCTTCATTTAATATATTTACTGCTGCGTTATAGTCTCGATCATGTGGTGTACCACATACAGGACATGTCCACTTACGTACAGTCAAATCCTTTGTGCCTTCCCACAAACTATGACAACTTGAACAGAGCTGTGAGGATGGAAAAGTTTTATCAATTACGACAACCTTTTTATCATACCAACTAGCCTTATACTCAAGTTGTCTACGGAATTCGTGCCAGCTTGCATCTTGAATGTACTTAGACAACCTACGGTCTTTAACCATCTTTTGTGACGACAAGTCTTCTATGCAGATAATGTCGTTCTCTCTGATGAGCTGCGTAGACAACTTATGCAACGTATCTTTCCTCTGGTTTGCAATATGTTCATGCAAACGAGCTACCTGAATACGAGCCTTTTCTCTATTGCGACTTCCTTTTGATTTTCGAGAAAGTCTTCTCTGGAGTTTGGCTAGTTTCTTTTCGCTCTTTGAAAGATACTTATGGTTCTCATAGACGACTCCATCAGAGGTGGTTACGAAGCGCTTGATTCCCATATCCAGACCAATAGACTTGCCAGTCTCAGAAAACGGAAGAATCTCTACATCCGTGCAACACAGTGATACAAAATACTTCCCGCTTGGATTGCGTGAGATGGTTGCAGAGAGAATTCTTCTTTTTACTTCTTTAGACACACGGCATTTAACTTTGCCGAGCTTGGGAAGCCGGACCGCTTTATCAAAGACTTTTATGTTGTCATTATACGAAGCTCGATAGCTTTGTTTATTAGTGCGCTTACTCTTAAACTTCGGGAACCCCGGTTTTTCTCCCTGCCCAACACGACGGAAGAAATTTTGGTAGGCTTCATCTAAGTTTTTAATTGCAGATTGTAATGCAGTGGCATCCACATCTTTTAGCCACTCAGTTTCTTTCTGTCTCTTCAAGAGAGTGAGGTTCTTTTGCTGATCGAAGCGAGATGGAGTTTTACCCGTCTCTTGATATGTGTTTATTCTATCAGCTAGGTAGTGATTGAACACATACCGACAGCAGCCAAAGGTGCGAATGATTTGCTCTTCTTGCTCTTTGGTTGGATATAAACGAAATTTGTAAGCGCGTTCCATCTTCTCACCTCCCGACGACTGTCTTACAAAATATTTAAACAATGGTGCTTTTGGCGAGACTCGAACTCGCAGAACTCGGATTTTGAGACCGATATGTATACCAATTCCATCACAAAAGCATATCGTGTGCGGAGGACAGTGCCTATTCCATCCTCCGCACTCAGAAAGGAGGTAGCCACGAAAACAATGCCGAGACTCTTGTCAAGGAATTATCGAAGCTAGTGGAGCTGACGGTGAGACTCGAACTCACAACCTACGGATTACAAGGCCGTTGCGCTACCAATTACGCCACGCCAGCATATTATGCTGAGTGCTGCTGTGGCAAGCAGCACCTATCACCAGACCTCAGCAAACGAAGAGGAATCGAACCTCCTAAGAACAAAATGCTCATCACATACCCACTGAAACTATTGAGGTGACAACTTGACTGACTCGGAATACTTCTATTCAAAGAGGAAAACCATTTGAAAGAAACAGATAAATAATCCCAGTAGATACATTACATTATTTCCGCGAAACCAACCGGTTTCGCGATGGTACTTCCGATGGGGCTCGAACCCACAAGGCTACTGCCGGAGGATTTTAAATCCTCGATGTTTACCAATTTCATCACGGAAGCGTATAGCCACCTTACTAGCAGCGGGAATTTCAGGAATCTTTTTTAATTCTTTAACTAGTAAGGTGGCGAAAGAAAGAGAGAATAAATCTGCAAGAGCAGACTGGTATCCCCTACGAGGATCGAACTCGTGCCTTCGGCGTGAAGGGCCGACGTCTTAGCCACTTGACTAAGGGGACATATTGGATTCAATACAAAGTTGATTGGGGGTAGTTACACACTATTGTCATGTGATTTATTGAATTGTGGTGTATTGAATCCATGTGGTACTCCCAGAGGGGATCGAACCCAGCATCTGACGATTATAAGTCGTCGGTTTTCACCAATTAAACTACAGGAGCATTTTTAGATGTTGATTTACGCTCGCTGTTTTTGCGATTTCCTCAACCTTGATTTAATTATATACGATATTAAATTAAAAGTCAATACCCTACCCGAAATTTTTTCGGGTAGGGTAAAAAATTTTTTAAGCCTCTTCATAAAAGGCTGTTCTCCATTCCTTATATGACGACAAGAACGGATAATAAGACTTTTTCGCTTTTTTGTTTCCGCTACGAGTATCATAATCCACTCTTGCTATTGATGCCCATTCATCATAATTAAATGCGTCGGCATCCTTTTGCATCTCTTGCTCCCATTTATACAGAGCAACATATCGACCACCAAGAAATACTTTTGAATAAGCTAAATTCTTTGGAACATACGTCCTATTAGCTTTCTGCATTTCTCTCTGTTCTCGATTGACTCTTGCAAGCCAAGCAGATGCACAACTCCAAGCGAGAGGACCATTTGTTGATCGAGCATTTGCCGTTGTCCGAAGAACATAAGGAGTATCCGCTAATGGTCTGTGAGTCATTCCACTCTTAATAACTGGATTCGAAATGGGAACATCAAATACAGTCATCTCAGCAGCATAATGCAATGCGTTTAAAATCCTAGAGTCAACGTTATAAGCTCTCCAATTATCGCCGATAACTGCATCGTCATCTAACTGATCCTTACGAACTAAAAGAGCTTCGCCTTTTGAAAATCCTAACCACAACAGATAAAGATATGCTTTTAGCATATACTCAACACCATCATAATGTTGCACTGGGTACATCTGCTCCACTGTTTGAATAAAGGATTCCTCATCCTTAAACATCTCTCGCCGGATGACTTCCTTACCCACGTCTTTCTGGCTTAAATGAGCCGCATTATTTAAGTTGTTGGTATATCCTTGGTCGATACACCAAGCAATATAAATCTTAAAGTACGTTCTGTATGCACTAAACGTAGAGACGTTATACCAGCGGCGCAAAACAAAAAGACTTTGCAACTGAGTCAAAGAGAAATCAGAAACATCTAAGTCAAAAAAGGATTCCAAATCCTCCGATGCGGTAAAGATGGTGCGAAACATCTTGCTTGCGGCATCGGATATATCATCATTCTCCAAAAATAATTCCTTGCGTTCTTGGTTATACCATGTATAATCCTCACTCATTGATGTCACCCTCTAACTCTTTTACAAACTTCGCAACATACTTTTTACTATACAATTTCGGATTTGTATACTTGCGTCCGGATGTTTCGTGCAAATCAATTTCCTCTACGAATAAATCCAGTGCAGTATCCCAATCCTCTGAATTACGAAAGGCTGCTGCAACATCCATCAAACCATAGATTGTATATTCATTCGACATGATATACTCTGCGTGAAGATGGCTGCTCTTTAAATATCCCGGTTCCTTCTTCTCCACATAAAATGCGTACTGAGACAGGAACATAAGCAGATATTCTTCCAACTTTCTTCTTTCGAGCAAACTCATATCGTCAGCACTCTTCGGGAGTTTAAAGGACTCGGTAATTGCTTCTGCAAAACAATACTGGACAATGCGTCCCAGTCCAGCGCTAAACTGTTTCGACGTAGTGCAAACCTTCAGCAGCTCAGGATAATCCTCATCCTGAGAGATCTTCTGCACGATCTGATTTCCTAGAACAGCTTGCATACTAGAAATATGCTCACGATCGATCGGAGTGCGTTCTTCTTCCTGAGTGATGATCTCTCTAGCAATACTTGCATTGCCAAACGAAATAATCAGACCCATTCTAAATTGTTCCGCAATGCGTTTATTCTTGCTGACAGCATCCACGATTGCATTCATTCGATGATTACCATCAATGTTTGCAATAATACCCTTCTTGATCGTCAGGATATGCTTATCCTCATCATAGTCAAAACAATCCTCTACCGTATCTCCGATTTCCGGTAACACGTGGAATCGAATT
This sequence comes from Faecalibacillus sp., assembly GCA_963588175.1. GTDB lineage: Bacteria > Bacillota_I > Bacilli_A > RFN20 > CAG-826 > UBA4951. The sequence goes on along the minus strand of CAVAGP010000002.1, from coordinate 11,339 downwards.
GTATTAGGATGTTGTTTTCCATCAATCCAATTCTGAGAGATCGCATTCATTTTATCCGGCATGAAATGAACACACGGGATATCCATCATTTTAGTGTGAACTAGCTCGGTTTCGCGCTGCATCTCGGAAAGGATGCGCACCTGCCGACTCTGTGCCAATTGATAAATCTGCTCCAATGTAATAAAGCAACCGAATTCCTTGTTTGGCGACATGCGGAAACAATCATTAAATACACATTCGTCTCCTTTGATTGGACTAGATGTCTCCAAAGAACGAGCAGCATCCAATTCCATCGGAGTAAAGAATTCCTCCGGAGCAGTCATGCCTTTGCCGGACACCTTATTGTAGATTGCCAAATACACTAATGCAACCTGTGCAGGATCACACAATAAAACATCCGTATTTGCATTTAGGATATTTGCCAAATCTGCTCGCGTAATTAATCCTGCATCCACAAGAATTCCTTTAAGCGCTAATAGCATATTTGTGTCACTGCTATAACTGTTCTTAATCGTCTGTAATTTCTCAATGTTTTTCACACATGCCACCTCCAATTGAATCAATTATAACCGATTCGGTTCTAAAAATCAAGCAGACATTGTTGATTCCTCATGCACGATTATTAGATTTGGATTCTCGAACGTCATACCACACGAGCGAACCAGACCCTTTGTATATAATTCGCGGTTCTTTTTATAGATTGCACAAATATCTTGCACTGTCCATTCCTTACCGCTCCGCTTCCTCTGTCCTGTACGGTTTAGATAATCAACTACCTGTCTATATTTATAATGATTATTGCCAATCAGATTATAAATAATACAAATCACATTCGCTTCCTCCGGTACGATATATGCTTCGCCCTTTTTAGTTTGATAGCCATACGCCGCAGGCGAAGTATGCTTACCAGACTTTGCGGCGCGCTTGCGTCCTCCATCTAACTTATTAACAATCGAACGACGGTCATATTCTGCAAACACAAACGTCATCGTATTAATCATATATTGATTACCATCCATCTCACGCAATGTAATTTCTGGATGCGTCACAAATTCCACGTCGGAATCCATAGACAACACCTGCATCCGAATTGCGCCGCCCGTTGTATCGTTATCACGCCAGAGACGAGAAGGATCATAAGCTAACAATCTGTTCTCCGGAGCCAACCGTTCCATTACATAGTATAATCCCGGACGGATATTTTTAAACCATTGACTCAATGGAATATCATGAGCAATTGCATTTATAATCTTAGAACTATTATTGCCTGTAATACCCATATCAAAAGCCAACATGTTTAATGTTAAATCCTTCGATTCGCAATATTCCATAATCTTTTCTGTCTGCACTGCAAGACCGTAGCCCTTAGCCGCCTGACCCTCTGAGGATACACGAACAGTTCCTAAACGGCAACCTTCATGATTGCAATCCTCATCGAACACAACTACAAAAGATTTCTCTCCCAGTAAAACAATATAATCATATCCCCAATCCTCAATCAATTCCTTTATCTCTTCCCCATGCTCATATTTATGTTTCAACGTCAAGATAAATTCCTTGCGTTCGGATTCTGTCTTAACAATTATATTCATGTAATCATCTCCTCAATTCGCAAAGTTTTATGAATGCGTACCACGTCTCACGTGATATGGAGCAGTTTCCCAATCTTCCAACCCGGTCAAAGTTGCAATTACCGCATGGGCATCAGGAGCGTTCTTCAAAAAGGTTCTGTAGTTTCCTTCTCTTGGAGTTGCAATAATATAATCATTTGCTTCGTACCAATAATCAGTAACCTTATCAAAGTTTTCAGCGTGCATACGACCTTCATTTTTGCATAGCACTTTCTTCTCATACTTGTTCAAAATGATAGGCACTAAAAATCTACCTTTTTTGAATGAGTTGTATTTTCCACAAGCAGGGAAATTGTTTTCTCTATATCTCAATTTAACTGGGATCAAAAAGGAACGATAGTAATTTCCTTTGCTGTCCTTATATATCTCAATATCTCGCACCCAATCATCTTTTTGCAGCCAATTTGCAAACCAAATTAAAAGTTCGTCTATTGTCATATCCAAACGCCCAAAGAAGGCATCTGCGTCTTCCTCCTGACTCGCTACCAAACAGTCTACTGGATTATAATGCATGTATGAAGCAGCATACAAAGACCAAACCATATCCTGCGCAACGCTAAGCGAATCCCAAAAACTAAAATTCGGAGAATACTCTTCTGCATGATAATTCATAACCACATGTGCTGCAAGGAGAATATCATTGCGATAACCATCCAGCGCGGTTTTCCTTGCTGCGCGGTTCTGCTGTGAGATTTGATTCTCTACCTTTTTCCGATCACTGCGTTCCCCAGCGGAACCAAGACCATATAAAACTGCTCCAAATAAAAACTCTGTCAACATGATTATTCTTCCTCCTCCAATCCTTCAATCGTCCAACAAATAGTAACCTTCTCGTCTGATGTGTCTGCAATATCCCAAAGGACGCCATCTACACATCCTACAAGATGGTTTGGCATATGCAAAATATACCTACCTTTTGGATGCGATTCGCAAAATGATTTTCCAGTAATTCTGGAATCGTCAAAGTGTACAGGATTATCAACATAATTATGCTGCTTCCACCCGTGGTCTGCAAAATATTTCGCGTATACAGGATAATCTCGAAAACTATTTGCCGCATATTCATGCGGTCCAGCCAGATATTCTCGGCGAGTTCTGTTCAATCCTCGCTGTACCTCCATATAATCCCAGCCAGTAACAGCGCAAATTGCACGCTTCACACAGTCATTTGTGTATTTGCCCTTCGGATGAGGATTGTAATCCTTCCAATATGTTTCCATCGTAGTTCCTCCTTCTAGTTGTCTGATGTTATCGTATCACACAGCATCTATTTTGTCAACACGTTTTAATCGTATATTTAAGTTCTGCCGGAATGTCTTCTTCCGGCAGAACTATTATCCTAAAATCAAAACTTAGTCGTCGTCTCGTAATCTTTCGACAGCCTTAACTACAGCTTCTTCGTTGAGAATATACGGCAGAATATCCTTCTCCAGAAGGGACACTCTCGCCTGATAGTACGACCACATCTCTCCTTGATGTTCCCCGTTTTGATTTCCTTTCATCTTAGCCTCCATTGCGTCAAGAGCTTCTTGCAACTTCCTTGACTCTTGTGCAAACAGCGAGACTAAAAAGTCTTGTACGTCACACATATTCTTGCACAACAAATTCTCATTTACCTCATTCCAATTGTTAATGTACAACCACATAGGGTACTCCTCCTAACTTATAACACAAATGTTGCTCATCTATCAGTTTATACAAGACTAAGATGTGTCAAGCATGGAAGCTCCTCCTTTCAAAATGAAAACGACCATCAATTCCTTGATAGTCGTCTAAGTAATCTATGCAATTTTTGAATTGCCATTATTGAATAATGTCTACAGATCCATATTCTTTCAGTAAGAACCATACCATTCCAATCACAAAGATTATTGTGACCAGCGTGAATTTACCTTCCGGCGTTTTGAATCGTGTTATTCCATACCAAAGACAGGTAGGAATAGCCAAAATCAAAAAGCATTTCCATAAAAAATTCATACACACCTCGAAACTTTCTCATTCTTTTGGCACTGACATGAATGCTATAATCCAAGTCCCTTGCTGTTCTAACGTTAGGCACTTGTCGAATTCATCCTTCATCGTTTGCTCATCAATTTCATCCATCAAAGCAGCAATCTGTTTGTTGATGGCTGATGTTACCTTACCTCGCATATGCGCTTCTCTAACATATTATGTCGCAAACCGCAACGGAAAACGCTGTGCGTTAGATACGTCAGATTCATTTCTTTTGTCGAGTGCATTCCTGCATATCGCAAAGATTTTTGCAGAAGCAATAACTTCACTGTTCGTCATAGTAAATTCCTCCAAACTTTAACTACCTATTTTTAATGGAATACTTTTGTATTTTTGAAATCTTCCCTGAATACAGAATCCTCAAATTTCAAACACTCATAAGCCCACGGATATGACTTATCATCTGTCCGAGCACTTAAATAGCGGCAGCGACTACAATCTCTATTGCATTCCTGATTGTTTTTCATCACTCTTAACTCCTTTGAAATCAATCCCAATCATCGGGAATAATTATAGCATACTCTCCTGCGCCGTCTTTCCAAATTGAATAAGTATATGCCTCAAAATAATCAATCAAGCCTTCGTACTCACAGTATTCCTTGATATAATCATAGACAGACGGACAATTCTCAAGTAAGAATTTGTTATCAACTCTTTGGACAATCGACTAAGGTCTTCGGTCCAAATATTGTGTGAGTGATTCACTACGGCATATTGATGCTTAGTGTATTCAAACAAATCCATAGCTCTCATAAAAGAACCTCCTCATTCACAAAAGATAATCTAGTTCTTCCTGAACGAACCTACTGACGCTTCCATCATCTGAATCAAGATAGAACAACATATCCTTAACTTGCTCTTCCAATTCAAAGCGCGCTTGTTTTTCAATTTCTTTGGCTGATTTATGAAAAGCCCACTTAACATCAAATCCTCCTTTGTTATTGTCAGAAGATTCATACCAATCTCCAGCACCGTCCGTAGAACAAAAATCAATTTGTTCTATATCAATCCAACCACGAGACTCCGCTGCAAATTTCTTACAAGACTTTGTGTAATTTTCTACCATACGAGTATTGATAGAAGCCTTTTCCATGTTGTCAATTCCATCAACAATAAGTGTCGTTGTCTTTACAGAACGTCCATTCAACTTAACAAAGGATGTTTTTCTACTATACAAAAGAGAGTGATTCATATCCAACAACTCTCTTACTCGTTCCTCCGTAAAATGTTCTTGACAAATACGATCAACTTCCAATTCCACTGTCCGGAATTCATTTGGATATTTTCTTATCAATTGATCCGGATAATTCCAGAACGGAATAACTTCCTGCTCTAACTCAACACTAATCCAATCGTAAAAAGGATTGATTACCGAACCATATCTTCGAGCGTTCCACACATTTGCAGACTCAGAATTCCAAAGAAACGTTATTCCTCCAAATTCATATGTCAACCCCCATGTTTTTGCGTTCCGAAATCTCTCAAAAAACTCTGCCACAGTGTCCAAATAAAGCTCCTTAATGCATTCTTTATTTCCTTTGGTACTAGCGAATTTTATCGGACTAGTAGAAGCGAGTATCTTTTTTACATATTTTTCTACTTTTTCAGCCGCTTTTGGAGCAACAGACAAGAGTACTTCCTCCAATGAGTTTTTGCTGATCCACTCATTCCACTGCATACGAGTATCCATAGTGTTCTCCTTTCTAGTTTTACTGACTAAATCTTGGTACAAAATAACCAAAATCTGTTGCAGGATATTCTGTTCTTTGGATGTTATTCATAATTCCAAATAAATCATGAGCAAAATTAAACTTCCCAGCGTTATACCAATCCTTCATTCTCAAACAGAATTTTTTATTTGCACTTATAATATCCATCATCAAGTCCTGTTTGTCTCCATCATACAACTCTTCAGCATATGCTCGCTGAACAATCTTCTCTGCTTGTTCATATTCATCCATATGCAACCATTCTAATTCCTGTCTTGTTGGAATACGATATCCGGTTGCTTCGTAAATGGCGTCCGACATACAAGCATGAGCAATATCGGATTCGTCAAAGTCAGAATACTCTAAATCCCCCTCTACCATACTTCCGTAATACGCATACATTTTTTCAGAGGTTCGTCTGTTAATAGCTGTAACAAAAATTCTGTCGCCAAAATCACCACAAGATGTGTCTTTAATCACAATGTTCCAATGGTTCCAACAGAGCGTAATCTTCGGTTGAGAATATCCTCCTCCGTTATTACTTTTATCTGGATCGTAAAACGAATTCGTTTCTTCCCAACTGATTATTTCAGCACTCATGGTATTCTTATCCATTGTTTGATTCCTCCTTTTGAGCAGCAACAAATTCCTATTGGATTTATCCTAATTCTTCGCAGTCGTCAAATACAGGTTCCGAATCAGGATAGATAGATCGTTCATCATCTACCGTAGTCGGACCTATTAGGCCCTCCGAACTGCCGCGTCCAACAAAAGATGTTATACCTCCATATGTTTCGTTTGCAATTTCCAATGCTTCTTCCTCGTTCTCTGCTGAAACAATCATTGAACAAAGGACAGAGGCAGTTCCTGTAACGCGATACTTTTTCATAGACAAATCCTCCATGTTATTTCTTATTATATCATTTTTGTACAATTCATACAAGATTATTCCGCTAGATACTGAGCAAATACGTCATCCAAAAAGTATCGGGCGCAGACCAGAAATGGACCTAATTCTTTATTAGTTTTACCACTCATTTCTATACACTGTCTGGCACTCAGGACAGCATTTTTCATCGTTTCTAATTCCTCGAATTTTTCTTCGATGATTTCCTTCATATCAGACCCTATATGTTTTTCAATGAGATTCAGACAATCTTCATAACTGTCTATCCACTCATATTCTCCGTTAATGAGAAGTCTTCTCATGATTCCAATCCTCCCATTTGTCAATCAACAACTGTGTTACATGGATTACCAGCATAATCCAACAAACAATTCCTGCAATAGAGATTCCTCCAATGATAATTCCAAACATGCTATTCCCCCCTTCTCTCAAGCATTAATATACATCTTAATCAAATGTTCTGCTGCTTCTCTTGTCATAAGATCCGACACATACCACCAATTACTCTGCTGTTCAAAAGCACACTCTGCAATCAGTGGTTTTAAATCCTCAATCTCTAAACCATAAATTTCCTTCATTGCATCCAGCGAATCATAGTATCCGCTGATTGTCAGTTCAAAATCTTCATCCTTCAGATCTACTACATCACCCACGACGATATAGTCTTTGACAATTCCTTCTTCATATTCCGATTCTTCTTTTATAATGTCTAACCACATAAGCTGAATCATTACATATTCATCGTTTGAAATTCTGTGCTGATACTGCAAACTATCATCGTCCGTACAAACCCACTCACGATGTTTACCAAGCCTGTCCAACATCTTATCAAGTTCTACCATAGTGATCCTCCCAATCTTTAATTCTGAAACATCAAACTGAAATCCTTCATTCGTCTGAATGTAGCTTACGGATTTTATCGTGTTTTTATCTGGATTTTTAACTGGATTTTTAACGACCCATAACAAAGCCTCTGTTGCGCGCCGTGTCCATTTGTTATTCATCAACTAATTCACTTCTGTAAAAACGATAGTCCGCATCAAGAATATCAAAATCATCAGACCATTCCACTTCATCGTAATGATTTCTTACATACTCCTCTGCCTCTTCCTTGGTTGTGATTTCATCCGGAACTTCCAACCAAGCGTTGCGAGTTTCTAAGACAGTAACATCAAAATAAAACTTTTTCATAATCAATCTCCTTCGTAAAAACTACCGTCCTCAAGATATTCATAATCGTTTACTACACTAACGAGATCCATCTCTTCATCCTCGATTTCATAGAGATACTTATATCCCATCCGTTCGTATTCTTTACACAGATTTTTAACGTGTTCACAAACAACTTTGTCGAGTTTACCCAACAAAGTTTCGTCTACATCTACGTCGTACCACACAAGCTGATCCCACAACAGCCCTACATAATCGTTCTGGTCTGCTAAGCAGTAACCATAACGATAATTCTTTTTTAATTCCGCAAATTCCTCGTACTCGAAATACCCCTTCAAAGTTTCCATCTCTTCATCGGAGAATTCACTTCCTTCATATTTGAGGACATCCTTCAAGTTCAACGAACCGCTAATATTAAATCCATCGCCCTGATTGTAACCTAACGAATATTGGGATTCCAGAACTGAGTTTGGATAATCTTCCTTCAAGCAAGTTGCTATAAGATCCTTAAAATCTTCATTGCGAAATGGCAAATCCAAATACTGCTGCTTCGCATAATCCTGTGCATCAGCATCGAGTTCGCTATACTTATAAACATTGAATGTATGTGTTATTGTTCTCATAAATAAAACCTCACTTAAACCTCGTTTAATACCTCATTAAAACCTCACTAAGAGGTGTCGTAAAATCCTTGGACGTCCACTACTTAATCAAACCTCCTCATCTTGCAACGATGTTGTATAAATAATCTTCCATCATAGCTTCTGTTCCTCGCAAAAAGATTTCCTGTGATTGAACATCTTCCTGCGTTGTAGAATGTTTTGCATTCAAATACTGATATACGAGACCAATCAATGCAAACAATTCTTTTGTTTCAAAAAGAGTATTTAAGAAATCCATCAATTTATCATCAGGAAATTTGTTGCGAAAATCCATGATACTCCTAATGGCTTTTTCAGATAATCCAGTGTTAGAATTCAGTTCTTTGTATTCTGGATTCCTATAATCCACTCTACCGGTCAAATAGTCCAGCGTAACCCCGTGAAAGTTTGCAATCTTAATCATTGTTTCTACATTGGGTTCTTTACCATTCTCCCATCCATTGTAGTTATTCGGTTTCACGCCTAACAACTCAGCCATTTCCTTTTGTGTGCGTTGTCTGCGCAACTCTCTTAATCTTTCTGAAAATTTCATTCAATACTCCATTCTCCAAAGTTTTCAAATCCACCGATACTGATAAAACTATAATCTTTTAGATATGGAATAGATGATACCGGAATATCAACATTATGTTTCTTGTTGTACCAAGCAAGAACTTCTTCGTTTGTTGCTTCATCAAATCTTTCCATATTCTCGGAAGCTGAAATGAATACCCAATGTTCTACGAACTCAGCATATTCATTCTCAAGCAGAGATCCGTCTGCAATAAGATAATGCTCTTGAAATCCAATCCCCGGTTCGGAACTCCAAACCTCAGCCACTAAATGACGTTTTGCAGATTCCTCAAGCAGAGCATCTAAAAAACTATCACTTACTGACCACCTACAATCTCCATAAACACCTAATGTTTTTGTGTATTTAGGTAATCCTTCAATACCAAAATCCACATCAGCAACGGCAGGATATTCCTCATAGGAAGCTCCGGGATATGTCCATTTTGTTCTGAACAATTCCTTCAACAATTCTCCATCTTCTGGATTACTGTACAATACTTTCACATCAAAATGACAATTATTAGCCATGTTTTTCCTCCTCAAAATCAAAAAGATGTTCTACATCTTCCTTCGATTCGATAGCAACGATAGAATCTAATGTCCCCATAGTTGCATCGTATAAATAGAAATCAGCATAAACCTCTTTATCAATGCCATCCAAAATATGTCGAGCAAGTCCCACGTTGTCATCTTCAATAAGAGCAATCGCGTAATCCAACAAACTCCCTCTGGTACAAACTTCATTTCCTTCATCATGAGACGTTAAATAATCCATAACATCTTCAAAAGCCATTTTCTTAAATTCTTTTTTAGTCATGTTAAACCTCCTGAATTTCCTCAAGTTTTGTGTGATATACACACTGCGTTTCCGGGTATTCAGAACATATAAAATGTTCTAACTGATCCTTCAAGATCCTTATTTCCTCCAAATAATCATCTTCGATGTCGATATACGCTTCGATTCGCAACGTCTTCATAATTACATCCTCCTTAGATATTTACTCTCCACAACCACATATCAATTTCATTATCGCAGCATGTAATCTGCAAATTCCACAAAGACCGATATGTGTTATTCAAATTATCCTTATTCTCATATACTGCTTGATTATCACATACTCCATTCCTCCTAAACCCGAACAGATAATTGCGTGATCTTTCTTCTCCAGCGAGAAGAAACCTATCAATCTTCCTCCAAATATAGAACAAATCCGAAGCATGACGTTCACACCAACGTCCAGCTTCCTGAATTAACCGCGTCAGAATATCGCTGGTGTTAATCCACCATTCATTCCCCGCAGCATTGTCTACATATTCTCCCGATCCATGAGCGTAAATAACTTCACTTTCGTTCTTCGTATTAAAATACGGTCTTCCATTGATAGCAATACTAAACTGATTCATTACATATCCTCCTTGCTTATGCAAAAATCTTCTTCTACGAATTCAATTCCTTCATATTCCTCCAAAACAATCTCATCCGGAATTTCAAAATACCATTTCGCTTTACAAACTTCTTCGGATTTTTCGGATAACTTAGCAAGCAAATCATCGTCATAAAAAATCTGCTGTTTTAACAGATCCAACTGGTCTTCATTCAAATCATAGACTGTCATAAGTCTTCCTCCTTAAAAATTCCTGCAATCCCTTTAGTTTCCACAATTTCAATAGCTTTAATTGCAGCCTGCAATGCTCTTGTATCTTTGGCAAAACATCCTCCACATCATACGTTTCAATTTGATCCCTAGCTTCAGCAAGCAAAGACACAAGTTGCTCCTTGACTTCTTTGGACGTCATCTTTGCGCTAAAGACTCTCTCAAAATCCTCAGACGACAATCCTACGTAACAACCCCTTTCAGTTGACACATAATGTTTCCCATCATAAACTCCATAGTACCGATATACACCTCCCTTATTCCAAAGACCATCTCCCCATTCCTCGCAACTTTGAACATGAAAATCACACGTTTTGATTTCGTTACACTGCATAGAAGTAGCATCCAAAAGACCTTCTGTGTTGACAATTTTCATAATATCCTCCTCATTCAAAAATACGCTCAAATTCCTCTGTCGTTAATCCTACACATGTATCTGCGTCGGTATAAACATAATGCATTCCATCAAAAACACCGAAGTATTCATACACTTCTCCACACGTCCACCAGACTGCACCGATTGCGTTGTCATCTTTGCACTTAACGTACAATCCTGCCGATTTGAGTTCGTTAATTTTCATAGCAAACCAAGTGGTAAGCTCCTTTGAATTGGTAGTTTTCACAATAAAAACCTCCTTAAAATCGTAGTTTTATATGCCTCTGAATGTATTTGACACTCACTCTCACCTACCAATTCCTTGATAGGCAAGGTCAATGTTAAATTGTTTAGTCAACCGCTGTTACCACTCCGTTTTTGAGTATATACCAGACGTTTTCCTTGATTTTTTCACCATCCACTTTGATAAGTACCGGTTCCCCAATCATCGGATATTTTTCTCCATCCCATTCGTCGCGCTCCGTAAGGACAAAATACGATCCTACTACACCTCTGCATTTATTATTTTTGCCCCAACCGACAGAGATAATGTCCTCTTGTCCAGAGGTGTTTCCGCACTCAATACCAGTAGATATATTAGCTGACCCATATCCTGTCGCGCTGTTCGCTGACCGATTTCCTGTCGTGCTGTTCGCTGACCCAT
>CAVAGP010000001.1:0-154249 GCA_963588175.1 Faecalibacillus sp. | reverse complement strand
CCGATATTGCCCGATCATTATCCTGAAAATCACTTAACAGGACGGCAAAATTATTTACCTGATTTATCGACGTTGCTCTTACCTCATACAAGAGCATTGTTTCTTGCTGCCATGAAGGAATCAAGACAATCCTTCTCAGCAGTATTCATTACATAGATAGGATCATCCTGCTGACCCTTTCCAATTTGAATAAACACATCTTCCATAGGAAGATATTTAGCAGATACATCGATATCTACACGATGTGTTGCGATCTGCGTCCGATGTTTTTCAACATTCAGTAAATCAATGTGTTACCACATTGCTAGACTATATCATTAACTAATTTAAATATATAATTTTTACATTGTTTTTGTTGCCCTTTTAAAACCTTTCTCACTCCCGTCCCAAATACTTTTATTGCTTCTGAAAGAGAGTTAAAAGTTTTTATAAAGTTTCCATTTAAATCATATTGGTTAATTTTAAGTTTGCCATTTTTATGAGAATAATCTAAATTTTATTATTAATCAAATTAGTTGTTAAATAAACAATGTATTTCATATATAATAGTTATTTCCCATTTCCACAAAAATATGTGTACTTCCTTATAGGAATAGTCGTTGAACCTTATTCAGCATTTCGTAAAACGCTTATGTTTTCTGAATCTTGGCTGCTGATTAACCACTTAGGTTTTCCAGCAATTAGAGAAATTTTGCATTCAGAATCACTTCTGAATGGAGCAATAGTTTACTCTGATATTTTACATACAAATCAACTGATTTCTCAATTGTTTAGACTATTTCTTATTTCATATTTCTGTTGCCAAAATATAAAATCCCCCCATTTCCACATGTTTGTGTACTCTACTTGTTTATTCACCAAAATATTTCTTTTTGGTTATACGTTCGATAGTCGTTGAACTTTCTCTTACGAGCTTAGCTGCAGATTACCTCGAAAAGGCTTCCTGCAATTAAAGGGGTTTATAGAGAGCTATGTAACTTATTGATACTCAACCCTCTTCGTGTACATTATGTTAACTTCATATCACTATGAAGATCAGATCATATCTTTAACTTATATATTTAAATATTAAATTGTGACAAGTTTTTTGTTGACCTCTTAAACATCTTGAAACACCGGCTCCATAAACTTTCCGAGCTTTTGTAACTGTTTCATAAGTATTCAGAAGATCTCCGGTTAATGAGTATTCACCAACCGCTTTTTTTAACTTTCTTGGATCTTTCACTTCAGGAAGTCTCTCTTCTTTTTCTAAAGAGATTTGGTATCCTTTAAAAGGCGTTTGCCCCCTTAGGGCACGTTGAATTCCATTGGTGGTTTTGATAGAGAAAAAATTTAAAATTTCTTTTGTTGTTTTTAATTCTGCAATAAATTCTCCAGGGAGCGTATAAACATATAATACTTTATTCCTAATATTTACAGTTTCCATTCCGGTATATTTCTCTAAACGTTGTTTTGAAAAATATACCCCGTGAGTTTTATAGCCTCCTCTGGTAGCATTTTGAATTGTACACATCGGAATTTTTAAATCTCTTGACGCCTCATGAAAAGATTCATATTCGTTTAATATGTTCCCAGTTTCTCCATTGTAAGAATATATTCTAGTACCAGCATTATTGACAAATTTTGTTGGGTCAATTTCATTTGAAAAACTTCAGTAATATCCGAGTTTACTAGTTTTATAAAAAACCGCATTATATACGGCCATTCAAGCTGTGTTATAAAATTCACAAACCTCTACAATTGAATCCCATTTTTTAAGTAGTTTTCCAGAAAAATCAAATTGATTAACAGCTTTTCCCGGTTTTCCACCATTACCACCAATTGCCACATTATATGTGTCTTTTCTTTTTACAAATTCTAAATTTACAATCTCTCCTTCTAATTTAAACGCTTCTTTTTTTGTTAAATTAGCTTTTATAATCGCTCGTTTAAAATTTTTAATTCCATATTTTTTAACAGCAAATTGGAATGGGGTTGTTGGCTTTTGATAACTAGATGGGTTGTTTACTTTGACGTTACACCCAATATATCCGTCAAACACGTCACAATTTTCCGTTTTATGCACTCCCACATAAATTTTATTGTTAACTATATTTGTAGTGCAATAAACTATTCATTTTTTTAAGTCAGTTTCCATTTCGAAAATAATAATTTTCTACTCCCCTAAGGGATGATCGTTGAACGTTCATAAGTGCTCCACATTCGTGTTTGCACAATCTTATGCTTCGCTGCTGATTATCTTTTTCAAGACGTTCCAGCAATTAAGAAACTATATAAAATCATATCACTATGATTATGAGCCACTTTGACTCAGGTTGATAATTTGTCACGAACCTTGTAGTATCACCTACCTGGCATCCTGACAAATCAATCACTGATGCATAATCGTCATCAAGAAGCTTGGCAATTACCAAGTAATCATTATCACGAACACGCTGTGGACGGTTCATAACAATGAACAACTGACGAGTTTTATCTACGATAAAGGTATCATTCTTCTGATAGTAGTTCTCTGGGAAGTGGAAGATAATATCGCTCTTATTGGCGCCGTCACCTTCTGGTACTGCGCTAAATGGAACTCTCTTAATTCTCTCCACCTTAATGTCCCACTCTACTACGAAGGAATCAATGCTTTGGAACTGATTCTTCTTACCCTTATCGAGGGAATATGTATTAAAGAGTGCCTCAGTTAAGTGTGAGGCTGTGTACTGATCGTAAAGAATTGAAACAATGCCTAATCTCTGTGGCTTCGTACCAAGGAATTTCATAAACATTGTGTTAACTTTATGTCGCCATAAAGATCAGACTATATCATAATCTCTTTCGAGATTCTCCCCATTTCGGTGTTACCCTACTCCCTTTCGGGATAGTCGTTGAACTTTTTTCCAGAATGATCAGTATTTTCCTGGAAACTTAGCTGCTGATTTTCTTGTCGGTATCAAGATGTTCCAGCAATTAGAGGAGTTTGCTTGTTAAATTACTTTAACAAGGGACCTTATAAAATTCGATCCTCATAAGTACGTGTTCCAGCCATGTTAGGTCTTGTTGTACTAAAACCTGAAATTCTGCTCATAAAACGTATTATTTTTAAAAATTTATATTAAATAAGTCCTTTCCAAACCTTTCCTAAATCAGACGTTTCAGACTGATTTTTAGGCTTAGAAGGAACGACTACCGAATTGTCTTTACCATTCAACTTATCAAGCTCTTTCTGCAATCTAGCATTTTCCTTTCTAGTTTCTTTTAGAGTATCTCTCCAATATCTAGTAGTATTTGTGATTGCGTTCTGACCCTGAAGACGTAACCAGGCGAGCTGAATTAACGTATTAGGATTTTCAAGATCTCGAACAAGTTGACTCTTTCCTTGACTATCCTGGTCAAGAAGATAACTTAAAATCTGTTCTCTATCTGAATCTTCAACTACAAGAGAATCACTATTTGGATCACTATCATCCAAAAGTACCTCATTGAAGTTTCTCGCAGCATTTACAAGATTCTGTTGCAGTTCATAAACCTGCCTTTGCTGAATTTGCCGTTGCTGTGCTATATATGCGTCTTCATCTGCTTTATAATTCGAACGAATCGAATTAACTTCCTTCTGGTATAAATCTTCATCGTCCTTTGCGGACTCAAGTTTACTTAAAAGTTCATCATCTGTAAAATCAGGGAACTTACTCTTTAAATCCGCAAGGTACAACTCATCATCTGTATAATCATCAATCTGATAAGTCTTTTGTGGAATCATTTCTTGATGTTGCTGTACAAAATTCTGTACACTATTCTGTGACACGGCTGTTCCAAACTGATTCAGATTCATACGATTCTGCCTCAAGAAATTAAGATCAGCTTTTTCTTGCTCAGTAATATTAGGCTGAGTCATTCCTTTAAGAATTTCAAGCTGTTCTTCTTTGGAAAGTGAATTGAAATCAACATCAACTATTTCATTATTATCGTCTACGTATTTTATCTTTGAAGGATCTTCGATTCCACGATCCTTCATAAAATCATATAAGACGTTATCTTCTGAATTCTGCCCGCCACCATAATATTCCTCATCAGAAATATCTTTGTTGTCGTCAGAATACGACGGCTCTGTTCTGGTTGCCGTCATTCCCAGCTGATCATCTGATAGCGGTTTTTCGCCCTCAGAACTCAGCAGATCATCAAAGTTTAATTCATCATTCATATTAGTTCATTTTAAAATTTGTGGGGCAAATATAATAAAAAATTAATTAAAAACAAAATTTATATAAGAATTATCAAAAATATTGCTAATTCTGCTATAGAAACTCCTTGCCAAATTAACTTTTTATTTCGCATCTTTTTTGTTTCTAGTTTCTGAGCTTCATATTTCGATTCTAATACTTGTTTAGTCTCATCAATGAGTAAATCCTTATCTTTAATAATATCGTCCTTTAAATCGGACATATTTAACAAAGAAAGGCATTTTGCCTGATAAAGAGAAATTAGTTCTTCGTTTGCCCTGTTCAAAGAATCTAGTTTTTCTTTTTCGAAAAAGATGTTGTTTATGCGATCAACATCTTGTTTATTGATTAATGCCATTGTATCCTGAATTTCAGAAACTATTTCTATATGTTTTACACCTTCTATTGTTTGTCCATAACACAAACTGGAAAGGCAAAGTAATAATATAATAATTAATTTCTTCATTCCAGATTCCTTTTTAATTGCTCAAAACTACCCTTAGCAGATTCAGATACCGTATAATCTGCTTTTTTAATTTCCCGTTTAATATTCTCTAGAGAATCAATCTTGGAAGAGAGCTGTATAATGCCCTCTTCCAAGTTAACTAACTCTAAAGTTTTAAGATTAATTTCTCTATTTAAAGAATCTATACGATTTGTATTTGAATATTTAAGTTCAATATAATCTTGTTTGAGAGAATAATATCGAAGTTCTGAATAAATGCTAAATCCAATAGATGTCAATAAAAGGATAATAATCAATACTTTAAATATTTTATTCATGGACACTAAACTACAGGTGTACAAGTAATACTGTCTTCTACAGTTTCATCTGTAAAGGCTATACTATATGTAAGCACACATGATCCGAACAAATTTCCACTTAATGCAACTGTAACTTCCTTTCGTCCACTATAAGTTTTAGATTCAGATAAGTGCGTTGACGATAAATAAATATCAGACCCATCTTCGATTCGGGTTGGCCACGTCGCTCCAGACCCAGGAGTCATACTTACAGTAATCGTTCAATTAGATCCAACTGTAGCTGGTGATACAATAAATGTAGCAACTCCTGTACTCTTATTAAATAATACAATAACACTATTTTTTACGTCTATTGTTACATTAGAAGCCTGCTCAATAGAGAAGGTAAGCGTTTTAGATCCAGAAGTAAATGTAACTGTTCCAGTTCTTGCCCTTAAACCATTATTTGCATTTGCGGAAATTGTAATTGTTGCAGTAGATGAACCACTTGTAGAAGATAGCGAAATCCACGAAGCGTTTGCAGTGGCCGTTCAAGAACTTGTACTTGTTACTGTAACCGAAGTTGAATCTCCTACAGCATCAAATTCCGCACTATCTTTACTCAATGAGAATTGATTAGCCACTGAACTAGAAGCTGCAGATTGTGTAAATGTTCTACTGCTTACACTTGTATTCAAGTCGGTTCTAG
Organism: Faecalibacillus sp.; assembly: GCA_963588175.1. GTDB lineage: Bacteria > Bacillota_I > Bacilli_A > RFN20 > CAG-826 > UBA4951. Next base: position 148,591 of record CAVAGP010000001.1, on the reverse strand, counting down.
TTAAAGTTGCTATAGAACTCCTTGAAGATGTAGTAGGATTTGCCTCTGCAGTTCTTGTAACTGTAGTAGTACCAGTTCCAGAAGATGGACTAAAAGTAAGCCAAGATTTAACTGAACTAAGCTTTCATCCTGCGGAAGCAGAATCTGTTACTGTAAATGTAGCACTTCCGCCGTCAGATGTGATACTTGTAGAAGGACTTCAAGAAGGAGTTGTTTTAACAGTCTTTCCTTTCTGAATTACTTTACAAGTTGCAACTGGAGTACCTTCTTCGTTTGCGGATTCAAGTACAAGATAAAAAGTGCGTGCATCAGTATTGGTATTACTATTAAAACCCAACGTATAATCAGAACACGTTCCATTTTCACCAGTTATTTCAGATTCTGTACCGCCTCCAACGGTTCCATTTACTACATAGCCTCCATATTCGGAAGTATAAGTATATGTAGTCAAATCATCAACAACATAAGCGTTCCATCCTAATCCACTATCTGCTGTTACCGTAAATGGAAGTGTAACAGTAGATGCCATAGTTTCGCCATCTGCTTCTACGGTTACGGAATCAGGAAGATCTCAACTAAGATTTGGTTTATATTCTGCATCAAAAAGATATAAAGTACAATCTTCTGTTATTGTATAATTCTTTATATAAGCAGCATTCATATATGTTTCTTCTACACCATACCCAGATAATACATTAGGCATGTTTATATAGTCATCATAGTTCGGATCACTATCCGTTCAATTTTGGTACATTTGATTTCCATTTTCACCAAGAGCAGCGAGGGTATCTTCTACATCCTGTGGGACTAAATACATGTCCACATATGTATAATCTAAAGTCGCATATGCTGTGTTATTATATCTAAATCTAACCTGCAATCCCTTTTTGCTGGAAACAGTAAGATAAGTATAATTAGGAAAATCTCCACTATCATCTGCATCACCTGAGGTAACCCATGTAGTTCCTTCATCTACAGAAAATTCTGGAGTACAGTTTATAACCGGATCATAACCAGAAGTCAGAAATGGGCTGCCCATCAAATTAGCTATATATACCTTATATTCATATTCTTTCTTTCAAATAACTCTATTATTAGAATCTATTGTTCGATATACTTCTTTCATAGACCCATTAATAGGTATTTGTCACGCTTTTACATTACCAAAATTCATAATTAAGCTGTATAAATTGTTTTACTTACAGTGGTGCCATCTTCCATTTCAAAGGTTCAAGTTTCTGAAGTCAGGCCAATATTGGCCGGAGTAATATTTACATTACCAGTGCGATAAGATGATTCAGCATTACCTTTAACGCCAGTTATTGTACTTGTTTGCAGAGGTGTATAACCTAAAGCAGATATGACATTAGACTTAGTTAAACTTATTTTTCCGCTCGATACTGTAATATTATCTCCTATTGTCACTCCACCCAAAGTGCTGCTTGTAGCAGTTGGCAAAGTATAGCTACTACTGCTTGTAGAACTAATAGTAATAACATTATTTGCTGCGGATATTGTAGTATCTCCGCTTCCCACAAGTTGTACTGATCCTAATACTGTGCTAACGGTTGAAGCTGTTCCCTTAGATCCAACTAATGAAATTCAAGGATTTGAAGCATTAGATGTAGCTTTATAAGTTACAGTTCCACTTCTTGCAGCAACAAGAGAAGTATTTCCGTTTAGTAAATCAGTAATGCTTGGTATTTCTGTAGTATCCGGCAAAGCTCCGACTTCACTCGCTGTATATGAAGGCTTCGTGCTTGCTTTTGCTCAAGAATATACATCGCTGGCTGGCATAGATGATGGAAAATCTATTATCTGGGATGTAGTATGGGTATGATCAGTGTCAGATTTACCTGCTAATGCCGTATTAATTACGTTGTTCTGCACCGGATTCGTTGAAGTGGATGACAATGATGAATCTACTGTTATCGCAGTATCTGTTCATGGAACATTAACGTACAAATTCCCATCGGAAGCTTTAACAGGATAATTTTTACCATTTTGAGAATAATTTGTTCCAACGTTAAATGTTGTTCCATTCAAAGACAATCCAGTTCCTGCGCTATAAGTCGTATTTGTAGCGCTCAATACACCAGTGCTACTATTTATTGATAAATTAGTTCCTACTTTTATACCTCCAAGCGTAGATGATGTCGCCTTAGGGAGTGTATATGCATCCGGAATAGTAAGTGTAACGTCGCCTGTTTCACCATTTACAGATGTAACCGGAGCAGAAGTAAGATAATTTGCGTCATTAGTTAATTCTGAAACTTTTGTAGGAATTGTAAGCGTAACTGCACCAGTTTTACCGTTAACTGACGTAACGGGGGCAGAAGTGAGAAAATTGCTTGATACTCAACCTGTTGTAGCATATCCGCTTAAATCCGGACCACTAATTGTAAGCTTTCCGTTCGCTCCACTAACGCTAACATTACTGCTTCCTGCAATTTGAACGCTTCCTGTTTCACTTCCATTTAAAACTAAATTTAAATATGGTGTAGCAGTAGAAGTGGCATTGCTTGTTCCTGTGCTTGAAGATGCTAATGCTAAACTGCCCGATGTAATTCCAGAACTTGTAACATAACCTTTATTAGTTACCCAATCCTGCGTAGCATATCCAGTTAAACTAGGTATGTCAGTTGTTTTTGCATAACCATCTAAATCAGAAGACGTTAAATAATTGGAAAGGACTGGACCAGAAATAATAATCCTATTATTGCCCCGTGAATAAACATCAATATTACTTGATCCGTAAAGTTGGATTCCTGCAGACGAATTACTATTACCATTAGTATATGTTGTGGTTATACCAATGTATGGGTCCCAAGTGGCTTTTGAAATTTGTGCCCCTGTTGAGTTTGCCTCATATAAACTTATACTAGAAACAGCTCCAAGATCATCTGTAAAATCAGATAATTTAGTAGGCTTGTTGTTAATGTCTTCTCAATCAACTGTAATTGTAGTAGCAGCTGTATACTCTCTAAATTTTGTAGCAAAAGTAGTGGCAGAATCATCTACACAGAAATACATGTGATTGCTATTATTAGTAACCTGAACAGTATCACCTTCAGAAATTTCCGTATTACTAAGCGCTTCAGCTTCGGTAGTCACTATATACAATCTTTCAAGCGCAGCTTTAGGAATTCTTGCGATATCTATTGTACCACTAGTAATAGCAGATGCATCAAATGTAGTTGGAACAGTTGGAGAAGAAATTGTTATATTTGAACCAGAAGCTTCAATTGTTGTGCCTCCAGAACCTATTAAATTCAAACTTGTACTATTTACTTCAGTACCTTTAACTTTTATTTTGTTTAGCTTAATAGCTAATGTATTTTCTATATCAGTAACCTTTGAAAGGTTGGAAAGATCAATTTGTATAGGAGTTGTGCTTCCTACTTTGTATATCTTTAAAATATTGGATTCATAACTCGCAGTTTCAATATCGCTTCCAAAAACAGTATCGGAAGAACCGCCAATCAATGTAATCCTCTTGTTTGTTGTGTCAAACCAAATAGAACCTTCCTTTATACCCGAAGGCTTAGTTGGCGATTTGTAGAATTTTAAATCCATAAATTAAAAATTAAAAAGGGAGGGAGTAAAGTCCCTCCCTAAATTATATATTATTCAAAAGTGGTTCAAGCAAGAGCAGAAGCTACATGATTGTCTACATAAGTTTTAACATCAGAAGCCTCAGCAAGACCCTTAGCAGAAGAGCTAGCAGTAGAAACTGCTTGAGTCTTAGTACTAACAGTAAGAGCTTGAGCATTGCTTGCCTTAGCAGCAAATGACGCAGAAACATAAGAATCACCAGAAGCAGAAACGTTCTGCAGTGCTGAGTTAGCGGCAGTTACAGCAGCTGTAAGAGTGCTAGTAGCAGCAACGGTGACCTTATTGCTAGCAGCGGTTGCACTTACATAGGTATCACCGGCAGCAGTTACATTTTTATCGTTAACAAGGTTTTCAGCATAAGCCTTAGCGCCATTAATGGTATCTGTATCTGCAGAACTACCCTCAGCACCAATTAATTCAGTCTTGGCCGCAGCAACAGCAGTTGAAATCTTTGTAGCGCAGTCAGGAGCGGTTACAGAAACGCCAGTAACAGAGCCGCCTTTTGTGGTTACTTTAACAGTAACATCGTTATTAGCACCAGTCTTTGTAACTTCAGCAATATTAGAGACAGCATTAGCAGCTACAGAATCAGCATATTTCTTTGCGCCCTTAACGGTATCTGAATCCTTTGTATCAGAAGCAGTACCAACAACGGCAGATTTAGCCGTGTCAGCGGCGCCCTTAGCGTCATATGTACTAGCAAAATCAGGAGCAGTTACGCTAACCGCAGAAACGGAACCGGCTTCTGTAGTAACAGAAACTGAAACGCCGTTAGAAGAACCAGATTTAGAAGCGTTAGCAATACCAGAAACAGCAGCGGCAGCTTTCTCATCAGCATATTTCTTGGCGCCATATACAGTGTTTGCTGTAGAAGCATCAGTAGAAGCACCAACAACAGCATTAGCTTTTGTCGTAGCTGTACCAGCAGCATCGTAAGCAGTAGAATCAGTATAGGCTGCAGAACCAAGTCCAACAATTGAAGCACCAAGTGCATTGTTGCTCATAGTAAGATTAACTGAGCCATTAGCGGTTCCTGCGGTAGCGAGAGTAATAGCGCCAGTCTTTCCGCCAAATGAAGTAACACCAGCCGCCTTAGCGGTTGCTACATCGTTGGCAAGAGCATCGATAGCAGCAGCCACAGTCTGATCTTTATAAGAGGTACCTCCAACTATGATATCAGCGCCACCAAGAGTAGGACTAGCCGAAATGGCCTTTCCATTTACAGTATATGCATCAATAGTGGTCTTGAGGTCATCAGCATAAGTTGTGACAGCAGTCTTAGCTGCATTAACAGACTCTACTGTAGCAATTGTTGTAGTGTTAACTGCAAAAGTACCATCAGAAAGAGTAAGACCAGTTCCGGCCTCGTAAGTATCAACGAGACCAGAAAGATCCACTTCAATATCAGACTTGCCTGAATCGGTATTGAATGAAATAGTGGCAATATGCGTAGTATTATCATAAGTAACACTATTTACCATTCCGTCCTTAATGAAAGCAGCTGCGTCAATTTCGCTAATAACAACATCGTCAACGCCTTTCAAATAGATCTTCTTAGCGGCTGTGTCATAAGACATTGAAAGTGTGGTAGAAAGCTCAGTCCCAGCAAGAGCAAGAACTTTATCATTAGCAGCAACACTCTTTACAGTAGCTTCAGGAATAGTAACACTAGCAGAAAGGCCATCGGTATCCTGCGTGAATTTTACATTTCCTTTATCAGAAGTTTTAAGAGAAAGAGTAACGGCTTTATTTGCGTCAGTAGAAGCGCTTACGGTACTATTTCCAGTGACAGAAGCAATCTTAGAATCAGCAGTAGTTTGAGCATTTTTAGCAGCTGTTGCATTAGCAGTTACGTTAGATTCAATTGTAGTTAATCTTGTGCTAACAGCAGATGCACTAGCAACATCAGAAAGGTCAACCGAAACAGCTGTGCCATCACTCTTTGTAATAGTAAGAACTTTGGTCTTTCCTTCCTCGGTTCCCCAAGAAGCATCAACAAGCTTCGCGCCCCCATCATAAACTTCCCAGTCTGTGGAAGTTTTTACCTCAAGTACTTTATCTGTAGTGTTAAACCAAATCGCACCTTCTGTGGCGGCAGTAGGAACTGTTGCGCCTTTAAAAAATTTTAAATTTGCCATATATTATTAAAATTTTAAATTATATATTTTTTTAGATTAGTCAAGCCATACGAGTTCAAGGCCATTATCACCAATCTGTAAATTAGTATCATCTGCTACTTTTACACCAATTGTATAATATCCAGGAGTATTTCCATCTCTGTTTACTCTATCACTAACTGAAATACTATTATCCGCTGATTTAAGTTCAGTATAAATGTTTTCAATGTTTCTATTTATATACTGAAGAGCCGTGGTTAATGTGCCGCCACCATCTGCAATTTCTGTTATTGGGCCGTTCACTTCGGATACTACATCTTCTGGTGTGATAACATTATCCGCAGAAACCGTAGTACCAAGTTTAGCATTAACTTTAGCTGCAAGAGTATCAACATCTACATTAACCCCAACTTTGCCTTCCTCAGAAAGAGTAAGATTAACTCCGTTAGAAGCAGTAGTGTCTACATCTTTTACTTTAATGTTAGCTACATCTGCTACAAGATCATTAACTTGCTTTACAAGACCAGTAGTATCATCGCCTACAGTTGTAGTAAGAGTATCGATATTTTTCTCATTAGCGTTTACTTTAGCTTCAAGACCAGTAAGAGTAGTACTATGGGTATTAACAGTTTCTACAATGGATTTCGGAGCATATAAATCATCCGCATTAACCTTCATAAGGGCTGATTCGCTTTCAGTAAGAGCAGTATCCCATAAGCTCTGGAAGCCAGACTCATTAACCGTAAGTGTCCTGTCTGTTAAAGAAAGAAGCGTTGTAGTAGTTGAATTTGTATCGAGTTTATACTCATCAACAAGAGAATTTGCTTTAATGAAAATTTTCTCGCCACTGTTCTTTATAGTAAGAACAATATACTCAACGTCTTCAAGAGTAGTATCAGCTGTTTTCTCTTCATCAGTGGGTTTTCTAACTTCACCACTTTCTACTACGAGATCTTTGAGATTATCAAATTTTTCTTTTACTTCCTTAAAGGTATCAAGGCCTTCGTCTGCGCCTTCAAGAATAGCATTTACTTTAGAGGTGAGATTAGAGAGATCAGCAGCAACATCGCCACCAACGGCCTGAAGAGCTCCTGCGGCATCAATTATATAAAGGGCAACTCCGCCATTTTCAACAACTGAAACAATTTGTCCAGCATAAGAAGTACCACCAAGTCCTCTAGAATCGGCTCCACCAGCAGCATATAATGCTGCATCGTCTTTTGAGGCGAAAAGGGAAGAAGGATCAAGTGGGAATTGATTAGTTCTTTGGTAACCTTTAGGAAGATCAAATTTCTTCAAGGCTTTTAATTCATCACTAGTTAAAACTTTTGCCATATATTATATCCTCCTAATTATTTTATAGTTACTGTATAAGTATTCTCTCCGAGAAGAGTGTTTGAATTATAAACATATACGTTATAATCCTTTGCTGTATAGCCGTTCATACCTTCAACGGAAACTGTAGACACTGTAAACGTATCAACAACTTCAGAATTGGAAAGGTTTTTATCAAGAACTGAAGTAACAGTTTTTCCAGATGGAACAGCAATAATAACCTGCTTTGAGCCTTCAGTAATAGGAACGCTAAGCGTAGTTAATCCCTGAGTAGAAATTCCTTTTAAGCCACGAATAGCAGCAGAATTAAGTTCCGTAAGAGGGGTTACAAGTGAGCCATAAAAAGCGTATCTAACGCCTTTGACGTAAAGCATATTTGTCTTACTGTTTGCTTTAATTTTATCTGTCGCTATATTACCAAGATTAGTAAGCGCATCTACACCATCTGTATAAGCTAACCCTCCAAACATCGATCATTGATTATTTTTAGTAAATTCATCTACTGTATGTTCTGGAAAAGTATAAGAATATGATGTTGCTGATGAAACAAAAGTTTCATCAACCCAAGGGTCTGAAGTCTTAGGCCACGAAGTATCTGTAGGATCTGACATTCCGAAAAAATACTTTGTAACAGAAACACCAGTATCTGTAGGGCCGTACTCATAAGAACCCTTTGATGTAAGTTTTACAGTAATGGTAGGAGAGAGCTTTGTGCCCGCTTCAACATACACGGTTTCACCAGCTTTATTAGCAATCGGGGAAGTTGATGAAACACTAATAGTTGGTTGTGTTATAGTAGGTTGCTTCTCTTCGCAAAGCATCTTCTGAAGTACATCAAGAATTTTTGTATCAGCAGCAACTGTATCACCAGCACTATAACCACCTACATTCTCAGTAACAGTAATATCAGTTTTCACTTTAGCGTTTTCTGAGATATAATCCATATCAGCAGAAATAACATTATCATCAGAAATAATAATGCCATCACCTGCAGTGTAAGTAACACCTTCTTTTACTGGAACTTCGTAAGACATCGTATTCCCATTAGTAAACTTTACATAGAGATATGTTTTGTCATCTTCGGTATCAAACCAATAATTTGTAGGAATAGCTTCGCTAGTTCCGTACATCTTGCCATCCATGTATATTTTATTAGGACCAGTTTGATCCGCTTCTACAAAATAAATAGCGCCATCTACTAATGTGCCTGCTTCCTTAAGCTCATTGTATTTTACTCCAGTAGTTCTAATAAAGGAAACTTTAATATTTGTTTTTGCCATATTAAAATTTTATTAATTTAATTGTTCTTCTTGTGTAAATACAAGTGTAGAAGTAACTCCGTTACTTTCAAGTACGAAATTAGCTTTTCTAACACTTCCTGTGGTATTATCGTCAACACAAACTGTAACAAGAGCTTCGCCAGTACCGCTAATTGTAGTATCTGCAGTAACTGTTTCACAAGGAGTAAGAACTGAATCCTTGCCCTCCTGGAGATCGAAAGCCATGTCGGCTCCACCAGGAGTTACTGAAACTCACTTATTTACATTTGTTAACGATCAACCCTTATTTCCTGGATCCAAAATTAAGAAATAATATTCACAACTAGCATTGCCGCCAGCGGTAATTGTGCTTCTATCGAAAGTGGCATTATTTGTAGTGCCTCCTTTATCTCCATCTCCGTCTCCGTCTCCGCCAGCAGACGAACCGCTGCCAGAAATAGGAATGTAAACATCAGAGAGAGTCCTAATCTTTGGACCATATTTTACATTATTTTTTGTATCTATATAATCTATTTCATTGTAATCCAGTGTTAAATTATAGCACTGTTTACCGTCGTGTTCTTTAATTCCATTATAGTTGAGATTAAGTCCTGCAAGAGCCAAGTTCATAAGTTGATTAATCTGAATAAGATTAGTTCACTCAGTATAATCTTGGTCATCATATTTCCATTGAATATGAGTTCCGCAGTAATTTTCATCAGGAAAGAGAGCTGGATCAGTATCTACTCTAAGGAGAATATTTCTCATTGGAAGACTTCCGACCTGTTTTGCAAGGGATTTAATTCAAGCGTCTTCAGAGCCCTTAAAACCTTTTTTAACAGCTATCTGGTAAGCAGAAAGACCATCCTTTCCATTGGTTCCATTCTTACCGTCCTTACCATCCTTTCCATCCTTTCCGTCCTTGCCGTCTCGACCATTCATTCCATCAAGGCCATCTTGACCGGCTGTTCCATCACGACCATCTCTACCATTGACACCATTTTTACCATTGATGCCATCTCGTCCGTCTCTACCAGGGATTCCAGTAATAACTAAAGCCCAATAGTTTCCGGTAACTGTGCCATTAGCTGTATCTGTTTTAGGATCAACGTCACCAGCTAATACGCTTTTGATACAAGCATAAAGAGCTCCATCAAAGGATACAAAATCCTGTATTAGAGCATTGTTGTTATATCCCGTATACTCATCTCAAACTGAGAAGTTGAAAGATTTTCCTTTAGTTGTATCTGAAACATAAGGGACATTTGCTCTTTTAAGCATATCGTTTTAAATATTTTAAGAATTCAACATCTGTAGCATATCCAGATTCCAGATATAAATCCATATAGATGAGATCTAACATCTCTCTAACATTTTTACTGTCAAATGGATATCCTAACTGCAAATTTTGTAACTCTTCTTTATACTTGTCATATAATTTTGTAGCAATACTATTCATTTCAACAAATATCAGCACGAGTTACAGCATCATCACTATCAACTGCTTCTGCACATTTTAATCTACCATCAGTAGTCCTCTGTGCAATAGTAGCATTAGAAACTTCATCAGAATATGGAATTTCAGTCTGGTTTCCAAGAAGGTCATTAGCATACATAATTTTTGCATCAGACTTCAATAAAACATACAGACCTTCAAGCCCACTTCCAGAATCAACTTCTTTGATTTTCTCTCAGCGATCATGCCTATATTCATATGTACCAATATACGATCCAGAGTCATTTAGCCTAATCCAAATATAGTTCTTTGGTGGCTCCGTGTTGTCCTTTCAAACGTATCTCTTTGAATTTGCCATGATTTAATTTTTAATTTGTTCCACAATTACAACCTTTAGAGGTTTTCATTAAATTCTTGCATAAAGAGCCACAAGAAGAAAGGGCCTCTAAAATTTCTTCTGCATCGTCATATTTCTCCTCTGAAATCAAATGTCTTAAAACAGCTAAAGAAATAAAAAGGAAATTTCTCTGATCTCTAGCATCGAGATTTTTATCACACTTGCTTGAGCCACAAGATTTTATACCAGAAGAAAGAAGATTTTTCTCTACCTCGAAAACGCAATGTTCAAGTTGGCAAAGAGAAAATACTGGTTCTTCACAGTAATCTAAAATTCCCACTCCAGTTTGTGTCAGATAATCAACCAGTTCTGACGGATCTTTTATTTCCTGATTTTTATACATTATCTTTCCATTATCGTAATATATCTTCTTTTCATATTCATCTCCAAGAAACTCTTTTTTCTGAATGGCTACCTTATAATAAACATATAAGCCATCCTCAGGAAGTGAATATCTATATACATTAAACTCATTTTCAGTAACTACAAGTGTTTTAGCAGATTCTACATGATCACTTGTTAGAAACTCTATGAAGACTACTTCTCCCGCATAATCCATGCAAGGAGCCATAATTTGATCAACTTTTTCTTTTAATGCTTTAGCATCAAAAGTTTCCGCATAATAAGGCTCAAGCAGCTCTCTAAGTTGATCTCCAATTCTAACATATTCACGAGTATCTTCAGTACCGCGAACAATAATCTCACAACCGTGAGATAATCCAACTTTTACTTCCATTATACGTCTCGAATCTTATCATTATACGGATTTCCATCCAAAATTTGTAATCGCTCAACTTCAAGTTGTTTTTCTTTCAGTTTCAGCATATCTTCATTATAGTCAGCTTTATCTTGTCTAGTTTGATCTTCAATTTCAACCCGCTTACTTTCAATTTTGATTTTAGCATCATTATTGGTCTCAAGTTTATTTTGAAGATTTTTATTTTCTTGAGCAGCCTGTTGAAGTTGCTGTTGCATATCTTTAATCTGCTGTTCATATTGTTGTAACTGCTGCTGCATCTGACCAAGTTGATCATTTTCAGCTTTCTTCTTTTGAAGAGCATAAGTAATGCGATTCTTCAAATCAGTTATATTTTTAGCAGTAGCAACATCTATAGCAGTTTCTGCATCAACCAGTTGAGCTTTAATTAATTCCATATTTAAAGCTTTCATTTCTTCCTTTAATTGGAACACCTCTGAACTATCTTGAATATGAATATCAAAATCAGTCATTGTGTAATACTCTGGAAGAGCTGTGAAAACTTTAACTAACTTATCCCCTAAAATTAGGGTTCCTTTAAGACCTTTCTTATAGACTACTTTAGCCAAATTTAAAAGGTCATAAATAATTTCTTTATAAATCATATCCATTGCAGAGAAATACTGTTTTGTAAGTAGAGTAGATTGCCTAACTCCTACTTTAACGTTTGAAACAGCATCTCTTTGCTGGATATTTCCTAACGCCTGAGAAAGAACTCCAGTAATAGAAGAAACTTGTTCTTCAATACTTTGAATTGCCAATTGAATTGCTTGAATTGATTGCGCTTTAACAGTATCATCAAATCCATTAAAGGTAGTGTTCATCATATTAGCCCCTTCTTGTGAGGAGTCATACAATGCAACTCCATTCTTTTTATAAGCAATTCATTTCTGTAATCTATCTGGTCCATCATTTCCCAAGAAAGTAGGAAGGTGAGCAACATCAATTCAATCTCCGGTAGTACCAGAAGTCGCAATTAAATTATCGCGGTAGTAGATAAGCACATCATATCGATCTTGCAAGTCACTGGTACTCAACATGATAGAGAATGGTTGCCCATTTTTATCCGAGAAAAATAATCCATTAACACTAAGTGTTACTTCCTTTGGATTACTAACTGTTCTTGGAGCATTTTTATTTTCTCCTCTTGTTATGTAGACTTCCTCTCCAATTTTTACACCCTCGTGGCGAGTCATTTTATCATTTTCATATTCAATTCATTCACATTCATAAATTGGAATAGTTTGAATAGAATTAAAATAAGATCTCCCCTCGTCGTTTCAAGGTAATACAGGAGTCACTTCTAAGCCACCTAAAATGCCTTGATTTGAATCTCCTCCGTATGGAATAGGATTAAGTCCATCAGGATTAGGAACTGATCTAACATAGATATAATTTCCTGCAGCTTCTGAAGTAGAAAAATATTTATCTATTGTAGATTTTGCCTCAGCTCCTAGCTCATCTCCAAACTCAACTAAAATTTGTTCTTTAGTCATTCATTTACGAACGACTGCTCTTGGAGATTTATTTAGATAAAAAGCATTTTTATTTCTTTCAATAAAAGTATCTAATGGATTTAGAACTTCAAAAATCATATCTTCATTTGCAGGATTTGGTTTAGATCTATAATAAGCCATACCACCAATAAGAAGATCTGTAAAGAACTCTCTAAGTTTATTTTTGAGATCAATATTCCTAGAAAGCCTAATATAAGAAATAATATTCTGAGCTGCAATTTCATACTCAGAAACAAAATTTCTTTCAATACCCTCTTTTATTTTCTGAAGTTCTTTTTCAATATATGGATCATTTGTTGGTTTTTGAGTCCCTAATAAAACGTTAATCATTGCGTTTTTAAGGTACTTTGAAAGATAGTCATACATTTCTTTATCTATCTTCAATTTCTTATCTCTAGTGATATTAGAAAGCGTTTGTGAGTCTTTGCAGGTTACTTGTACATCCTGGTCTAATTCCAGATATTCGCCAACAAGAACATCAATATGCTTTTTAACAAGAGGCGTAAAACCAACAGTAGTAGGAGAACCGATACCATAATTTTCTTCAAGATGCTTAAACTGATCAGCGTCTCGTTTTCCGTGATAATAATTATATGCTTTTCTGAGTTGAGTTTTTTCGTAGACGAGTTCTGAGATGCATTTATTTATTTTCTCTATTTCTTTCTCTTTATTCATACTTTAAGGTAGAAAAAATTTATTTGTTTTCTTTGTATTAACAAGATCGTTCTTTGCAGGATAAACAACCATTGTGGTCCAATATGAATCTTTTTCTAATTTTCTAGATTTTATTTCTTTTCTAATAAAATCTTTAAAATCATCTTCGTCCTTACATTCTTTAATAAAAGAAATAGCAGGCGAAAGTGTATGATTCATAAATAGATCTAGGCAGTAAACATTCTTTTCGGTAGTCACTCTAAGTTTACCAACATATTTACCTTCAATCGTCTCGTTAATAATGTTTAATATTTCGCATTCTAGTGACGTCATCTCGCTTCTCATTCATTTTGTTGAGGAATAACACCATAAGTAAGATATCCTTTTTCATCTCTATAATATCCAACATCTCGTCAAGTTTTATTTTGAGACTTTAAAGAGGATGGAGTTACTCCAGTTAATTCTTCATCGGCTATTTCGCACTGCCCTAAAGCCGCAACAATATCGAACTTTCTTTTATCTTCATAAGAGTAGTTAAGTAATTGTTCAAGCATTTCATCAAAATCAATTCCACTACAATTTTCATTTATAAAGATTCCAATAAGTTCAAGTCCATGTTTAATTACAGATTCAGTAGCAGGTAAGCCAATTAATCTTTTACCAGCGTTTGCTCGATTTTTAGCTGTAGTAGCATATTCTGGCCTAGCCATAAATACATCTGCACAACCTTTGCTTTGAAAATACCTCTGAATGCCAATTTTTGTATACTCTAGCATTGCTTTTGCGTTATATCACATCAAAAGTTTTCTAGTAATTTCATAAGCTTCTCGAATGTCGCTTGGACGATCTTTGTACATTGCGACATATTTTGGTGGTTCCATACCAAATTGTCGCTTCTTAATAACAATACAAAAATCAGATACATCATAATCTGTAGCAGAATCGGAAGTACCAACGTCAATAGCATCGATTCCGGCTACATATAAGTTTTTATAAGGCTCTCCATTTTCATTTAAAAGCGGCGGTTCTACCACTAATATTTTACTAGACATAGATGGAATAGCCTTTATTTTATCAGTTGTTTTATCTAGTATCAGAGCTGTAGGCTCTGGTTTAGTATAGTTTTTAAAAACACGAATTTGCATTATTTGATCGGAAATGATATCCGCATTAAACAAGTTATCTCCTTGCTTTAAAAGTGCTTCATTAGGAGTAAAACAATATTCAGCACAATAAGTAAGAAGATCTTGTCCTTCCATCATAGCTCGTTTTTCTTCGTAGTATTTCTTGAATTCAACACTATTCGTTACTCCACGATTATCTACATATTTTGGATCTAATGCAAACTCATAAGATGGAATAAAAAAGCCTGTAAAGGCAATCTTATTATCAATTGTATATTTATTTTTATATGGCAATATATTATATGCCATTGGATTATTAAACAGTCTAGAAAGACCAGCTAGTTGTGGGCCACTATCTCCCAATTTGTTATCATACAGTTTTTTATCTGTATTTCTAAAACTTGTATTCGTTTTAGTTCAGCGTACATTTTCATCTATAAAAGATGTCGAGCACTCTTGGAGATATTATATTTATTCAATCTCTACGCGTTACAGTATTTTGTAGCCTTTCGCAATCTACAAACTTACCTCGGTATTTTCATTTCAGAATTCACCGATTTTGCTCGATTTTGCTTTTGAAGATCCCTCTTCAAAGCGGCAGAAATTTTCATATTTTTTATATTTTCGATCTAAATAGATCGTAGCGTGCTCATATAACAATCTAGAAATATATCTAGCATCGGAACCAGTATAGCTTAATTGATATGCTTTATTTTTTCAATTTTTGCTAGTTTTATTTCTACAGCGGCAATGTTTTGTTTTAAAAAAAGTAGCAGTTTTTTCTAAAAATTCCTTTGTTCCAACTAAAGATAATTGTGTATGTTTTGTTTGTTCGTTAAAATATAAACATCCATCCCCGTCACAATATCCTCGAAGAAAATCATAAATTAATTTTTTATCTGAAAAAATATTTTCATTTGGGAATTTTAAAGTTAAAGATTTATTTGGAGTGCATCCTTTTACATTTAGCTGTGTCCAAATATTTTTATTCCTAAAAGAAAACCTACAATATTTAATATCTGTTCGAATGCAATTAGAACTTTTGAAAAAGCTTTTTAATTTTTTCATATGTTCTATATCGCGGATACTAAGATTTATTTCAAATTTATCTTCTTTTGACGCGATGTTTCCATCTGCAAAAATGAAGCCTAGTCAATACGCCTTTTCTTCTGTGTCAATAGTATCGAAAATGTGCTCATCTACAGTAGCGACATTTTGATAATTTATAATTTCATATCCGGTTTCACGTAATTTTTTAGCTAAAGTTTGCCGTTTTACCCCAAAAGCTTTTCCAATTTTTGTTAAGCTTTTGCATTCTTTTGGAGCATATAAATACGCGTCTATTGCTGCGCTAATAATTTTTTGCTTATTTTCTCTTTTCATTTATTTGAATTTTACTCATAAGTTATTTTCCTACCGGTACCACCAGCGATTTTAATTCCAATTTTTTTACCACCAAGTTCAACAAGGGCCGTACCCTGAATTCAGGATTTAATTAAATCCGAGTTTGATCCAGCTTCTTCATAAACAAGTCGTTCGACACGATCACCTCTGACTTTTCTTGGATTATTTGCGATAATTCCTTCTATCTCGCTGAATCTTCCTTTTTCCACTCCTTCCTTATCAACAAGGGAAGCTCTTTTCTGACGGATATTATCGATTTTCTGTCTAGAGCGTTTCATACCACCATTTGTGTTTGAATTCAATCAGTTTAACTGAAATCATGCCTTATCTAGCAACGGATCAAGTTGATCATCTGCTGCTGCGGTAAGAAGTGTTCTAAACTTTCTAGTAGTAATAAATGGTCTAACTGCAAGAGCTGCAAGCACTTCTGAGAATCCGAGACCCCTACTTTTAAGTAGTACTACATCTTTTCCTATGTATTCACAAAGTTCTATATAATGAAAAAGTTCATATTGTTTTGCTATAAAATTAGGAAAAGATTCATTTCGTCCAGTTGTATCCTTTTTAGCATCTAGTGCTACAGTCTGCATTCTATAAAAATTTAAGAAGAAGTAGTGGTCGCCAGTAATTCTATATTTGCCTACTGTGTAACCTTCGGTACATCTTCTTAATTGTTCAGTTCAAAAATCGTTGTATGGTTTTGTTTTTTGAGGATATTCAGTATATTTTCCTGTTTCTGTAAAGATTTGTCCAGCGGCCATAAACGGAAGTGGATCAAAATCTAATCCTTGATCCATATTTATTGGACGGTAACCTGTAATCTCATAAGATAATTCAGGATCAAAATATCTAATTTCCTCGTTAAGTGGCACGTCTCATTCGCCATCTCTTTTATGGTGAACTAGTGTTCTATCTGTTTCATAATAATCAGATTCCTCTTCATCTTCATTAGCATTCTTTGAGGATAATCTTTTTAAATCTTCTTCAAAAAGTTGTTTCCTCAAGGATTCTTCATATTTTTCCGAGTAATCAGGCAGCTTATCTCTTTTTTGAGCCGGCGTTTCCATCGGTTTAAAGTTATTTAATATAACTTTATGTTTTCTTTCTACCTGATCAACAACTTCTATATTTCTCCTCATAAACTATTCATCCATAAATCCAGGCTCAGTATCGCCTCGTAATTTCGTAGAAGCTACTAAATTTTCTTTATAAGCAACCTCTAAAGCCTGAAGCTCATTTCTCATTTTCGAAATCGAGCCGATATCGGCCATTACATCTTTTGGCTTATATAATGGCCTGCCGTCGGCATCTACATCATTTACGAAATCTATACTATCAAGAAAAACTTTTGTTTTTCTTAGTGTTTTGTGTGCAGTTTTAATAAGCTCTAGAATTGGATCTGTATTTTGAAGTTCATCATATTTATGATATGCATTTCTAAAATCTTCATTTTTTAAGTCCTCTTCTGTTAATCCACTGTCTTCTAATGCAGCTTCGTGCTTATCTCTTTCTGCATACTTAAAATATGGAGATTTAAAATCTAGAGTTAAATATATATATGTAAACTCTTTACGAGCTTTTAATCTTTTTTCTCCAGTTTTATCCTCCTTACAAACATTTCGTTTTTGATCTCATAATTTCGCAAATTCTTTAACTAATAGGATTTCATAATCGTTTATTTTTAGAGAATTAGAAATATTATCAAAAACAAAAATGTTCATTACTTTCTAACGTCTGCTGCATTTTGAATAGGGAACGCAGGTTTTATACTAGCTTTCTTAAGCAATTGTAAACTCTTATTTAATGCTGCAACTGAATCTGCGCCATGTAGCTGATTCCTTACTATATCACCTCCTGGGCCATCTATTGACTCTATTCCATCTTTGGTTGCAGACACGGTATACCAAGGAGCCGCAGGAAAGTCTAACGCTTTTCAGAATGTATTAAATGGACTTGTTGGATCTGCTCACATATTGGAAGGGAGCATCCTTCTGGTTGGAGCAGTTGTTACTGTAACATATGGCCCTGAATAAGTTTGCTCAACATATTTTTGTCCATCCAGAGAGTTATTCCAGTTGTCATCTGTTGTATATTCTGTACCTAACCCATAATCGTTTACCTCTTCTGAAAACCTAGAGGTACTTGAAGCCCCAGTAGACGTGGTTTTCTTTTTCGTATCACCTTGGCCAATGTTAGAAGTACCTTTTTGTGCACATTTAATCTTTTTCCTCTTCTGTACTAAACAATCTACTTTTCCGCCCTTTCTAAAAACTCCAGTTTTACCAGACATTTCTTGTTGAAATTGTTGTACTAACTGCTGAAGCTGTGCTTGACCTTCTTCAGACTGCGACATTTGCTGTATCTGCTGAACAACGGTTTGAGGGTCGCTTCCAGTTTTTTCTGCAACTCATGCAACAAATTGTTGCATCATTTGATCTTGTTCACCCATGTTAAATATGTATTAAATCCTTTGATGAAAAAATCTCTTCATGCATAACTTGATTTTTATCAAATCATCTACATCTAATCCCAAGAAACATGTTTTCTTTAACTCCTGTATCTCGATTTAAAAGAGATTTTGTAACTTTTTCCACAACCATCATTTTTGGTTTATTATCTATATCCTGCTTAACCATACAAAGTTCGCCAGGCAGGAAGAATGTTTTCTCTAAATACTCATCTACCATTTTCACTTTTCTATTTAATTCAACATAAAATATTTTGTTCCGATATGGTATAATATCCTTGTTTCCTAAAAGGAACCGGAAGAGCAATGTGTTTAATAAGGAATACATCATCACCTACATGAACATTTTCACATTTAGGCCCAACTGCTATTACTTTAGCACAAGCAACGTATTCATCATTTTCTTCAATCTCTCCAGTTTCACAAGATTTATACTTTTTCGTACTTTCAATTCCAATTATTAATCCAGATTCTGTTTTCTCTACTTTTCTATAGGGATTATCTTCATAAAACTTAATTAGAACTCCTGTATTGCAAGGAACTAATTCAACTTCATTTTCATTAATATTTTCAGTATTCTTTTTAATTATATTTTTAGCAATATTTTCCATAATCATTATCATTTATTTTCCCAACAATCTTCATCTTCTACAGATGCTTTACTTTCTATTATACACAAGCATTTGCTACAATATCTGGATTTTCCTTTTCCTCTTTCAAATTCACATTTATCGCAGATTTCAATTCTTGCTTTAGCGAATTCTGGCTTCTTATCAAATATGTTTCGATAAGTACCTACAAGGATATTTTTAATTTTTTTAAATATATTCATATTATCATTTTTTAGCAGGGCAATGACTGTTTTGTCTAGCCCACTTTAAAGGTAAGTGGCATGAACAGCCTTTAACTCAGCCATCCTTTTTAAAGTAACTATATTTCTCTCCATCTGGAGAAAGATATTTATTAGGATTACAAATCTCTCCTCTATCAGGATCATCTTTGTATAATGGGCACTTCTTGCATATTGCCATTCTTTCTTCTGCTAAATCATTTACATTTCCCATAATCATTAAATTTCTATTGGTTTATCTCTATCTAATTCTTTTTGAATCTTTTGATGCTTAATATAATGATTAAGCATACGCTCTATATCTGATTTAAGATACGGAACAGGATATAAAGTTTCTTTCCCATCCCGGTCTATGTGAATTATCTCTAATTGTTTAATGATAAAGTCTGGATTAATTTGCTGAAGCATAAATCCATATGTCGAAAGCTGTAAAAAATAATGTTGTAGTGCACAATCCTGCAAATGATTAAGTGGATATTTCATCATAATGTTAGATTTTTTCTTCTTATCATAATAAGAAGTTGTCTTTAATTCTTTATTTGTTTTTCAGTCCCCTATATAGATATCATTTCCATTTTTAACTATAATATCCGCTTGTCCGGACAGACGCAACCCTTTATAATCAATAGCCATTAAAAATTCTGGATAAATCGCGCGCTCTTTATCTAATTTATAATAATTTGCAGTGCAATCATATTTTCCAACACAGTCTTTAAATCCATATTTGGAAAGATCAAAATCCATTTTATCATAAAAAGAAAGTTCTTTTATAAGGTGCTGCGCCGTACCACGTTCGCACGATTCGTCTTTCTTTGCTTTTCATTCATCTAAAATATTTTGCTTTTCTTTTTGAAAAGCATCATCGTTAATTTTTAATTTCTCCAAAAGACGTTTATCAAATTTCTTTGTTTCCAACAAAACTTTTCTAACAATAGAAAAAGTATCCGGATCTAAAATTCTTTCTAGGGATTTATAAGACGATCAAAAATCTTCCTGAAACGGCTGTTCATAAGCTCCCACCAATTGAGTAACCGAAATATACGGTTGCATATCTTGTTTGTTGTAATATTTGTGGGTTTCATCATTAAAAAAGCAGACGTCATTCTCTTTATCTACTTTTATTCCGTTAATATATTTTTCTTCAATTCCTTGTAGTTTTGGCATATTAACATTATTTTACTGTTCGATATTTATCTTTTTTAGTTTCTTTACTGAATAACCTTTGTTGTATGCAAATTCCTCAAAATCAGTATTATCAAATAAACTTGTTTTATTTTCTTTAGCTTCTGCAAATGCTTCATCCCCACGTCCTTTTTCAGGTTCCCTTAAAGGACATAAACCAACTCTACATAAAGCAGAAGAGCATTGCACCAAATCGGATTTTAAATCTCCATTTTCCTGTTGAAGGGCAGAAACTTTTTCAAAGAGTTCTCCATTTTGGTGTACTTGATTTTCTATTGTAGATTGCATTGCAGTCATCGCATCGGTTGCGGTTTGAGTTTTTGTCTGATCAGTGGTTGCTTCAGTAGATTTATTGTCTATGTCGGGCTTTTTTCAAGCAGCTCTTGGATTTATAAAGAAACCGGCAATGCCACTTGTTAAAGCAGTTCCGATTAAAGTTAGTATTGTAACTAAATCCATCTTAAAAACTTATATATTTTTAAACAAAATATTCTTATTAAAATATTATTCCACGGGTGCAAATATAAGAAAATATTTGTATATTTGCAAAATAAATCGTATTTTTATACAAATATAAAATATTATGACAATAATCGAATATTTTAATCTTGGCGGTATATTATCTGCTAAGTCAGGAATACACATTAAAAAGAAGAATAAAGGCAAATTTACAGCTGCAGCTAAAGCTCATGGAATGGGAGTACAAGAATATGCTAGAAAAGTACTTAACGATCCTAATGCTACTCCTTTACAGAGGAGGCGCGCAAATTTTGCCAAGAACTCAACTAAATTTCATCATTAATGGAACTTAAATTAAAATATAGCAAATGAATACCTTTTGGTAAATATTATGCTATTACAATTTTTAACAATTTAATTAGAAGAGACAGATATAAAAATAAAAAGATTTCTAAATATGTTTATAATCATGAAATGATTCATTTGCATCAGGAATTAGATTTTGTAAATGGAAATGAAAAATTATATATTTTAGGAGGTGTTATATTTTATATTTTATATCTTTTAGAGTGAATGATTAAAGGTTTATGTTCAATATTTACTTTAGGTAAAGTAAGAGCATATAGATCAATAAGTTTTGAACAAGAAGCTTATGGGAATGAAGATGATTTAAATTATTTAGAAAATAGAAAGAAGTTTAACTGAATAAAAGGATTATTTAAAGTAGTTACAAAGTAATCTTTTTTACAAAAAAAAAGAAATGAAATATAGAATACAAAAAAATGATTCCCTAATAAAGATTTGTAGAAAATTTGGATTAAATTCAATAGATGAATTATTAGAACTAAATCCTCAAATTGATGACCCAAATAAAATTATAGTTGGCCAGTATATTAATCTTCCAGATAGTGTTGATTCTGATTACGGCGGAACTCTCCAACCGGCTGTTTTTACTGAACAAAAAGGGAGTACAGATTATTTCCAGATGTCACCAGAAGAACAAGCACGAGCATCTGCGTATTATTTAGCTTATAAAAACCATCAAATTACATTTGATCAAGTTCCAGAACAGTATAAGTCTGCTATATTTAAAATGAGAACAACGGATCATGATAAAGTAGCTGCAGCTTTGATAAACTACATGAATCCTCTAATGTATTTAGATCGCTTAACTAGAGGCACTGCCGCGCACCTTTTGCATCCCAAGGATTATTCTTGAATTGATGTTTGAGGGCCGGAAGCAGACTATAGCGTGCTTTCCCGTGAAAATAGAGACGAACATCCAATCGTAGCTTTTGTAGGAGATTTATTGGCCAGTGCCGGTTTAAATTCTGCGGTCGGAAGCCTTGCTACGAGAGGACTATCAAGCTGACGCACTTTATTCTCAAGAGCAGCTGCAACTGCAGAAGACATGGGTGTTTCAAGAATTTCAGTAAAACCTGCCGAAACTCCATTGCCAGGCAGGACAACAGGAGCTAAATTCCAAGGCAGCGCAACAGCTAAAGGCTTTGGAAAAACTGGAACTGTAACTAAGAATACAGGAAGAGCAGGCTTTGGCTATGAAGCAAACTCTTCACCAAAGGCAGCTTATCATCATGAATATCATGGCACTGGTAATGGACGTGTTAAATTTGTAGAAGCGCAATATGGCCCTGACGAAGCAAGTGGTGTTGTTGTTCCTCCAGCATATCCTGTTTCTGCTGGAGATGACGGACAAGTACAAGTTGTTTTTATTCCAAGGGAAGACTTTCACATCGAAACTACAAGGGTATTTAATCCTTGGATTTATAGTACTTATACTGGGCCTACAGTGCCTTATATTTATGGCAATGAAAATCCGGAATATGAAGAAGGTGAAGCCCCTCGAGGAAATACAACAGAGGAGCAGCCAATTAGAGGCGTAGAGCGCAAAAAGGGACGTGCTAGAGCGTCTGCTTCAATCGAGTCGGGTTCTGCAAAAGATGGAGAAAATAGCGGATATTATTCATCATATGGAGTTAATGGATCTACAGATCCTACCTGACATTACGGTATGCGTTAATATATATGGGAAAAAAATTAGGCAAACGTGATCGCCTAGAAAATCGCATTTTAAAAAATGCTAGGCGTAAATATAACAGATTTAATGATGCTGCCTATTATGAAACCCAGGCTAATTTAGGAACCGACTATACAGATGATCCAAATAATACGGTTTCAACAGATGAAGTTGAAAAAGCGGCTAGGCAACTACAAGGATATACGACTAATAATGCTCCATTAACTAGAAGAGATGCAAAGCGATTGTATAAACAAAACTTTGGATCAACTGCTGGTTTTCAGGAAGCTGTACGAAAAGCTAAACAAGATGTCTTAATTAATGGGTCTCTTGGTAAGCGTATATACAACCAGATTGGAGAAGCGGGAGAACATAATGGCTTCCATACGCGTTACATAAGTGGCAGAAAGGGGACTAGAAATGACGCGTTTTATTTAGCTTCTGGAGAAATGAATAGATTACTAAATGAACAAATTGGCCTCAATAGAGCATTGGATTATGCTAATGAATCAATTGACAAATCAATTGAATCGGCATTAGATCGAGATATCGCAGAATCAAATAATGAACTTTACAAAGATGCTAATAATTGAAATCCTTCGTATAGTGAGCCTGCAATTAGTACTTCCGACGTTCCAGTTGCTGGTATTTCACGTTCTGGGAAAACTTGATTCTTTTATCCTAAAACCAGTGGATATCACAAAGATGGCGACGAATGAACCTTCATTCATGGGCGGCCATCTAACAATAATGAAACGCTTTCGGATGGCAGGCCCAAGTATTTTAATGGGTTCATCCTCGAAGACAATGGGCTCTCTACTGAGTATTGCTATAACGCAAAGAACTGGAATAATGGAGGAAACCTAGCAAACGAGGTATGACTTCAGCGTATACCTAAACAACAATAATCTATGAATAACATAATTTCATATGTACAAAACTCCAAAATAAACTTTGCAGATATTGCGGAGTTTATTTTGGAGGATATTTTTGGCTACTCTGGAATTACGTTAAATATAATTGAAAATAAGAAGAAAGCAGAACTTTTCTCTACGGATGATTTTGAATTTTTTGCTTTCTTGGAAAAAAGCCCTTTCCCAAATAATTATATTTTGTGAGTAAAATCAGGGGCTTTAACGCCAACTATTCTATGCCACGAAATGTGACATTTAAAACAATATCAAGAAGGGAGATTATCTGTTTCGAGCGATTACAAGAAAGTGACTTTTGATAAAAAGGAATATGATAAGAATACAAAGTATTCAGATCGTCCATGAGAAATTGAAGCATTTGCTATGCAATCCACTCTTTTAAAACAGTATAAGAAGAAAGATAAAGATAAGAAAAAGAAATGTAAACTTTTATTTTGAAAATAAAATCAGATGCAAGTGCACTTTTATAAACAAACAACACTTCCAGAAACTGTAGAAAATGGTTCTATAGTATTTAATGCCACAGAAAATAAGATATATTTAGGAGACAATGATACCTGGGTATGTTATACACCATATGTCCATAAAACAGTCGAGAAGGTACTTCCTACTAAATTTGGATATGGAACAGATGCAGGTACTTCCAAGTCAGTTACTCTGGATGCTTCAAAGTTTTTTATTGTAGGTAGATGCGCCTCACTTACGTTAACTCTTCCAGAAGGCTCTGATTACGATTGCAAAGAATATTGCATACAATTTTTTGTTCCATCAGGATTTTCGCTTAACTTACCAAGCGGTGTAAAATGATTAAATGGGACAGCGCCTACTTTTGAAGAAAATACTTGTTGCCAATTAGTAATTTGTAATAACTGTGCAACTTATGGAATATTTAAAGCTTAATTATGTTACGAGCACTTTTATTTGCAAATGTTAAACACACTGCAAGCGGAGATGAAATATTAACCGTTTCTCAAAGTGTTTGAAACTCTGGATATTCCGAAGAATCAATTACAATATCTATTACATCCAACACTTCTTGGGAAATACAAAATTTACCATCTTGAATTACTGCTTCAACAACATCTGGAACGGGCAGTCAAGATGTAACTTTTACAGCAACTAAAAACACTAGTGAAGTTAGAACAACTACTTTTACAATTAGTTGTGAATCAATAACTTTAGAAATATCAGTAAGTCAAGAAAGTTCTGTTACTACAGAAACCACCACAGATCCAGGTAGTCCAGAAGTAACTACAGATAAAGAAACTGGAGAAGTAACAAAATACGAAACTACAGAATCAACAGATGGAACTACAGAAACTATTATCAAAGCAGATCCTTTAAGCGGAGATTTTAAAATAACTATTGCAGGTACTTTTCCTGGGCAAGACTCGCATTTTACATTTAGACATTTAATTTGTATTATGTCGGATAGATATAATGGTTTTAGACTTGTTAATTATAATGGTTATTGAAGATTTTACTTCAACGGATTATCTAATACGAATTATATAAATCTATCTTCTAGAAATGCAGAATTGAGCAGCCCAATTGTAATTACATATCAAAATGGAACACTAACATTGGCTATTAATGGAGAAGAAAAATGCAATAAAGAAATATCTTTTTCTTCAAATCCAGAAATTTATTTATGTGGAATTCCAGATGGTGCTGGCCTTACAAATACTGATTGATCATCTGCTATTACTATTACAGAATTTTCTTACGAAAAACTATAATAAAAAAGGAGACTCTAATGAGCCTCCTTTTTCTTTTTTAATAAAAATTTAAATAAAATTAGGAATAAAATTAATCCTAAACACATAAGTCCAATAGTTATCCAAGTAGATATATTTATTGGAATTAATCTTCTTCAGTCCAATCAGACTGTGTTTATACCATTATAAACAATGAATGCCCTGTGTATGTTACAGAATTTCAGTTCAATAGAAGCTGTATAGAGTACTATAGTAGTTGTTATAGAAGTTCCGCTAAAATGCCGAACATCTGATCAATTTGTAGTATGCTGATTATTAATAAAATAAAATAATAAAAAGAATACAGCTCCCAAAAATGGTATGATTTTTAATCATCGTAAAAATTGTATTTTCATAAAATAGGCGTTAAGTTCCCTAATTTAGTTATTATTTTTACAATTTCAAAATTAAATCATATTTTCTCAATCTATAATTTTCCCAGAGCCCATACAATCTGCACAAAATCTGCAGAAAACCATACCACAATATCCGTCTGAATCGTCTATTACATCTTTTATATATTTTACTAAATGTGATTCATCTGGAATAGACGATCCCAGAAAATCAGCTTTACACATATTAGCTACGTAAATAGCATCTCATTCTTTATTGTTTTCTAATACTATATTATTATTTCTTAATAAATTAGAAACTTCTTCTTTCGTGTAAGCATTTATATTTCCATTTTTATTTCTCATTTCTGAGATCGCCCATTCACACATCTTCTTTGAAAAATGAAATCCATATCGTTCTAAATATTTTTCTTTAGGACATTTTTCATTTCTAATCTCTATTATCTCCATTTTCTTTATTTTTAAATCTACTAAGTAATTCTCCAATATTCTTTGTAAGTTCTGCAACCTGTGATTTTAATCCAGATATTTCAGCTTGTTGAGCTTGCTTTTCAGCATATTCAGGATTAAGATCTTTTAACATTTTATCACAGTTTTCCAGCACCTTTTTATGGTAATCTATACTTTCTAATATATCTTTACTTTTTTGTTTTAAACTAGAAATTTCTGCATTCATCGCTTCTTTATTGTCTGAAATAACTATTCCAGAGCCAAAATCTGCAATATCTACATTTGCTGGAACTTTTTGATAACTAATATCTTGACCATTTATTTTAACTACGAGATCTAATATAAAATTTTGAGGTTGTCCAAAATTAGCTGGATATTTAGGAATTGGAGTAGAAACATTAACCACACTTCCCATTTCCAGTGAAGGTACATCTTTGTTCAAAATATATATTAGACTATTTTGTCTAAGCGATTGAAACATAACTATGTATTTAGTAATCTAAGTAAACCAGTATCTGTATCTCAGAACCCTATATAAATACCATCTCCTGGAAAGGTAGCAGTGGTAAGTGCGGTACCTTGAGAATTATAAACAGCTACAGTAGAATTTGCTACTCCAGTTGTCGTAAAATTAATTGGGACTGCAGTTGAAGGAGCAGCCTGAGTACCTGAAATCTTTATAAATAAACCACCTTGAAAAGGGAGTCCTACATAAGGATGCGCGGCGAAACTAAATGTTTCTGCGGTGGTTGTAAGGGTGGCCCCATTACTTTCTATGGTTGGCCACCCTTTTTGATTAACCGCTTTTAATCTCGTAGCCATTATGATCAAATGCTTGTATTATTAGTTCCATAATATATACTACTGTAATTAGGAACTACTGTATAAGGTGTATAAGGTACTGATACAGAAGTAGGTAAAGATTGTTTAATTGTATTTACTTCTGTCGTAAGAGGATTAATAAGGCTTGCTATATAGGTCTGTATCTGACCAGTTTGATTAGCAAATGCTATATTAGTCTGAAGAGTATTCTTCTCTTCAAGCAAAGTATCTATCTTCGACTGCATTTCTCTCTTTTCTAGTTCGCAGAATTTATCACTAAGGAAAGTAGTCTGTGCTGCAATTGCAGCAGAAATATCAGCAGTATTTCCATCTATTTTACTACCTAACTGATTTGTCTGATTAAGATTAGCTATCTGATTTTCATAGCCCTGAGTAGTAACTAAAAGTTTATTCTCACAGCAGCATTCAGCTAATTGACTAGCAAGTGTTTGATTTCCAGATTGTATTGCATTAATAACTTGAAGACCTGACATACCAACCTGAGAGCCAACATTTTGTACACTAGATTGTACTGCATTTATGGCAGTACCAATTGTATTAATATCTGAATTTAATCTATTGGCAAGATCTGAAATTGCAGATCTATTTCCATTAATTGCTTGCATAACTAAATCTGTTCCAAGACCAGAATCCAATCCATTTCCTCCCATCATTCCGTTTCGATTTCATCCATAAAGGAAAAATAAAAATATAATTCAAATTCAGGATCCGTTTCCAAAGCCTCCATTATTATTCATCATTGCAAGTAAAGCCCCAGTATCCATCCCATTATTTCCAGCTCCTTCTGGAAAAATATAAGTTTTCTCTTCTGCCATAATATCAAAATTTTAAATTAAACATTCTGTAGATCTACATTGCAAAGATAATATCAAAAGATACTAAAGCATAATGTTACTAAAAACAAAAAACGAGACTGTAAGTATTTGGCCTACAGTCTCGTTTATCTATTTTATATTAGCAATTCGATGCTAAGTCTTTATTAGTTCAAAAAAGTTCTTTAAATCCTCTTTGTTTCTTACCTTTAGGAAATAAACCAGATCGAACTCTGTTATCAAAAGTAGCTCTACTAACTTTTAATTTACTACAAACCTGGTCTTTACTCAACTTTTCTTCAGGATTATTATAAAGTCGAAGCATATCTAAAGTTCTTTCCATTTCTTCATCAGACATATTACAGTTTCCATTATCTATTTGATCTATAATATTTTGAAGAATTGCTTTAATTGCGAGAAGAAAAGGTGATTTCATAATTAGGCAGATTTTAATGTAAAAGATGCATTATCACAGACTCCGATGATAACAGGCGAACCTGGTTCTAAATCTAATGTTACTGCCGTATCACTTAATTTCGAAAATGTCCCCAAGTCTGAAAGAGCAGATGTATCTGCTAATGCATTTGATTGTGACAGTCCATTAAATGGAGTTGTTCCCCCGTTTTCATAAAAATTAGTACACTTGTCTGTTACATCTAATGCGGAATAGCAATCTGTTTCATTGCAAACTCATGCCCAGCCATAAGGAGATGTGATTTCCAATTTACATTTTTGCAATGGCCTAATCATAAATGTGCTGCAAGGTGTGGCATCATCCATAGAGGCGGCCTCTTCTCCATCTACAATTTGATCACCTAATTTTACAGAATATGAATGATCTCCAGATTTTGTTCAGGTATCGCCGGACTCTTCGTTTATTGATTCATAATAAGCTTCATAAATACTAGATACATTAGTAGCATCGTAATAATCGTATGATAATCCAAATAAAGCATACTCATCTCCAGTTTGAACTTCAAAAATAGAAGTTTTTAAATTTACATCAGGATTATAAAAATATACTTCTCTTCAAAGGCCATGGCCCACAGTATTTTCTGGAACAGCATAGTTCTGATAAATACCAGATTTCAGATTCATCTTCACATCATCTACATAAAGATCCGCGTCAATGGCTGAACCTGGAGAAGCATCTGGTTTAGCTCCAACATAAGTAATAGTATCATAAGCGCTATTGCTTAACTTGTATTTACAATATTTTATAGGAACAGCACAAGAGTAGTATGGGCCATATGTTTCACTTCCAGCTTTAGCAATAGGTTCTTTTTCGGAAGAATGTGTCTCAAATTTAGTAGGCACTGAAGAGGTTGGACTATAAACTAATTTATAAGATGAAGAAACTAGTGTTGGTGCATCAGAATCTTCATATACGCATGTTAAATCAGAACCATTCATATAATAAATTCCTTTAACAAATGTTTGATTAAATAGGATTCCATTATAGTTTAAATAACTACATTCACCATTATTTCAATAAGAACTTTTTTTAATTGTTCTATTAGCTTCATCTGAGGCTAATTGTATAAGTCTACTCATAAATTAAGAACTTAAAATAATATATAATGTATTGGCCGACGTACACTCACTTAAGGTTCCAACAATTTTAATAGAATCAACACTATTAGATCCAATACTTGTTACAAATCCTTCGGAAACAATTGTATTATCGTCCTTAATACGAATTGATGCTGTTTGATCAGATGCTGCATTTACCAGAATGCCTTTCTGGGTTACGAATACACCTTTGCGTTTTTCAGAGCTATCTTTATTCACATTTAAATATGGAGGGATTACAGATAACTGTAAT
This sequence comes from Faecalibacillus sp., assembly GCA_963588175.1. Taxonomy (GTDB): domain Bacteria; phylum Bacillota_I; class Bacilli_A; order RFN20; family CAG-826; genus UBA4951. The sequence goes on along the minus strand of CAVAGP010000001.1, from coordinate 118,988 downwards.
TCTTTTGTATTATTACCTCCCATGACTTTGAATACATAAACTATACCATATGATCCAACTTCTAACCCGGTAAATTCAAAAGGTTGAGCAACTCCAGAAGAATTATAACTAGAACAAATTGTTGTATTTGGTGCGAACCAAGAAATTGTCTTTGTGCCGTCTTCTGTAGAAGATTGTGAATAATTAGAAATTGCTAAATCTGATGCTAGCTCTTTTACCGAAGTAATTGTAGGCTCACTATCAGATTCTGTCCATGTATTTAATGTTTCAGATCCACTGGATTTATAAAGATATGCTGAAACTTTTACTGATGTAGAGATGCCTGAAGTAGCGCTTACGCTAGTTAGTTTTGTTCCAACTGCGGATGAAGCAAATCACAGGGTTGCTGCAGTGTCCGGATATTCAATATTGTTTGTATAATATGTATAATATTTAATTTCACCAGGTGTAACAGAAGCGATATCGTTATCACTGCTATTTAAGATAACTTGAGTTCTAATGATATTAAGATCTGTATCAGTGCCAACATATACTTCTTTCTCATCTGTACTATCCTCTCCCGTGGCTGTGAGGGTTTTGACGGTAATGTCTGTAGAAGAATTAATTAAGTTTTTAATATCTGGTCAAAGTTTGCCTTCAAGATCCCTCTTAACAAGATCAATAATTGACGAAGTTGTTACAACGTCAATATCGTCACTAAGTTCACTTAAAGTTAATGTTCCAATTACTGCTTTTGGTATGACAAAACTATCATTAGTAATTTCAAAAGCCTCTCCATCGGATGTTTTTCCATAAATAGCAAATTTGCCTTTATCAGAAGTGGGATCAAATAAGAAGCCATTCTTATCAGATGATTCTCCATTAGAATAATTCTTAGATTTTAATTCGGATTCAATAGTGGCGCTTGTAATGGTGCCTTTAGAAATAGTAGCGTTTGTAATCGTAGCATCTACAATATTTGCGTTTGCAATATTCGCTGTAGTGGCGCTTGTTGTTCCGCTAAGATTAATTCTATCCGCGTTAAGCGTAATGTCAGAACCTGTAGCAGCATTAGCTTTTGCAACAATAGATGCCCAAGACTCTCCTTCGCTAGCTGCAATAGTAATCTTTCCAGCTTCTTGAGTAATAGTAGAAAGAGCATTAATAACAGTTTCTTTTTCCCAGCCCGCGTCAGTCATGGCTTTTTCATAGGCAGAAACATCTGTATAAGTCTTGCCCTCGCCTACATCCGAAAGATCATAATCGGCTTTCTCAGAAATCTTATTTACACCATTGTCAGCAGCCTCATATTTGGCTCAGAAATAATAACCTTTAGCAACATCGTTTGTAATAGTTGCAAGTTCTCCATTTAATTCAGTTTTGGCTAATGCAACTTTTTCATCAGCTTGTGTAGCAGCAGCATTTGTTATTTTAGCTGATTCTGCATCAAGAATTTCACGAACAGAACCTGTCTTCATAGTGTCTGCATCGTAGAATGTGGCTCACTGAGTCACAGTAGATTCCATTCCATCAATATCTATTCCCGCATCTTTAAGAAGAGTTCTTCCATTTTCTGTAAACTCTCCACCAGCTCAGGCTTTAATGTCAGCTTCTTTTCCATCCACAATTAAATCGGCAAAAGATTTCTGATCCGAATCCTTATAAGAGGTGATCGCGGAAATAAGGGCTTCTTGTTTATCTGTAAAGAATGTTGCATCCGTGCCATCAATTTTATCAACACGCGCCTCAATGGCAGTGACTCTTTTATTAGCATCATCAAGTTCTGTAGTAATACTTTCAGTAACGCGACTAACAATAGCTTCTTTCTCTTCATCTGTAAGCCCGGCATCTACTCACATGGATACTAAATATGGACTAAAGAAATCAGATCAAGAGCCTGTGTTTCCTCTACGTTTTGTTCCTCAAACATATGGGGCACTACTAGATGGAGATGGCTGGGCACTTACAGCTTCAGTTAAAGTTCCATTAAAATTAAATTGAGGAAGATACCCATCATCTGTCTTAGTTTTGCTATTAGAATCAGCCGCAGTATCAACAATAATTGGAGTGTAGGATGTGCTAGTTGTAGCAAATACTTCCTCCCAAGTATCGCCATCTTCTCCTTTTGGGCCAGGTGCACCAGTCATGCAGATTGGATTACCTCAAGATCCAACTTGGGCGCCATTGTTTTTTTTCGAGAATATTCCAGCACTACGTCATGTATATTTTCCGACTTCACTAGAAGATTCAGTAGATCAGCCAGAAGGAACGTTTTCTAATGTATTTGTAGTAAAATTATAAGTTCCTCCAGAAGGAGTTGCGGGTTTATTATCGGCGCTATCAGTTAAGATATAAATTGCTACTGAAACAAAAGTATCACCATCATCTCCATCCTTGCCAGGATCTCCCTGATCACCTTTACTTCCGTTTACTCCGCTAGCAGTAAATGTTAACGAATTATCTGCAGTATTCTTGGTAATACCAATATTCTCTCCAGCAATAAGTTTAACACTACCAGTAAGTCCATTGATAGAAGTATCTCCACCTTCAACAGAAATATCAGCAATCTTTTCAAGAACTCATTCCTGCGTAGCATAATCTGATAAATCTATAGAACTACTACTTGAAGTTCCAGAAACTTTAATAGGCGAAACCCAATCTTTATAAACAGAACCATCTGCTTTATAAACTTTGTATGACATCCAAATGTCTGAAGCCATACCAGATCCATCTGACCATCCAGATGGATAAGAAATAGAAGTTGCAGAACTGCTTCAAGAACCACCAGATGGAGTTGAAGGCTGCGAAGTTGTTGATTTAAAAGCCAATACAGTAAATAATGCATCTCCGGAATCGCTGGTTCCCGTAGGAATAGCCAATACAGCATTAGCGAGTACTTCTATCGAATCACACTCGCTACAAGATCCACCTTTTGTGTTGATGGCATCTTTAATATCACTGGTAGCTTTAGAAACTCTTTTTAAATAACTTTGAATTCCCATTTTTATATTTTTTAAATTGTACAATTATATTAATCTTATTTATCCTCACATCTGTTTAACCATTTTATCAATTTTCATTTTATAGTTTGGATCAGTTGCATATTTGTATTTAGCAAGAGTCGTTAAACTATCTGCAAATTGTTCCGGCTTTCTTGTAAATGTTTTGTAATTACTATTTCCAAGAAGGGAAACTTTGTATTTACAATAATCTTCCAGAGAATCAAAAACTCTAAATTTTTGACTAACTGTTTTCATTTTCTTTGCTGTTGCATCTCATTCTTTTGTTTGCTTTTCAACAAACTTGGATCCAGCAGTAGCTTTTATACCTCCAAAGTTGTTATAAGCACTAAGAGAAGATTTACCCCAATTACTTTCAAGGGCATCTTGTGCAACTAGATATTTAGCAAATTCAGGATTTATATTTTTAACTTTCAGAACCTTAATGTAATTATTATACATATCAGTTTTGAAAAGGTCTTTTGATGTGTAAATCATTTATTTTGTTTTTAAAATTCCGCCTTCAGAAAAATAACCATTTCCTGCATCCATTGCAGCTTTTACATTTGAGCCGCGATGATTCTTTTTATCTCAATGGTTATCACTAGCATTAATCCCTTGGTGTAAAAATCTTTTTACTCCTTTAACTCCAGCTAGTCAAGCTCCACGAACAAGAGCCGAATTTGTATATCCAAGTTCTTGGGCTCTCTTTTTATCAACATCTGAAAATCCCTCCAATATTTTATCTTTCATTTTATGTGCGGCTTGTATTTGAAGTACTGGATTGTTTCTAAATGTTTCAATATCAACACCTGCAAATTTAGTGATGTTATCTCAGATTTTCTTTCCAGATTTTCCTTCCATAAACTGGAAATAACCATAAGCTGGTGCTCCTGCACGATTTTGAATACGATTATCAAATCCAGATTCATGATCGGCCAACGAGGCTCAGAAGTCAAATTCATTTTGACTTACGCCAGAATCAGTATATGCTTTTTTAAATTTTTCAAAATTAGAACCAGAATAACTTGCTGCCTTAGGTTTAGCACTTGTATCGCTTCAAGCACTTCAATAATCAGATCAAGAATCTTGTTTATCAGAAGTATCAGAACCAGGAGTTGGTTCGTAAACAGTGTCTTGTTTTTCTTTGGTAATTGCTTTTGGTGCATAGGTACTAAGAAAATTAGACGCTCAATCTAATAGAGTTTGCGAATCGTCTCTTTCACTATCTTCGTTATTTTTTTCAACAGAAAGCTTACGTTCAGTAGGTGTATATACAAGATCTGCATAAATATCTGTAGGTTCTCCTAATGGTATAATATTTTCCATATAAAAATAATTTTAATTTTACGACAAAAATAATCATTTTTTTTGATATATGCAAAAAAAAAGATTAACTTTGCAAATATAAGAAATTTAAAACATACACAAATATATGGCCAAAAAAGATAAAACAAAAAAAGAAGAAACAAAAAATCAATCTTATAGTGGCGAATCAATAGCCTCCAAACTATTAAGTGGTACCGGAATCGGTAAATTACTTGGATATGGCGACAATACATACACAGATGGCTATGGCGCTACTAGAGAATATGCACCATTAAGCGAATCTGCTCAAGGTCAACAATTAGATCGTATGAAAGATACTGCAGTAGATGCGGCAAAATTAGTAGGAGCAGGTGCTGCTTTTGGTAATCCTATTACTGCAGAAGCTTGATTAGCACCTGTTATTACTGCTGCACAAGCTTATTATGCAGGTGCAGGATTACATGACGGCATCAATAGAGTAGAATCAATGATAGAAGATCCGTCTCAGCGTACGGCAGAAAATGTTTTAATGACTGGATTAGAAACATTGCCTGTAATCCCAGCAGCTAAAACAGTTGTAAAAGGAGTAAAAGAGGTTGTTCCAGCCGCCAAACAGATGGTAAAAGAAGCAGAAGCTGTTAACTACGCAGGAAGACAAGCTGATGCAGCTGCTGCTACTGCTGCAAAAGGTACTATAAATAATGCAGGAGTCACAGATGTAGTTAAATCTGAACCATATGCTAGAATAGCTCCTTCTGATGGGAGAATTAATACAGCTGTTAATTATGGATTACGATATGATCCTCAAAATACAGTTCAATTAGTAAGTGATACAGAACCAGGATATTACAGCGTACATTTTAAAACAAATCAAGGCTCTCAAACCTCTAATAATATTCAATCTATAGTAGATCAAATAGTTACAGATTTACCAGCGGGCGCCAAACTTGGAACTTGAGGCACTGTATCAAAAGGAGGATTTAGTGGGTTAAATAGATTTGGTGATGCCGGAATGATTAAAACCGGAGAATACAGACCGCTTGCTTTTAAAGATCAAAGTGCAGCAAGTGAAGTTGCTGAGAAATATGGATTGACTTTAAATGCTGATGGAACTATTAATTGACCAATATTTGAAAAACAGTCTCCATGAATAATTACTCCTAGATGAGGTTTTGGATCTATAAAAGTACCGGGAACTGATGTTTCTGATTGAAGCCCCGCTTATGACACTTATACTAAACACCATACAGCGTTTTTAAGCGATAAAGAGCTTGATGATCTTGCAGAAGAATTACATAAAATATATCCATTTGGTTTTGATGCTAAAACATTTAAAGATAATTATACTCTGTTTACATATGATATATGAAATCAAAAAAAATCCCCTTTTGATTCGGAAAAGGCAGTTGGCCAAACCTTATTAAGAATGGGAAAACCTATCACTTACATAAATGTACCTAAAAAGGTTATCCGCTTTTATCAGGAAGATGTAATTCCAAGATTACATGACGAGCGGATTCTTATATCCAACATCAACAATATATTGAATGGCAAAATTCAGGTTGGTTATCTTCCAGATGCGTATGGCGGGATCTTTACCCCAAAAACTAGAGTTATTCGGATAAATGATTTAAATGAACTCATCCCAGCACGCAATAGGATTGTAGCGCATGAAATAAATCATGCATTTAGATACTCGCCAGAATTACAAGATTATACATTTAATTGAAAAGAAGACGACGCATTGTATCCTTTTTACATAAAATTATACCCATCTAAGCCTATTGATTCACACGATTATATTAATCTAGCAACCCGTCGTGAAGTCTCTGCAACCGGAGCTGAAAATAGGTTTGGGTATTGAGAAACGCTTAACGATAATCTCAATAATTCGAATAAAGTTTTAACTCCAGAGGATGTAGATAGATATATAGATACCATATCGGATTATGATCTTTATAGCAATTTATTTTTACAAAACGGGTACAATGTAACGACATTTCCTCTTATTGATTCTGGGCCCAATCTTATACCAAAAGTCCCAGAAATTTCTGAAGAACAACTTAAAAAATCTGCTGAAAAAATTAGAAATTTATTAAAATATGTACCAGCTGTAGGTACAGCAGCAGTATTACCTACTACAATGGATAAATCTACAAATACAAAACAAGAATCAAATAATCAGTTATAAAAAAAAAGACACACAGTATTTACTGTGTGTCTTTTTTTATTTCCTTTCCGCTAAAGGAAATTTCTTAATCTTCATTAAAGCGTCTCAGTCTCACATAATTTTCCTCCTTGTTTTTTAAAATAGACAAATGGATGCGGAATTACAACTTGTCCATCTCGTATTTCAGCAAATTTAGTACCTCCAATATTTCTAATTCAATCATTTGTTATATTTGCATATTCTTCTGCTGTAATTTCTCCATTTAAAAACTTCTGATATGTATCATAGATATTTCTGTTTTTTACAGCAGCATCATTTCATCTAATAAAACCGCCCTTATACCTCAATGCGTTACCATCACGTAATCCTTGTCTAATAATAGAAGAATAACTATCTGGAGACAAGCCCATTCTACTTCTTAATATCTCTTTGGAAGTTTTTGGGGAAAATATATCATAAGCTATTTTCCCCATTTTATGATCGTCTACATCCGCAAGAAGATCTCCGCCTAGTGGCCTATCGGAGGTATCTCCAGAAATATACGTTCCAGGCTTTACTACTTGTCTATTCGTAATTCAAAAATCTTTTACGATTGATGGATTAATAGTATCTGGTAGAGCGTCTATTTTTTCTTTATCGAGTATATCACTAGCTACATCAAGAGCATCAACTCTTGGAGATGTCATTACTAAACTGCCAGTATGATCAGTTGGCGATGTTCGTATACTCAATACGCCTGGTGTTCAACCGAGACTTCAACCTTCAGGTCTGGGGAAAATAGATGAATAGCCCGCATTAGTTGGAGCTCCAGCTTCTTTGTCTGACACATAAAATACAGTTCCTTGTCCGCCGTTATCTGTTGAATACGACGCTCGACCAATTGTTGGTCTTACTCCTTTATTGCCAGCAGCCTGTATTATTGCTGACATTCCAGGAATATCACCTGTTTCTAATTTTGGTTTTCATTCAAAAGTTCCAGTATTGGTATTGAACGTAAATGTACGTTTTGCTCGACCAGAAGTTAAATAAGACTCCAAATCAGCTAATGCATCTAATTGTTCTTGGTTTAAATTACCACGATCCCTTTTAGGTATACCTAACCTTTCAGCAAGAGTTAAAGGCTTTCAATCTGGCAATTGTATTTTGCCAGAAATCCAATCCGTAAAAGAAAATGTTTTTTCAGGGCCGACTCTTCGAAATCCATATCCAGGTACAAAAGTATAAGCAGATGTATTCGAAGAATCAAGTATACCTGCAGGAATTCTTCTACCGCCCCGATCCTCCGAAATGGCATGTGCATACTTATTTGCAAAAAGCGTAGGTTCCCCAGTAACTAATAAATCAGGCTTTGCTTCAAGTGTTCCCGGGCCAATTCCATATCAAAGAAATCCATGAGCATACATAGGGTTATCAAGTCCGGGCCCAGAAAAAAACAATCGACGATCTTTAGTACTAGTAGAATGCGTGGCTGGAGCAAACTGTTTCCCAGTATTTACAAATCTTAATGCCGTTCCAGGACCTACTTGCCTGTAATTTAGATTAGGGCTAAATTCAACTTCCCCAAAACGCAGATAAGGATTGATACCTTCTGTTTCTGAAAATATTTTTTCAGCAGTAAGTCCAGTTTTGTCAACTAGATCTGTTGTTTTAACTCCACCATTTAATAGAGTACTGGCAACAACTGGCCTTACGCTTCCTAATGTTCGTTCCGCAAAAGATGGTGCTTTTGTTGTTGCAATTTTAACAAGCTTAGCAAACTTGCCAGCTTTTTGAAATTTTTGAATTTTATTCACTTTGTATTGTTGTGTATTATTTAATGTTTTTGTATTATTTGTTAATTTAATAAAGGATTATTTGTCGTCTATTTCCTTCAAGAGGTAAATGGGCTTCTCATTCTAGTACTTAAGATTGGTGCCATACCAGTTAATCCTAGACCGAAATATAACCCATTTTGTCAATTGTTATTTTTTCGCTCTTCTGGAGTTAATTCATTTTCAAGCAAATTATCTTTTACTAATCCATATCCTCCTTTGCCGAACATTGCAGCAGTTGCAGCTTCTGGGGCATATTGCATTCCAGTTCCAACCGCTTTCCCAAAAGCAGTAGGGCTGAACGCGGTAAATCCGTATGCATTCTGGAATGTGCCAAGAGGAGTTGTAAATCTTGTAGCTGGTGAAAACTTTCCTAAAAAATTACCAGATTTAGTCATATTAAGCAGGTTTCTTGCTGCATTCTCAGAACCTACAATTGATGGTGTTCTAAGATAATTTCCTAAAAGTTTTAATGGCTTAGCAGCTCCGAAAGCAAAATCTATTCCTGCGTTTAAATAATCCCCATTTCATAATTCTTTACCACCATCATAGAGCATTCTAGCTTCTCCAACATATGGAATAAAATAAGTACCCATATTTGCAACTTGCCCTACAAACTTGTTAGTATTATCCATTTCTCCTTTATTGTATTGTGCAACAAGTTTAGGAACTACATCTGGGTATTGTTTAGCAAGCTCTTGATATTCAGGACTTTGCATTCTTGCATTATTTTGCATTCCAGTTTGATATTGTGGAGAGGCATAAGCAAAACCACCTTGAATTTGCGGTGAATAATAAGCAGTCTTTTCTAAATTCTCAAAGTATGTTTTTATTTTTGCTCAATCTTCAGATGTATAATTTACGCCATATTCTTGATTGAATCCTTGCGTCATTGAATCATCAACTAGTTGTTGTTGCTCTTGCGTTAAAGGACCATTAAATTTACCTCCAAAATAGTCGCGCAAAAATCTATATTTTCGACGCTGATCAGAATTATTTTGTAGTTCCGCAAATATATTATTCCGTATTTGCTTTTGATCTTCCAAGTGCGATATAAACGCTTCGTTTGATTTCTGGAAGGATTCCAATTTTAACCTATCATATTTATTGCGATATTCGGGATTAGAATTCCCAATTGTATCTAAGTCATTGGATTTTAGCCAATTGCGTTTTTGGTCATTTAAAAATAATTTATATTTTCCTAATTCGGGACTAATCTCGCCAGAATCTATTTTTTGTTGAATAATTTCACGTTCTTGATTAAGAAGGACCATGTTGTTAGTTGGAAAATTAGGATCATTGAGGTCGATATTACCTACAGCGTTATTAGCTAGATCAAGCTGTGTAAAATTTAATTCTGGTTGAGGATATGCTTTCTCTATAACATCGTTAACTTTTCATTGATTTGTTAATTGTGGTTCCGGCATATTATTTTAATATTGTAATGTTTTTCATCCATGGCTGCTCTCCAAGATAATGTTTTCCTTTAAATTCAAACAATTTACCTTGTGCAGCTTGTTTTATTTCATCTAACGCTTGTTGTTTATCTTCTTCAGAGAATCCAGCAAAATGATCTTTTGCTCATTCTAAAGAAATAGAATTATTTCCAAGAACATCCTTTTTATGAAGTTCTCCATTAAAAGGCTGATATGTTTCCGTGAGTTTTGTAAATCCACTGCGGCTAAGCATTGGAGTTAAATCTGGTGTGACAGCAAAAAGTACAGGGTTTGGATCTGTTGCAGCTAAATTAATTAGTCTCAATCCTGATTTCAAATCACTTGGGGCAAAATGAGAAACTGAAAATGTACCATCTTTGTGTTGAAATCCATATAATGCAGAAGGCCTTGTCGCTAAAGGATCTACAATTCCATAACTAGTTCGATCAACATTTTGCATTCCGGACCAGAAATAATCATGTCTTCTTCTGTCCATAGACTTTACATAATTATCTCAATTAATTATGTCTGCAGTTCTTTTGGCTCCAGCTGAAAATTGAGGCATAAAGTTTTGGCATCCATTAAGATATCCATAATTATTCTCTAGATGACAATCGTCTCATAAATAATCTAGTTTACTATTAATTCACATATCAAGTGCTTTCTTATTAGTAAATAAATGCTTTGGATTAGTTGCTAAAAAGTCTTGCGCTTTTTGATACTGAGCTTGAAGTAAAGGATACGGATCAGTTAGTGTATCTAATATGTTGGATTTTATTATTGGAGCATTTTGTTGAAAATAAATTCCAGCATCCTCTAATTCATCTATATAATCATCTATATTAACTTTTTTTGGCATAGTTAGCATAGGCTTACCTCTTGGAATCACTTCCGATGCCTTAGCGGCTGCAGATGTAAGTCTAGCTATTTTTTTTGGATTTATTTTTGGCATAATAAAGTATTTTAAGTGTTTTGCAAAAAAATTTGATTTTTATTTGCAAAGATACAAAAAAAAAAGAAAAAATAGTATGCATTGAGAAAAAAATTAGTATATGTTGAGAAGGAAAATAGATAGTCCCTACTCGAAGCCCCCCGGGCTTCTCGCAGGGAAAACGAATACCAATTTCCATCCGTAGGATGGAAAAACCAAAACCGAAAACGGTCTTGGCGGTCCTACTACGTAAGCGGGTAACGCCGTTTACTAAACAGTAGGACGATGCTGTCTACTAAACAGCAGTCCAACGCCGTTTACTAATTGGTAACGCCATCCTGCCAACTGCCTGGGTAGGCATGTTGGCCCACTAGAGGTGGGCCTAAATTCTTGTACTAGTAACACAAGGATTTAGGTTACATATAGTGCGAGCATCCGATGGATGTGGGCGAAGGGGTCTTGCCCATAAACAGAAAGACCTCACAAGCCAGACTTATGGCTAAGATTATTGGTAGCAAGAAGCTCATCACAATAGATGAGTTTCTTGCCGTCGATGGTCGTGCAGCCAAGAGGTTTGGCTGGCTCGGAGACCTAGTCTCCTTCGTCCAGCTGCTCGTTGGCGATGTTCTTCGCATCGCCTGCAAGAGCAGCGAGGGCAAGGTGATCAAGGACGGATCACTCGAGATCCGTGAAGTCGAGTCCGACACCCTTAAGGTGAAAGACTCCGACGGAACGGAAAAGAGTGCCGTCTGGGAAGAGGTCTTCATGGAGCTCACACGCGATGGGGCGACCTATCGCGTGTGGGTTCCGTGGAGCCAGCTGACCTCTTCGGTTTTGGTCAGAGATGGCTTCTCGACGGAGGATGTACGAGACATCCGCCGTGCTGCTTCCGGCCGCGGCCGGAGAGGCATGGTGAATGCGATCTACGCCTCCGAATTCGAGGTAAACGACGGAAAGGCCGTCGTCGACGCATTCAGGAATGGATGCACCGTCGACAAGGTCTTCGAGTCGAAGACCTCGAAGAAGAGAGGCTATCGCTGGGTGAAACCGAAGAGGTGATCTCGGCGACGGCCACGTCGAAGGTATATGCCCGGATAGGGGCGATTGTGAAACTCAAAAATACCTCCCATGGGAGAAATGTGTAACCCCCGGTGCTCAGGTTGACATCTGAGCACCGTAGAACGTCAACCAACCAATATGGCTTTGCAGTAAGCTATATTGGTTGTAGAAAATAGTTAAGTAGACTGGGTGCCTACTCTGCAGAAAACACCTATTCGGCTGAGTGCCGAAGATAGACAAACACTCCCCGTGTCTCTGCCAATCGGGTATAACGCAGAGTAACTGTTAATGAGAGTGCTCATACATGACGAACTCTCAACAACGAGGAAGTAAAAGATCCTCAAAAGCCCATGCAGGTTTGCCATAACATTGTTATGAATGGTTCAATTCCATATATGGGCTCTATGATAAAGCTCACACCCCGAAGGTGTGAGCTTTTTTTAACTGGTCAACTAAGACCAGTTTGTATTTTTACATAAAATAATTAAAAAAATGGCAAGAACAACAATTAAAGCATCTAAGCTCAAAGAGTTGTCAATTGAGTTTAGGCAAATTGGAGGCAGGGTCCTCCAACCGGGTACCTATGTTTTCAATCAGGACCCGGACTGTCGTTATGATGAGCGACAGATTTCCGGAACGGAAAGAACATACATGATCCTTGAAGTCCAGACGATGGACGGAAAATGGGTCGATGTATCTGCGCTCACGCGCAAGACGGAGACCGGAAAAAATACAGGGCTGCTTACCTACGTCAATGAGTGGGTAATGCAGTACTCTACAATAGCAGACCTCGCCGAAGGTCTGGCAGGGAAAGCCTTAGTGGTTACCACTGCGGTTGTAGACACATTCACCACCTACAAAGGTGGCGAATTGCTTGATAAGCCGGTAGTAAACGGCAAGGCATATAAAGCTATGCTCTTGCCGGCCCCTGCCGACGGCGAGACTCCTGCCGATGCTCCAGCCGCCTCCGAGGCTGTTTCAGAAGCCCCGAAGACAACGACAACTAGCAAGAAAAGCTAGAACTCCCACCACCCCTTAGGGGGTGGTATTTTGGGGTAATAGGTAACCAGGCCTATCGTGCAGTTCGAGTCTGCATACCCTAACTCCATATTTGTTTTTGTTTTTGTTTTTTCCAGCCCCGTCGTGATGATGCGGCTGGAATACTCCCATACGAAGCAAACCTTTACGTGGTTTGGGGGATAAGTAGGCACGTTTGCTGAAACTAATTGCTTCATTAAAACCACAGAGTTGGTCGGACAGTGTCCGGTAAAATAGAGAGGAGAATGCCATATGTGCTTCCCAGCTCGTGGTCGTTTAAAAGCACGGTAGCGCCGTGATACGTCTTGATAAGTAGCCCAAGTAGCTATTGGGCCGTTGAAAAGTGGTTTAACCAACCACTACGTTTGAAGAGAAAAGGGATTGGTCATCCACAAAGGCATACCGTCTTCCGATGCCCCAAACAGGTGATAAACTAGGCCTGTTAATATTATTAATATTATAACCTTAATGTAGCCATTGGCGGTCACAAGCCCGCATGAAAAATCACAGAGTGGGGTTATATGGTGTTACCTAAAGTAAAACACCAAATATAAAAGCAAAAGGTTGATGAAACTTTTAAACGCTTTTAGCCTTCAGATGCTGAAGGAGTTTCCGTGCGACGTCAGGTTCACTGAAGTCGCCGAACTCCCGCAGGGTCTGGAGAGTGCCGTTGGGCACGCTGACACAGCCGCTGTTCTCGGAGTTCCGATGAACAGGGTAAATGTTCAGCTTTCCAAAGGAGAGACTGCCTATGTAGCTCAGCTGCAGGGTGGCAGGCTCCCGGAGGGCTCAACAGCTCTTCCGGAGGGCTTCACTTTCAAATTTTTGAAAGTAGAAATTCTCTAAGGCGAATCGGTAGCAGATCCGATTGACAAACATGCCCATTCAGCAACACGTGATGAACGTTGTGGTTATAAGTTGCTGTAACTGTTTTGTGAGGTGCTCGTGCATATAGGATGAACCTCTACAACCTTTAAACTTGCTGATTATATGCAGTTTAAGTATAAAGGAAGAGTCTACCGCGAGGTAGGCGCAGACCGATATTGGTACAAACTCGAGTCCGCTTTAAAGAAGGCGGATGCAGAGTACGAGATCATTGAGGTCTGCGAGGGCGGCGTAGGATACTGCGACGCCCTAATCTGCCAATATCTCCTTGTTGGAGATTTGGCATACTGGACGACATACGTCCAGGAAGGCGTTTATGCCGATAGCGATGGAAGCAATTGGGGCTATGCTTCCATCGAGGAAATAAAGTAGCCCCCAACACGTCTGGAGAGGTTTGATCGCCTCTCCGGGCGCAAAACAATATAAAAATGGGAAAAGTCAATAATAAAGCCTGGATGCAGGCTGTAAGGCTTCTTCACGACCAGGTCGTGATCAGGCCAGCATCCAAAAAAAATGCCCCAACCAAAGGTAAAAGAATTTACTCTCGAAAGAGAGCCGATTCTTATTGCCAAGGTTGAGCTTGGCAATTGGCCGGCTTCTGCGGCACGCTCCCTTATAAAGGAGCAGATGCCTGAAGCAGAGGCGTTTAAAGAGGAAGGAAACTTCCTCATGGTTTATAAGTTTGGTGAATACAAGCTTACGAGCCATGAGTAGCTCTAAAAAAAAGCACGTGGGGATGAGAATCCTCACGTGCTTTATTGTAATATCGGTTTCTATCCTGGCGATTCATTTCAATGCCATGCTTGGATTATTCCTTGTGATGGGCTTAGTGATCGCGTGGTCAGAAGCTGATTAATTTAAAAAGGTTGCATACAGCATCTTTTAAAATATTTATGTTAACCAACCTGTTTGTAAGGATACGTACAGCATTTTTTTAAAATGTTTTGTCTTTTTGTATCCTGTTTGTAAGGTTGGTCACAGCATTTATTTTAAAGTTTTTTCTGCAACCTGTTTTGTGGGATTCGTTACAGCACACTCTTTCATGTTTAAAGCAAGCGAAGGGAGGCTCTACGAAACGAATCCGTCATCATAGTAGGGCCTCCCTTCTTTTTAAAGTATATGACATATACTGAAAACGGCGCTATTTCTAACGCCACCACCAAAAGCGCATGTTTGGACTTCTTCGCATGCGCTGGAAATCATAATGATTTCTCTGCTCAGTTTTGGGCAGCGTATGAAGAAGATCCATCTCTTGCGATCAGAATCCTGCTCTGGTCGAGAGATTGTAGAGGAGGAGCAGGAGCAAAGGCAACTTTCAAAGCTGCCTTAAAACAAATAACTAAAAAGAACATGACTCTGCTTCAGAGTCTGTTCTTATATATTCCAGAATTTGGTTCTTGGAAAGATGTGTTTACATGCTTTCCAGTACCTTATGAATGGATGCGCGACATCGTCGCAAACCGCCTCAAAGAGGAAGGTGCACACAGTCTTCTGTGTAAATACTTTCCTCGGAAAGGCCCATGGTTCGGGGCTCTTCGTGAGAAGATGCTCATGAACCAATCAGAGTTCAGACACTACATAGTGTCTCGCTCTGCTACTGTAGAACAGGAAATGTGTGCTCAAAACTGGGAACACATTAACTATTCTGCAGTTCCTTCAAGGGCTGGAATGCTCTACAAAAACGC
Organism: Faecalibacillus sp.; assembly: GCA_963588175.1. Taxonomy (GTDB): domain Bacteria; phylum Bacillota_I; class Bacilli_A; order RFN20; family CAG-826; genus UBA4951. The sequence continues at coordinate 103,687 of CAVAGP010000001.1, read as the reverse complement.
TTTCATCAAGCACGATGAAGTGCGTTATGTAGACTATATCTCCAGTGTTCTTAAAGGAGAAAAGAAGATCCATGCTTCTGTATTATATCCAAACGAGCTCGTAGCACGAGCTAAGAACGATAAATCAGAAGTTTGGCAAGCCCTGTGGGATAATCTTCCCGATTACATGGAAGGAAGTACCGAAAGGATACTTCCTATCTGTGACACTTCAGGAAGCATGACAGGAACCCCAATGGAGGTATCCATAGGTTTAGGTATGTATATATCAGAAAGGACTCAAGGTCCTTTTAAAGATATGTTTATGACCTTTTCTGAAAGACCAACCCTGCAGAAGTTGAATGGAACATTCCTTGAAAGGATGTCCCAGCTCAGAAACTCTGATTGGGGTATGAGTACCGACCTTCAAATGACCTTTGAAGCACTCCTCAATTATGCTTTAAAGCATAATGTACCAGAAGACCAGATGCCAACTAAACTGCTTATCATTTCTGATATGCAGTTTGATGAAGCAACTGAGAATGGCACAAACTTTGAAGCTATAAAAGAGAAGTATAGAGATGCTGGATATCATATGCCATCTATCATTTTCTGGAATGTTAGAGGTGTCTTCACAGACACCCCTATCACTAAAGATGATAAGAATGTTGCAATCGTATCCGGATATTCTCCTGCAAGCCTTAAGAGTATCCTTAAAGGAGAAGCTATTACCCCTGAAGGTATTATGCATCTTACTGTGGATATTCCAAGGTATATGATTTTCGGTTAACCACACCGAAAATAAATTGAGGTATAGTATAATGGCAGTACCAAGGATTTTGGTTCCTTTAGTAGAAGTTCGAATCTTCTTACCTCAACTATTTTAACAGACTCCACTTTCATTGATATGTTTTTTGTTTTTCCAAAAAAGTGGTTTTGTTTACAGGAGTCTGTTAAACCCGTTCTGTTGTGAAACACGACGGGAGTCTTTTAACGATGGATATTCACGCTGAAGGTTTTTAATGATTTAAGGTTTTACTCAAAAATCCATCGTTTTTCAAGTCGCTACGTTGTGAAATGTGGCGACTTTTTCTTATTGAAAATACCTTATATTATATATGAAAAATACAAACAAAACGTTCGCACAGGTACGAGAGAACCTGTGCGACAATCAGCTCTGGGACAAGGTCCTTGGAGCTTGGGAGGAGTACAACAAGTATTGGGACCTTGATTGGGCCCCGGAAGACGGAGTAGAGAATCGTTACATCTCCTTAAAGGAAATGTATGATGATCTCGGCGAAGACTTCATAAATTGTGTACTCAGTTTTGATGACACTCTGGACACGGTTGAAAAACAGGAGATTATCTCAACTGTTATCAACTTCTGTCTTGAGGAAGAGCTTGCGAGCGTCAAGCATTACACAAGAGTTACAAAAGATAAACTCTTGTGCGTGCTTCACGACGTTCCGGAGTCAGAGAGTGCAATTTCTATAGCTCAGGAATTGGGCTATAAGAATGCATACTACGCACATAAGTGCTGTGGAACTGACGATTGGCTCGTCTACGGAACTATCAACGCCTGGGAAGAAGTCAAGAAGTAACAGAAAAGCCTCCTGAAAAGGAGGCTTTTTTATTCTTTGATTTCACCAGTATCTAGATCTACTGTTTCAAAATCTGGTTCTATTGTCATTTTTAATCTCGCGTTCATTAAAGCATCTCTCGTTTTACGATCACCTTTTCAAAAAAAGTTTTCGTCGATTGTATAGCTTCCTTTTGAGCCTTGTAAAATATTTAGATCAATCAATTGATTTAAACATTTAGTGAAACTAGAATCAGTAATCTCTAATTCTTTAATAATTTCAGACCTTTTCTTTGAAGATATTTCTACTTTATTAGTATTAAATTCAGCTCTTTCTAAGAGCTTATATAATATCTTAATAGTAGTAATACTCTTCAGTCCGTAAATTCAGGAAAGACAATTTACATATGTAAAAAAGAATGGCTCTGAAATTTTATTAGAACTAGTTCATGTTTTAATAGCAGTTTCCTCAATAAGATTTCCATTTTCGCCTAAGCGCTTGTTTGTAACTTCTTGAAATATTCCTTTCTTCATAATTTTTTTGTTTTATATGTTAAAATATTTTCCACAAAAGTAAAAATTTTTTCCATAAAAAACAAATAAAATTTCCAGTTTAGGAAAATTTTTTGTTCTGTAGAACAAAACTTTTGTTCTACAGTTTGGTTTTTTTGTTCTACAAAACAACAAAAAAATAGCTAAGTATTTAATAATAATATAATTAACTAGTTTTCTCTATTATATTATATTATCTGTTAAATTTTATGCGCCATCTTCGTCTTAGGATAAAAAATCTTTCCATAAAAGGAGGCTTTTTAAAACTCGTATTTCTGCAGTAATTCTCCATCTTCCTTATCGCAACTATACTTAAACGCTCCGCGATGTTAACATTAATAATTCTTGTTGCCAGTGTTATAGCATATGGCATAATGAACATATTTATGTTTTTCTACGATAATAGGGAAAAATAAAAAAAGCTGCAAATCTTTCGAGATGCAGCTTTTTGTTTAAATTTTATTTATTTTGGCTTTTTGGTGCCGCAAAAATAAATAAAATTCTGCAAATAAACAAGACTTTTTTTAACTTTTTTTTATATTTTTTTTTAAAAAAATGATTAGTTTTAATCAATTCGCTACTTTCCTCAAGGAGGAAGGTGCGTGCAAAGCATTCTTCGATAATGCTCGTAACAATAACAAACAACTCGAATACAAAGGACTTGAAGAGATCTTCAATGAGATACTTGACAAGTATCTTGCTATTTCTGGTCAGTTTGTATGGAGTTCAACTCCAGAAGGACATGACTACTGGATGAAAATCGACAACAAATACAAGGATTTCTACCGGAAATGCAAGAATCATCCCGAAAATGTAGATCTTTATGAATTTAAAGATGGAAACATTGAAAAAGTTCGGGTTCTTATACCAAACAATATATCAGAAGTCCAAAAAGGATTCGTAAAATCATGGATTCGTAAAAATTATCCAGATGTAAGAGTCCTTAAAGAAGACAAAGGATATATTTGTGGGTATATTGCTGATTGGAAAATTGTTAAAAAGTAGAAAAATAGTGTAAAAAAGTAGAAAAATTTTTAAAAAATGGGGGTAATTAATTTATCTAACTTTTTAATTATCAATTAATTACCCTCATTTTTTACTCCCTCAGCGGCGTTGCGCCTTGAGTTCTTCTACTTTTTTACAATTTTTTGACTAAATCTTTATTTCATTTTATGATACTTTTTAAACAAAATGGTTGGTGGCTCATTCTTCCTTTTGAGGGGTCAACTTCTATCTTAAAGATTGATGAGCGAGATGCTCGTCATCTTATGTACGCCATGAAAAGAGATTTTTCATCTAAATACATTTGTTATTATGAAGACACGCAAAATATTTAAAACTTTCATTCACAAAGTCGAGGATAAACCAACTGTAAAAGAAGTCCTCATCGTTAAAGTTAATGCTGCAGTTCCATTTGATCATAAAAACTTTCAGTCATGTTCTGGTCCATATTTGTAGCAGTACTTTGCATAGCTGCTGTTGCTCTTTGTCTTTATAAATGGAAGAATCAAGAATCTGAAGAAGATCTTAATGTAGCAATTGCTTCAGGAGGATTTGCATGTATAATGCTTATTCTTCTTGCAATCCTTCTTGGCAATTCTCATACAGAATCAGATCTTTCAGATGAAGTTCTTCTTTATCCTCAATCAGAGTATCAACTTGAAATTAAAGTTCATACTACTGAATATATGAATTGTGTATGGTCTGATACGACCTATGTAATCATAAAAAGAGGTGAGTAATGGCTGCATTTGATACAATACTAATCATAGCACTAGTAGTTGGCTTATTTTGTAGCGTTGAAGGAATATTTAACAATGAAGATAATTCAAGCGAGTAAAGTTTATAGAAAGGTTTGTGCATATTGTCACAAACCTTTCAACTTTAAATTAGATGAAATAGAAACTGATCCAATCAAATCTATCGCATGTCCACATTGTGGCACAAAAAATGCAATAGATAGTACTGAACCTTCAATTTAGGTTGAAGATGGCTCCGTGATGAAATTAGGCAACCATGAGAGACTTAAAATCTCTTGGGCCGAAAGGCCCTTACCGGTTCGAGCCCGGTCGGAGCTACTATAAATACAATAGCCTCTTTAGTATAATGGTTATTACAATTGATTTGTAATCAATTGATTCTGGTTCGATTCCGGAAAGAGGCTCTAAAAACATTTTTTTATTATGAAAAAAGAAGATTCTAAATCAATGACAGCACTAGGTGCTGATCTTGACATTGACAACATGTTTACTCAAGTTGCACTCCGCATGTATAGTTTCACTCCAGAAGAGATAGATAACTATATCTATCAACTTAAATGGATTAGAGACCAAGTTGCGGGAATACAAGAATTGCATGATAATGTATTAAAATAGCTTCAACATTGAAGTAGTTTTGTCATAGTGGTTAACTCCTACTCGTCGTGAGACGCGTAGGAGTTTTTTTTTATTTTATTATGAAACCAGATTTTGAAAAATTAAAAAAACTAGCATCTGAATATGCTAGTACTTTGGGATATTTTCCTGGAAGTTGCGCTGCTCAAAATGCAGCTGGTTATTACTGTGTTGTAGATGGTTATATTCAAGGTTATCTTAAATCCTTAGGAGATGCACTTTCTATTCTTGATGATTTATTCATGGATAAAAGTGAAATAACTGTCGATGATTGGTTTAGAGATTCTAAGAATCTTTTTCAAGGAAGAGAAGAATTCATAAAAAGAATGGGAGAATAAATCATGTGGTTGGCAAGAGATAAAAAAAGTAAACTTACAGCTTTCAATATGAAGCCAGAATATTCAGAATGCATAGAATGCTGGTTTATTTCAGATGAACCTGTATGGAACATTCTGGATTTACCTGAGAAAGAGTTTCCTGAAGTAATATTTGAGAATTCTCCCGTAGAAATCACAACGCTATTAAAATAGATTAATATGAATTGGGTTTGTATTGGCGAGGTATTCTTTACCACTTTAGCCGTTGGGCTTGCTATATTCATCATTTGTATATTAGTCAAAATTGGAATCGATGTTACAGATAAAATAACATACGATTTCGGCTTTAGACAAGGTTACAAAAAAGCGATGGATAAATGTAAATCCGCCGCCAAAGACGCATATTTTGATGTTGTCGCAAAAATCTTCCACGACCTTAAAATAGATAACGATTATGGCAGTAGATTCAATTGGTACGAAACCTTTTTAAACGTTTATAAAAGAAAAGTAAATAATGATTAAACATAAAATAGGTGATCGTATCTACTGGAAATATTCTTTTTATGATCAATTTGGGGAAATAGGAAGTGCTATCATTAAAGATATCGAAGATACCGAATCTGAAGATATTGATGGCAATCATTTTAAATATCAAATTTACATTACAGACAAAAATGGGAATTATGCAAACTCCATTGAAGACTATAATTGTGAAAATGAAAATAGTCCAGATATAATAGGATATAAAAAGAAAGTTGAAACTTATGCTCAGAAAAGATTTGAAAATTTATATTCTCAAATTTTTTCTAAACCTCCTACAGAAGAGCAAAAACAGTTAGTAAATAAAATACTAGAAGTTGTTGCTACTACTAATATTTCTCAAGAACTTAGTGATAAATTTAATTTTTACTATTAATGGGAACAAACGTTTATTGTACTAAAATATTAGATCAAAAAATTAAAGATGAAATAATTAAGAAACTTCAGAAAGCAGAAACACTTCCTGAATTTTCTGAATATATTGAATCTTTAAAATATAAAGATCTGGCAAGAATTACTCCATCTGAATTATCTGAACTTCATGTAGGAAAACGTTCTAGTGGATGGAAATTCTGCTATAGTACAGATCTTCTTCAATTCTGCAAAGCCGATTGGGAATCTATCTATGAATTCTTATCTCGTTTAGATATACAACTCTATAACGAATATGGAGAAATTCTTACTCCTGAACAATTTAAAGAAGATTATGCTGATTTCTGTAAAGATGGATTAACTAATAAAATTTATTTTGAAGAGCATCCAGAAGAAGCTAAATATTGGAATCCAGAAAATGATATTTATGCTGGAGATTTATGGTTTGTTAATGGATATTTTTGCTAATGAATAAGAAACATTTTGAGCATCTCTATTCAGAGATAACAAATTATGCTGCTTCTTTAATGGAGCAAGAAAAACAAGATTTTGAAAAAGAGCATTATACTTTTGCAAGAGAGAATGGTGCAAAACTTCTTGCTGTAAATCATATTCTTGATATGATTGTACAAGAAACTCTTTCAGAATATGCAGAAGAAAATAATTTAATTATTTAATTATGCTTTATATTGCAAATACTCTTTTTATTCTTCTTTGTGTCTTTGGCTTAAAAGTTGGAATATGTAGAATCTGTCTCAACTGGAAAAATTATAAAATTATGAGAGTAAACTTTCTTAATCTTCCAGAAGAAACATATAAATATGAATATGATTGCAGATTTGCATTAGATGCTTGTATAATTTGCTTTTCATTATTACTTCTAACTTTATCTTTTATGTAATATATTAAACTTGAAACAAGAAATAGGTGATTCTAGATATAAACGCCTTGCAAATGAAGCGCTTCGAGTAAATTCCTACTCGCGATTTGGGTATACACTGTGTAATTTACTATAAATAGTAGTTATTGTTGCAACGATACTATTAAGATAAAGTAAATTGTACTATAGTTTTTGGATGAAAAAGTGGACTATAGTATTTCAGTTTCAAGTTTATTTATAAGGTCCCATAGCTCAGTTGGTTAGAGCACCTGACTGTTAATCAGGGGGTCGTAGGATCATGCCCTACTGGGACCACTATTTATTTAATTTTTAAATTATGTTTAATATTTTTAAAAAACAGTGTTGTTCTACTTGTGAACACAAGTGGAAGATTATTAATCAGTTTACTAAAGATTATAGGAATTGTCCAGATGATATAGTTCCTTATCTTTCTGTAATTACTTATGTTCTACAATGTGACAATTGTGGAGATATTAAAACTGTAAAAGTTGAACTTTAAAATAATCAGGTGTTTTTGTTAAACATGCACATTTAGTAGGAGAGCCTGACTCCTGGTTTGATTTCATAGCTCAGATGGTAGAGTAATACCCTTTTAAGGTATGGGCCACGGGTTCGAATCCCGTTGAAGTCACTATAAAACCGGTTATCATAACAATCGACCAGTATTTTAAGGAGTTTCCGGTCTCCTTTTTATTTGATACCCATTATTAGAGTTACATATATGGAATTAAAAATCGGTTGTGGTAGTTTTTCTACCATGTTTATTTTATTTTGTATCTTCTTGATACTAAAATTGTGTAATGTCATCACTTGGTCTTGGTGGTGGATTACAGCTCCTCTTTGGGCAGGAATTGCAGCGCTTTTAGCATTTGTACTTATCTGTCTTATCATCTTTCTTGGTTTATGGTTTGGAGATAAACTGAAATGGAAACGATAATTATTCCTGATGTTCATGGAAGAAGCTTCTGGAAAGAAGTAATTCCATTAGTAGATTCAGTAGATAAAATTGTCTTTCTTGGAGATTATCTTGATCCATATTCTCATGAGAATATCTCAAAAGCTGCTACTATTGTAAATTTTAAAGAAATTCTTAATTTCAAAAAAGATAATCCAGAAAAAGTAGTGCTTCTTTTAGGTAATCATGACTTTTCGTATGTTATTTCTAAAAAAATCTGTAATTGTCGTTGTGATTTAACTAATTACAAAGAAATACAAGATTTATTTAGAAATAATTTTGATTTGTTTGAAATTTTATATAAATTTGAACAAGGAGACAAGAAATTTCTCTGCTCCCATGCAGGGATTGCGGATGAATGGATAAATACTGTTATTTCAAAAGATGCTACATGTGATAAAATAATATATCTTCAAAATCTCTTTGTAGTTGAAGGATATTCTGAAGATAGTTTATTAGCAGAAGCATTAGCAGAAGTTGGAATAGCAAGATGGGGTAGTGCTCTAGTTGGTTCTATAGTTTGGAGAGATGTAACAGAATCTATCTCTGAAAATTATGGATATCAAATATTTGGACATACTCAACTTAGACAAAATCCAATTATTACAGACAAATGGGCTTGTCTCGATGTTAGAGAAGCGTTTAAAGTCAAAGATGGAGAAATTTATAATCTAAAAGATGAATTATGCAAGAAGATAAATTTACAAGACTTACACTAGAACAATCAGATAAAAAAATCACTTGGGAAGTTCCTTATGAGGATGCGACAGGTGAAGATTTAGTACAAGCTTTTTATGCTTTGATGATTGGTATATCATTTTTACCTGTTACGATTCGTCAAAGTATGCGAGAGTTTGTAGAGGATGATTATAATTTTAACTCAAAACACGATGAGTAAGGTTAGTGACTACGAGTTGGAACAGCTTGAAAATGAAGATTTAGCGATTCCAGTTCAGAGGATGAAAAAGAAGAATAAAATTGTTAGAGAAAAGAAATATCCTAACAAGAAAAAGAAAAGACAAAAACCTCAAGAATGAACTGATTATGAATCTGTTGAAGAAGATTTTAATTAAGATGTTTAGTAAAGTCGGCGTCAAACCCAAAGAATCTATTACTGTAGGAGATTGTGATATCTTAGATACAGTTTGGGTTAAAGACAACGATAAGATTTATTCTGGTTTTGTTTGGGAAAAAACTAGAAGAAGATTACTCGTAAGTTATTATAAAGAAAATGAAGGTTTTGTTGATGTTTCATTTGTTACAACAGGACTTTCTAAAGAAACTAAAATAGAGAAGAATAATTTAACACTTTATTTCCAAAAACCATGTTGTACGGATTAGATGATGTAGTACTAATTCCTAATTGTGTTTCAAATATAGAACACAGAGGAAATTGTAATGTTTATGATAATGAAAATATGCTTCCTTTGTTTACTGCACCGATGGCTAGTGTTATAAATGATCATAATTGGGAAGTGTATTGGAAAAATAAAATCTATCCAATTATTCCAAGAACTATTGGATATGATAAAAGACTAAGACTTTGTAGTGATACTTTTGTTGCTTTTGGTCTTCAGGATTTAGAAGATTTTATAAAAGAACAAACAGTAAAAGATAAAGTTTATATTTGTCTTGATATTGCTAATGGCCATATGCAAAAAGCAATAAATCTTTGCAAGAAGGCAAAAGAAACTTTTGGAAATAATCTTATTTTAATGGCGGGCAATATTGCTAATCCTCAAACTTATGATGAGTATGCAAAAGCCGGTGTAGATTATATTCGTCTTTCCGTGGGTTCGGGAAGTTGCTGTTTTGTTGCTGGTACAAAAGTAACAATGGCTGATGGCTCTCAAAAAAACATAGAAGAAATTGATCGCGGAGAATTTGTTAAAACTCTAGCTGGTAATTATAAAGTCCTGAATACTTTTAAAAAGAAAGTCGATAAGATTTTAATTCTAAATAAAAATATCCAAACAACGCTAGATCATGAATTCTTGGTTATTAAAAAGTCTGATAAAAAGAAAGTTACAGAAGAGAATATAAAAGACTATGCGTTTTATGTAAAAGCAAAAGATTTAAAATTGTCCGAGTATCTATTGGTTCAGGATAAAAATGTATAAATAAATTTTCATATATGATATATTTTTCATATCTTTGTATATGTTTAATTAATAAATATATACTATGACTATAAAATGTGAAATATGTGGAAAAGAATTTTCTTATCAAAAAGAAAGTTCATGTCGAGCACAATTAACAAATCATATTAAAAAAGATCATAAAATGAGTTTAGAGCAATATATTGTCCAAACAAAATATAATGGAATTCATCCAAAATGCCCATGTGGTTGTGGACAATATTTGCATCTTAGAACTAGTTCAAAGCGATGAGAATTTAATCAATATGCTACAGATGAATGTTTTGGTCGAGTTTTAAAAAATGCAAATGATGAAATGAAGAAAAAATTAAAACCCACCGAAAAACGAGAATTTAGTATAAAAGAATACTATGAACGGAATTATAACAAAGTCTCTTATGAGGAGGCTTGAAAACTTTTTCAAAGTAAAGAGTTTCCATTAACAGATGTAGCAAAACAGTATAATATTGATAAACGAACCCTTAAATTAGTTTGAATTTGTTTAAATATTGCTACTCCAGAACAAATTAAGGAAACTTCAGATTATTATCAATATCATTTTCAGCAAATTACAAAAGGAAACTTGAAACCAGAGCCTTGCGAAAAATATACTTGGCTCTATCGCCTTGCAAAAGCAAATCCCGGAAAATATACAATTCGTTCTGCTATAGATTATTATAATCAATGTAATGACATTAAAATAAAAAATAATTGTGAATCTATTTACAAAGATCTTAAAGAATTATATAAAGATGAAATTGATGTTATCTTTTCATATGGTTATCATTCTAATGAAGAGTATGAATTTTACCAAATATTAATATATTATTTTGGAAAAAATAATGTAGTGATGGGTAAAAAATTCACTCTTTCTTCTGGATATACAATTTTTGATTTTTTTATAAATAGAACGTTACTCATTGAATATGATTCCGATGGACAATTTCATCATTTAGAATATGAAAAAGGTAGAGACGAATTAAAAGAAATTTTTGCAAGAGAAAATAATTATAAATTTCTTCGTTTATCCAAAGAAGAAATTAAAAATCCACAAACAATTTTAAAAATTCAAGAATTATTAAATGCTTAATTTTGTAGAAATCACTTCAATGGAAATAGTTGAAGAACAAACTGATGTTTTTGATATTGAAATAGATATGGAACATCAATATTTTGCAAATAATTATGTTGTACATAATTGTACCACATCAGCTAATTCTGGCACTCATGTGCCCATGGCATCTCTTATTCTTTCTACAGTTGAAAGAAAGAAAGATATAGCTTATTATCTCGACTCCAATCCAGATACATTTAGAGATATTTATAAATCTGTTCCAAAAATCATAGCTGATGGCGGATTTACAAATTTTGATCAAATTATCAAAGCATTAGCACTTGGGGCAGATTATGTTATGCTTGGCCAGATTTTTGCAAAATCAGAAGAATCGCTTATTGGAGATAATGTTTCAAAGAAAACTTATATTCATAAAAAGGTGATTGAAAGAGAACATTTTGGTATGTCAACTAAAAAAGCACAGTTAATCATGGGTAAAGCAAAAGAAGACCTTAGAACCTCTGAAGGAGTTAGTAAAATGGTTAAAGTTGAATATCCGCTTGCTAAGTGGTGTGATAACTTTAAGCATTATCTTCAAGAGGCAATGAGTTTGTTAGATTGTAATACTCTGTTTAAGTTTATAGATAATGGTAGTTGGGATTACATTACACCATCTGCTTTTCAAAGTTATTATAAATAATTGATATGTATACAGTTACTTATTGTATTTGTAGTTTTATTCTTGGACTTATTTTCGGTATTGAAGGACATATTCTTTACGAAGAAATTAAAGGCCGTAAAAAGAATAAGTAATGAAAAGAATTGTTTATTTGTTGTTATTCCTTTTTATAACAACAAGTTCTTATGCTCAATGATATAAGATGACAATACCTGCTGATGAACTTTTAGGAACATCAGAAATTTCTGGATATGTATTTCGTGATGATGAAGGTTGTATTAGTTTTCTAAATAATGGTATGATTACCATTTGGACTAATGAAGGACTTTTTGATTATGATGCTAATCGTGAAATAGAAGTTCTTATGGGAGTTTATGATAGTTATGATAAACTTATTTCTAAAGGCAGATATATTTTCAAAGTACGTAAAGATGGCAGCACTATTTGGGCCATAAAGTTTATGGATATTTACAATCTAATTGTAAATAAAAAATGTACTGTTAGAGTTGTTATAGATAGATATTGTAGATCGTCTCTTGATATCAAAACGAAAACAATGGAAAATGTTTTAAGTATTTAAATATGACAAATAAAGCAAAACGCGCTGCGAAGATTATATTTCTTTTCATATTCTCTTTTGTAGCTATTATTTCATCAGCTGCACTTTGGAATGCAGCAGCTCTTGGTACTATTGCTATTGGTACTTTTGAACTTGTTATGTCTATTTTTAATTTTATTCTTGAAGGTTGCGTTGTTGTATATTTGACAAAGAAACTTCCTAAATTGGAATAAAATTTGTAATATATGGTTTATCCCTCACCACAAGTAGGGATAAAACTCCTTGTCATCTAATTGGTTAAGATCGCGGTCTTCAAAATCGCCCATCAGGGTTCGAGTCCTTGCGAGGAGGCTAATACGCAACTACTTTTGTAGTTGCGTTTTTTGTTTTTATTAAAATTATTAATTATGGGTTGGGGAACAACTTTATTTACCAATCTTTATTTTTCAAGAGAAACTTTTCGAAGTAAACTTCAAGTAGAAGATGCTCTTGAATCACAAAGATCTATGTTTGCTGATGCAAAGCAAAACTTGCGTAAATATGCGTTCATGACCGAACCTCGAAGATTTATGTCTGAAGATGAATTGAAAGATTCAAATCCAGATGTATGGCTAGAGGAACGAGTTAATGATGCTATTTCTACTATTGAAGAAACGTCTGTAGAAATTTACAGATTAGAGCTTCTCTTAGAACGATGGGATAATTGTCACAATGAACAAGGTTTGGCGATTGATCCACCTGATGACATTCATTGGAATTCTACATTCCTTGAAGGTGATTTTGTTCCATCTGTAAAACATCCTGATGTCAATAAGAAAAATGGATTACAGTAAAAAGAAAAAAGAATTATTATTTCTTTACAAGTTAGAGGACACATCTTGGAAATATCCACTAGCAAATGATTTTGAAAATTGTATTCTGATTATGCGGAATGCCGGATGATCTTATGGCGAAATTCAAAAGCCATTAGGAATGCCCTCAAAAAAGGCAATTAGAGCCGTTTTAAAAGACTTTGCTCCTGAATTGATAGAAATGGACGTTAATAGGAAAAAACTGTCTAAAAAGCAAAATATAAGCCTTGAAGAAGGAGAATTTAGATTTAATTGTATTCAATCAAATCAATGAGATTGAAATCTTCAAGGAGAAGATTATCATTTTTTCATAAAAGATAATCTTTTATATTTAACTGATTCAGACAATTACACTATGCCTTTTTCAGAATTTGATGAGGCTACTAGAAAACAACTTTGTAATGAATTACATTCTTTAATTTATGGAACTAAATCTTAGAAACACTTTAGATGATCGAGGGTATTTTACAGCTACATATTACATTGTAGAACAAACTGGAGAGCTACCAAATCAGTATAAATTTTATTTTAAACAATCATCAAGGCTTGATACATCAAAAATTGAAGATTCGCTTATAAAAGAAATATTTGGTGAAGGTACCATTTATCATATGACTACTTCAAATGATTTTGCAACTTCAAAAATTATTGAAGATGAATGGGGAGAAGATAACCAAACTACAACTCCTTATACTGAACTTCGATTTTTAGGAGATGGGTTTGTTATTACATTTGACAGCAGTTATATTAGTTGTTATTATTGTTCTAAATATACACAACAATATTTTGTAGGTAAAATTAAAGAGTTTGCAGAAAAGGCTCCAAAAGAAATAAAAGAAAACAAGTCTGCAGAAATTTCATTAGTTTCTGTAGAAAATGGAAGCTTTTATGGTATTACTTCAAAATTGAAAGCAACTACTGTAAATCTTGAAGAGAACTATAATGATGGATTTGATGAAGTGCATAAGAAGGTTTTAGATTTTCTTAATCAAAGAGAATCTGGAATTGCGCTTTTGTTTGGAATCGCTGGAAGTGGTAAGTCCAATTATATCAGGCACTTAGTAACAAATTACCCTAAAAAATATTATTTCATCACTCCTGCTATTGCTGCCCATATGGGTAATCCAGAATTTGTAGCATTCTTAATGGAAAATACAGATAGTGTATTTATTCTTGAAGATTGTGAACAAATTCTTAGAGAAAGAGAAACAAATTCGTTTGGTTTAGCTGTTTCTAACATTCTTAATATGTCTGATGGCATACTTTCTGATATATTTAATCTAAAGTTTATCTGTACTTTTAATTCTGATGTAAATGATATTGATAAAGCACTCCTTAGAGAAGGAAGATGCTATGTTAATTATGAATTTACTCCTTTAAAGGCGGAAAAAGTAACAGTACTTAATGATAAGTATGAATTAGGTATTCCAAAAGAAGAAATTAAAGATATGACTCTTGCAGAAATTTATAATTATTCTGCAAAGAAAGAAACAAAGAAAACAAAGAAAATTGGATTCTAGTATGCTAAATAAACAAATTAAATTTGATACAGAGGCTAGAGTTTCCATAAAAAATGGTATGGATCTTTTAGCCAATGCTGTAAAAACAACTCTTGGTCCTCAAGGTAGATGTGTAATTATTGGAAATTGGAATTATGGACAGCCTCATCTTACAAAAGATGGAGTTACTGTTGCTAAGTCTATCCAATTGAAGGATGAATTTGAAAATATTGGTTGTCAACTAATCAGAGAAGCATCTCTTAAATCTAATACACTTGTTGGAGATGGAACAACTACAACTGTTGTTCTTTCGCAAGCATTTTGTGATCAGATTGAAGAAGATTTAAGTGAGTACAAGATAAACATTCCAGAATATAAATTTGGAATCGATACTGCAAAAGAATGTGTATGTAGTTCTTTAAGAAAGATGTCATCATCTATTTCAGATGATAAAGATATCTTTAAGATTGCATACATTTCTGCAAATAATGATAAATTTATTGCTGATAATGTAGTAAAAGCATATAAAGCAGTAGGTTCAGACGGTATTATTACTACTGATTATTCAAAAAGTATTGAAACTACCGTTGAAGTTATTTCAGGTATGCAGTTCGACAGAGGCTATCTTGCTCCTCATTTTGTTACAGATGAAGCAAAAGGGCAATGTATTCTTGATAATCCATATATTTTCATTTCAGATCAAAAAGTTCTCAGAACTAGAGATATTGTTCCTATTCTTGAACCACTCGCCAAATCTGGGCAAAGTATTCTTTTAATTGCAGAAGAGTTTGATGATGAAGTTATTGAAAATCTCAAACTTAATAAAATGCAAAATGTTCTAAAGTGTTGTGCTATTAAAGCGCCATCTTTTGGAGATTACAGAAAAGAAGTACTTGAAGATATTGCTATTCTTACCAATGGAACTGCAATTACTTATGATTCAGGCATTGAGGTTCATGATGCAACAGTTGATTTACTTGGTAAAGCAAAGAAAATAATTGTTACAAAAGACTCTTGTACAATTATTGGAGGTGCTGGAAATGCTGAAAACATTAAAGAACGAGGAGAAATCCTTAAAATACAGCTTTCAGAAATACAAATGTCTTCAGACCCAAGCGATTTCATGGTTACTTTCTTAAAAGATAGAATTGCTAAACTTCTTGGAGGTATTGCAGTAATCCACGTTGGTGGAACTACAGAACTTCAAATGAAAGAACTGAAAGACCGCATTGATGATGCGATTTGTGCAGTTCGAGCATCTATTGAAGAAGGTGTTGTAATAGGTGGTGGTATGAGTTTTTATAATATAATGACTTCTGCTAAACATCTTGGAACGAATACTAGTTTTGGCCTTGGATATGAATGTGTTATAAATAATCTTGAAGCGGTTGTAAAACAAATAGTTACAAATGCTGAAGATGATTATAACGAAATCAAGAAACAATTTACTTCAAGAAAGAAGGGATATAATGCCCTTAAAAGGCGTGTTACTAATCTTAAATCAGATGGTGTAATTAATCCTACAAAGTGTGATAGAATTGCTTTTGAAAATGCAATTTCTATTGCCGAAATGTTCTTAACAGTAAATTGTGTTGTTGCAGACGAAGCTCTAACTCAGTTAGTTACAATGTAATGAAAATTAGTTTACCAAATAGAGATGGCGATAATGTCTATCTTGAACAATTAGGAGACTCTAATTATTGGCAACTAAAATGCCCTTATTTCTATCGCGTTATTGGAGATAACCCAATAGTCGCAATAGATCCAAGCGGTGGTCCAATGCTGTGTGTTGGAGACACTATACAGAATAAAAAGATTACCGAGATTACTTCGGGAAAATTACTCATATTAGAAGATGTGGCAACTACTGATTAATACAGGTTTACTTCTTATTGTAGGAATTATTTTAGGTATTGAAAGAGAAAGATCTCATAAAGTTATTGGGGTGCGTAGTACTCTTCTAATTTTATTTGGTGCTTTTATTTTTACCTATGTTTCTACAAAAGTAGGAGGAGATCCTGCTAGAATTATTGCACAAGTTGTATGTGGATCTGGTTTTATTGGTGCTGGTATGATTTTTAAAGCCAAACCAGATGAAATCAGTAATCTTACAACTGCTATTTTTGTATGGGTATTATCTGGACTTGGTGTTATGCTAGCACTAGGCCTATACGAAGTAATGTTTTTTAGCATAATAATTTATCTCATTTTAAAATGGAAAGTGTAAAGTATTTTTATACACCTGCATTGCAGGTCAGAAGTTTTAATCTGCTTTGTGATGGTGACGGTAGGGTAATCGAATCTGCTCCAGATTTTGGAGGCACTTATATTAAGGACCTTCCAAGAATGGTTGTTTGTAGTGTTTATGATTCCGAAAAACAAACGATGTCTTTTGGGGTTGCAGTATGCTCTCACAAAGATAATTTCTGTAGGAAAACCGCACGGGAAATGTCCTATAAACGCGCAAAAGAAAATCCGGTTCATGTTACTGACATTGATCCTTTGGACAATGTTGCTGCTGTTTCAAAGCTTTATGTTAATCAAATAATGAATTCTGGCGATGTTTCAAGTAATCTTTAAAGGATATGTGGAACTCGAAGAATTTGAAGAGTTCTCTAAAGATTTTCAAGAGTTATTGAAGAAATATAATACAGTATTTCATGGACAAACAACTCTCAACATCCTCCCAAAAGACGTCGATTACCAAAAAATTGACGATGGTGGAAATAGCGATGTTCAAAACTAAAGTATACTTTTATAAAGGTAAATTTTCAGATTTTGAAAGTTTACTAAGTGATGAAGGATACGTTGTTGAATATCAAGAAGGTTCAGATGGTTTGTGCTTTGACTTTGATGGAATTCAAGCAATTTGAATTTCTCAAGAAGCACCAACCAGCGTAAAGGTTCATGAATGTTTGCATGCAGTTTTAAATATTTGTTCTGATTACAATCTTAATCGAAACGATGATGAACTGTTATGTTACATGTTGGAATATTTATTTACATCTTTGTAATGAAATATAAAGCGTATACTGATGGCTCCTATCAAAGTTCGGTAGGAGCCGGAGGATATGCGTCTGTAATTTTAGATGAAAATAACAATGTCATTAAAATTATTTGTAATGGTTATAAAAATACCACAAACAATAGAATGGAATTATTGGGAATTATTGAAACTCTAAGATGTTTTCAAAAGAAAACAGATATAGAGATAGTATCTGATTCTCAATATGTTATAAAGTCAATTACAGAAGGACACGCATTACGATGATTACAAAATAAAGATTTTGACAAAAAGAATTTAGACTTATGATTTGAATTAGTAGATTTAGTAGCATTTCATAATGTTTCATTTGCCTGGGTTAAAGGACATAATGGAGATAAATGAAATGGACTTGCTGATTTACTGGCAACTCATGGAGCTAAATGTTTAAATATTTCTGAAGACAAATGAAACCAAAAGTAGTTACAGCAAAAAAGATTGGAAACCATTGGTATCCTAATGTTAACCACGATTATCCAGAAGATCTTACTCTTGATGAAAAGATTGAAAAAGTCTTTTCTATGATAGATAAGTTTAATTATGGTATAGTTAGCATTTACTTTTTTGAACAGGATGAAATTCTTTATAAAGGAACTCTTCAGTTTGATGAAGCTGATATGGTAAAATATTTGACTACCGATGATGACCTAATGATTTCATTTTATGTAAATGATCATAAATTTGAAATTAGTTCTACATTAATGACTTTGCTTGAAATTCAATATAATTTTGATTTTCAACAGAATGTCTATAGGGTTGATTTTTGGTAATGGCGAATAGATATACAATATTAGCAAAACTAGAAGCAAAAAGAGAAGGACAGTATACACAGTATGTATTCAAAAATTTGGATGAACCAGATAATAGTTGGGATAGATATATCCTTTGTACTCGTTGTCCAAATTGAGAGTGCCATGAAGATATGCAAATTGGCATAGAAGGTTATTTAACTTTTGAGCCAGTAGAAGCGGGATCACAATATTATAATCCTAATTCAGCAGAATATTGTTTATACAAATATTCTGGAATTTATTTTATAAATTTTGTAAAATCCCCTAAACCATTTGAAGATAATAATTCTTATAGATTTTAATATGAAAAATACAGATTTAGGAACAGCCTTGACTGAGGCTCTTGAAAAGAAAAATAATTCAGTCGATAGTTTGGTGTGAAGAACTGCTAATGGAGAAAAAATTAAACTTGTTGATATGACTCAAGATGAGCTTCAAAAGGCATATAATCATACGATTAGCATGTTGACAAGTACTAATCCATATGCACCAGGAAAGTTGCAAATAAAGAAGAATATTCAGGATATGTATGAGAGTTGTAATGCAGAACTTTTCATGCGTTATATCTTGTATGTTTGCCAAATTGAAAGTCTAAAGACCAAAAAAGATCTTGTTGATCTTATTAATCTTTATCGAGCTGAAAAGCATATCAAAGAAGACGATTCAGTTACAGTTCTTTTCAATAACATTCCTAATGATTTTAAAGATGTAACAATAGATAAATTTGTTAGAGCTTGTCTTGATTCACTTGGTCCTATTAATAAGAAACTTATTTCGGACAAATTCATCATTTCTAGAGGAATCTGATTTACAGATGATGATAAAAAGGAACTCACTGAATATGATGAAAATGGAAATCTTAGAAATAGACTCGATGTTGTAAAGGAAAGATTGTTTTTGAATAATGTTTATTTGAAAATTGACCCTAAAGGACTTTCTTATGAGGAATTTAGATCTCTTGTACAACTCAATTCAAAACAGAGATTTTCATCTCTCCCTACGACAACTCTAGAGCTTCTTAAAAATAAGATTCTGCTTGCACTTCAAAATGATATTCAATGGCATATTCAGAAGTGGACAGACATTTCTAATAATATTCTTCGTGTGGCGGAATTTAAAGGATTTGAAATAAAGTAATGAAAATTAGAAATAAAACTGTCTATGTATTTGATATAGAAGTTTTTCCAAATTTATTTACTTGTTCTTGTATTAATTCAGAATCTAAGAAAGTTGGTACTTGGGAAATTAGCGAAAGAAAGAATGAACTTCCAGCATTGGCAAAGGGATTTTTAAATAAGAGGATTTATTGGTGTGGATATAACTGCATTCATTATGATACTCCAATTATTAATTATCTATTAACTAATTATGATAAGTTAATTAGAATGCCAGTATGGAAGATTACTGAGGAAATTAAAAAACTCAGTGATATTATCATTAGTTCTGATGATGAAAAATTTGATTCGTGGAGTAAATATAAATATGCTGATTTATTTAGTAGTTTTGATTTACTTACGATGATGTTTTCAAAGAAACTCAGGTGCAGTTTAAAGGCACTTGAAGTTACTATGCAATTTCCTAAAGTACAAGAATATGAAGGAGATTTTGATAAACCTGTAAAAGTAGATCAAATCGATGATGCTATTTCCTACAATCATAATGATTGTGAAGCTACTTTACAACTCCTTGAGCTAAAGAAGTCAGATATTGATCTTAGACTTGCAGTTGAAGATGAATATGGAATCAAAGCACTTAGTAAAGATGGAGTTAATCTGGGAATGGATATCTTAAAATCAAGATATCTTAAAGCTACTGGAAAATCTTGGGAAGATATAAAAGACCTTCGTTCTCCTTGTGAAAAAATTGCACTTAAAGATGTTATACTACCATATGTAAAATTTGAAAATCCAGTTCTAGTAGAATTACTTGAATTTCTTAAAACACAAGTAGTTTCTCCTGGAAGAAAAGGATTGGAAAAAGAATTTGTTATCGGTGGTTTAAAACATCTATATAGTGTTGGAGGTTTGCATAGTGTATCTAATCCAGAAATAATAATTCCTACAGATACGCAAGTGCTCATTGACCAAGATGTCGAGAGCCTTTATCCAAGTTTATTGATTGAAAATGAATTTTATCCTCCACATTTAGGAAAAGAATTTGTTGAAGTTTTCAAGAAAATAAAAGATGAAAGAATTGAAGCAAAGCACAATGGTAATACATTGAAAAATAGCACGTTGAAGCTTTCTATCAATGGTTTAACAGGCAATCTTCAATCTGAATTTTCTTGGGTATACTCTCCTTTTACTGTATTACAAATTAGGATTAATGGTCAATTGTTACTTTTAATGCTTATTGAAAAGCTAGTAGCATTGGGCTGTAAAATAATCAATACAAATACAGATGGCGTTTTCTACCTTGCCGAAAAAGAACAACTTTCAAACATTGAGAAAGTTGTAAAAGATTGACAGGATTTAACACATCTTAATCTTGAAACAGATTATTTTGAAGCCTTTTATCAATTTGCCATTAATGATTATATTGCAGTAAAGAAAGGATATTCTGAAACAAAAGATCCTAAACTTCTTAAAAAGAAGGGTCTATTCATTGATTCCATTTCCCTTGGAAAAGGAATGGCTCCTATGATAGTTCCAAAAGCATTATGTAATTATTTTGTTAATGGAACATCTCCTGAAGAATTCTTAAAATCAGATACTGATATTAGGGATTATTGTACTTATCAGAAGGTAGATAAAAAGTTTAAAGTTGAATATGGAGGAAAGCCAGTTACTCATATTAATCGATTTTATATGAGCACAAATGGCAAACCATTGATTAGATATTCTATAGTTAATGGCATAAAAACAAGGCCAACTCTGCTTTGCGCAGATTCTCCTGTCACCATATTAAACAACTTTGATGATTTGTCTACTGAAGGTAAAGATGTAAATTATAATTATTATAGAAAAGAAATCTATAAAATTATATATCAAATGGAACCAAAACAATTAGGATTATGGGGTTAGACAACGGGTTATATGTAAAAAATTATCCAGACGAATTTTTATCACAAGCTCCAAGTGACTTTAAACCAGAAACTCTAGATTCTGATGAATTAGAATTTGCTTATTGGCGAAAATGTTGGAATCTTCGTGATGAAATTATGTCAGTTCTTCCTGAAGAACCAGAGGAAGGAGGCTATAAACTTACCATAGAAATGCTTAAGCAAATACGATGTATTTGTATAAAGTATATGGATCCAGAGTATTATAAAGTAAATTCTTTCAATATGTTTTGGACTTATGAAGAGCTTGAGCCATCTCAAAAGAGAAACATAAAGAATATTATTTATGTTATTGATTCTTGGAAAAAGTTTCCTGAAATGCAAGTTTATTTTTATGATTCTTATTAATGGATAGAACAGAAAGGCAAAAAGTCGGTATCAATCGATGACTGAAAGCTGGAGGAAAAGCTACTTGTGAATTTCCTACAGGATTTGGTAAAACTCGAGTTGCGCTCGATGTTATCGATTTGCTAGTTCATAAAAATCCAGATATTTTTGTTCTAATTATTGTTCCTACTGAAATTTTAAAAGAACAATGACTTGAAAAAGTTGTTGAACGATGTCTTTTGACAAATTGTCAGATAGAAATTATCAATTCTGCCATTAAAAAAGGATGAAATTGTGATTTACTTATCATTGATGAGTGCCATACTATGGTTTCTACCACTTTTTCACGAATTTTTGATGTTGTAAGTTATAAATTGATTTTATGTTTAACAGGAACCCTTGAAAGACTTGATGGAAAAGAAGAAATTATTAAAAAATATGCACCAGTTTGCGATAAAATTACAGTTGATGAAGCAGAGCAAAATGGATGAGTATCTCCTTTTATGGAGTATGTTGTCATGATCAACACTGATTTAACTGAATATAATGAATTAAATCGTAAGTTTAATGCATACTTTTGTTATTTTTCTTGAGATTTCCAAACGGCCATGTCCTGTGTTCGAGATGTCGCTTTTAGAAGACGATGATGTAAAGAGAATAATTTAAATTTTAAAGAAGCTACTGCAATGTCTTATGACTGAATGAGATGCTTACGTTTGCGTAAACAGTTTGTTCAAAGTCACCCCAAAAAGCTAGAAATAGCTAAGAAGATAATTGAGGCACGAAAAGATAAAAAGATTTTAACTTTTAGTGCTACAATAGCGGATGCTGAAAAATTTGGTACAGGACTTGTGCTTCATTCTAAGCAATCTAAAAAACAAAATGAGCAGATTCTTGAAAAATTTAAAGAAATGAACTCTGGAATATTGCATTCTAGTAAAGCGTGTGACGTCGGGGTGGATATCCCTAATCTCGAAGTAGGAATAATTCTAAGTGTAGATAGTTCTAAAATTCGAAAAGGTCAAAGAGTTGGACGAATAATCCGATTTGCACCAGGAAAGAAAGCAGAATTGTTTACTTTAATAATTGCTGGAACACAAGAATTTGGATGATGGAGAAACAGCAAAACCTCATCTAACTATATGATAATTAATGAAGATCAGTTAGATGATGTACTAACAGGAAAAAAGATTACTAGTAGAAAAATTGATAATGATATTAATAAAAACTTTCGATTTTAATTAGTGGATCTTGATACTATTTTAAATCTGCTTGCAGATTATAATTTAACAGCAGATGAACTTTTGGTAGTTTATATGGCATTTATCTCGCAACGAGAAGAAAATGATGGATTAGGCCATTCGGAATATTTTGCTAAATGATATTCAAATGGTGGCCATAAACAACTTCATGATATTTTTGAATCCTTAAAACAAAAAGGGTTTGTTCAAAAAGATTGTACGCCCAGTGGCCCTGCAGATATTGAATTTAATAAAACTTTTATAAAAGGTTTTATGAAACATTCTGATCTTTTAGGCCAAGAGTTGTGAGATACTTATCCTGATCATTCTATAAGACAAGGAATAAAGTATGATTGGAAGAATATTTCTAAAAGATTTGCTTCTAGAGAAGCTTTATTCTTCTTTTATGGGATGCAGATAAAAAATAATATTGAACTACATAATGAAATTTTAAAATTAATAAAATGGGCTAAAGAAAATAACAGAATTAATTGTGGTATAGTGGAGTTTGTCATTAGCCACAAATGAGAACAATGAAAAAAAGAACGGGATTCCGGGGATGAAGGTATGACAATAGATTCAATTATGATTTATGAATAATGTCGATCTTCTTTTTCATAAAATAGATGAGGGTAGAGCAGGTAAAAATATTGGTCTAGAAACTGGAGTTCCAAAACTAGATCAAATTACTGGTGGTGTTCAAAAAGGCGTATATACGTTAATATTTGGTCTGAGTGGAGCTGGTAAAAGCTCTGTAGCATTATATTGTTATATATATAGACCTTTAAAAGATCACCCAGAGAAAGATTTAAAATATATTTATTTTAGTCTTGAAATGTCTGCTGAAATTCTTCTGGCAAAATTATTGTGTTTATGGATATATGATGAATTTAAAGTTATTATTCCATATTCTTCAGTAATGTCGTGAAGAGCACCTCTTCCAGATGAATATTATAAATATTTAATTGCTGGACGAGATTGGTTAAATTCCATCTGTGATAAATTAATCATAATCGATACATCTTTAACTTCTAAAGTTTTCTATTCAAAGATAATGACGTATCTTGAGCAATGGGGCACTTTTGAAGAATCTGAAGACGGTCGAAGAAAGATTTATGTAAAGAAAAATCCTGCACAATTTGTTGGAGTTGTAGTGGATCACATATCACTATGCAATCCACTTCCAGGAAATACTAAGAAACAAGAAATTGATTTGATTTCTCAGTATTGTGTAGGACTTAGAGAAAGATGCGGAGTTTCTTTTTATATCCTTCAACAGGAAAATAGAAATTCTGCAAGTGCAGAAAAGATAAAATTGGATATGACTGATTGTAGTCTAGACGGCCTCAAAGATAGTGGAAATACGGGAAACGACGCCGAATTATGTATTGGCGTTTATTGTCCATTGAAATTTAAAGTAAAAACAAAAGGAGGATATCCTATTGTTACTGAAGATAATGGAAATGGATTTACTGGTTTTAGAGATCGTATTAGATTTCTTCAAATTATTAAAAACAGATATGGAGAATCTGATAGAGCTATTCCAGTAGCATTCTTTGGTGAAAACGGTTACTTTAAACAGTTACCTAAATATGAAGAAATGTTAAATCCAATACTATATACAAATCTACTATCTTTCCCAAATTCAGAAGAAGAAGATAAAAAAGAATCAGGAAACTCTGGTTCTAAAAAAGAAATTGTTTTTAAATTCTAAAATACATGATCGAACTTCCTAAAACCAAAATTCCAGCAGAGACTCAAGATCCTAAGTACTTGATACTCTTTGGATTACCAAAGGTCATACCGGCCCGTTTCTAGAGAAATCTAGATTCAGAATTCGGCAAAATCGGTGAATGCTAAAAATTTTATTATTTGGACTTGCTATTTACGGAAAATTTTATTTTTTTTGTCTAAAAGAGAAAGCCAGATAAAATTTTGTAATTATATTTATTCTAATGCAAGTTTATATTTAAAACGCAAATACTTAAAATTCATGCAAATACCGAGGTAAATTAATTAATAATATAATTAATCACCGTAACGCATAGAGGATGAACCTGTTATTCAGAATATAATTCCTCCACGAGTGCCGATACCTTATATGGTGAAAATATATGCTGAACTCTATGGAAACATAGAGAACCAAGGGATAAAAAGCCTTTGGGTTAACAAAATTGTGGTAAGACAACTATCCTTTCAACGCTTGAAAATAATTTAATTTTGGACTTTGAAAATGGATCAACATATGTTGATGCACTTAAAATTAAAATTAATTCATTGAAAGATTTGAATGAAGTTTGTAAAGCTATAAAAGAGGCTAAGAAACCATATAAATTTATAACAATTGATACTATTACAGCTGTAGAAGAAATGGCTAAGCCATTAGCTATAAAATTGTATCAGAATTCGCCTGTATTTTCTGACCGATATGCAGATGTAAAAGATCCGGCTCAACTCCCAAATGGAAGCGGATATTCTTTCTGGAGAGCTGGTATTGAGAAAATTATTGACATGGTTGCTGATTGCACACCTAATTTAATTATTTGTGGGCATGTAAAAGATGCTGCACTTAATGAAAGCGCTACAAACAACATTAAAACTCTAGATTTGACTGGTAAAGTCTCGAGAATTCTTTCTGCAAAATCTGATGCTATTGGATTTGTTCATCGTGATGAAGATTCAAATCTTTGTATTAAATTTGGTGCAGATGGAGAAGTTCTTACTGGTGCAAGACCTGCACATTTAGCAAATAAAGATATTATTGTTGCTGAACATCAAGATGACGGTTCCTTTATTTCTAGATGGGAACGTATTTATCCTTCATTGGCTAAGTAAAAGTAATGGAAAAAGAAATATTGCCAGATGTTGTATTGGATGATAAGAAGCTCATCCTTTCGACTGAAGCACTTAACACACTTTCAATAACTTCGGGGGCCAGAATTTCTATCAAGTATATAATACGAGATGGAAATATGGTTCCAGTTATTGGAACTTCTCAAATGTTTGGAGATGATGAAGGTAATTTACTAACTAAATCTCAAACAGTTTCTTTTAGAGGAGAACAAAACAAACTCTTACAACTATATGGAAAGAAATTTAAAATAGAAAAATTTCTTTCCTATTTTTGTCTTGTAAATTTCGAAACAGGGAAATCAAATATTTCCCTTGATATAATTAATAAATAAATTCTTATAGATTATGTTTGATTTTAAAGCTGCTGCAAATGCTACTGAAAGTAGTTCAAATTTTCTTCCTGCCGGCATTCACAAGTGCACATTTCAGGGAGTAGCAAAAGACCTTGTTGCTTCTCAGTATGAAGTAATGGCGTTGAATCTTGAAATTGAAAATCACGGTCCATTTACTAATAATTTCTTCTTCCCTAATCCTGAAACTGGAACACAAAGGAAAGCTTCTATGTATGGTGAAAATCCATCTCAGGAAGAGCAGTTTATGATTTCCATTATGCAAATTTTGGAAGCGTGTGATCCATCAATTAAGGATAAGATTAATGATGGTACAATTAAGTTTGGAACTACTTATGATCAAGTAGTTAAAACCGTTCAGAAACTTACTGCTCCTTATATTGGAAAAGAAATGGAAGTTAAACTTCTTCCTGGATCCGGTAAAAATGCTAATTTTAATCAGATCCCTGGCTTTCCTGCAAAGATTACTAGAAATGGAATGCTTGCAATTGCTACTCGCTTCATAGGAGCACCTGGAACGCTTACATTGTCTGCTGCAGAAATGAAGAAAATTGAAGCAGCTAAGAATGCAAAACCAACGAATATGGCGTCTCAGAAGACTGGAGATGATCTTATTTCTGGTATTTCTCTTGATTTAAATTCTGATAATACAGTTGACGATCTTCCGTTTGATTAATATTTAGTGAATTATGGAACTAAAAATACCCATAATTCTTACTAAAGAACTAATTGAAAAACGAGTTCCTCAAGAAACTTTAATTTCTACTTATTATGGAGTTCCTATGCAAAAAGGACTCTTTAAAGCAAAGCATAGAATTGATCATCATAAAACAGTAAATTACTATCGAAATAAGCAGGGCAGAATTGTTGTAAAAGATTTTGGTTCTGATTATTGTGGAGATTGAATATATGTTGTGATGAACAAGTTTAATTGTTCATATGAAAAAGCTTTAATGATTGCTGCTAATGATTTTGGTATTCAGAAATATGAAGAATTACCAAAAAATCCCATAAAAGAAAGTGATATTGTTTTAGAAGAAAAACAAAGTGCTATTATTAAAGTAGAAATTAGAGATTTTCAACAGTATGAATTAGATTGGTGGAATAAGTTTGGAATTACAGAAAAGACTCTAAAGAAATTTAGAGTCTTTTCTTGTAAAAATATATGACTAAATGGGAACTTATTTCACCTAGAAACTCCAAATCAATTGGTTTTTGGATATTATGGAGGTATAAAAAATGGTGTGGAACAATGGAAAATTTATTATCCAAATAGACGAGTAATGAAATGAATCTCTAATAAAGATGCATCAACACTTCAAGGTGCGGTTAATCTGCCCAAGCAAGGCGCCGATTATCTACTCGTTACAAAATCTTTGAAAGATGTTATGTTACTATATGAACTTGGAATTCCAGCCATTGCTCCAAATAGTGAAAACTTGTTTCTTTCTGAAGAACAATTAGCAAAAGTAAAATCCAAATTTAAAAAGATTGGTGTGCTTTATGATAATGATATTGCAGGGTTGTGCGGATTAAAGAAAATTAGAAAACAGTATCCCGAATTGATTTATCTATTTATACCAAAAAAATATGGAGCTAAAGATATATCTGATTTCTATAAAAAATATGGAAAAGATAAAACCGTTAAACTAATTGAAGAAGCAAAGAAATACTATGGTGTCTAATTCTAGACGACGAGGAGTTACTTATGAACAAAAACTCGCTCAAGAATTAAGAGATTTAGGATTTGATGATGTAGTTACTTCGAGACAAGAGTCTAAAGCTATGGATGATAATAAAGTTGATTTTGTAAGTAAAGAAGGTAAGTTGCCTTTATTTATTCAAGCAAAAAAGACTGAAAATGTACCATCCTATTTTAAGATTAGATCTCAGTCTACAGTTGATCCAAAAAAGTTTTGTATTATCTGGAATAAACAATCTAAAAAGAATAAAAACTTTTGTTCTGAAGGCGAATGTGTTATTTTGGATAAAGAATTGTTTTACGAATTAATTAAAAATAAGTATCTTATGGAAGAGAACGTAAAAAATCAGGAAGTTGTTGAAACTCAGAATTGTGTTGTAAGTTTTACTCAGAATAATCAGACTATTAAAATTAAGTTTGCAGCAGAAGGCGATCAGGTTAGTTATGCTGTAGACATGTCTGAGTGTGATGCAACAAAAGTTGATAAAGATGCTCGCTTTGCTGTAAATCTTGCAGGGTTTATGCTGGCTGCCCTTGCTTCAGAACATAAGCGAGCTACAGCTAAAGCAAATCCTGATGCATCTGTAAATACGCCATCAGAGGCCTAGAAATCGTCTAGAATGAACGAACAGGATATCAGATATGATCTAGTTCCAGTTCATGGATTAAGTGCCGTAAATAAAGTATTTTCGTCAAAATTGATGAAGTATTCAAAGAATAAATGGAAAGATGGGTTAGCCTGGACTGATGTTCTTTCTAATTTAAAGAAGCACTTACTTGAATTTGAACAAGGTCACGATTTCACTACAGATGGGTTATTAAATATGGCCCACGTTGCAGAAGACGCTCTCATTTTATGTGAATATTATAAAATATATCCACAAGGCGATGATCGAAATCTATCTAAAATTAAGAACTGTATTATTGGTTGTGATTTAGATGATGTGATTTTCGATTTTCATAAAGCCTATGAAGAGCGTTTCCATACAAAACTTTCTGATTATTGGAATGGAGATTATAATATGTCCGAAAATCTAAAAGCTCTTCAAAAAGATAAAGATTTTTGGATTAATCTTCCATTAAAGCAAAAAGAAGTTCCTTTTGAAATTGATTACTATATTACCGCAAGATCAATTCCCAATGAATGGACTGAAGAATCTATACAAAGAAATAATTTACCTAAAGCGCCAGTTATTTCTGTAAATTGGGATGAGTCTAAACTTGATGTCCTTAAGAAATTAGGAGTATCGGTTATGTTAGACGACAAATATAGTACTTTTAAAGAATGTAAAGAAAACGGAATCTTTTGTTATCTTGTTGATGGCCCAGCAAACAAGCATTATGAAGTTGGGCATCATAGAATATATAATCTTTCCGATTTAAAATATTTAAAATAATGAGTGTTATTCATTTAAATCTTAATGAGTTTAAAATAATTCCAATTGCTGAATCTGCTAAAAGACTTAAAATTTCAGATGATGAATATTTTAGTCCTGCATATGGCCAATATATTTCAAATTCTCGTTTGAAGTATATAGATCCAAAAGAAAATGGTTCGATTGGATTATTTAGAAATCCACCTAAATTTACTACAAGTAGCTTATACACAGGTAGTTGTGTTCATCAGCGGGTATTGCAGCCCGAAGAATTTAGTCTTGCTGAGAAGATGAATAAACCATCTGCAAAGCTTGGACAAGTAGTAGATAAAATTATCCAATATAGAAAAGATGGAGAAAGTATCTATGAATCCATTAAGAAGGCCTGTGCAGAAGTTGGATATTATGCAAATACTTGGGAATCAAAAATTCCTGAAATTATAAAGAAAGGATTTGCATATTATATGCGAGCTAAGGATCTTGAAGCAGGAGTAATTACTCTTGATGATAGATCTTACGATGTAGTAACTAGTTGTATTGCTTCACTTGAAAGCAATAAAGCAATTATGAATAAATTGCATCCATATAATATTTTTGGAGATCCTATTGCGTCCTACAATGAAGATGCTCTTTTCTTGGATTTCGCAATAATTTATAAAAGTCGTGCTACCATTTTAAAAGTAAAAGGAAAGCTTGATAATTGGTGTATTGATGAAGAAAATAAATTATTAACTATTAATGATTTGAAAACTTCAGGTCATTATGTAGATTCATTTATGCGTCCAGAAGGGTCTCTGTTTAAGTATTCTTACTATAGACAGGCAGGTCTCTATAAAACGATGCTTGAAGAATATGCAAAGAAAGAATATGGATATAATTATAAGTGGAATTTTGAATTTAATTTCCTTGTAGTACAAACTATAGGAGATTATAGTTCTGCTTGTTATCGAGTTAGTGATGCGCTCATTGAAAAAGGAAAACAAGAATATGAAGATCTACTGAAAAGAGTAGCTGCATATCAGATGTTTGGAGAAAACGCTGAAATTGAATTTTTCTATGGACATACTACTAATAAAAGCTCATACAATAAGGGAAGCGAAACTGATTGCTAGCCAATATGGTCTGGAACATGTTGAGAATGTTACCTTTATGTGAGACAAAATAAAATATAAAAACAGTAGGTCTTTAAAAGCCTTTCAGATTGACATACTAACGAGAAGACGTATGTGAGAAAAGAAAGGCTATGGTTGTCTTATAAACTTAGATAATACGAAAGAATATCGTATTAGACATAATTGGGAATTGGTTGACTATAAGAAAACTAATGGTAATCGCCCTGTTCAAAAAGTTTATGAGATAAAACTAGCTTCCGATAATACTGTTATTGGTCGTACTACTGGTAAGAAAAATGCACTACGACTTGCTAAAAAATTAATGATGAAATATCGTGAAAACATTACTTGTAGTGTTGTTTGGCAAGTTATGGAAGGAAAGGATAAAGCATTTGATCTCAACTATATTCCAGAGGAAAATAAACGATTTATTATATTTGGATTTATAAATGGGAAATACGAAGAACACAGAAAAGATTTCGAACTCACTTTTGAGGACGATAAGCCTTTACGCTTTAGAGCCAAAAGAAATAAAGGGAAAGCATGCGAAGGATTGTCACAATCTAGTGATTCATAATCGTATAGAAGACTGATTTTATCTTACTAGAGATGAATTATATCAACGCCTTAAAACAGAAAGTGTTTTAGGCTCCCCTGGAGATTTAGTACATAAATATGATAAAGGATTATATCTAATTAGTTATCTAACGGAAACAAAAATAGCATTACCTAAAATGAAACATATGCCATTACTTGGAATTCCGGTTTATGTTGGGTTTGGATCTGAAAGAAGCGATGTTTATGATACAATTTTTAGTCTAGCTAGAGGTACTAATCATACAGGAGACAAAGTAGATGATTTAATTAGTCGCTTTCCTGCGGGATCTTTTGTAATTTATCATTTTTGTACTGGAATTCCAGAAGCATACGCCCGAGCGGGTGAGGCAATGTTAATTCATGCTTTATTTGAATCTGGATATGGAAGTATTGCTGCAGATGCATGAACTCCAGAATGTAAGTGTATTTTAAATAAGAGAAATGAAACATATGCTCTTGATACTTGTAAAGAGTATATGAAATTAACTGAAAAAGAAATGCAAATTTATGATTGTAATTAAGAGAGATAAATCTAAACAAGAATTTGATTTCAGTAAGATTGAGAAGGCAGTAAAAGCTGCCTTCTCTTCTTCTGGGAAAACAAATCCTGTAAAAGAGGAAGAGGTTCTTTGATCAATTAAGAGAGGACTTGAGCTTGTTGATGAAGAACTTTCAGTAGAGAAAATACAAGATATTGTCGAAAATTCCCTAATGAAATGTGGAGAATATGACGTAGCTAAAAAGTATATCATTTATAGAGAAGAACATAAAAATACGAGATTTTTAAAAGATCGTATTGATTATATGAATAAATATACAAATACATCTGAAAATGCAGCTAGTTCTTCTGAAACAGATGCAAACGCAAATGTTGCTATTAAAAATGTAGCAAATCTCGAAGGCGAAGTTTATAAAACTTTAAATAGGCAGATTCAAAGATGTCGTATGAAAGAACGTTTAAATCAAATGTTTCCAGAAGTTGCTAATCAATATGTAAAAGATATTGAGGACCATATAATATATGTTCACGATGAAGCAAGTTCTCCTGTTCCTAAAAATTATTGTATGGCTGCAAGTTTGTATCCATTAATGCTTCATGGAACTGGAGAAATTGATGGAATTACACCTTCTGCACCAAATGATATTCAATCTTTTAGTGGACAAGTAACAAATCTGGTATTTCTTCTTTCATCACAAGTAAAAGGTGCAGTTGCATTAGGATCTTATTTTGTTGCTTTAAATTATTATGTAATAAAAGAATTTGGAAGAGATTGGTATAACCGTCTTTCTGAAATAACAACAAGTTCTGTATGTAATAATCAGAGGACTATAAAAGATGCTATTCGAAAGGGTATGAAACAATTTATTTATGGTGTTTCTCAACCGGCAGGTAATAGATCTTATAATTCACCTTTCAGTAATTTGAATTTCTTTGATAGTTATTATTTCAATTCCCTATTTGAAAATTTCTATTATCCAGATGGAAGTACTGCAGAATGGAAAGCTATAGACACACTTCAACATATATTTATAGAACTTCATAGAGAACTTCGCTTGATTAAACCACTTACATTTCCTGTGACTACAATGTGCATGCTTACAGATGGTAAAGATATAGTTGACAAGGAATATAAGGAACTTTGTGCAGAAGAACTTTCAAAAGGAAGCAGTTTTTTCATATATTTGAGTGATTCAAGTGATTCAGTTTCAAGTTGTTGCAGAGTTAGAAATGAAATAACTGATCGAACTTTTAGTTCCTCTGCAGGCTTAGTTGGGCTTATGACTGGATCATCTAATGTAATTACTTTAAATCTAAATAGAATTGTCCAAAATTGGTATAAAGCTATAAATGCACAAACCAGCACCGATAAATTTAGAGATGTTTCTCCCGAATTTATAGGCACAATTTTAAGTAATGATATAGAACTTCAAAAATCTCTTCAAGAATATCTTATATCTATTTTGGAAAGAGTGTATAAATATCATATAGCTTATAAATCGTTACTTTATGACCTCGAAGAAAAAGGCATGTTTAGTAGCGCTAATGCTGGTTATATTTATACAAAGAAGCTTTATAGTACAGTTGGTATTATTGGCTATTGTGAAGCTGCAGAATTTCTTGGATATGAAGTAAATTATAATCAATCTTATATTCAATTTTTGCAGTTGCTTTTAAGAACAATACAAGAACAGAATAGGCTTCATTCTATACAAGACGCCGATAGACCGTGTATTATGAACTGCGAAGGAATCCCTGGAGAAAATTTAGCAGTTAAATTTTATAATTGGGATAAAGAAGATGGATATAAAGTTCCAGAAGATCAAAATCTATATAGCAGTTATTTCTTCAAACAATGAGATCCGAAGATATCTATATTAGATAAATTGAAATTGCACGGTAAAGAAATTGCATCATATTGTTCTGGTGGTCAAGCTTGTCATATACACCTCGACTCACATCCTAGTAAAGAACAATATTTAAAACTTCTTGAATTTATGGCACAAAACGGAGTGTCTTATGTCGGATTTAATATTCCAATTAGTGAATGTAAAAATTGCGGACATGTAGTAAATGCTCCTATTAAAGAATGCCCTATTTGTAAAAGTGAGAATATTGATTATTGGTTAAGAAT
The DNA here is from genome assembly GCA_963588175.1 of Faecalibacillus sp. Classification (GTDB taxonomy): domain Bacteria; phylum Bacillota_I; class Bacilli_A; order RFN20; family CAG-826; genus UBA4951. The sequence goes on along the minus strand of CAVAGP010000001.1, from coordinate 70,236 downwards.
TATTGGATTTCTTCGTCCGTTAAGTTCTTATAGTAATCCTCGATATGTCGAAGCTAAAAAGCGATTTTTTAACAATGTTGATAAAGAAGATGAAATCAATAAATCTTAGTGAAATTAAACAACAGCTCGTAGAAAATATCTACGAGCTGTTAGTGTCTAAAGGCTATAATCCAGAGGAAGGAGTTGATATTGAAAAATGTTTACATGAATCTAACTTACCTCTAATTAGTTATCTTGTAAATAGTTATTGTCTTGATCCAGAAGATGAATGGGCGTTTCCATTCCAGATAAAATATCTTGCTTATGAAGGTAAAGATTATTTTGCTGCTTATGATTATCATCCAGATAAAGAAGATTATGGTAGGATCATAGACAACACTTTATTCTTTATTGAAAGTCTTGAACAATTATTTAGTACACTTGAAGATATAGAAAACAATGACGCTACAACGGAGTAATGGTGATATACTTACTCTTACAGTAGAGGAGTATAAAAAGTTGGAAGAATTAGAACAACATTGTGCTACTGTTTATCCAACATATACAACAACTAGTTGGATTGAAAGAATTCCAACAAATGGTTATATGGATACAAAAGAATAAAAAGATGAAAACAAAAATTAAAGTAACAGCTGAAATAGAACTTATTTCAAAGTTTAAACTTACTCCAGAAGAAATTAAAGATATTCTTGGTTCTATGGAGTATTGGGTTGATAAACATAATCTTGAAAATCAGCACGTTACTACTACGTTGCTTAACATTAAAGAAATTCATGAGCTTAAAAAGATTGATTTAAAGAAATGTTAAAATACGTAGACTCTTTTGTTGCCCTTAGAGAGATACCGGATGAAATTACATTGTATATCAATCTTTCTCTATGTCCTAATAATTGTAAAGGATGCCATTCTCCTTATCTTTCTGAAGATATTGGGGACGAACTTACTTTTGAAGCATTAGAAGGATTAATTGCAAAAAACGAAGGTGTTTCTTGTGTTTGCTTTGGTGGAGGAGATAATGACCCAAATGAAGTTTGGAAACTAGCTCTTTTAATGGAAACATATTATCCAAATATCAAATCTGCTTGGTATTCTGGAAAGCAAAATATGCCCGATTTAAGCCCTGAAATTTTCTTTAGGGGAGTTCCCTTCACTTACATAAAATTAGGCCCTTATATCGAAGAAAAAGGGCCTTTAAATGAACGTACCACTAATCAGCAGTTGTGGCAATTTGATAAATCAACTGGAAAAGCAGAAAACATAACTTATAAATTTTGGAAATAATGGAAGATCTTATTGTAAAAATTAAAAAGACGAACCCAGAAGCGGTTCTTCCGAAGTATGCACATCCAACAGACGCTGGTCTTGACTTGACAGCTGTTAGTATGGATGTTACTGATGAATATATTGAATATGATACTGGTATTGCTGTAGCAATTCCAAAAGGTTATGTAGGATTAGTATTTCCTAGAAGCAGTATTTCAAAGTATGATTTAGCTCAATGTAACAGTGTAGGAATTATAGATGCTTGTTATAGAAATTCAATAAAAGTACGCTTTAAAAGAGCAAATCGTACAAATCCAGAGTATCGTCTTACTGAAGATGATTTGAAAATTTATTATCCTGGCGATAGAGTGGCACAGTTTATGATTTTACCTTATCCAATGATTGGTTGGAATGAAGTAACCGATCTTGAAGATACTGATCGAGGTTTAGGTGGTTTTGGTAGTACAGGAATTTAATGATACTAATTACTAGAGACACAAAAGGTAAAATTAGAGTACTTGACTTAACACTAGTTCTCAAACTACACCCTGATGGAAATTACTTTATTATAAAAAGAAAAAGTGGTCTTTACGGTGGTAAAATGATTGAACAGCCAGATAAAGAAATCCATAAAGGAAAAGTAAAAAGAACTTTAAATGAACAGGCAAAACTCGAATTTGATTCCTTAATTAAAAAAGCTGTAGATAAAGGCTATCGAAATATTGCAGATTTTGGATATAAAACTCTAGAAGAATTTAATCCAGATGAAGTATTTCCTAAAGATAAAGTTTCCATAGGAACATTAAAGCCTATGCTATGTAAAGTCTATGATAAAAATGACAAGAAAACACAGACTATAAAAGAATGGTATTGCTCATACAAACACGATGGTGTGCGTGCGCTAATTCGTTGTGATTCAAATGGTTCCATTAAAACCATTAGTAGAGGTGGAAAAGATTATGATATTCCTGCTACTTATGTATTAATGGATACAATACCAATCTTTAGGAAATATCCAAATATTATTTTGGATGGAGAATTGTATATTCATGGTAAACCTTTATCGTATATTTCGGGTCTTTGTAGACTAGAAACTTTAGATGGAAAGCATAAAGATTTGAAATTTCATTGTTATGATATTGTAGATGAAACACTTCCTTTTAGGGAGAGATATAAAATACTACAAGAAATAAAAACTTTACTTCCAAAGGATAGTAGAATTGTTATTATAGATCATTATGTCGTTCATAATCATGATGAAATAATGAAAGTTCACGACCATGCTATTTTAGAAGGATACGAAGGAGCTGTAATTAGAGATCCAAATCAGGTTTATAAGTGTGAGGCAAGAGATAGGAGGATGCAAAAAATAAAAATCTTTTCTGATAAGGAATTCATTATCAAAGACTTAGTAGAGGGTCTAAGAGATGAAGATCTTTGTTTTCTTATGGAAACAGAAGAGGGATACGAATTTAAAGCAAAACCTATTGGTGACAGACAGCTAAAACAGTGGTATAGAGATCATATTGAAGAAATTAAGGGAAAATTAGGTGTTGTAAAATATTTTGGTATGACTACAACTGAACATCCCGTACCTAATTTGCCTGTATTTAAATGTATTCGGGATGAAAAGGATATGTAATATGGTTAATACTAAAAACAACTCATCATATATGGAAGATCTAATTTCTTTACTCTTTGGATCTGAAGAGGATTTCAATATTTTTATGGATGAACTTAAGAAGAAAACAAAAGATCTTGAAAAGGTTTCTGAGCCTAAGTCTGGATATAATGATTCAGCTCTAAAAGAAGCTCCAGAAGATTATCTTACGGATGCAAACGATCTTTATATTAAGAAAGATCCTAAATCTAAGTCGGATACAGTTAATGTAGCTTGTGAACTTACTGATGAAGAAAAAGCCAAACTTTCCGATAAGAGAGTTTGCGCTGTTTCAAAGGAGAGTATTAAAGCAATTCTTGAACTCTGGAGAGAAACTGAAAAACTCGTATTTAAACTCACAAAAGAGTTTGGTATTAATATTTGGGAATCTCAAGATGACACTATCTACAATAAGTTTAATCTAATGATTAGACAGTTTCTTGAAATAATGTTTACATCGGTAGAGGTAGATATACTCGAAGATTGGACATTTGGTTATCAAGATATAGAAAATCATCGGCCAGATTTTAATGAAGTTTGGAAAGGTATTCTTGATGAATAGTTTTATTAAACACATAAAGGAGGAGGATGATATCCTATATGGGTATCATTTTCCTCCTGAATTTTATGGGATATCTTTTGGGGTTGACAAATATGTTCTAATTACTAAATGAGCATATAAAGTTCCAAAGGAATTTGAGAATTATTGTTACATTTGCATTCCGATTCAATTATTTCTTGATTGGGTTACTAAACAAAAGTTATTTGCTTGGGAATTAAGTTGTTGTGATCGTAAATATGTAATTAAAGAACATGTTAAAATTATTATGCAATTTAATCCTATGAAACTACGAGATAATCTTGATGAAGAAAATAAATGGTTAGCAAGCCAAGTATATGATGATCTTATAAATCAGAGAGTTTTATATTCTAAGATGTATAAAAACATCATTTATACTAATCAAATACTTGATAATCATAAAATTATAAACTTTAAAGCAGCTAGTTCTGGTTTAGAGAAAATAAATTCATCAGAAAATTCTATTGTATTTAAAGAATTAGTTGTTGACGAATATTTTAAATTGTGTCAGAAGACCGATAATTTAAAACGAAATCGAATGCTTGAAAAATTTAAGAAAAAAATGGAAGAGAAGAAATCTGTAAAATGTGCTAAAATTATTGAGATTGGAGCTTCTTGGTGCCCTGGTTGTAAAGCATTAAAGGAAAATCTTAAAGAATATGATAATAGAGTCCCTCTGGAATATATTGATTGTGATACTGATGACGATGTATCATCCAAATATGGAATTAGAAACATACCTGTTTTACTCTTTCTTGATGACAAAGATGAAATTATCAAAAAGAATGTAGGTGTCACAACTCTGAATAATGTATATTGCATAATTTCAGATATAAACGATAATGAATAGTAAAGATAGAACTCTTTTACATAAATGTAGAGTTGAAATATATAAAACTGCCTATCCTTCTTCTGATTATGATTGGCTTACAGAAGCATCTGAAAATCCGTTTTTTACAAAAGCTGAATTGCAATTAAATTTCAGTTATATGAACTTCTGGCTTCCTCGAGAAATAGCTAATCAAATTGTTCTTTCAATTGTTGGCAAAAAGAATTTTGATAGATTTATTGGTTATTTATATATGACAGATATGCCAACAGCTCTACGGGATCCATGGAAAAAGAAAATGATCGAACATATTAGAGATAATACGTGGTTTTATCAAACTTTTAAGGATCAAATTGAAAAATTTTATCTAAGTATTTAATGGTTTCAGTTGACGAATTTTCAGTAAAAACTATTGAGTTTGGAGGTTTTGGAGCAGCGCTATCAGCTCTTAGACTTCCTTTTAGTAAAGAATGTAGAAGTGAAGTAAATTTCTTTCCATTTAATGAAACTGATATAAATCTCATACAGTATCGAACTGTTATAAATTTAGATCAAAAGGATTTAGAACTTATGCAAACTCTTTTGAAAAGAGGAGATGAACATGCTAAAGTACTTAGAGGTATTATAGTGTGATGCGAAATTAATGCTCCTCGATATTGGTGACAAGAAATGGCAACTTATAGAGTTGGATGTGATGGGCTTTCAAGTGAATCTACCATGCACACAGACTGTAAAGGCCTTTCTGAAGACGAGCTGATAAAAGCAAAAGAGGAAATTACTGAAGGGCTTATGCAAAAGCGTGTTTATATGTTTAGCTATCAGACTCTTAGACGAATATATAATCAGCGCAAAAATCACAGGTTACCTCAGTGGCATACGTTCTGTAATTGGATTGAAACACTTCCTTACAGTAAAGAATTAATAACAAATGGGATTGTTTAAATTTAATAACCTGTACGAGCAGGTTAAAGATGTATTCCAAAAACCAAAATTGTATTGGTTTATTGGAAAATGGCGTAATGACCCGTGTCTCCCAGTGTGGAGACGCGGGCCTATTTTGTATCCGTTTGGCTATCCATATAAAGCACACATGCGAGACAAAATAAAGCAAGTGCAAAATTTTGTTAATATAAAGTTGTGCAGAAAAGGTGACGTGCTTAAAAATGGAGAAATTGCTAAATGGGATTGTAGCCAAAGTGTTTCTCATAAATTACCAGGAAATTTGCATGGTGGAGATTATGTTTGGAATCAAAAAATCAGAAAAAAACTAAAGAAATTTCATCTTTCTTGGATAAAACCTGAATATCAACTTCCAATATGGTGTTCATTCTATTTTTGGAATAATGAAGTAATGTGGAAAACTAAATGGTCTAATACTGATTTTAGATTTGAATTTCCAGGTCATTTTACAATAGTTTTCTTTGGATTATCGTTCTCTTTATGGAGTAATTGGTATAATAAAGATAAAGCTTATTGTACTGATTGGTATTGGGAATCAATACTTCATTATTTATATGGTAAAGTACCAAGAAATCTTAGAAATGCAGTATATGAATCTGGTAGATGGGCTCATTGGGATAATGATGGTAAGAAAATAACTGAATTTGCATTCCAAAAAGAGTTCTTAAAAGAAGAATATTGGCCAGAATATGATAAAATTGTAGCAGAATGTAAACCAAGTATTGAAGATGAAACTGAATAAAGAGTTTGTAGAAAAGTTAAAGCATGCTCTTCTATCTCAAGGAATTAACAAAATTACTTTTGGCCTAGACATATTTGATGATATGGATGAAGATGAGTATTTTGTTTTTAGAAGTATATATAATAGATATATAGAAAGTCATGACACTGGAGAAAGCATGTAAAACAATGCTAATAAAATATCCATTTTATGGGTTATTTTTATTGCAAATGAATAAGGCTTTTGATACAAGTATACCAACTGCTTGTGTTAGAAGGAATGGATTAAATCTCAGTTTATTAGTAAATGAAGATTATTGGAATGAGTCTGATGATACAAAACAATTGTGTTTATTAGTTCACGAAATGCTTCATATTGCATATCAGCATTTTTTCTTTTATGATTTGTTTCCTAAAAAAGAATTGTTGAATTTGGCTGCAGATTTTGAAGTTAATAGTTGGATTGATGATATTTCTCCTGATTGGCATTGGCTACTTCCTACAGAATATGGATTTTTATCTTGCTTAGGATTTAAAGCTTATTATAAACTTCTAGATCGAGTGGATGAAGATAAAACTGGTTCTGAAGAAGGTTTACAACCACAGGGTTCCTCTGCAGAAGATGATAATATTCGAAAGGTTGAACGCGGATTATCTCCTAGGGAAATTAAAAAGATAAAAGATCTTATTGAAAGAGCAAAGGAATTTGACCACGGCTGGAAAAATTTTGAAGGGAATATGTCTGATGCCGAAAAACAACTTTTAAAAGATGCTATAGATGGCAATCTTAAAAGAGCTGCTGAAGGTACTACAGATCGCGGTTATATACCTGCCAATCTTAGAGATTATATTGATAAACTTCTTTTAAAACGAGCTGCAATTTTTAATTGGAAAGCTTATTTTAGAAGAATGCTTGGATTTATTTATGACGTTAATGTAAAGAAAACTAAAAAGAAGGAGTCAAAAAGATTTGCTGGGGCTTCGGGACTGAAGCATAAAAAGAAATCTTCTATTTTTGTAGTAATTGATACTTCTGGATCTATTGGGACTAAAGATTTAAAGGAATTTTTTACAGAGATAAATTATGTATATAAAGCAGGAACAAAAGTAACTATTTGCGAATGTGATATGGCAATAAATCGTATTATCGAATATAAAGGAAAATACGATGGAAATATAAATGGTGGTGGAGGCACAGCAATGAGTCCGGCGATCCATTATTTTAATCAGCATAGAAATGATTATCAGACTATAATCCTCTTTACTGATGGTTATATTGAAAATAACCCAGAGAAAATCCTTGGAAATGCCATCTGGGTTATAACAGAAAATGGAGACAAGAAAAGGCGATATCAAGGAAAGACTATATTTATACCAAGTAAAAATGAATAACGAGATTAATTTAAAAGAATTTGCTAGTATTTTTAACTATTTTATTGATAATAATAAGAGGCTTGTTGATGAAGGAAAACGTCCAATTGCAATTGGCTGTGAATCAGAAGCAGGTGTTGGAAAGACTTCTGTAATTGAGCAAATTGCAGAAGAAAGAGGAATGACTTTTGTCAAGTTGAACCTAGCGGAAATTGAGGAACCAGGAGATTAATACTAGGTCTCCTAAAAATTTTAGGATAATTAGAAGAGTTGGCAGACCTTTTGTTATATAGCATAATTATATGTTTAATTAAAAAAATTAAGAATATGATTATGAATAAAATTCCAGATGAATGAGAAAACAAAAGTGGCATTTACAAGTTAAGTGCTGGAGGTCATATTTATATTGGTTCCTCTAAAAATTTACGCCAACGCCTTTTAGAACACAGAATAGATCTATTAGATAATAAACATTCTAATCGATTTTTACAAAATGTGTTCAATAAGTATGGAATTACTAATTTCGATGTAAGTTTAGTGGAATTTTGTGATCCGGAAATTAGATTACAACGAGAAAAATACTGGATTGATAAATTACATGCGGACATGAATTTACAAGATCCACTAACTAAAAAGTTTACAAAACAATCTACAATAGATAAAATTTCTAAAAATACCAAAGAGGCTTTCGATTCAGGAAAGGGTCAACGAAAATATGATAAAAATCCAATCGAGTGCTATGATTATTTTGGCAATTATATTGAATCTTTTGAAAATAAGGAAGTTGCAGCAAAGTCTTTAGGTGTAGATAAACACCAAATCACAGATGCTGCAAGCGGCTATAGAAAGGGAGTTACTATCAGGGGTAAACGATTAAGATATTCCGATAGTAAAGTTCCGGTTCAAAAATTTGATGTAAATCCGCAATTTCTAGGACGGTACTTTGATTTTTATTATTTAGATGAAAATAATGAAGAACAAAAAGCTTTTTCTGGAATAAAAGATTTTTATGGATGATTATCTGTTAGATTAAAAAATGGTGATTCTAAAATTACAATTATTCCAAAATTAAAAAAATGCTGTGAACCGTGGAACGTCTCGAAAAACGAGAAAACCATATGCCAAGACAAATAGAAATATTTGTAAGGCTCAACGACTAGAGAGAGTAGTCTAACCGAATGGTGTCGTAGATAAAATCTCCAAGAGTGCAGCACTATTTCCTATACATACCGATGTTTAGTGGAAATAGAAGAGATAGTCTGAACTATATAGTGATATATAGAAGTAAGGGATAAAGAGCCCTTACGATAACAAATGTTAGTTGGTTTCCCTCTTAAGGAATTTAAAGTTAAGGAACTTGATGAAAATGGAAATGTAGCTTGTGAAAAATGGGTAGCACATGATTTAATTTCCACCTATTTCCAGAAACCATGCGAAACTTATGAACTTACTGATGTTTCAAGAATGTCTTATGCTACTCCGGCATGGCTTCCAAGAGAAGAAAATCCAAATGGCGTAATTCTACTCCTTGATGATTACTCGCGTAAAATTAATCCAAAATTATTTGGAATTATCATCTAATATTAGTAGCTTTACATCATGTTTAATTTAAATAAATATGTGAAATAGGCAATTATTAAAAAATAAAATCGGAAAAGAATTTAAATATCCTGGAATTTATATTATTGAAATTGGAATACACAAATATATAGGGAGTACTAAAGATATTCAAAAAAGACTTTCTCAGCATCGTAGATGTTTACGATCAAATAAGAAAGATAATCTTAAGTTTATTAGGGCTTATAATAAATATGGTTCGGAACATGTTTTCTGTGCAATTCTAGAAATTTGTCTTGAAGATTCGACAATAAGTCATCTAAGGGAGCGAGAAGAATATTGAATACGAAAATTAAATCCTGATTTAAATATTTGTAAAACTCCCACAACACAAGGAAAGCCTAAACCAAATTTCAATAACACATCCAGTAAGAAGGTATATCAATATAGTTTAGAAGGAGATTTTATAGCTGAATATGAAAGCGCCTCCGAGGCAGCGAGGAGAATTGGGTGCAATTCTAAATCAATATCATCTGTTGCAAGTAGGAAAAGCATAAATTCAAAATCTATTTTTGGTTTTCAATGAAGTTATACCAAAGTGAATCAAATGCCAAAATATGAAAATTTTAGTAAAGATGCTAAAATTGTTGAAATTGATTGCTTTGATTTGAGTAGTTTTGAATATAGAAAATTCCGTAGTATTGCAGATGCAGTAAGAACATTAAATCCAAACTGCAAAAATTTTGATGCAGAATGTGCTACGATTTCTTCTAATGCTAAGAGACGAGTTGGCATTTACTTAAATAAATATATTTTTAAAAAGAGTAAAGATGAAAGGTTCAGTTTAAATTTCCGATGTAAAACTTTAATCGACTTAAATACAAATAAGATCTACAAAGATTCAAAAGTTGCTTGTCGAGAATTAAATTTAACAAATTGAGGATTAAAAAAACTTTCAAATATTGTTAAATTAACTACTGCTGCGCGAGTAAAATTCCGTGAATCTGGGAAACTCCAATATTGGACAACCCTAATCCAAGGTATATAGAAATATATACAAGGATCAACGACTAGATAAAATAGCCTTACCAAGTGGTGTTGAAGGCGAAATATCCACGAGTGCGGAACTACAATTTACATTTACCAAAATTAAACGATTGTAGAAGATATAGTCTGATCTTTATAGTAATATAAAGAAATTTAGGATAAAGAGCCTAAATGTTAACAAAAAAAATGTGTAGTTCTGTTCTCGCACAGGCAACTATGGAATTAATCTGTAGAGGTACTTATGTTTCTTGGAGTCTTCCAAAATATACGAATGTGGTTTTGACCTCAAACCCAAATAATGGAGAATATCAGGTGACCACCCTTGATGGAGCACAATTGTCTTAAAGGAAAAACGCAAATTTATTAACATAATTTGGATAATTTAATATTTTTATTTATTTTTGTATCTAATTAATATACTTTATAATCGCCGTTAAAATCATATATTATGTTTAAAGATACAAAGCTTTATAAAAATGTTACAGGAATTTATAAATTAACAATTAACGAGCACATTTATATTGGAAGCTCAGTTAACTTGTATAAAAGATTAAATGTTCATTATCGTTCGTTAAAAAATCAAACCCACGATAATGAATATTTGCAAAGATGTGTAAATAAATATGGAATTGACAATCTAAATTGGGAAGTTGTTGAAGTTGAAGATTCAAATATTGAATATATAGATTTGTTAAAAAGAGAAAAATATTTTATTGAATATTATCATGCAGATCTTAATTTAAAAATGGATCCCACAACACAAAATAATTGTATAACAACAAGTAAAAAAGTTTACCAATTTGATCAATTTGGAGTATTAATAAAAGAATGACCATCATTATCGGAAGCTGGTAGAAGATTGGGAGTTCACGAATCTAATATTTTAAAAGCTTGCACTGATCGAAAACGTCAAAGATTAGCGGCCGGCTTTTTATGAGATTATACAGATAAATATACTGGAGAATTAAAAATTATTTATGTATTTGATTTACAAGGTAATTTTATTGGAAAGTACAAAGACACCGAAGATATTTATCTAAATTTATTTTCAGAAAGCTCAAGAAAAACTGTATTATCTCAGTTAAAAAAGAAAATAGATAAAAATATTCCATATAAAAATATATATTTATCATCATCTTCTAATTTTAAAATTAATCCAAATTATAAACCAAAATTTAAAGAATCTACAGATTTTGATAAAATTTTGGAAACAAATCCTACTATATATTGTTTTGACAAACATGGTAACTTTTTATATGAAAAAAAGTTTAATGACTTTCGGTCAAAATCATATGTTAAAAAAGCAATGTTAAGTAGTAAACATACCAATATTTTTTATTCATTAGATAAAGAGTACATTCCGATTCGAAGTTGATGTGGCAATAGTAAAAAAATTGTTGCCATCAATTTAGAAACGGGAATTAAATCTACATTTAATTCAATGACTGAATGTAGTCGTAAATTGTTTAATGAAGAAAAATGTAATAATATTGGTAAACATTTAAAAAGAGGCACCCCATATAGGGGATTTTTATTTAAACGGGACAATTAAAATTCGGTGAATTGCTGGAAAGCTAAACGTTAGCAAGCTAATCAGCAGCCAAGCTATAATTTAAATGGTTATAGAAGGTTCAGAGACTAGATGTTGAAACTAATTTTTAGAATATAATACATCCACGAGTGCCGAACACGAAAGTGAAGATATAGTCCGACCTTTATTGAAAAATAAAGAATTGAAGGATAAAGAACCTTCAAGATAACATATGCGTTATGTAAACTTCAATTTGAAGTTTGATGTACAGTGCTGGGCTACTTGGGCAGAAGAGTCTGGTCTTGATTCTAGAGGAATTAATTTCTTACTTTGCACTCCAGAGGTTCTTGAATCTAAAGATGGCGTAAACAAAGCAAACGCAAGAAGTTATACTATGTTCATTAATGCTATTTCAGGTATAAAGGATTGGGAAAAACCAGAAAGCCTTGCATTTATTCTTAATATTGCAAAGGGTTGTTTTCCATTTGATTCTAATAATGTAATTGGTAGTTTGTTTACCACTTTTATTAGAAATAAACTTGATAAACTTATTGAGCCTAAGGATCTTCTTATGCAATCCTGGGAAACAGTGTCTGAAAAACTTAAGAACTGTCTTTATACTAATGGTAAATTTAGGCCAGATATTGCATCTGCTCTTGCTACTAGATTCCTTAATTATTCTAATATTTATTTCTCCACTAAAGGGAGTAAATCTGCTCTTGTTCAAGACAGACTTCTTGAAATCATAAATAGCGATGTTACTTTCTTTACTGAAGATCTTATTTTCTATATTGTAAAGTCTTTAGCAGTAAAACATTCTGCAAAGATGAACAAAATCTTAATGTTACCTCAAATTAGAAGTAAAATACTTTAATATATGTTGATTAATAAAACAGTATATAAACTTTCAGATTACGTTGAAAATTTTAGACTCAATTCAATATCTTGCTGGACTGAAAGTTCACAATGGGATAATTGCGAATTACTATTTATTGATAGTAAATTAGATGATCCTGTAGCCAAACAAGAAGAAATCAGAAAGGGTATTTATAATAAAATCGTATCTGGCGAAACAAAAACTATTGCAGATGGGTCGAAGTTATACTTCGACCCATCTTCTAAGTTTCCAAGATTTAAATTGGAAGATAAACCATATAAAAGAGTTATCAAACAAAAATCTTCTGATTATACCGTTATAAAAGGCATAAATAGTTCGCGAGATATTTCCATTGGTTTTTATTCACAATATTTTCTATGGGAATTTGAAGACGCTTTATATTTGGCCCCAGTAAATTTCATTTGTTATTCAATGAAAATAGATGAATTTTTACTAAAATATAATAAGTTTTTCCGAGACCGATTTAGAGAAAATGTAGAAACTGATTATAAATATCGAGAACTCAAGAATTGCTTTGAATTAAAGAACCGAGCGCTACCAGATAATTTTAGAACTGTTTATCTCTTTAATCTTGGAAAGAATAAGACTTGGGCCGATATTTATAATGATACATTTGCTGGCAAATATATCTTTGATTCAACTCTAGATTCAATTGTTTCTAAAACAAATCCAAAACTTGATGAAAATACAGTAGATCAAATAGTTGGTTTATTAAGTAGTTCTGATTCAGAAAGTCAAGTTCTTGGTTTAAAAATGCTTTCGTTATCTGATTATATGAGTGAACCAAACCTGGCTAAATTTATACTGTATAAGACTAAAAGTATTTGGTGTTCCAATCCTAAGTCTAAAGGTACTGGAATTAATGCAATGATCACTAATCTTAATAATGCTATTAACGAAATGGGTCAAATAGATCGTAGATATCATTATTGGTCCAGAAGTTTTACTGATTATTATGATTATAATTATGATGACTATTGTAAAAGACGAGTTACTGCGCTTTCTGTAAAAATGACTGAAGAACAATGGAATTTTCTTAATAAAATAGCAGAAAAATATGGGTATAAATAGTGGTTTTTATTCTAGAGTCTATAAAAGTGCAAAATGTGCGGCTACATATCTTAGTTCTACTTGGTATTCATCTCCCAAAACAATATCTGATGTTATCTGGGGCCCAAATCCAGGTAGACTTTATGCCGATTTAAGTAAAGATTTTGATGGTATTGCTCCAAAAAAGTTTAAAGAAAACTTTAGCGCTAAATTTGTTCAAGCTAGTGATGTAAAGGAAGTTAAGAAAGTTTATTTTCTTCCTAATTCTAAATTCCCAAGAGAAAGGCTTAATTTAACAAAAATAAAAAGATGTTTAAAGCCTGAAAATGCAGATTATATTGTAGCTCCAAATTATTCTTTTGTTAATTTTAATGCTCACGCATTTCATACTTGGGAAAATAGTAGCACATTTCTATTTGCTCCGGATGACCGGATTACGGTAAAGAAAGATACTGAAAATATAAACAAACTTAGTCAGGATCAGTATGTATATAAAGGAATTAAAACATATATACACACTACATTAGCAGAAGCATGGATGCTTGTATTATATGATACTCCATATACAAACTATATTACTGATACAGAATTTGAAAAAGTTTGTTCTAGAAGTTTACCAACAATAACTATGTCTGATGTAAGGAGCATTGAGTCTTTGCTAAAATCCAATGATGTTGGTAATACAATACTTGCATTAAAATCTTTATACGGATATAGTTTTGCTGAATATTCTAAAGTTCTTGCTAGCATTGTTTGTATATATTTTAAAAATATTTTAGCCTCTTCTGAATTCACTACTAAAATGTTTCAGCATTTTAAGAGGTGCATAGGCTTAGCTAATTATAATGCAAATAGTGTTTGTGCTTTTCCATATTGGCTTACTTTTCTGGATACCAAAAGAACATTAATACAACCAGAAAAGGAAGAGCGGGAAATTCTTGAATATTTAATTCATCCTTTATATAAGGAATATATCAATAGCTACAAAGATAGAATATTAGATTGGAGTGATCATTATAATTTCTGTCCAGTAGTAAAATTATATTTGGATAAAAATGATAAGTTTGACAAACAATAGAGTAAATGAACATTTGAGGAATTTCGGGTCTTAAAAACTCTGGAAAAACAGAAGTATCTAAAATGCTGGAGTATATATTGAATACTCCAGCATTTTTACATAATTGATTCTGTTTTAAATATATAAGACCAATATGTAAAAAATGAAAATTAGTAGCATTTGCAGATAATATGAAACAAATGCTTGCTGATTTATTAAATATAAAAAGAGAAAAGTTTGATGAAAGAAACTTTAAAGATAATGTATATGTAGACATAGCTACTTTAAAGATAATAGAAGATCCTAATGTGTTATCAGATAGACAGTTCAATAAACTTTTAAAAGATGCTCCGGAAAGTATTCTGGATAAACATTTATCAATCAGACAATTGATGCAATACTTTGGTACTGAATGTTGTCAAAAGTTTTTTGGAAAAGAAGTTTGAGTAAATACAATATTTAATCAAACTGGAAATTTGATTATTAGTGATGTTCGATTTATTACTGAAGCAAGTGCTGTAAAAGAGAGAAAAGGAAAACTTATATATGTAGATAGGCCTGGAACAGTAGTTGGAAATCACGCTTCAGAACAAGAAGTAATAGAGCTATTAAGAACTAATCAGTTTAATATAATTCTTTCCAATACAGGCTCTTTAAAGGAACTTTTTTATCAACTAAAAAAGAAAATAAATGAGTAGCATATTTGGTGGCACATTTCTTGGAATTATAATTATAGCATTAATTATTGAAGCTTATATTTATAATAAAAACAAAGAAAAGAAATGTTAGCATTTTTAAGTATTATTTTTACTATAATATTTACACTAGCATGCTGTTTTGTACTTTGAGTCTGACCGGCTTTAATTTGTTACAAACAAGCAAATGACAAAAATTTATTTGGTCATTATAATTGAGCTAGTGTATTTATTGGATTATTTTTTGGCTGAGTAGGAGCAGTTGTATTGATTATTCTGAAAGATTAGCCAAACAAAAAAAAAGAAAATAATTTTTATGTATAAAGATTATTTAGTTAAAAGGTATAAATTTCTCTGTAAAACATATAATGATTTGCAAAAAAGTAATAATGTAGCTAAGCAATTTCAAATCAGTGAAATAAAAAGAGAAATAAATGATTGTATATTTGATTTAAGAAAATATGAAGAAAATTGTAATAACTTTGATTGTTTTGTCCGCAATCTTTTCTAGTTGTGGGAATAGAACAAAAAATGTAAATGATGCTATTGAAGTAGTTGATACTGTAGAAGTTGTAGATAGTACAATAGCATGCTAGGTGGAGCAATTAAATTTGAAAAGAAAAAAGAGCATCCGATCTTTTATACTATTAGAGCGATTTTTTGATCCGGAACAAATTATTTACTTACAGAAAATCAAGAGCGTTTTAGGATAACTAATACAATGGATTATCTACGCCATAAATATTTTATGTGATATACAATTAAGCAATCTATCAATTATCCAGATAGATATGTAATTATTAATTGTTTTAAAAGAGATGAAGACGTTTCTAAAGAACGTCCAGAAATTGAAAAAATAGTTAAAAAACTTGGATTTAGGATGAAATAGTAAAAGCCGAATAGGAGAAATTATTCTTCTATTCGGCTTTTTTTTAAGTTCTGACGTTAGTTAATATTATATTTATCTAAGTCAAAATAATGTGAAAATTCACGTGTCATACCAAAGTTATCTACAGCAACATAAGCAAAATTTTCTTTTCCTGTTATAACAGAAGCAATATCATTATATCAATTTGTTATCTGACTAATGACAGGCGGATTTAATGAATTCATTTGTCCTAGTAAATTAATAAAAGGGCCATCTTGAAAGCTCCCTGCCAATACACCGTAAATTCACCTTGGTCCTCAGCCAGAATTTTTAAGTGGTTGATATTTTGTATTCTTTTTATTTCCAACGGCTCAATTCAGTAAGAACATCAATAGCGCAGTTACAAAATTATCACAAAGGAATAGTACTAATAACTGACGATGAAGTGGATTTCCTCATCATTCTTTAAAATCTTCAGGATTTTCTTTAAAATGTATTAGTGCTTTTGCCCCAGAAACTAAAGATGATAATTGGCCTTGTTGAGTGATTCCAACTCGTTCCATATAAATTTCTGCTCTTCCGCTTTCGATTTCTTCTTTTGTAACTTCAGAGGATTTTTTAAATGTGGTAGTTCCGTCATCATTCATCACCTTGTATATTTGTTCTTCAGTATCTGGATCTGTATAATACCGATATCGCACAACATTAGTTGCATGAGCACCTTGTACATTTTGTTCAATACGAGAGGAAATAAACGTTCGATATTGCATTAAATATTTGCCCAGAAAGCGCTCTTGAATCATCATTTTATTTTCATCGTTATAGTGTCCGTACAGCTTGTCGGAGTAGTTTCTAATTCCTTGTAATTCCGTGTCTGTATACGCATCCCATAAAGGCGGTATATCTGTATCTCCAGATTGAATGTGTGCCAATCGTTCTGGGACAACTTCATTTACAGCATACAATTCACGTCTAGTATTTAAATCATCTGCTGTTTCATTATATAATGCAATTGCTTTTATATATTTTTCAAAATCCTCTTTTGATAAATTTCTTCCACCAGTTTTTAATATCTTGAAGCGTTTGTCTTTATCAAAATGATATCTATATTCACCATCTTCATCAATGTAATAAGCGTCTACAACACCATCTGCAATCATTTTTGCTCTAAGAATAGCATTTCTATAATATAAATCCGGTAATGAAGATGTTACATATGGTGATCTAGATGTTAAATTTCAAAAGTTTCATCTGCCGGTTTTCATCATATCTGCTAATCCAGAAATGTCAGCATTTGCCATTCCAAAATATGCATTTTGTTGATAAAGGATACCATCTAAATCAGTTTTATCATCAGAGAAAACAATATCTTGCAAAGCTTGCTTATAATCACTCACTGTAATTCCGGGATACTCATGAACTAAAGTTCTTGTTATACCAATTGACAAAGAAGTTCACATTTCCCTAAACATTGCTCTTGTATTAAATCAAAGTTGAACTCCAGAAGCAAGTCCGGTCACTTTGTTGATTAATTCCATTCAAGGACGTAAACTCTTATTAACAATACTTTTATTATTATATTTTGCTTTAATATAATCTTCAACTCATTTTTCTGTCATAGCAATTGGCGATTCTTCAGATGAAATCCCAGCTTGAAATTTACTCATATATGCTATAGAATTTCTTATTGCTGCAAAAATTGGATCATATTGTCTTTGCCAATATTTTCTTTTTTGCTGCTGAAGATTATGCAAAAATACATAGTCCAAGTTAAAGGAATAATATCCCTTTTCGTGATTTTCTATTGCTTCCGTTCTGGTTGCCATACTCCCTTCTAGAACCATATAATCCGGTTTATTAAATTCATCTTCAATTGGACTTTTAACTAATTTATATGTTTCTTTTATATCTTCTCATGCTTTTCCAATAATTCCTTGGGAATATAATCTTTCAAGTGGGCCGCCCTTCACAAGAGGTATTTCTGTAATGTAAACGTCCCCATCTGGAGTTTTTCTTTTTTGGAACATTTCCATTAACTTGTACATTGGTGAATCTTCACCATATTTGTCGGCAAATTCTGAAAGTGAATATAAAATATATTTTTCTTTATCTTTTATAAAATAATCAGCAAAAAATTTATTTTCATTTATTGTACCTACAGATTTGCCCATAAATTTATAACATTCTAGTAAAACTGTTCTTCACGCTTTTGCCATTGTTACAAAATCTCTACGGAGTGAATTCATATATGAAGCCATGACGTCATTTGTAATTCTAACAATGCTAGATTTATTCATAGCTGGAGCTGTAACTTCTGAGCCAAATCATTCAATATCTTTTTCTCAGTTAAGATATTTACCTTTTAATGCAAGTCATGCTTGCAATACATAATGTTTTGCTACGGAGTCTTCATTTATCGCAACTTCGGTTGGATTAACAACTTCTCCACTTCTTTGTCCGCCTCGTGCCGAATAACTACGTAATAATGCCATAATGGAATCTTCAATATATTCTTCATAAGATCCATATTCTGATTCATTCAATTCTGCCAACGCAACAAGCCTACCGTCTTTTTCTGAATCATATAAAAGATCTATCGCTATTTCTAATAAAGCTGCTGCATCTGGTTGAAAAATATATTTTGTTTCTCCATTTTCGATATAAGAAGAAGCAATTCCATTTATTTGAGTTTTTATTCTCTTTGTGATTCCTTCAGATGTTCTTATAATTTTTCCATCACTATCAAATTCAGGAGCGCCAATACTATAAAATCCTCGCATAATAGTGGTCCAACTACTTTGAAGCATCTTATTTCCAGCATATGTTTCTTCGCAAGAATTTGGATTTCAAGCACGGACAGAACGGATTGTACCCTGTTTAAAAAAATTAGAATTAGACGTAATATAAGCCATAGCTTTCATCAATAGCATATTACCATATTCTGCAGACAAAACATTTTTTGTATCGATTTCCTTGTCGTAAAAAAAGGCGCCAGCAACAGATGTGGCTGTATTACTAGATTTTATTGACTTTGTGAAATCATATTGTGTGTGAAGGTGATGGTTTGATAACATTATAATGTCGTATTTTGGCCTACTATCTTCTTGGTCTTGATGAGAAAATATTAATATACCATTTGCTAATAAGTTTTCATTAGAAACACAAGTTCATCCATTTTTAATATATGGTATGAGCTGTACACGCATTCAATTTTTACGATTATCTCCTGCAAGGGAATCTATATATTCATCTAATGAGTCTATGGATCCAGTGTTAATTATGCCACTCAATTCCTTAGACTCATTCAGAATTGCAGTTTTTTTAGCCTCATTTAACAAAGCTGTATAAACTTTTACAGCATTATCAATTTGATTTTCTTGAATATATAAATATCCGAATTGAACCTCACCAACGTCATCCAAATCGGATTCGTCAATAAATCTATTTAATTTTATTTTTTTACGAAACCCCAACTTATATTCATTTGAGTTTTTTGAAAGATTTTGTAAGTTTGATCTAACAAAATCTTCTGTTGTTTCTTTATTATCGTCTGCTACAATACTTCCTGTGCTTAATAATTCCGGCGGGAATATTTGTCTAAGTATTTTAGTAGTTGTTTCATCTAGACTCTGAATAGAAGTGCTTGCCAAACTAGGCAACCATTGATTTATTTTAGAAATAGTCATTGCTTTATCATAACTATTTCATAGCTCATTTATGGACGGAAAAGGCTTTGTGTCTGATCCAGGGAATGCAACTTCTATTTTTGTTGCGTTTTTTACACCATCTACTTCTTCAACAGCCATATGTATTGGAACGATATGAATATTTGCATTTGGTATATTTATGCCTCATTGCTTTAATATTTGAGCATATACTGCTAATTGTGCTGCATATCCGTGCTTTTGATATTTATTTAATGTATCGTGATCAGAACTTTTAAAATCATATAAATGAATTTGTCCAGAAGAATCTTTTACTAATAAATCAACAAAGCCATATATTTGTTCAGCCTTAGATGGATCGCCAGGACTCATGGCATTTTTAAATTTATTTGAAACCATTTTAGACACAACTGGAAATTCTACTTCAAACTCGGCGTCTTCTCCGTGAAGTTTCTTTAATCTTTTAACAAAAGTTAAAGCTTGTTCATACATTTGCTCTTGAACTTCTGTTGGAAGTGGATTTGTAGAATCATCAACTGGCATTTCTTCATCTAAAATTGCAGCCTCCAAACAAGCGTGTATAAAAGTGCCTTTATCTGCTTTCCAATCTAAATAACTTTTTGCACTTTTTATTTTTTTATTTTTTATTTCTTCAGTTAATTGCGAAGTTTTTATTTTTAATTCAAATTCATTAGGTGCAAAATATTTACCTTTCAAACATTTATCTTGACCCTTATATTTAAATTTTGTTGTAATTGCAGTTGCTACTCCAATCGCATTTGGTAATTTTTTATGAAGAGTTGTAACCTCTGTAATTATACTATTTCCAATGCCTTCAGAAGTTTCAACAACTTTAGTATTTGTTTGCTGAAATTTACCTTCATATGAATCTTTCATTTGTTGAAGTCCTGGGTCTGTTATACGATACCGAATAACAGGAGCTGGAGCAGCGCCCTTAAGGTACTGCTCCGTTAAAGTTTGTATATTTTTATCGATGTATGTAAGAAGGTCTGAATAATTATCAAACTTTGTTTCTGTTTCTCCTATTTTTATAGTTATATTACAAGCCATATTAACAATTGCCGTTTATTATTAAACTTCCGTCTTTAATCATTTTTTGTATTATCTCTTTATGCTTTGTATCACTTGCTAGCATTGTACTAAAATCACTATTTGGAATGTTGTTTACAACTGGACCAAAATTCTTTATAAGCTGACCAAGATTACCATGCGTTAAACATTCTAAATTTTCAATCAATTTTGAATTTTTAGAAAGTCCTAATAATTTTGTAACTATATCACTAATTTGCGCTTCAAAGTCTAAGTCCGTTTGTGCTATACTTTCAGGATATCCAAAAAGGGTTTGCAAATTAAAGTCAGAGTCAGCAAGATATGCCGCAAATACAAGAATATCTTTTGTTGTACCTGGATAATTGCCATAAAAACTATTAGTTTCATTATTTTTAAAAACTGATTTATAGTAATAATCATAGTTATCACTATTCTTGAATCTAGCCAATATTCTATCCCAGGTTTCTTTATAAACATAATTTCCATTAGAGTCTTTATAATTATTTGCAATTATTGAAACTAGAGGAAGCAATACTCTTGCTGGGGTAATATTTTCACAGGCGTTTAAATTTATATAATATATGTTATTATAAATAAATGCTTTTCAGTTTTGGACTTGTGATCTAACAGATTCATCTATATCTAATCAATCGCTTTCTGTAGATAATAATTTTACATATTTACCAAAATTGGCGTCCTTCGTTAACATTAATGCATTTTGTAAAAACATTTTCGTTCTAATTCTAGATGCAGAATCTTTTGGAAAGTGTGTGTTTGATATAGAATTTAGAGATCTTTGATTAAAAATTACCCCGCTCATAAATGGTAAATTAAATTTAAAATCTCCTCCGATAAAATAAATAGAAGTTCCAAACAAGTTATATCCAATTATTCGTCCATTTTTATCTGGAATCGGAGTAATTCTTTTAGTGATAGTTTCATCTTTTGATTCAGGATTAATGTCTTGTGAATTTATTAATTTTCGTGCTTCTGGATTACTAGCAAATCTTCAAAATACATCTTTAACTAAATTTTGTAAGAAATTAGTTTCAAATGTAGATCTTGCAGAAACATCGTCGAGATTATCTAAGACGTTTAAATAGGCTCAATGTAATTTTTGTACACTATTTGAGTCTGTAGCTCTTTCCTCTATTAATTGTTTATCAAAAAATGCATTAAAACTTCTCTTGCCGGGCTTTCCTCCATTTTGAATTATATTGTAAATATAGAAAGCGTCTTTTATTTTCATCGTTTTTCCATAAATATCAATTTCATCATTGCTAATAGCATCATATGCTTTTTTTATCGATTCAAATTGTGATTTTAATTTTGTTGATTTTGTAATGTTTGTCATATCCAAACTTACAGTTAAGCACGGAATGCTTTGCTTTGTTTGCTTATTGTACATAGTTTCATTATGAAGACTTCTTATAAATGCATTATCTTGATATTTTTCTTTTAATTGTTGTAGAAGAGTTGTTTCCATTCATCTCTTAAATGTAGCAGTTCCTTGTATCGTTCCTAAATCTATTTCTATCGGCTTATCACTTGTATTTTTAATAGGGCTATCATAAGTCCATGATTGCTCTCCTGGTTTTATTTCGTCCTTTGGATTTGTTGGATTTATTCTACTTGCTGGATAATAATTCGCGCCCTTTGGACAATTAAACGTTCTCATTGCCTCTGGTAATGATTTTAAAAAACCAAAATTTAAAGCATCGGTTACAGTTTGTGAAATAATACGATATTGAGTCTCGTTTAATTTATGATAATAATGGGCATCGTTTTGACCATAAATACTATCAATAACAGCATCACACAATCTTTCTGTTAAAGCTGTACAATATTGTATATTATTTATAGTCATTGCATACTTATAAATGTTAAACATCTGTCAAAAATTTTCAGATTCTCTTAACATTCTAAGAACATTACTCTCAACTTTTAGGCTTGGATCATCAAACATTTCTATTACTTGATCTTGGAATAATTTATTACTAAAAAATTCCATTAAACTGAACCTGCTAGGATATCCTGCGTTTTTAAATCCTTGCGGCAAAGATCTCAATTTACTATTAAAATAAAGTTCGATAGATTTTACATAGAAATACATTTCTTCTGCTGAACTAACTAATCCTTGATTACATCTTGCAATAATACCTAAAATTCTATTTTCTGCAGAAATCGGAATTGTTATTTCGCGAAGTCTTTGAAATATTTTTTTAGCTTCCGTGCTTGGATTTCCAAGTCTATTTCTTACTTTTCGTTTGAGTAAATAAATATCTAGATATTCATTAATAGCGTTAATGTCGTCTAATTCAAAATCTTTAAAACTTAAATTTTGAATTTTTCTTATTTTTTTATGCTTAGACGCGCCTTCCATATCTTCTGGATCATAATATCCTTCGTCAAATTCTTCTGAAGAAATATCAGGTTCGCCATATTCGCCGTATTCGCCATATCCATCACCTTCTGATTCGTATGAACTATCAAGAAATGCTTCCGGAGATGTATCTTCTTCTGGGGTTTCATCCGCCTCAACATCGTCATTTGCATAACGTTTAGTCTTTTTACCAGATTCGGATTTCATTCTATCTTCAATTTTGGCATAAAAAATATCCAATCTAGCTATAACTTTTGCAAAATGCTTATTTAAAAGTCTGTCTGAAAAAAGTAAATACTTATCAAATGTACCTAATTTAGAATAATCATTTTTATCTTCATCTTCATCTTCATTTTTATTTTCAGGCTGTTGTTCATTTTTATTTTTTGATTTTTCTTCACCTTTATTTCTCAATTCATAATCTTCATTATTTTCAAGATAGTCTTTATACTCTTTTTCAAGTTCTTTATCTTTGAATACAAATTTGCCGTCTTCAAATAGAAATTCTTTACAGCACAATAATTCAATGAATCGTTGTTTATAGTTAGGAGAGAGTAACGTTTGCTTAGAATCTCCCATTACAAAATTAATTACATTATCCAAAGTTTTCTGATTGCCAGATTGGCTATATAGATTCTTTTTTACTAATGTACTAATTAATGTAAATCATGGAGATGAAAATATTTGAAGAATTTCTCGCATTGAGTAACCGGAACCTAACATTGAGCAAAATAAATCAATTGTTACTTGAGATGCATTAATTTTAGGAAGAATTAATTCTTTGGCGTTATCTGTTGCGGCACTAAGAAGGGCCGAAAGAGCCATTAATGCATCTTCGTTGTTGTTTCGATTACTTAAATCTGCAAGTAAACTTTCAATATCGAAGCGATCCATTCCTTCTTTTTTATAATCTTTAAACACTTCAGGAATGTATTGAAGGTTTCTAAACGGATCTCTTTCTCCTTTTGGCAATTGTGAAATGGTTTCATACAATGGCCGCAAATTAACATTAGCTAAAAGGCCAATGCTTTCTCCGCCAGTTAATATGTTAGTAAATTTAAATACATATTTACTTAGTTTTTCTAAAGCTTGTTCTGCATTTCCACGTTTAATTAATTCTGTAGCATCTAATATTGCGGCGTTAACTACATTGCTTTTTATTAAGAATGTTTTAATCGCAGTTGCAATAATACCAACTTCAGCTTTACCTAATCGAAATTGTTCTTGCATTACCCATTTCGAACTACCGTTTCATATTGATACTGTTACTTCTCTACCGCCAAGGTCTGAATGTTTGGCGTATTCTTTAATTTCATCAAAATTAATAGGATCTGATGCGCTCAAGTAATTTACGGGATCCATAAAGATATCTCTTGCATTAATTACATTTCTGTTCATTAACCCACGAGTTACTTTATGTGAATCATCCATTTTTGTTTTTCCGTGTTTTGTCAGAAAATTATCAAGTGAGTTTTGTGTTTCTTGAATTATTGCGTTATGTTCTTTTAATTCGAATTCATCAAGTTTAGATAAATCTTCTGTATCTACAATTACTATTTGTTTTCCAATTCCAGAATTTTTTTCAGTATCTTCCAGTATTTTCTTTATGCTAAAAAACATCTCTTCGTTGTTTTTCATAAAATGCATCATTCCCTCTGGATTTAAAGCTGACATTGTTACATAATGTACATCTCTATAAAAATATCTACCATTGTTATTTTTTAGTCCAGTTCTAACGTTTGGATCAAGATAATTTTTATGAATTGTAGAAAAAGTATATGGCGTTCATTTATCCGGATTTGGAATTGGCAATTTGGCGCATCTAACCCCGAAATCTTGATAAAGATTTGATAAAACTTCTAATTTTGCATTTGTTAGGTCTAATCGCATCATATAAGTTTTATCAATATCATAATCAGCTCCTTCGAATCAATGCATTGCTCCAGGAATGTAAACTTGATTTTTATTTACACCAACAAACATTACAACTTTTAGAGCCATACCTGATTGTAGGGCTTGTGATGGAATACGTGTGCCAAAATATAATAATGATTTTTCAAAATTGTTTGCAAGAAGTTTAGCTCTACGACTAATATATTTATCTCTTCATTCGTCTGAGCTTTGATTTAGTGCCTTGATATTCTTAATTAAAGTTTTTTCTGAAACGTATTTTGGGGAATTGTGGAGTTTATATAAAGTTTCACCATTTTTATCCTTCTTACTGTTTATATGCTTATTTTCTAAAGCATATTTAAGCATTTCATTAACATTCTTTTCATCATAATAAAGTAAAGTTTCGTCTTTATCAAATAAAGAAGTTTTTTCAAATAAAGCAAGATCGTTAATATCTTGAAGAACAATTATATTATATTGTCTGTCTTTTGCGGTATTACTAATTTTTCCTATTTTAATTCCTTTATTATTTCAGTCTTCAATAGAGCAAATTTTAGCACCTTTATATTTAACATTAATTCCAGTTTTATCCACGCCTTCATTGTCTTCGATAAATAAAGTGTCTCCATCACTATCGGTTGGATTTCAAATTTCTCCAGATTTTACAATTTTTACAATTGTTTGATTACCAGCATCATCCAACAAAACTGCATCGTATAATTCTCTATTAAGATTGTGTTTTGCAACAGTCTTTAATCTTTTTTCAAAAAATTTAAAACCCTCTTTTAAGATTAATCCAAGATCATCGCCTTCTTTTAATAAGAATTCCTTAGCATAAGCTGCGGAGATAGCTATTTCTCCAGGTGTAACTTCTTTAAAGGAAATTGTTTGAACAGAAGCGGGTGCATTATGATTATTCAAGAATGCATCTTGAAATCCTAAAATTTCATCATTAGATGTTAAAAACCCTTTTTGTTTTAATTGAAATAAAATTTCTTGTTGATATGCTCTAAGAATTAATAGTTTTCGTTTTTGTATTTCAGATGAATCGATTATGCCGTCTTTAATCAATTGTTGTAATTCTTTATATTTTACTGAGAATTGATATTTATATCCTAAACTATCAATTTTGTCAAAGACTTTTTTTACAAGAGCTTGTTTCTTTTCTTCAAACGTCACCTTTAGTTTAGGATTACATAATTCGCGATAATAATACATTGCACGAACTACATCTAAATCTCATTCGGTTGTTTCTCTTTGTGACACTAAATTAGAACCATCCTCATAATAATCTACATTTGAAACGTTTAAAGATATTTGAGGTTGTTTTAAATCCTCAGGAGCATATGTGACTTTATAAATTTCACTATAAATACTTGGGTCGTCAAGATTGCATAAAACATCTCTTTGTTGCGCACACTCTAATACAATTTTTTCATAATATGTACTATTGATTCGTTTAACAATAATTGTTTGCCCAATTTTTAAATCTTTTAAATCTTTTAAATTTGAAATCGGCTTTAAAAATTTAGGAGAATTTGTAGCAACTTTAGTGATTATTTCATGATTAGAACTATGAATTAAATCATATAATTCCTTTATTGTATTATCACTAGCGCCTTGATCCACGTTCTTCCATCTTGGATCACTTAGAACATTCCTTTTAAATTCATCAAAAGATTGGTTTTCGTATTCTTCTTTAAATTCAAGAAAACCTTTTTTACTATATAGGTTTTGTTCATTAAAGATTTCATTATATCTTACATAATTTTCAGTTGAAACGTATGGATGAAAAGCATATTTTACAGCATTGTCTAAACTATAAGAAACTCCAGTCGATTCACAAAGATCATTTATATCATCAGTATCAAGATTGTCTGCAATTAATTTTGCTGCGGTTTCCTGATCGACTTTTGTTCCATCATCAAGTGTGCAATATTGAATAATTCCTCTTGATGGAGTATTAACTGATTGGACGCCAGGATATCGACGTATAATAGCTTCGTTTGTTAAATACGCATTTACTGTTGATAAAAATTTATTTTTTATATCTGCTAAAGAGAACGGAATCATTTTCCTTTGTATTTTTCCATTGTCATCTTTAACAGGAATACTACCATAAATAACAATAGAATCCGCAAGTCCAACTCCAGAAATTTTTGAAGATTTTAAAGAAGAAATCAGATGCTGTTCAAGAATTATTTTTCCCATTTCTGATGAAATATTGTCAACGCCGTCAAATAAATCTTTTGCGGTATATTCAATAATTTTACCAATATCACTATAAATTTTCTTAGCATCCACCTCGGAGTATCCATTTTGAACTAAAGAAGACATGATCTGAGACATCTCTCGTACTGTGCCATCAATATCATGCTCGGTATCCATCATGAGTCCTCCAAATTTTGTTCTAAGAGTCATTGTTTGGAATGTTGTAAATTCATCCTCGAAAGCGTCGGATCCGTTAACATTGGCCGCCCCGCGTTTCATTGCAGATTTATTTATAATGTAAGAAATAACTCTTTCTTTAATATCGGCATCATAGCCTGTCGGTCCACTTATTCCTGGATTACTAAGAAGTTCTGCTAATATTTCATTTTGAAGATTTTCCGCATAATTAAATTCATTATTGCCTTTTAATGTTCCAATGTAGGCACCGCCAAGAAGTTGATCTATACCGTAGACTGTATTTGGGAATATTTTTTTATTTCCTCCTCAATCAATAGACAGAGTTTCCGCAGAATTATTTCCCTCAAGGCTGTCAATGTCAATTTTCTCATGCTCTCCTGTAATTGGATTTTTAACATAAATATTTCCATACTTCCTACATATCTCTCTAAGTACATTAGCTACACGGGAAGCATTTGTTTGTAATTCTACATCTCTCATTTTTGAAATTCATCTTTCCATCGAATATTTACTATGAGGCGATTTCCTTCGTTCTGCATTTGATATAATGTATGTTGCCCATTTACAAAGTATTCCGTTCCCATTTGCATCTACATCGTGATGAATTGTTTTTGCAGCGCCAAGTCCAATAGCAGCAGAGCCAAGAGAATTTCTAGCTCATATTGCGCAGAGTGGATCTTGTCAAGCGCCGCCATCGTGCGGATCTTTTCCATAAACTTGGCCTGTAGAATTAGTTGCATAATTAAAAAATGCATCGTCAAAAACAGCAACTCTATATTCAGCGGGAACGCCATCTTGTAGTCCTTGCTGAAACAAATGAACAGTCGATCCAGCCGGTACGGTTCTTTTATAATGAGCTAACAATCTACCAGAAATTGCACTTTCCCCTTCGTCTTTATTTTTATTTGGATTGTTTTCGTTTAATCCAAAGAAAATTTCTTGAAAGCCTTGTGTAAAAATTCCATCTGCATACAATCACGAATTCAAAATTGGATTTAATTCAACTTTTAAATTTTCGTTTATATTTCCTGTCGCATCAAATAGATCTGTTTTTTCATCAATCTTATCTGTAACTTCTACAAAATTATCCTTAGATACTTCTTTATAAATTTTATATAAAATAATTTTTCTGCCTTTTTTTCAATCGGTAGGGATTCCTTCAACATTTACTGCCGTGTCATATAAACAAGTATTATTATCTACAATGTCTTGAATTAAAATACGTTTTTGGCATCGTATATAATCCTTTGTAGATTCAATATTCCCAAATATTTTTAGTTTTTCAATAAATGCTTTATTTAATCCACTTGAAGTATAATCAATTTCTTCAACTAATTGAATTCCTTTTTCATGAAAACTTTCTCGTAATAATTTTTTATTTTTAGCTTTTTCTTTTATAAAACTATCAAGCTTTTTAACTAGCTCTCAATTTATTACCTCGTTATTCTCCGCATCTACGTAAGTCAAAGTATTCCCTAAAGGAAGGTTTGCAACATATGCATTAAATTCGCCCTCATAAACCGTTTGGTATTTACTAATAATTTGATTTATTACAGTTATATATTTAGCTTTTTGTCATTGATAAATTTTTCAAACTAAACGATTTTCTGCCTCACCATCTGCATCGCTGTCTGTAGCTAAAGTTTTCAAATCTGATAAAAGTTGAGGTGCATTATGTCCCTTTTTTGGAATTCGAATCGGAATTATAAATTGTTGTGATTTATCAGAAAAAACTTCGGGCTGAATAAAGATCGTATTTCCGTCCAATAATCGGTGCGCTCTATAGTTATCTTTCTTTTTGTTAACATCAAATAAAAGTGATTGACCATAATCGATAAATGCGCTTGTAATTAGAAGTTCAGAACTAGTCAATTCAGATGCTGATTTCTTTCCGGAACTAGTAACTAATCCATTTCTAATTAATGGCGAAAGAGCAACGCATTCTGCGTTTGAAAGACCACCTTCCCCTAAAAATGGATTTAATCCTTGTGTCGCATTAAAGAGTGTTCCGACCCCGGCATTTTGGGCACTTCTTAAAAGACTCGGAAATTGAAATATAGCAGAAGTTAATGCATATACTGGAATTTTATTTCCGGCAACATCGTTAACTACATTTTTATTATCATATCCCGTACATCAATATAAATATTTTGCTAAGTCGTCATAATCTTTAAAATATCTAGATAAGTCTAGATTATGCTTACTTGAGTCAAATCACGAAAAGTTAATTTCTTTAATTTTATCATTAAAAGCTTTATATGATTCGTCATTAGAAAGTTTATCTTGCAGAGATGCAACTAATGTTATTCCAATTGGTGTTGCATATAAATCAAGTAAATTTTTTTTATACTTTATATCATCGCTAGATCAATCATTATGTTCAGCATAATTATCTAAAAAATAATCATCTACGACGGCTTGATCGGCCTCTGTTTCTGGTAAACCTAAGTTATATCCAAATAAATCATAAACTAAATTTTTAAAAATATCTTGATCGTCATCTTGACTCATGTCTGTGCGAGATGTGAATTTTCATAGATATTTAGGACTATTTTTTGTATCACCTTTTAATTTTGATGCGCTGTTTGTTATGATAAAATCAAATGTTTTAGTTTTGCCCGACGAAGGCGTATAATCAAATTGCAAAATATATGTACCGTCTTCAGTATCGGTTAAATTTAAATTATCTATTTTATCAAGGAATGAATTTAACAATTCAGGAGTTTGTCTTAAAACTTTAACTCTTCCTGTAATTGTATTAGATAACTTTGACGATTCCGATACAACCGCTTTATCTTCAATTAAATCCAAATCTATGGATTTAGTAATTGGATCATAAGTGTAACCAAGATATGCGTGTTTAGCTGTCTTTAAAATTTGATTAAAATACAAATTTCTAATTTTTTGAGGAATGTTACTTTGACCATTACTAGGAAATAAGGCTCATTGAATACCTCTTAAAGCCGCCTTATTAATCATTGTATTATAAATACTTCCCTCGGCATTTGTTTCATTTAAGAATTTACTAATAGCGTCTCCTAAGATGTCCATGTTGCCGTTAGTTATTTCCTCATATACATCTTTTGTTTTTCCGCCTTTTTCAATTACGAGATTATTCTCCACAACTCATTGCATAAGAGCAGTACAGGCTCGCTGAAAACCGTCTCACCCAATTTTCATATTTCGACTAATCGTACCTTCAGTGCCTATTTGCGGCAGAAATTTCATAAATTCTTTAGCAAAATTTGTTGTAATATCATCCATATCTAAAGAACTATCGTTTTGGCTAAAAGATAGTGTATAGATTTTATCAGTTCCAAATTTTGGAGTATACATGTTTTTTTTATGAACAAATGATGCTACTGATGGATCCCTAGTAACAAAATCTAATTCTTTAAGTAAATCATCAAAATATGCTAATTGATAAAAATCCATTCTAGCTTCATAGATGTTATTTGAGCCCTCTTTTACAACTTCTTTAGCAGCCGCGGTTAAAACATCCTGAATACTTTTTGTTAAATTTTGGCCATCAGCATCGTCATCATTAAGTGATAACCCTAAATTTAATTCTTCGTTGAGTTTTTGGCAAAGCAAGAATTTATAGTTTGAAATTTGTTCAGAAATTTTATCGGTTGATATAATTTTACTTGGATCTGTATAATCATATATACAATTTTTAAATAATCAATCTCTAAAAATTTCTTTTGTTTTTCCTAAAACAAACGCGGAATTAATAAAGCGAATTGCTATTGTTTTATGGACATTTAAAGTAGCGGCATTATATTTAGAATTATTCGTTTGATCCATAGATGGATCCCCGGTTGGCTCCGGGGGCTCATCTGTAGATTCTAATTGTGTATGGTTTTTTATGAATTCCTCTGACATGGATTGCCATGTCTTAGCTGTTTTATCAAAAAGCTCTTCTTTTAAATTATTGAAATTTTCGTCAGATATTCCCGGAAAGAAAAGTTCTTTTATTACCTCATCAGTAAGTGCGGAAAAACCAGGGTCTGATATGCTTCCATTATATTGATCAATTATATCTTTTGTGAGGTTAAACCCTCCAATTTTACAATAATTATTCATTTAACACGTTTTTGGATTTAAAATATTTTGAATTTTTATTCTGAGCACCAAAGGGATGTTCGTGCTTACGCTTTTTACGCTTTCCCCAGATATAAATTTTTTAAATTCTTCTGTAAAGTCATTATAATTAAGTCCTTCTTTAAGAATTTCAACTTCTTCTTCTTTAAAAGTATTTATTATATTTCCTTTTCCATCTAATCTTAATCACTCTCCATTTTTTTCAACTAAACAATATTGGCCATTTGGATCCAGGTGATTTTCAAGAATTGTACATCCATTTAATTCATTATTGATGAATTCTTTATTTGGCGCATAAAATCATCCGACAATTTCATCATATTGTAAATTATATGTTGCAAGTTTAGTGTCTTCTTTTAGTTGATCGTTAAGTTGTGTTACGAAATCTTCTTTCGATTTGGCTTTAATACTATCAACTATTTTACATACGAATGCACTTTGTTTTCTAATGTCTTTAAGATCCTTTGGATCGTAATAAACATCTGAATTTGGTCTTTCGGCACCCAGGCGCTTTAAATTTACAGATCTAATAGGGTTATATATTTTAATGATATCAGTGCTATATGGTATCCTTGAACTAGTTGTATCTTCTTTTCACAAAGCATCATCTTTAGACCCGTTTTGTGGTACATAATTTACTCCGGAAGATCTTGTCTCAAGATAAATTCCAGATCTAAATATGCGCTGCCCATTATTATTTTTATTAAATATCTCTTCGCAAGATTTAAATAATTTTGAAACATTAATATCTTCCTGACTGCTAATTATAGCAGAAAGAAATTCAACAATTGACATCTTAGTAACCCCAGTAGTAACGACTTTAGTTTCTTTGTCCGTGTACTTTCAATCAACTGCAGGCTGAATAGATATATGACCATCAGAAAAACCTGGAATTAAATTTGGATCTCCAGTGTTATTTGTAAGTTTTAAGGTTGTTGAAATTTCATTCAAAACAACTTTAAGGTTGTTGTAATTAAGCAAATTTCCATTTCATGATTTAATTTCAACATCTTCTCCCTCTGAATTTGTTTCATACAATGTTCATCTTGAAGTTGTTTTTCTTTTGTCAGTAATTAATTTAAATTGTCTTGTAGGAGTTCCTTTATATTCAGCAGAGTCTTCGTAATAATTGAAGAAAAGTATGCCGTGTTGGTCTTTATGAGTCAATCCTTGCATATACTTTTGTATCGCAAGAGTTAAATTTGAACCGGTTTTTTCATTTTGCATTGCAGCTAGAAACATTAACGTTTCTATTTTTTCAGTATTTTTAGAATTTAGCAAAACTCCTGCTTCTCTAAATGCACGCACATTTTCTTTTATAATTTTTGAGCGCGTCCCCATAAGTGTTCCTTCTGGAATGACTTTAAGTTTAATTTTCAAGTCTCCGCCCAAAATTGAATCCAATTCATTAATGGCATCCTGTTGCGTCTTTACATTTGGATAAGCCTCTTGTAAAGCTATTCCAATATAATCGTATCCAGTTTGTGCAAATTTTGCAAGCATGGATAAACTATAGAGCTCATCAAGAGTAATAGCTTTCTGAATACCCATAAGATCTCCATATACATCGTTATATGCATATGGATAAGGATATGGATTATTTTCAGTATCTATAGCTTGTTCCTCGTGAACTTGGTATACGTTGATAGGATCTGCCATATCAAGATATGATACATTTGTATAAGCTTGCATTGTTTTTCCGCTATTGCGTTTTACTCATAATAGAAAATCTCTTACACGTTCCCATTCAGAACGACCTTCTCAACGCGTGAGTAAACGATTGTGATTTGAGTCTACAACAATGGCTGGGGGTGCTACATTAAACATTCCGTTTTTAAATAAATCTTGTGTATTCACTCTTTTCCTGCCAGCAGATGTTATTGCCTTTCTTCTAAAAAGCATATTAAAGCTGTCAATTTCACCATTGTATTCATAATATCCAGATGTATCGTAATCTTTTGCATTTATAATTTCTCCGATATAAATATCCACACCTCCAATAACAAGGTACATTTCTTTTTCTCCTCTAATCTTGGTATCTTTAATATAGAAAGTTTTTTGCTTTGATAAAACTTCGTTTAAAAATAAAGTAAGTTCAGAACTATTCTCGTTCATATTCAAGGCTTTAGACAAAATTTGTTTTATATGTTTATATCGAGCATCATCAATATCCTTAACATATGTTGCTTTTTGATCAGATGGGATTCTTCTTGCATCCAATTTAACTAAATCTGCAATAACTTTTACTGCTCATCGTTTTTCTTCTAAACTAGCGGTTTTTCTAAACGGAATATTTTTTCCAAATGTATTTTTTAAAAGTTTTTTAACATAAACATTATCATCAATTATATCTTGTTTAGATCTAATTTCTCGTAAGCTTTGCTTAATTACTTTTAACCTTTTGGATGCATTTGTGTCACCATCATAATTGCCTTGCGATAATAAATTTTCAGCTTCTACGAAAGTACTATCTGCTTCTGCTTCTATCCATTCAGAAAAAGCTGCGTCTGCATTTTCTGCAGTTATTGAATCGGTGAATAATATATTTTTAAAATCATTTTCATTTGAATAAATCTTACAATCATCATCTGAAATTGATTTATATCTACTAGCTAAAAATGTACCAATTGTTTTAATTACATTAGAGTTATTTAAAAAATCATCTATTACAATATTGTTTTCATCATCTAATTTAATTGGAACAAAAGTAGTTCCTCCAAAAGGATCAAACATTTGCATAAAATTAATCTTTGCATCCCCAAATTGTAAAGAACAATATTTTAACGCGCCCTGTTTTATAAAGACTTTATTATCATATAGAACAGTTTTAGTATCAATTGTATTAGATAAAATTTCAGTGACTAATTCCCCGCTAAGATTACTAATATAATCATCTGGTTTTGCTCCAAAATGATCGTTCATATGATGTAAATCAGATTTTATTCTAGCAACAATTCTCTTTCGTATTGTAGGATCAGTTCCCGGTTCATCATCGGTTGCAGATGTGGGTGTTGTAGCCGAAGACGTAGTACTTGTCGTTCCGCCAGATAGCAATCCTTTCATTCACGAGCCATAAGAGTTAAACTGATTTTTATTTGCAGCAACTTTTTTATCACCTTCATTATCTTCGGCAAACGTTATTCCAATTTCTTTAAGATTGTCTGTTAAAACTAGAGACCCAAGTTTTGCTCTAGAAATTAATGTATAAAATTCTTGGAGTTTTAAGAATTGCGATTCCTCATTGAGTGTAAAATCGGAAAAGACATAAGTTCATTCTCTACCTTGGATATCACTTGGTTTTATAATTTCAACTTTTCCATCAGATGCGAGAGAATCATATGCGCTAGAATCAGTTACAATAGCTATAGTTTCTCCGTCTTTTAAATTGTTGATTACCTCGGCGATTTTAGATTTTAGTTCATCTCTAGAATTTGTTATGTTTGCTCCTATTACACTACCTTTTACATTTTTATACTTTAATACAAACGGATTCTTAGCTAAAAAATCTACTGCATAATTTACATTACGTGATTCACTTACAATATCAATAGCGGTGTCAAATTGTTTTCCAAAAACCAACATATTTGTCCTTTGAGCTTGATTTGCAGCACGAATTGACTCTGTAAGTATTGGGGTTGAAAACGTTTTAACATCTGTAAACAATGGAATTATACTAACGTCTGTTCCAGTTCCGCTAATTATTTTTGTTTCATTGCTTTGTTTTAAATCACCAAGTGCAATAATTTTGATATTATTAACTTTTGCATATTGTGAAATCGCTTGTCATTTTCGAATATCTAGTCTTGTGCATTCGTCAACAATTAAAACATTGTTCTTTAATTTTTCATCAAAAGATTCTGAATTCTTTACAATTTCAGTATATTCAGCGTATTCATTGTCTATTATTTTATAATTAGTTTGTCAATCTGGGGCAATTTCATCAACAAGTTGTTGTAAAATAAATGTATTTTCTATTTTTGCTCCATCAATAGATTCTTCTAATTTTTTTAATTGCGATTTGCCATTTGCTGAATAGTAAATTGTTTTATCGGAATTCATTTGAACGATCATGTTGGCAATAACAGTAGTTTTCCCAGTTCCTGCTGAACCAAAAATTGTCATGAGATTGTCCAACAAATAATCTTTATCATCTTTATAAAGATTGCTCAATTTACTAAATCCATTTTTTGAATCGCGCAAATAAGCATCTCCTAAACGAATGGCAAAAATTTGAGACGAAAACGGGATTGGTGAATCCGAATTGCTTGCAAGATAATTTGTAAGTCTGGAATAAAAATCGTCCGAATTAACTGTTAATATTGAATACAAATAAGCAGCTACCGAGAAATCAGAAAGTTTTGTATTTTCATTAATTGTACCTGGATGCAAACCTTTTTTATTAAAAAGCTCAAAAATTGATTTTATCTTTTCGTCATCTGTTTTAGATGCAAACAATGAATCTGCATTTACTTTTTCATATAACAATTGTTCAAACTTTTTAATTGCTTTAAAAAACGCAGCAAATTGATCGTCTGACATCGTTGCCTTAATTGTACTAAGATCTTGTCCACCAGCCTTTTCTCATAATTCAGGAATATCTACATTAAATATTTTTGGTGTGTTTAATATGCGGTACATCAAGTTGTAATTCAAATTTTTAGCAATTTCTTTTTGAACCTTTATTTGCCGTTCTGATTGTAGACCAGAAATACTGCTAAGAAAATTCATTTTATTTGCAAAAATTTCAAATTCATTATCAATTTTATCTAACACGCCTTCCCCAATGAAATTATAAAAATCAGATCCTGTGTACAGATTAAATAATCCAAAAAGATTAAATCCAAATGGATTGTTACAATGTGCAGCATCAATCATAATTCTAACAATTTTTTGAGTTAAATTTATATTGTTAATTAATTCTGAGAAATCAGAACTTTCCATTGCGTAATCTTGGAGGTCAACTTGCTCTTCTGGCCCAGCACCCTTTAATGCCAAATTAATTCAATCACTAAGCTTTATTGTATCACCAAGTCTGTCAAAATTTAGTAATTCATAAAATTTATAAAGAGCTTTAGACTCTTCGGCAAAGCTGCTTAGTGCCGCTTGTAAAGTTTCTCCAAATTCTGTATTTTCAGAATTAAATCATGAATTAAGAGTATCTTGTATTTTAAAAGTTAAGTCGTATTCTGCATTAAGCTCAGGGTCAAGCATATCAAACATTTTATCATTAAATATATAAATTGCTCTCTGCCTTTCCTCCGCATCGTTTTTAAAATCAGCATTTATGATTGTAGATAAAAGAGAAGTAATTGAGGATTTTTGTTTGTTGTCTCAATTATCTCAGTATGCAAAATTTGTATTTGTTTTTATTGCAATTTGAGATAGAATTTCATATCTGAGTCGCGAAACAAGCGCTTGTTTTAAATAATTAATTTGTTCATAAACTCATGCTAAGTTAGGATTTGCAATGTTGTTTTTTGTACATTCGTCTGCATATATTTGCAATTGTTCAATTACGTCTTTTGCTATACTTTTAGCATCGCTCTCAGGGTTCAATATTTTCTCATAAATAGAATATAGCCTGTTAGATATTTCGGCTCCTTTCTCTACTGCTAGTTGTCTTGATTGAACAGTTAATGTATTGAGAAGATTAAGTTCTTGTTGAATGCTTGACATTTTATAAATCGCAGCGTTTTCATCTGGGGTTACATACTTATAAGCTAAATCTTGATTTTCTGGTAGAAGATCAAACATTGCCTGATTAACATATAATTTATCATTGCTTGTATCTCCCATAAGTATGAGCGAATCGTTGTTTATATCTGTTTTAGATTTAACGACAATTGGAGTTGTAACTTCAAAATTTGTATTACTTGCTCAATATTCAACAGCAAAAACGTCTTTAGACATTAGTAATCCTTCCGCATTAGTAACTACAATTTTTTTTCATTGGCCAAATATCGGATTATTTTCAGTATCAAATTTACATGATAAATTTCCAGATCTCAACTGTCTTAATATATATAGTCGCTCAAGCGATGAATAATAGTCATCACTTTTATATCAACGCTTTAATTTGCCACCTGCATAACTATTTAAAAATGCGCTAAAGGTGCCTTTGTTAGAATTCCAATCTTTATATTCTAAACGTGGCGTTGCTGTTCCGTTCCAAACAAAATTAGTTCCATTAAACTTAATTATTGAAACAGAAGGGTTAATTTGATCTATTTTAGATTTTATTCACTCTACATCTTCGTCTGATAAGTTTTGAGTGTTAATAATAACTCCTACAATATCGTTTTTTTCTCCTCTAAACGGAATGCCTTTATCTCCAAAAACAATAAATGGTGCGAATACGTTTGCCATAGAAAGGCCTTCTGAATCATTGTTACTATCGTCAAGTCCGAATCTTAGATATTTAATTAAATCTGAAAAACTATCACAACGTGTTATTGAACGATTATGTAGTGGACTATTAGTTGCTTTTGTACTAGGAAGCGGTATCGCTGGACAACTAATAGATCCATTTTTTAATTTTTTCATATATATATCTGGACCCATTTTTATTATTCCAGTAACTTTATCTTTGTCCATAAATTGATTATAAAGGTCAGTAATAATTTCTTCCTTTTCTTCCTCAGTAATTGTCGGATTTAAAGTTTTTTCATACATTGATATAAGCAATCTAGATTTAGAAGTACTTTTTAAATTATCCTTTGAGAGTCTTACCAATGTTTTAAAAAAGTCTTCATTAAACACTTTAGCACCATCAAGTCCAAAAATCTCTTTAAAAAAATCAACAATTTTTTGCAATCAGTTTTTTTCAGAATTTGAAATATCTTCTTCTTTTATTGTTCCGGCTGCTAATTCTGCTAAATATTCTTCAACAAGAAGCGCCTTATTTTTATAGCCATATGCAGTTTTAAGCGAATTCTTAGTGGCATCAGATAAGGCTTTATTGTTTACATCTTTATCTGGTATTACTAAATAT
Source organism: Faecalibacillus sp. (assembly GCA_963588175.1). Classification (GTDB taxonomy): domain Bacteria; phylum Bacillota_I; class Bacilli_A; order RFN20; family CAG-826; genus UBA4951. The sequence continues at coordinate 31,634 of CAVAGP010000001.1, read as the reverse complement.
CCCTCGTCAACAAGTCTTTTTAATTCGGTTTTTGCTTGTAAGTCAATTGAATCATCAAACCAATTCGTAATTGCAGATTCAAGGTCTTCATCTTTAATCTTATATGAAGTACTATAACCATTAATTTTACTTTTAACCTCACTATCAGCAAATGTATATAAAATATGCATAACTAAATCAAAGTTATCATTTTGATTAGTGCTACTTCTGTTATATGTTCCAAATTCTGCAACTATAGCATCAGCTTCTTTTGGATGATCACTTAATCAATTTCCAAGTTGACTTTGAAACGTCAACTTCATTGGGCCATTAATCAATTGTCGCAATCCATAATGTCCTACTACCTCGTGTATAATCGTTTTTATAGTCTCTTCTGGATCTGCTCCTTTTTTCAATAAAAATTTTTCATCAGTTGCATTGTATGCACCTATCGCCCCTCCATCTAAATCATCAACTCAGTTTACATCTGATAGTTTTATTCCTAAATTTTGAAATATTGAAGCATAACGATTTTTTAAACTATCGTCTCAAGTATCGTTTGCGGCGTCTAGATTTAATGATGACAATTGATTTTGTAATTGTTTTAACTCACTTTTTAATTGAGCAATTTTTGCCTGTGCATTATTAGCATTTACTGCTGATGAAAATAGAGGGTTAAGAGGCTTGTTAACATCTTCTTCAATGTAACTCTCAATCGATGGATTAAAAAGATTTGCTAAGTTGATAAAAATATCATAAGAACTACGAATTTTATCTAAGTCTTTTAATTTTTTATAATCTTCAAATTCTTTTTCTAATTGTTCTTTTTCATCAACTGTTATATCCGAATCGTGAAGATCAATATTATATCGAGACATTGCATAATTATATAAAGATGCTTCAGCTAATGTTTGAGCGTCTTTGTCTTCTAATTCAGTGAACGCTCTATTAATTGGATCTCACGCCATGTAAATAGCTCTTTGAATGTAGTCTGCATTCTTTTCTCCATTTAAAATAGAATCCCTTTGCTTCTCAATATCTTTAATTTTTTCTTCAATCCTCTTTTTAATTGGGCTATCGTTTCAACCAGTTTTATCGTTTGGATGCGCTAGTTTATAATCTTGTTCTTGTTTATCAAGATTGTACTTCAATCCAATGAGTTTGGTTCCAAGCATTAAATAGTCGTGATAGAAATCCTGGAAATATCCGCATTTATCAAGGGCTCGGACTACACCGTCTGCATAATTATATGTTTCATACATATCTTGTACAGTTCATTCTCTAGATCTAGGATCTCTATTTTTATTTCTCTTTGCAGCCTCTTTTTCAAGTTGTTTATAAGTAAAAGGATGGTCTCTTTTTAGAACTTCAACGGCTTCTTTATTTTCTGCATCAGTATTACGCAAAATTTTAGAAAGATCTTTATCCATAAGCATTATGTTATCATAAGCCGCCATTGTCTGCTCAATATAATTAACATATGCTCTTAAACCGTTTGCCACCATTGCATTTTGACTCTCATCTGGATTTTCAGTTGCTTGAAAATTTCAAGTCGCTTTTCCGTCCATATCAATATAAGGAGTTCCTTTGTATGATAGGTTCGTACTACCAAATACGCCCTTCTTTTCAAGTTTTGTAATATGATCTAAAAGATTTTCTTTTCCTCCCTCTTTTATGATATATGCAATGCGCTCACCATTTGAAAGTCCTTTACTGGTAATTTCTCGCATATTTGGTGATCAGATTTTCTCTCATTTATCAAGTCCTGCAAATAAGCTTCCACCTACAAATCCGCCAATTCCCGCAGTTAAGTATCTAGTAAAGAAATCTTCAAATGAGAAGTTATAATCAATATCGTCGGCCTTTTTATCTTTCACATCAAAGCCTAGTGCATTTGCCGCCAAAGTAATTCCTTTTGCGGTATCCTGCATCGCCTCTTCCATCATTTCCTCCACAGCCTCATTACTAGCGCGATTTAACATAATATTAAATCAACTCGAACCAGAATCAGACTTACCTAAAACGCCATGTTTTACAGCATCTTCTGCCATGCCTTGAACTTTTGCCATGGACAATTTTTCAGCAGCTGCAGTAGCTGTCGTTTCGGCAGTTTTTGTTTCTGCAGTAGCCAGCGCATTTCCTACTCCATCTTTTGATAAACCGCTTTTAATTTTCTTTACAGCACTAGATGCGTTTCTTTTTGTTGAATTAAAAATTCTTTGAAATATACCTTTGGCTTCAACTCCAGTTGCTGTAGTAGGCACCCCACGAATAGCTGCGTTTAACTCTTCGCCAACAGCTTTTACTGTATTTCTTACTACAAATTCTTCATTAAGTATTGAATTTTCTCCAAAAAGAACATCTTTATAATAATCCTGGGACATAAATGCATAAAATCCAGCCATAACCGCAAGTGTGCCAAGCCCCGCCCAAGTATCATTTAGCCCGGCCTCTTTAAACATTTCATATGAATCCATACCCGAAGTTGCTGCCATATAAGTTGTAGATAATCTTTGGCCCAATTTCGAAGTGTTTTCAAATGCTTTTGCACCTTGCTTTTGAGAAATCATTTGTCCCAATTTACCAACAAACTTTTGTTGATAAAGCTGATTTGCTATATCTCCAATTTGAGTACAAACTTGTTCAAAGCTCATAAATTTCTCTCTTCCAGAATCTGATTGCGTTGCATCAAATCTTTTAAAAAAATTTGAAGCTCTGTTTAAAGATTTACCAAAATCGCTTTCTTCGCCTTTCCCAAAAATATTATTAAGCACTTTAGCTAACGTTGGCATTACTTCGGCTGTATGATATATAGCGCCCATAATGCCTCAAATCTGATTTACTCCAGGAATGAGAAGTGGAGCTAATTCTAATGCTGTTCTGACTATTGTGCCTCCAGCAGACTTATCAATGCTATCTGCATCAAATACATCAAATTTATTAATTTGTGTGCCATCAACAGTAATTGTGTCTGATACTCTTAAAAGTTCTTTTCCAACAGCAGACCTTCCTCCTAATTTCTCATAATAGAACTCACCGTTTTTGTTTAGTTTATATTCACCCTTTTTATGAGTTATTTTATTTCCATCGGCATCAAGATGCACTCCATCTTCGTCTCATGCAGCTAAAGCAAGTGTTGGTTGTCATAAAGATTTTAAAGAGCCACTTAAAAGCGCATGATCATTTGGTGATCAGCCTAAACCAACTCCATTTTCATCAGTAGCCTCTTGTGCTTGAGCAATTTCTCTTGTTGATCAATTTGGATCACTAATAGATTGTATACCAGAAAGACCCGCACCTCTATGGTACGGATCATCTGAAAGAGTGATTGTCGCAGATACGTCTCGAATTTTAGCAGAAGTATCAAACCAATCGTCGGGATCTTTTTCTATGGTTTTAATCAAAGCGTCTTCATAATCAGTATTTGCCATTTGATTATAAGTGTACAATGCACTATTGTATGCATTGTTAAATGCGGTTTCATCAAACTTTCCAGTTTGGCTATCTTTAAAAGCTTCCCTGACTGCGGGCAAATCTTTATAATGCTCGCTTGTAAGCATTGTTGTGTTTTCTGCATTAATATCATTAGCGACTAAATCTAATGCATCAACATCTTTATTTAAAAGGTTTATTGCAAACCAATCGTTTTCTTTTACTGCCATATTTTTATTCGAATTTTGTCTTTAATGTTCCCTGCCTACTTTGTGCGGCTTCTTTTATTTGAATTTTTTCTGCAGCATTTGATAATGAGTCTTTAGTAACATATGGCTCATTTCCAGATACTGCTCATCCTGCATATTGATCATCTATTGGTATATACACATTGCCACTATAAAAAGAGTTCTTTCCTGCGTCCTTGAAATCCAAGTGATGCGTATTATTGTTTGGATTTAAGGTATTATATTTTACTAATGTATTGTAAATGCTTTCTATAATTCTTCCTTGATCTTTGTCAATGTGGTCTAACATTAATTTTTCTTCATCTGTGAATTTGAAAATCTTATCACTAGCAATTGCCCTGAATGTTAAGAATGACATTGTTGGAACATTCTTTATTTCTCAAACCCCTTTATCGTTCTTTTCAACTTCGTACCCAGCTAAATTAGTTTCAATATATTTTTTAACTTCCGCGTCGGTTCTACCTTTAGCCTTTTCGTTTAAAGTCATAACTTTTTGAGATAATTCCAAATCAGGGACAATGTTTCCATTAAAATCTCTGGTTGCAGGTAATTTTACTAGATTCAAATGATCTGCACCATTCCAATATAACGCTTGCGCTTCTTCTGCTGAGATATGGCGATTTCCAAAAGTAATAGAACCTGTATTTCCAACCTGTAGACCTCATGCATTGGCCAGAAGAGAAGATACCGTTTGTTTATTTAATGTTTCTTTGTTGTGCCCAATCATTGCGCCAAGATCATATCCAATAGCTTCAATTTTCCCAGATTTAGTTACGGTTGCCGTTTTTCCAGTAAGATTGATTTTCCTAGGATTTCCATATTGTCCAGACGCAATCATTCCCAAATAATTTAATTGTACAAGTTGATCACCTTTATCCGCAGTAGATCCACCTTTTTTACCAGTACCATTTGGGTCGTACGATGTAGCAGCGGAATCGAAATCAACTTGAATTGCATTCCCAGCTCCAAAAGAAATAACATCCAATAAGAATTTGGCTCTATTTTTATGGTTGTCTGGATCGTCTCCACTAACTGCCAACTTTGCTTCAATTGCCCTTTGAGCATCATTACCTAATGAATTTCATAAATATGTTAACGCATCAGATATATTATTTTCATCGTATTTTATTTTTTGAGTTATTTTATAATAACCACTTGGCCCATTAGAAGTTAATGCATCGAGTCCATCTTTAATAGATTGTATACTATAAGTTTTACCAGTTTTATCTTGAATTCGGTCTGCGCCGTGTGAAAATTTATAATACTGTTGTTCGTTGGCTTCAAAATCTTTAACGACAGCTCGCAATTGTTCTGTTATAGATTTCATACCTTTTGCTGCTGCCAAACTTTCAATAATACCACTTTGGTCAAATCCTAAATTTCTAGCACGATATTCTGCCAAATCTGAATTGGTTAAAACTCTAACAGATTTTCTAAAATTTTCGTCCTTTCTTCTTGCTGCGAATTCATCTGGAGATACTGTTGCCAAAGACGCTTTTCCGTCTTTAATTGTTTGAACTCATATATCTCCGTTTGTTGTTGTGGCCACATCGCCTCAAGCGTCTTCTTTTGTCAATGTTTCTGCAGCATCATCATATTGTTCTTTATTGAATTTTACTTCTTGAACTAAATCTAGAATTTTAATATAATCTTGTAAACTGTAATCTTTATCAGTCCCTCCAAATAATGACATATCAGTTAAGCGCGAAGACTTATCTAAATACCCTGATGCTACAGTTAATAATTGATGAACATCCGAAGGTAACCCATCATTTTTAAGGAGATCCATAATTTCCTTTTGTATAGTGCCTGTAATTTTGTCTTTTTTAGATGCAGTAGAACTGCTAGTACTTGTGGTACTAGCAGTTTCTGCAGTAGGTCTAGGCGATGGAGTATAGATAATGGCCCCGCCCTGATATTTTTGTATTTTCATTATTTTAACATTTTTAATAAAAGTTGCTGTGTGTGTTTGTTCATACTGGCAATAGCATCATAAGCTTCTTTATTTTGCTGTATTCACAGCTTTTCCCTTGGATCTGTTTTCTTTGATATAGTACCTCCCTTTTTGCTGGTAGTTACTGTACTAGTCGTTGTTGTGTCAGTTGGTTGCGATGAAGTCACAGGAGTTGTGAGACTTAAATTTTTACCAAATTTATCTCAATATTTTTCTGCCTCGGACGAGAATCAACCAAATTTAGAGAAATCCTGCCCGCCAATAACTTTGTATGCTTCTGTTTGAGCCGCTGACACAGCTTCGTCATATGCTGGTTTATATGATGCACCAGCACCGATAAGTCACGATTCAAAAGATACACCAGGGTTTTCTGCAACATATTTTTGATATTCCGCTTTCGCGGTTGTATATCCTGCTTGTAATCCAAGTTGTTTTAAGACTTCAGATTTATAATTAGCATTGGATAAGTAAGCTTTTCAAGTGTTGAATGCCTTTTGATCTTCTCTATATTTAGATACAACGTCCGTAAATAAGTTATTAAATGACTGGTTATTTTCCTGAATTCTTTTTTGTTTCGCAGTTGCAGTAGCAGTTTCTGCAGCAAATAGTTGTTTTCTATTTTCGTCTTCAGTAGTGTTGGCGCTTACTAAATTTTTATTTCTATATTCATCAGTCGTTTTCTTTCAAGTACTTATCGCATTTGATTCTCGTGTATTTATATTATGCTGATATTTTGTTGCTTCTTCTCCACGCATATTTTGAATTCATGCAGTCTGACGTGGGTCCGAAGTATAAACATTAGATCCTCTGTTATAAATACTCTGCATCAATTCATTTCCTTGATTCTGAATACCATTATCATAGTATCCTGGGATTTGATATTGCAATGCAGTTTTCATTGGAACATCTTTATACAAATTAGTAGAAATATTTTCAATCTTTCTACTATTTGCTAAATTCATTGGCATTTTTACGCCTCAATCAATTAAATTATCTGTTCCAATTTTATCTACTAAATTTCCTACACCACTTGCTAAGTCTTTTAGAGCCTTACCCCCAGATCAATATTTAGGAACTTGTCCACCTTGCTCAAATATAACAGGAGTTGCTGCAACGCCATTTAATGTATTGTTCGTTTCATCTTCAGAAGATCCTGGGGCGGGCATCGTTTCATATTCATGTTTTTTACCGAAAATATTGCCAGCGTTCATAACCCTAGGTGTATAATAATTCTTTCCAGGTCTATAAAAGAGTGAGTTAAAAAAGTTTACTCCAGTTTTAGTTGTTACACCCGGTGTTGGAGTTCCAGAAGGAGTTGTAGGTGTTGCTTTAACTCTTAATAAATCAGCTTCTGTTGGAAGAGCTCTACTATATCCAAATATAGGAGTCGCTCCATTCCCGTGTCATCAATCCCTAAATCCAAATGCGCCTTCTCATCCATTGCCACGAACTGGGGCACCAACTATTTCTCTTTCAGGGTTTATAGTAAAAGTATCTTTTTTTCTAGTAGATTCTCATGGATGTTTTCAGTCGAAGTCTCCTCGACGCTTTGCAAAGAAGTCGTCAATATTATATGATTCTTTGATTTTTTCAATTGAGTCTAATGAGTTATCTCCAGATTTCGTTTTGATAATATCAATGAATTCTTTTTGTTGCTCATCCGGAGTTTTTTTGGATACAATTTTCTCGATATCTGTTTTATCTAAAGTCACATCTTTCGTAGTAGGCAGATTAGATTTTATTGTAAATTCCGGATTCACTTTCAACTCATGAGGCATTGTATATTTTTGTACTAACTTCTTATGCTCTTTTTGGTTGCGGCGATAAGCTTCGCCAATTCTTCATTCAAGCTTTTCTTCAAATTTAGCTTTCCTCGCTATCGGGTCGGCTATTGCATTTATTTCGTCAACATCTTCTTTTGATAAATATATTGTTTTTTCTTTAGATCTCGGATCGGTTGGCTTTACAGCAACTTTTTTTGTTGGTTCAAAAACACGGGTGTCACTAAAATCGTACTTTTTTAAGAATTCATTTTTGACTTTTGTAACTTCTGCCCTGGACAAAGGAGCGCCATCTGTTCCCTTTAATAAATCAGGATTTGATGCAGCTATTTGTTCCCACGCCATTTTTCTAGCCTTTGCCGCTTTAAGAATAGGGTCTGTTATTGCGTTCAACTCCTTAACTTGAGCTTCTGTAAATTTAATTTCTGGAACATCTGTAGGCATCGAACCGTCAGCAAGATTTTTTGGTTTTATTGTAACTTTAGACATTACGTCTTCTGCAGACTTTACTTCAATGTTTTTATAATCTCCAGGTTTTGTTCGCTTTCCTGGACCACCGCTACGAGCAAGATTGATAGCGCCAGCAAGATCAACTCCAAGTTGATGCCACTCTTGAGCAGTAAGTGTTCCTTCTGATGATAATTTTGATAACAATGGAAGGCTATGTACTGCGCCATATGCTCCAAGCATAGCCCCAATAGGCTTTATTGTACGCATAGCCTTAGCTGCAAATTTTGCCGCTTGTGTTCCAGAACCGATACCTGGAAGCATGGATACGACATCTACAATTCCTGAACCCAAGCCTCGTAAGGCATCGCCAATTTGGAAACCATCTCGTTTAATATCGGCATATGTTCCAATACCCGTACCAACTAATCCCGTAATACCGCCAGCAATTGGCATACTACCTAAACCTACACTTGCAAGATCTACACCCAGTGCAATCATATCAGCCCTATCTGCTTTAGATAAAGACTTTCATACGCCCAAAAGCTCCGCAATATCAATTTCTTCAGATTTACGAGTATCTTTATATTTGTTGCTTTCTGTTTTAACTGCAGAGCCGCTAGACGATGCGGCTTTTCCGAATCCACCACCTGGGGCGAATTTAGGAATAGTACCGCCTTTCTTTTCGGTTTGTACGGTCTGCGAACTAGGATATGCGGCATCTATTATATTTCTGCCAATTTTAAAATTATCTTCTTTTTCTATTCTATTTATTTCACGTCATTTCTTAATCTCATTGAAATATATAGAATTGTCATTATTACCTGCACCGCACCAAGAAAGAATCTTTCCAAGTAACCCGTTACCCTTACCGACTATGATATTATTTCATCAATTATCATTTTTATCTGTAATTTTTTTCAAAAGCGTGTTAAGCGCTTCACGCATCACACGATTTCCTGCAAACTTAGTTATGTTTGACACTCCATTTTGATCCTTGCTAAGTAATAGCCTTGCGAGTATTGGCGGAACTAAATATGCTGACCCATTATCAAGATCCGCTGAATAATATATCAATCAAGATTCTGGATCTGCATTCTTCGGAGTTTTTGTTGGATTATAATAGATAGCAACACTTTTGTCTGTGGTAAGATAATGTCGAATGTGTCTTTGCAACCTAGTATCTGGTGTTACTGCCAACCGTGATTGAGTAAAAGGAATATCAGTAGGATTGGTTGCAGGAATAATATTCATATTTTTTAAGTCAGTCAATGTTCACCAATCACTTCCTCGCTCACCAGGAACAAAATTTCCAACTTCATCCAAAATCGCATATCAAACATTGTCATCCTTAACAAAGCCTTTATAATCCCTTTTTGCATCAGGTCTATAAAATTGAACAAGCTGCTCATTTGGGGCCAAGCCTGTAAACTGCCCAGTTACAGGCCTGTATTGATATCCATTATACTGGCCAGTTTCTGGGTCGTATAAAAAACTGGAATAATAATTTGGATCATAAGAAAGTCATTCATATGGTTTTCCCCAAAAAGTGTTTATAATTTTTTGAGCATCCGCATATCTGTTTTCTCTATTTGCCGTAATAAAACCACTGCTTGCTAAAATCTGCGCGAGTTTTGATTTCGGATTTTCACCAGACGCTGTTCTATATAATTTTCCATCATATAGAGTAAAACCATTAAGCCAGTCTAGATCAGGAGAATAATATCCTTTATCTTTTAAATAATCAATTCATTCATCGTTTAATTCATATCCACCTGTATTTGATATTCCATAATTTCCAAGCGCTGTTATTCCGTCTTCATTAAGAACCAAATCCCCATTTTCATCGAGTGTGAATCAGCCATTTGCCTTATCGTAAATGTCTTCATATCCGGCATTAGTTCAATTTTGTAATGTTATATCTGCTTGTTTTTTTGCTATTTCTTCTTCTGTAGGAGCCGCTTGGCTTATCCCAAAAAGAGCTAATAGTGATAAGTCTTCCGGCAATACTCTTTGTCCAGAAGTAATTCTATTAAGCGCATTTTTAAGGCTTGTTTTAAATCTTTCTGGATTTGCATTGTAAATGGCGAGAAGATTTGCGCCATCTTCATATTCTTTTGCCAATTGAAAGAGTTTACGATCGTCATCACTTGCCTCAAGTCATGCGCTCGCTCTGGTAATAGCTCGCATCAGCTTTGCATTAGTTGGATTATTTACATCGTATTGTAAATTGCCATTTGTATTTTTTATAAGATTACCATCTTGATCCTTCAAATAAGTGAAGAAAGAATTACCGCCCCAGTCAACCGAAACGTATTCTGGATTAACCGTAGTTTCTGGTATGGCCGCAGTTGTTTGCCTTTTCATTCAATCTTTAAATCCACTTAGCTTATGGATATCTTCTGCCATTCGCTGAACTTTTGAACCTGAATTTGCATCTAAAAATCTACCTAATCAAGTACGTTCGCGCTGAATACGATTGTCTTGACGATCGTTTAAACTATCTCAATCAATTTTTTTATCAACACCATCTTTGTCTAAAAATGAAATTGTATTACTAGGCGTACTATATACAATGTTGCCGCCTTCTTTTTCTGCTTGTTCCGCGAGTTTTATTATTTGATCGTATCATGGACTTCCCCCAGTTTCGCTAGCGACGCTGGCAGAAAAGTTAGCAAATTTTTTTCTTGTTTCTTCTGTATTTTCGAATCTATCTCCATCTCAGATGAAATATGAATTAACAGTAGGTTGTGGGCTGGTTTCTGGTTCGGCTTTTTTGATAACCACGGCTTCAGTTCCTGGTATATTTTGCAACACAGTCTGTGATTGGGCGGTTTGCGCAGTGCTTTTTGAAGTGTTATCCCTTGTTGCGGAGCTTGTCCCACCTTCTCCAAATTTTCTCACTTGTGACATATATTATGTTTGTTTTAAAAATTAAAAATGGGGAGAATGATGTATTATTCACACCATTCTCCCCTTGTGTATTAAGTGTGAGAAATCACTATATTATCGGGTTCTCAAATAACCACAAATCTTTCCACCTTTTCTATAAACAGGCTCTCCTTCTGGCCGTGCTTCTACAGGTCCTTGAGGGGCGCCAGCTCCACCACCTTGAAGCATTTCCATAATTATCTGGGCAAGCATTGCGGCTGCTTCAGGACCCATCTGCTGAATAATCTGTTGAGCCATCTGAGCAATCTGCTGAATCATTTGATCTTGACCACCTGCAGGTGCGCCACCCTCCATTGGAGCGCCTTCTGCTGGCATTTGTTCAGCGCCGGCTGGCATAGCGCCACCGTCTTGAAATTTTCTAAATTTTTGTATTCTCATAATTTTAAATATTTAAAATGTTAATAATTAACCTATTTTCATATTCTTTGTGTTAACTTCACAAAAATACAAACTTTTTTATTAATATCCAAATCTTTTTATTTTTAATTTTATTTTGGAGATTAATATTTTTTTGACTAATTTTGTATTACAATAATCAACTACATAAAAGAGTCGGAACGAATCTACGGATTACTCGATTAAAACATATTACTTAGATTATATTTAGCCTAGCAGTTATCTTGCTAGGCTTTTTTGTTTATGTAACTTATTGTTTATCGGGTTTTTCCACATACTCCGGATCTCGGGAATCCTGTGCGTCCATCTCATTGAATACGTATTTTCCGAGACTTTTATAATCAGAATCTAATTTTGAATCATACGCCCTTTTTGCCTTTCTTAAAATTGTAGCAGTGGAAACTCGCGAAAAAATACGTTCTCCACCAAGAAGCTCTCCTTGTGGCTTGCCATCAGGGCCTATTATATATAATTTATCTGGATCTAGATCCAATTCTTCATCCTCTGAAAAATCATCATTTTTTGAAATTTTCAAAATATCGCCAGGTTCTACTCCGGAGTTTCTATTTAATTCTAAAACGTATTTAACATGTTTTTCTGAAATATAATCTAGCGTATTTGGCATTCCTTCTTTAACGGAAATAACTTCTTTGTCTTTATCTATGAATATTATATCTAGAGGAATGCTTGTATTTTTCATCCAGTAAGAAACGTTTTCAGGAGAAGAATAAAAGAATAAACACCCTTCATTGCTCTCCAGTCTATCAACATTTTGCAACCCCCGTTCTCGTTCATCTTCATCTCTTGCTGCGAAAACGTTATATACTTTATTGTTTATTTTTATTTTTATTTTCTCCATATTTTTCTTGTATTATATTACACAGATTTTCAAAATCTTCCTTTTTATAATCATATTTTAATCGGAACAGTAAAATTCCGTTTTCTTTGCATTTTTGTTCTTTTAATTTGTCTCTTGTTTTCGTTATTTCTAGCCCAGCCTTTCCTCCAAAGTGTTTTATTGGCACAAAGTGTTGTTGGCCATCATATTCAATTGCTATTTTTAATTCTGGAATGAATATATCTATTCGTTGTTTTCCTAGTCAGTTGGCCTTATACTCTCAGTTAAACTCTATATTTGAAAATCTTTTTTCTAATTTTTTTAGAAGTTTCATTTGATTAACTAATGTACACTTTGGGCAACCCTGCCCTGCTATAAAATTTGCGCGTCTAATTCTAAAATCTCCATGAATATTACATGTAATTGTAATCTTATTTTTAAAATCTTCCAGTTTAACATTGTTAAAAGAATACCCAGTCGGATGTGAAATTTTTGCTTTTTCTAAAAAGTTTTGTAATGAATCAGACTCATTTTTATTTGCTTTTTCTCTTCCGCATTTTGGACACCCCTCACCTCTAAGATGTCAGTAAGGTTTTTGAAAAAACTCTCCATGCTTTGGACATTTTATTTTAATTGGCGCTCCTAAATCTTTATAATTATCTAGATCATATTCATATTTTCACCCGAATTTTTCTCTTGCTTTTTTTAAAAATTGTTCTTTGGTTCACGCTTGCCTAGGCCCAACTTTATCAATATAGCATTTTTGACACCCGCGCCCACTGTAGTGACTCTCAGCAATTTGCTGAAAGTCACCGTGTATTGGACAAGTTATTATTACTTTTCCTGTTTTATTTTTATATTTTGTTTTTGAATAATCGTATTTATCGCCATGAACCAATTTACATCTTTTTATAAACTCTTCTTGTGTTAATCTTGCAGGCATAGAAATTCTTCCACTTGGTTACCTGGATCAAAAGTATTTGTTACTACATCTTCGGCTAAAAGTTTTCCAGCTTCAATTAAGTATTTTTCATCTTTTGTTTCTTTTCATTTCCTACGAAGTTCTTCTACTTCGTTTGTTAAATCTAAATTTATTACTAGTTCGGTTCTTTCAATCTCTGCAACTTGCTCTAAATCACCATCTTCCGTAGGTGTTACAACTGGAATACCTTTCTTGGTAACATCTGATAATGTATCATCTACATCATCTAAGTGATTTAATCTACTGTGTCTAGCGCCCTCAGGAATAATATTAATTTTTCCTCCATCTTCAAATGCTTGAAGAGATTCTTTTTCGGCTTTACGCATAGATAAAATATATTTAGCTTGTTCTACGGACATGAGTTTCATTCCATGTTCTCCAATAGCATTATTCATCCAATTAGACCCAGCGTATCGATTAAGATTTTGTTGCATTAAATCATTACCATAATCAGATTGTTTTCTATAAGTATTTGTAGTAGAAATATCATACATCTTTTGATTGGTTTCGTTTGCTTCATCAATAAAGCTATTGATTTTATTTCTTTTCTTTCTACCAAAAATACGCTTTCCACTCAGCTTTTGAGCAGATTCTAGTTCTCCATAAGAATCACCATAAGCTCCAGAAATGTCTTTTACTTCATCAGTAATAGCGTCCGCTTCATTAGTTTCTCCAGATACTAAGCCAGCGAGCATGCTAGCGCCGGGAATATAGCCTATAGCATTATTTAATCCCCCCGAAACTCCAGCGTCTTTTCCAGCTTCTTTATCAATATTATCCAGATTTAATCTCGTTTTAGCACCAATAGCATCAATTAATTTAGTACCAACTCCTATTGCCATAGCAATAGGGTTTCCAGACTTTATAGCTTCATCCGAAATGGCATTTTTAACAGTCATTTGTTGATCCGCTAATGGATCGTTTGGGTCCGATGCGCCTGTAGATATTAAATTACTAAGTGTTGAAATACCACTAACGATACCTTGACCTTTACTGGATTTCATAAAATTAGAAAACTTTCCGCCAGAGGGATTTTTAAGTTTAACTCCAATTTTTCTTGCCGCATTTTTCGCATATTTGAAAGCGCTGTCTGGGCTGTCGAGTTGATCTGTTAATTTTTTGTCTTCTTGACTGGCAAAATTTTTCATGAAATCTTCATTCTTCGTAAACTGATCTTGAAGTTTTTTATCGGACTCTGTTCTAATCTTGCTTCAATCAATTTGTTGTAATCCAGGCATTTTATGTTAATCTATAAAATGTTGTTATTGCAGTAATCAAAGCTAATTGATCACCTTTATATTTTAATTTAATTTTTAATCACTTATCTCTTAATGCAACACCTTTTCATTTAGGTTCCGTTTGTTCAACATTCTGACTATTAATGTTTTCATCAAAGATAATTGGATCAAAAACTAATCATCATCCATCTTTTTTATATTGTATATTTCCTAATCTACGACCATAAGTTTCCATATTTTTAGCTTCTTGGGTCATAACTAATTCATATTGATCAAGTACTGGATCATATTGAATTTTAGTATTTTTCAAATATTTACTTTCTAGTGGAGTAAATGGGTTCGCAATTGTTCCTCTAAGAGTCATTTTAGTAAATCCATTATTTTTATTTTTATAAATGTTTAAAGGAAATTCTCCAGAAGACTCGTGATAAAGTCTTGCTTTATTGAAAAGCATTTCATCGCCTATTAAAGTAAATTGAATCGACTCTGGCTGTACGTTATTGGAAATAATAACAAAATTATCAAATAATTTCTGTAATCCAGGTTGGTCTTGAACTACAAATTCAAATTCAAACGGTTCTTGTTTTCCATACCACTTTGTAGGGAGCAACTGGTTTTCAGGATTATTATCTGTATAACTAATACTATCAAATGCTCCAGTCCTACCATGAAGATAAAGTTTTGCAACAGTTTGTTTTTCATTAGAATCCAAACATTCCTGCAAACCAAACGTATACATTTGATTGTTAATATTTTCAGAAGCTAATGGTATTCAGCTATACTTTGTAATTCAAATTCCCTGTCTTTCATTATAACATAAATTCCAACTCTCTTGCCCTTCCACATAGAAAGTAAACATTATATCGCCTTTATATGCATTATAATGAGATTTGATATTTTGAGTTAAGACCTTCACTCCCTTTGTTGTTTCAGATACAGTTAAATAATCATTCAAGAACCTTTGAATAGTCATATCAGAAATGGTTTCAAATCCTTTACTGTCGGTGTATCTTCATACTTTCTTAGCATATGAATCAACCCCATAAACGCCAAGCGGTGTTCTAATTACAGAATCTGGCCATATGCTTCCAAAGTCTTGAGATAAGATACTAATCGAATCAGGAAGAACTCCGAAACCATAAATATGAACAGATTGTTGAGTAGTAGTCTGCATTAACGCCTTTTCGTTTACAGGTATTATTGCGCATCCATGCTGAAATACACAAAATAGATTTGTACCTCAAGGAAGAAGTTTTACAATTTCTCCATATTGATTATCAAAATCACTATAAGAAGATCCCTGAAATACACGATATCCATTTGAGAAACTACCATTTACAGATATATTACTAAACATTACACGATTGGCATAATCTGTTTTATAGAATGGAGTACTAACATTTATAGTATTTCTCTTTCTACTAACTGTAGCGTTATATCCATCATTTAACGATCAAGAATCATCTATTTTCTGACTAGCTTTTGTAGATATACCATAATGCGGGAAGAAAGATCTAGCGTTTCCAAGAAGTGCCATTTCATCAGTATGTTGAGTATCTTCTGCTCTTAATCCAAGATTGTAACTAGAAAGGCATTTAAAAGTCACTCACATACCAAGAGATACAGCATTTACATCAGCCCTATTTAATTTGTTTCAGTTTTCTTTTGCTGTTTCCCAGAAACCATCATATATGTTTTCTCCTCAGGACGCAGGTTTTAATATATCGCTAGTAAGAGGCACATCATTATCTACAAAATTACGATTAATTCTAAATGTAACTGTGTTTGTAAAACAATCACCTCTATAAACGCTTAATTTATCTGCATTTATTGCATACCTATCAGATACTGCATAGAATGGAGATTTATCATTTCCTCTGGCTTTAAATCAGATGAAATGATCATTATCATCATTTGGATTGTAATTATCTGTATAGATATTATATATTGTATTCTCTTTTAAGAATGGATATTCTATTTTGCCGTCATCATTTTCTACATTATTATCATCAACACCAAGAATTGGCGTATAAACACCTCGTAAAGCGTATTTATATTGTGCGCCATAAAGTTTCTTGCGATAATTAATGCCTTCTGCAAAATACGCAGCAGACGATACGTCTGCAGCGGCTCCTGCAACTGTAGAAAAGATTATCGAGCCCTCTTGATTTATTGGATCTGGAATAGCTTTACTAGAGTTTCCTGAAGGAACATAAAGTACTCTATTTTTATATACTTCATTAGTTGAATCTTCAGTAACTGTATCATAATTAAATAATCTAGAATAATAGCCTCTTTTACCGTATATTACATTTCCTCCAACTCAACCATATGGAGCGTCTGGTAAATTATCATATCCTTCAATGGTTTCTGCAGCAGAATTATATTTATATACAGAACTTATTATTTTATTATATTTATTTACAAAGTCACTCTTTTCTATAAATGCTTTAAAATTAGTAATGGAATCCATTCTAGACTTAATAGCTGCTTCTGAGGTATCACCCGTAGAAAGATATTCAATTATTAAATCAAATTTGTTTAAAACAGAATTTAATTCGCTTTCAGACGGTTTATATAATTTCAAACTGTCGTAGCTTCCGTCATTATTTGGAATAGGTAAAGAAGTTTCTGTAAATCCAAAGCTATAATCCCATGTAAAGCCATAGTTTTCAAGAAGATTACTAGTCTGTGTTCGTAAATTAATATATTTAGTTCTAAGAGAATTAGTCGTTTCATTATAATCACTTCAAGCATCTCTTATTTCATCCGGAGTTTTATATACAGCATCTTCTTGTTTAAATTCGGCGCTTATACTAGTGGCAAATACTGGTTGTATATTAAGGGTGTCCTGTGCTTTAAGATATCTTTGCTCTCCAGAAAATCTACTTTGAAGAGTTGGAATTACGCATGGATCTAATGAAAGTAAAGCAGAACTCTGCTTATAATCTTGAGATGTTCTAATAATATGATCTCCAAGAGCCGTGTATGTAGAATCCGTTTGTTCATCTTCTAGAATAGATTGTCCATCGTTTATTAGATACATGTGGCAATTTGCTTTTTTACCTGCGTCTGTAAATCCATTATTAACTACCTTCCCATCAGAGAAGAACGCAAGAAAGCTTTCAGTAAAGTATTTATCTTGAGAATATCGTCTGGTTCAAGGAATTGTTCCTTCGGAAACTTTATCTTCTGCATACATGACATCTCCGTTAAAGAACCTTGCTGTTCCAGCATTAGCTTTGCTTGTCTGTCTTGGCTCATAATTAGGATCATACAGCATAGGGGTATGACTAGTCTTATCAATAGAAATAGACATTCCTTGACACAGAATAGTAGGCACTCTTTTCTGCCTTGTTATAAAATATCCTTTAACGCCAAGATCTTTTAACGCTTCATCAATAGGTTTTCCATTTCAAGTATTAACTAATTGAAATTCATAATATCATGGATATACATTAAAATCCTTATAATTTTGAATTTTTGCATCACTAGTTAAGGCGGGATTTTTAAACACTCCATTCTTATTATAAAATGGTGCTGTATCAAAAATATAATTATTATTTGCAGTATTATCTCATTCTGAAGAAGTTATATTTAATCCGCCCTCATTTGAATCTCCAACTTTTGAAAATTCTTTACCTACAACCATAAACGCAGGAGTTGTAGTATCGTCATCATTAATGAAAACAATTCCAAATCGATAATATTCTTCAGGCCAGTATCCTAAATAGTTATATACATTTTTAGGATTATAGTATTCAGAACCATCGTTTAATTCTACTTTATCTGTTTCTTTATCATGCTTATAATTAGCATCAACCCAGCCGATTCCAGATTCCTTCTGTTTTAAAGTTACAATTGTCTTTAAAGCAATTTCTTGAAGTTCTTTATATTCTCCAGTATCGCTTTGAATGTTGCCTAAAAAGAGCATACTTTGTTGCTGCGCTTGCGTTTTTGCAGCGCTAACAGGTATATAGGAAATATTTAATAATTCCTCAGAAGAGTCAGTAACTGATTCGGTTCCATCAATTTGTACAATAAAAGACGATTCGCCGTTATCTTCTTTAATAATAGATTTATCGTTAATCTCAAATGGCTCTGCTAACTCTTTAGTTTCAGTTAAACGAGTTCCATTTAAGTCACTATATTCTCTTGTATAAATAAGATAGAAATTAGGATAAGTTAAATCTATATTCCTAATTTTCAATTGTATTGCTTTGTCTGTGATCTCATCTGAAAGAGTACCACAAACGGAGTTAATAGAAGAAAAAGTTCCTTTATAAATAGTAATCTGCCCAGATTCGGCAACAATTTCAGATTTGTTATAATCTCCATCTGCCATCTTTAAATAGAAAGTATAATTACCTCCTTTAAGTTGACCTGTAGATAATACATCTAAAAATTCAAATCTTGGAATTTTTTGAACTACTTTAATAAGTCTTGTTTGAGTTTTAAATTTATCTCCAGCAATAACATTAGTAGCTTCTTTTTGATCTCTTTTTACTAATTGAACTTTTCTATCATCGTATATAGAGAACCCGGAGTTTATAATCCTAGGTTCGTTTTTATCATCATTTAAAATTAGATTAACACTACCATCATAAGACGGTTGTATTTCTATATTTACTGGATGTTCTAAATCAAAATCCAGTAATTCTGTTGTAAAATTTTGCCTTTCAGTACCTTCGTTACTATCTTTTTTGAAGTTCCATAAAGGTCTATATTTGTTTTGCAAAGGAAGATTTCTTGCATAAAACTGATTAGTATCAGAATTATCAAGTTCAGATACATCAGGATATTTAGGTGACGGATAAGAACCTAATTCACAAAGTTTTGTTTGCTCATTAAAAGATGCGATATAAATGACATCCCCATATGATTTTATTCCAACAGGGACAAATCCTGGGCTTAAAGAGCAATCTGGTAAAGTATAATTACCCATATCATTTTGTAGGATAAATTCATTACCATCATATGTAATTAGAGTTCCATTTAAACAATCTGTTAGCAGATTATTCGGAGTCGTCACTGGATTCTGATCTGTGTTCAAGCCCTTTCCAAACTGATTTGTGGCATTTTGCTTTTGAGCCATAACCTAAATATTCATATTTACTTGTTCTATAATTCTTTTTAAACATCTTAAATCCGCAATCCATAGGATATTTTATTCTAAAGAAATACCGTTTTCCTCAGTAACTTTTATTACATTCTTCTCTTGACTTATATAACATAATACTTGGAAAGAAGATTTCTTGATGTTTTGAGATTCTATCAACTAGATAATCTTTAGACATCTGTCTTGGAGTACGATAAAAATAATAATATCCATCTCACTCTTTTATATCTCGCTTATATTTAAACCTTTCTTTTTCTCGAACTTTCTTTTTATAAAAATCAGTATCAACATCTGTATTATATCCAGATCATGATCACTCATGTCCAGAATGTGAACCAACCCTAACATCAAATCCTCTTCGATTTGAATTATGATATATTCGAAGTCCTCAATTTATAATTCTTACGAGATCTTTTCTTTCAATATTTGGGAATTGTTCTTGAATTGCGTCAATGTAATCATCAACTCTTCTAATAATAGACTTTGCCATTATTTGCGTTTTCTATGATGCGTTTTGTTTTTACTTTAGGTAAGATAATCTCTTTATCCTTACATTCATGACCTCCATTGACATAAGAAAAATACATTCTATATCCAGTAAAGTTTGTCTTTAAAAAATCTAAACCAGGCCAAGACCCAGCAGTATAAATTTTTTTAAATGTTTCTCCAGTAATTGGTTTTATATTTAAATATGAATGTTCATCTGTGTATAATGGAAATTCAAAAGTGACTTGATTATCAATGATATCATCAACAATCATATTAAAAAATGAAGTAAAAACCTCCCTTACAAGCTTTCTTTTTCCATAAGAGCCACCTAAAATTTCAGGGTCTGTTTTTAATTTTTTATAAGGAAATCTTTTGAATAAATCAGTCACATTAAAGCAAGCTCTAGTTGCAAGGTTTAAATGACTTACCGTATTGTTTTCTATTCCAGCTTGTTTTTGCATCGAGTATTTTATCCATATCATTTTGATTCAAATATTCTGGAGTTCTTGCGTTATTACATAAACGCAATCAATCCTTTTGTATTGCCTGAGCAATAGTAAGAAGATTTGAATCTTTTTTGCGTATTCCTTCTCTAAATAGAGATGCATATGCTACATATGCAGCAATGGCTTGTATCTCTTTATCTGTAACCATTGGTAATCCAGAATCTTCATCAGCAATAACTCCACGATAAACAACCATAATATTCTTATATGGATGCGCAAATCTAAGAGTATTTCCTTCTTCGCTGTATTTTACTAATTTTCCATTAGTATAATCCGGATCTTCAAAGTGTTTATTTCGATCTACAAATCTCTCAATAATAAGAGATTCAGGATCGTAGAAATCAGTTTTATTTGAAGTAAACTGTGCATCTGGAAATGGTAAGTGGACAGACTCTAATCTATCTACATTACAAGGAAGTTCAATCTTTCCGTCCTCATCCGTATCGGAAATATATCGATACAAACGAGTATGTTTTTGACCGATTCTTTCCCATGCATTTAAAGCTAAATCTTCAAAATTATCTGGTTCTACATCATATAATAAGTTGGCTAATGAATAAGCCTCACGTATGTCCTTTAACTGCATAATTATCTAGGTATTTGTTTGTTAGGAACTGGAATGACTACATTTTGACGATAATATATCATCTTTTCTTTAGTAATCTTTTCTCTGATAAGATCAGTAACAGAACCTAATTCTCTATAATTAGCATTTCCTTTATTACAGCAATCATATTCCTCTAACTGACGAGGATCTTTAAAGATAGCAATAATAGATATTCTTTTTACAAATGGAGCATTATAAATCCAGCAATCATACATTTTATTCTCATTAGGAGCTTTTTCAATATAGATATACGGTTTATCTTTTCCCCATTTTTTATATTTATGGTAATCTAGGCTTTTCTTTGAGAAGTAAGTATTACTCTTGTAATTTACTTCACGATCTGCGGACCCAATAAAATCAATAGCATCGAGACCTAAACCATCAATAAGTTGTGGTATTTCAAAATGCATAGCAGTTTTTCCAGATGGATTATTACAGCATTTTGCAGGATCCTTACAATCAACATCAATGCAGTTAACTGCATACATTAAATCATGTTTTTGAAGAACCCCCTTAACAAACATTTCTTTAATAACAGTTTGTCTCATTTCAATGATTTCATCTTCAATCTGATCTACAGAAAAATTAGGATTAGAATTAGCTCCAGATAAACCTGCTTCACAATCATTAATAATTGCAGAAGCTAACTGAGTAATTTCCATATTATAAAAATAAAAAAGTGGATGGGCAGCGGCCCACCCACTTATATCATAAAGCCTAAAATTAGGCTACAACTTCGATATTGCAAACGCCATCCTCATAACCTTCGAGGGAAACTTTAACGGAAATAACATCGCCTACGGCAGTAGCCTTATTAGGCTGAAGAATTCCATCCTCAGTAACCTCGGCGTTACCGGAAACTACGGTCCAAGTAAACTTAGCGCCATCAAGAACTGGAGACTCATCAGCTACAAGCTGAACGGAACCGTTAGCAAGCGAAAGGGTAGCAGCGTTGATAGTAACTACCTTCTTAGTAGTTGTATCGTCTTTCTTCTCATCAGACTTGGTTTCAGGCTCTACGAGCTCAAGACCAGCCTCTTCAAGAACTGCATCAAAGTCGTCAACAAGACTATTCTCTACATAAAGAACATGCTTTGTAGAAGCAGCAACCTCCTGCCCAACACCAGACATGCCACCAAAACCAATACGGTTAGCGCAATAAGTAAAGGTGTACTCAGTATAGAGAGAACCTGCGAGAGGATATTCATCCTCGTTGATAGCAGCATAACGAATATTTGGATAAGAAGGGAAGCGAAGATTCTCAATCAGCCACTGACCAGTAGCGAAAGGCTCAACGCCGTCCTCAACAGTGATCTTATCATCAACCTCTTTCTTGAAATAATCACCAAGACAAGAATCACAAAGCGTAGAGTCATAACGCTCGAAACGATACTCACCAAAGTGGCCATAAACATCAGGAATAGTAAGAACTACCTTAGAGCCATCTACCTTTACGAGGAGGAACTTGTTGTTCTCAGGGATAACGAGCTTAAGATCATTAGCAAGCAGATTAGCGAGTTTCTCACCATCAGCAGCAACTGAAGCAGTAACCTCGAAACCGATCATAACTGGTTTAAAGAAACCAAGGAAAGCAGGATGTGCATACTCACCATAGAAGCGGTTAGGCATCTTAATAGAGAAAGTAAAGTTATAAAGACCGGCCTCATAAACGCCAGCCTCATCCTTAGCGATAAGACCATCGCAATCAATAGTCATAACAGACTTCTTACCACGAACGCCAGGGGTCTTAAATACCTTCTGACCAAGGATATTACGAACCTTATATTCGCCAAAACGCTGAATAGAAACAGCCTTCTCGTCCTTTACGAGCTCCATATCATCGCGGAGCTTAAGGTGGTTAGTAGAAACACTACTAGCAGATGCTGGAAGAACTACGACTCTTGCCTTGTCGGTACCATCCTCGGCTACGAGGGAATTGAGAATCATCTCATGTGTGTATTGAAACATTGACATAATAATAAAAAATTTAAGTTAATTATTTACCCGATGCTTGTGGCTGCACGGAACCTATTGTTCGATTCATAGCATAATGAGTTTGCAAACGAGGATCACTAGAATTCTCAAGAATTAGTTTAACAATCTCATTTACAACCTCATAACAAACATAGTCCGGAAATTCTAAAGTATCGGTTGTATCTATAGTACTCTGAATTTCATCCCAAGTTAAACTTATTTGTTTAGGTTTCCTTAAATAATCAATATAAACAATATCTGGAGTATAAAGAGAAGTATCTCCACACCTTATCTCCATTTTGTTTTTAGATTCATCTCCTTTTATGTTATTAATATAATAATAAGGAGTTTTATAACTTGGTTTGAAATAATAATTTTTTATAATAGCTGGATATTGATCAGCAGTGATTCTCCTACAGAGAGAAGAATAATCCTTAGGAATTTCGTTTCCGCATTTTCCTTTCTTATCGCCTACTTTCTTGAAATGGACGATACAGTTCAGTATATGAAAATAATCATCTGGTAAACTTGCTCTATAAAGTTTATCTTCTACTGGAACTGGCAGATTCTTAAAAGTCTCCTCAGATACCTCTAAAGGCGCTGTAGTTTGTAATCATCTTAAATCATCACTCGCTTGTTGATCTTCGTCAAATCTATTATAAACTTGGTTTATGTATTGCTGAACGCCCTTGTTCGCAAAATAAACATAATCTTCAAGTAAAAGTGTAGGAGCTTCCTCCTTTTCACACTCTATTAAAATTGCATCATAAAGTTCACGTTCAGTCATATTTTTCTAACTATTTTGCTTTTGTAGTAGACTTATCAGCTTTCTTTTCCTCTTCAGCTTTCTTTTCTTTTTCAGCTTTCTTTTCTTCTATAATCTCTCTAGCGCTTTCTACAGCGGCTATATCAGCTTTTGTTTTAGGAATATAATCTGGATAAGTCTCATATTTAATTTGATCAAGGATAGCCTTATTTTGAGCCAATTTAAAGTAATAGATAACTGACTCTTCAGTAGCTCCAAGAATGGTATCGCCATACTTGAAAAGACCATCATTTCTTCTAATAATATTCTTGTCGCGAGCATCAATAAACATCAATTTTAATGCCATGTCGCCGCTCGTATAAAGATTTATAACTTCCTGAGGATCTTTCTGTGCTCTCTGATAAAGGAAGTCTTCTACATCGGCTGAAGGAGCATTTCTGAAGTTCTTACCAAGAAGTTTACATTTAGTAAGTCTACCATCAACAGAATCACCTCCAATAAAAGTCCAAGCCTGAGTAATAAGCTTCTTTCTACTAACAGATTTTTCAGATTCCTGTCCAGGAATGTCAATCCAAAGTTCAGCCATACCATAACGGTTCTTATCTCCATCAATTTTAAGATTTCCTTTCTCGTCACGAGCATCTCTTGAAGGTACAATCAAGAAAGAATCTTTAATAGCAAGCCATCTATTTTTTTCAAGTGGATTATCAAGATTAAAAGTTGTACCATCTCTAACTACAATATCCTCATCTTCTGGGATAAAGTACTGACTATTTGGATCATTTCTTTCAGCTTCAGAAAGGATCATCTCTGAAGCGCCATTTGGCATAATTCTAACTGGTTTTACAAATGGCAAATTCAAACCATTAGCTTGTTTACAAGGCATAAAATGGTATTCTTTTACCTTAAATGCCGATCGAAGAGTAATACTATTATTCATTATTTCTTATTAATTCGTATTTTTTAATATAAAATCTTTAAAATGGAGCCTCCTGTTTTCAGGAGACTCCCTGTATCTAAACTTAAACTAAATTCTAATAAGAGAAGAGAGGGTTCTCTGTCTCTTCACTCATAAGGATTACTGAGCGATACGGATTGAAGACTCCCAATCCTGAATCAATTAATTATCAACATGTTACCATGTTGTTTAGACTATATCTTTAGCTTATTATATATTTAAATTTATATCCTTTTGTTTGAGATCTGGCGCCAGACAAAACAAGCCGAACATTAGAAAATTCTTTTTGACAACTTTTATAAGTAGGTCAAATTTTAATTAAATTTCCATTTAAATCATATTGCGCAATTTGTTTTGATCTAGACTGTTTTACTGGAAAATTTTCTAATTTTTCATAACTTCATAGAAACCCCTCGCAAGGGCGTTCTTCAATTATACATTCTGAAAGCCTAGTCATTTTCTTCCCGATAAATTTACGAGCGGCTTTTAATGTATCAAATTCTTTTAAAAATCTTCCAGCTAAATCATATTGATATACTTTTGCATTTCTATGCCTTTTATATTTTTTTACCGGAAAGCGCTCTAATTTTTCAGTAGATATATAAAACCCAGAACAAAGCGTTTTTCTTAATGCCGCTTTTCGTACAACAGATAAACAAGTATCTAATTTTTTTGCCAACTCAGACATCGAGGTTGCTTCGCCCATATATTCTCCAGTTTTCTTATAATAATAAACCGGTATAGCTTGCTCCTTTTTATAATTATTAATATCCAACTTAGCCATCTTTGTTTCTGATCAATAAAATCTAGCAGATTGACCTTTTGTAATAATTGCATGATGTATCGATTGTTGCGAAACTGCATTTTTTCTTCCGGCGTCAGAAATTGATCTATATGTTTTTATATAATCACCATTTAAATTATATTGGTGTATTTCAATTTCCTCATTAGGAACTAATCCTCCTCCGCCACCAAGAGCGGTATTATAAGTATCTGGTCGCTTTATAAATTCCTCTGTTACAATTTCTTTTTCCATCGCTAACGCTTCTTCATAAGTATCATAAACAAATAAAGTATATCTTCGAAAAGCATCAAGACCGTATTTTTTACATGCACACTGAAAAGGTGTTTTTGGGTGCTTGAAACGGTAAGAGGATGTTCCAGTTATTCCGCAACCTCAATATGAATCTCATTTTCAAGGAGTTTCTGTTATATGAACTCCAATATAAATTTTATTATTAATTGTGTTTACAGTTATGTAAACAATTGATTTTAAGCTATTCTCCATTTCAATATTTAAAAATATTTACGCTCACTAAGGAGCTAGTCGTTGAACCTTTATAGGAGCTTCGTAAAACGATTGCTATATTTCCTATACTTGGCTGCTGATTGTCCTATCAGGATTTCCAGCAATTAAAAGAATTTATTAAAATGTCGTCGCCGACAAAGGGATCTATTCACGTTCAGTAATTAAACCCCAGTTAACCATATGGCTACCGGCTACACGGCTTGCAACTTCACCAGAAGCAAGGCCGGATTTTCCACCTCAAATGTTATCTTAGAAGTTTTTTATCTTCTAATTCTTATAGTTTCCTATAAGGTCAGCATATATCATCATCTCATAAAGATGCTCCGTACTCGTGGGGAAATTATTGATTCCATAATTCTCATTCCCTATGCGTTACAAACCTCATTGGTCTTATGTAGGTTCACGGTGTTATCATGCTAAAAAGTTTAGACTTCACCGTTTTTACGGAGTTTTTAACTATATATCACTATATAGTGGTGCAAGTGGTATTTTTTACACCAACAATCCAGTTGTGGATGAATTCTCCACCCTTGAATGTAAATTGGGCCCAAATTTATGTTATCATTATATTTCTATAATGTTCAGACTATATCATAAACTTAATCTAAAAATTTAAATGTACAATTTTTACACTTTTTCCTTGTGCCATATAAAACGTGTACGCAACCACAATAATCTTTTTTGCAAGATTGAATGGATGAATATGTTTTTATCAATTCTCCAGAAGAATTATATACACCAACTTTTCTAGGCTTTTTACAATTATTATACGGTTCTATTTTATCAAGTTTTTCATATGATCACAAAAATCCATGGGACGCCTGTTTCTTCTTTATTCCCTCGGAAACAAGTAAAGATTTTATCCCAAGTTTTTTTGCCGCAGAAATAATTGAATCGTGTTCGGCAACAAAATCACCATTTAAATCATATTGGTAAATTTTTGTATACTTTGTCGGAGGCTTATTTCCTCCTAAAGTAGTATTGTAAACGTCTTTTCTTTTTAAAAACTCTATATTTACTATTTCTGCCTCTTTATCAAAAGCTTCTTTTGCTGTATCAAAAGAAAATAAAGTAAATCGGATAAAAGCGTTTACACCATATTTATTTACGGCTCTATGAAAAAGTGTCTTGGAGTTCTTATAACTGCTTGGCTTAGAGATTTTTACTCCATCTCCTAAATAGCCGTCAAAATGATCAGATTCTGTTTTATGAACTCCAACATATATTTTTTTATTTATTTTATTTATAGTCACATAGACTATATATTTTACATTATTATTTAAGTTTTCCTCCATTTCGAATATTTTTATTCTACGTCCATTCGGACTAGTCGTTGAACTTTCATGCGTGCTACACTAAGTGCCTGCTTACCGCATGCTTAGCTGCTGATTATCCTATTAATAGGGTTTTCCAGCAATTAGAAGGATTTATTTAACGTTAATCACTTAACGTGGCCACTGCCATTTAATGGCCGGTTTCCCACTAGCAGAGTCTGCTGTGAGATCGATCATCAGACCATATTTTCTTGTAGGATATTCTACATCCATTGATCTGTCGATCTTAAAGGTAATTGTATTCAAAACATTAATGGTTTCCCATTAAACTAGACTATATCTTCAACTTGCGAATATTTGAATTGAAACCCTTTGTGGGTATGAATAATCTTTTTCAAAACTCTATTTATTTGACTTGTGGAAAGATTCTCTGCTTTTGCGCACTCTTGTACTGAAGCATATGTTTTTAAATAATTTCCATGTTTATCAAACATATCAATTTTTTTATTTGTGTTTTTCGTAAAAATGCTTTCGTATCCTGATATATTCTTCTCCCCAGTATAATATCTTCATTGATAACCACCACAAAGTCAATTTCTTTTAATTGCCTGATCTATTGAGTTTAAACACAGAATTTCTTCAGCTTCAGTTAGGCTTTTAAATTTTCTAATAAATCTTCCTGAAATTGTATACTGAGCAACTTCTCTTATTTTTTTAGATGGTTCTCATTCAAAGACCTTTTTATAACTCCAATAAAATCCATATGCAGAGTTTGTTATTCTTCTGCAACAATTCTTAATTGCAGATCTTGCTGAACATTCATTATCTAAACATACAGATTTTGCTGCCTCTCGGGCATTTTTATAAGATCTTATAAAATTACCTTTTAAATCAAATTGATAAATTTTTTTATAAAGCTCTGGAGAAACGTCTCCTTTGCCACCCAAAGCGCAGTTATAACAATTTTTACTTTTAAGCAGAGTTTCATTAACAATTAATTTTTCCAAATTAAAAGCGTCTTTTTCTCCTTCTTCCGAATCTGGAAATATTTTAATAATTGTTCTTTCAAAATTTTTATATCCGTATTTAACAACAGCATTAACAAATGGGTAATTTTTACCGGATTTCTTTATCTGTTTTGCAACGGATTCATTATAAATTCCCAGTCCGATGTAACCATCTGGTACTGAAATATTTGTATAATGCACACCATAATAAAATTTACTGTTTATTTTATTTACAGTAATATAAAATATTCAATTATTCATAAGTTGTTTACTATTTCAATTATTTCTAATTTATGCCTATAAAAGGACTTACTAGTCGTTGAACGTCTCTCTCGTCTAAGACAAAAGATTTCGCTGCTGATTGTCCAATTCGTAAAATTTTTAAACATTCACGTTTGCTATTTATAACTCCGTTGTAGTTTTTACGACTCTAAGAATTTTCCAGCAATTAAGTAAATTTATTTTAAAACTCTTTCGAGTTAGAGCAGGCAATACAATTTCTCACCTGCGAAGCTGTATGATTGATAAGTAGCTCCAAGGTCAACATAACCATTACTTGCTTTAGAATAAAGGAAGGTTCCTTCCGTCTTCCAATCACGAATCCAAGAAGAAAGAGTATCCTGAATTTCGTTTCACCATTATATTCGATGTAAGTCGCTAATTTACATCCGTTTATTAAACTGCTTATAATCTCTTATAAGATTAGACTATATCTTCATCTTTTTATATGGATCTATATTTTCTAAAGAACCATTATAATAACGTCATTGGTATTTTGCTGCAGTTGACTTATTTTTAATCGCCCTGCAAATTGCAGTTGTATTTAATGCAATTTTTGCTTCTTGTATGCTATTTCAAACTTTTATTAAATTTCCATTTAGATCATACTGGCACACCTTCTTTTCGGGATTGTATGCAACATAATCAAATTTCTTTTCATAATTTCAATAAAATCCACCGCAAGTATGTTGCCTACCTTTTAAACAAGCAATGATGTTTGCTTGATCTAAATTACAGCTATTTGCTGCAGTTTTTATTGATTGATACGATTGCAAAAAATTACCTTTTAAATCGAATTTATAAATCCGTTTTTGCATCAAAAATCATGTAGATGATTTTCCTCCAATAGTTACATTATAACATTCCTTTGATTTTATTAACTCTTCTGTAACTAAAGTTTCTTCAAAAAGTAGTGCACTCTTTTCGTCATCAAAAATTTTTAATGTTGTTCGTTTGAAATTATCATATCCATATTTTACTACAGCATTTACGAATGGCCAATTACCATTTTTTTTCAAGTATTTCGCACCCGACATGCTATAGATACCATGACCAATATATCCATCCCACTTTTTAGGATCTAACACTTTGTGACAACCTATATAAAATTTTCCGTTTATTTTATTTATAGTAATGTACACAATTCATTTATATTTTATTTTATTCATAAGATGTTTACTTTTTTGACTCGCTTGAGTCTATTAGTCGTTGAACCTTTTCCATGCATAAAATGTTTAGGAATTTGGCTGCTGGTTGTCTATATATCTTTCGTTTATTAAGCATTCATAAAATATTTCTATTTTATTATAGCACTTAAGTTTTAAGAGTTTCCAGCAATTAAGTAAATTTTTAATTAATTATTTCTAATTAATGCGACATTAATTTATCGCAGTATTGCAAATAAAGGCAATGTTGTTACCCGTCAAAATGTTACGTTGATTCGTTAAATCAACTCTACATATTACTATGTAGTTCAGACTATATCATTAACTTGTTGAATTTTGAATTTATATTTATGGGTAGATTATAAAATTCAATTTAATTCCATAAGTTATTTACTTTTTCAGCCCACTTGAGCTTACGTTTAAAACTAGTCGTTGAACCTGCTCCATACCTTAAAGGCTCCAGGAGATTGGCTGCTGATTATCCCAATTTTACATTTTTAAACATTCATATCTCCTTTCGGACTATATTTTAGTTGTAAAATCGCAAGGACCTCCCAGCAATTTAGTAAATTTTTAATTATAATTTTCATTATAATAGCCCACAAAATTTAGGCTTTTCGAGCTTACTTATAATAATTTGAAGAGCTTTATTGAAGTACTTGGTGTTGAGTCTCGTAAAGAGCATCTTTGTAGCAAAGCGCTCTACCTGAGCAATTAACAATTTGTTAGTTCTATATTGTTTATATATAGATTCTTACACTTGATTTTATGTAAGTTCAGACTATATCTTCACCTAATATTAGGTGCTCTCTGTTCGTGCAAATATAATTAACATTCTTCTTTTCGCATTATTTTATATTCCATTCCAGGAATAATGTACGGCCTTAATAAATTAGATAACTTTCTACCTTCTTTAGTTCTACATTGCAAATAAAAAGCTTCTTTTCCATCTTTTAATAGTCTTTTTATTGGATAAAATTTAATATTGTAATTATCCATAAAAAAATCTATAATATTTTGTGTATCTTCTTTATTCGTAAAAGTATACAAACAAAATTTATGAGCCGAAATAACTCCTGGAGTATGTCTGCATTCTATTACATGTGTACCATCATCCATTCACCATAAAGCAATCGCTTCTGGAGTTAGATACGATAATAGTTTTTTAGAAAAACACTTAATTTTGTTTTTATAAATTCATTTATATAGAATTTTAAAATATCGATGTCCCTTTGATATTTTATAACAATCGGTCGTTTTTCTATAATAAGGATTACACGGTTTACAGTTTAATAGTTTAGAAATTAATTTGTTTTTATAGTCTAAATAAAATTTTTGTTTAGATCCATGCATAATTTCTAATACAACTCCACTGCGCGGATTTAAGTGGCCGTCTCCTAAAATTAATCCTATTAATAATGCCTTTTTATTTTTATCCATACTTGATGTTTTTTCTTATAATTATATTTGTAGTCGTTACACCTTCTTTATATTTCTATAAAGCTTGGCTCGGTATTAGCGTCTCAGCCTTCACCGAATTAAGAGAGTTTTCATAATGAATTTCATTATGCGGCAATCATTTTACCGTCACTCGAAACGATCTCTCTACCAGTTTCTGCGTCAAAAATCGTAGGTTTCACATTGTTATCCTATAAGTTTTTTATCTTATAGTTCTATATATTTCTATATAGGTCAGCATATATTTTCTTCTAAAAAAAAGAAGTCGGACACTCTTGGTAGAATTATATTCTTTTCAGTTTCATCTACTATGCGTTACGATGATTAACTATATTACTAGTTAATTTATCTCGGCATTATCTTGCAGAAGTTTATCAATATCAATACTAAAATATTGATTAACAGTCTGTTTAGACTTCACCGATATTGCCCGATCATTATCCTGAAAATCACTTAACAGGACGGCAAAATTATT